>JBGUSR010000034.1:0-197114 GCA_045132635.1 Akkermansia sp.
AGGGTTTCATAGAAAAATGAAAGGTATTCAACGAAATGCCTACAATTTCCGCAATTTTGAAAACTATAGATTAAGAGTATTGGTTGCTTGTTCCCATTTCAAAGAAAAATCACCATCCCACAAAAGTTGGGCTTGACCCTACAATTTCCGCAATTTTGAAAACTATAGATTAAGAGTATTGGTTGCTTGTTCCCATTTCAAAGAAAAATCACCATCCCACAAAAGTTGGGCTTGACCCACTTTTTGCTATTGACCCCACTTTTTGCTATTGACCCCACAATTTGGCTCTTCTGCAACGGAAACCGGACACGGCATCGGCAAGCGTAACGCAAACAGGGTAAGGGGGTAAAAAAAAGCGGGGGGATTACGAGATTTTTCGTAATCCCCCCGCAGGGTGAACGATGGGATTCGAACCCACGACAACCGGAACCACAATCCGGGGCTCTACCGCTGAACTACGTTCACCATCGAGTCTTGCACCGAAGTGCGACGGCATTATACATGGTATCGAAGAAGAATGCAAGCTTATTTTTGACAAAAATACATCTTTTTTCTACGCGATGCGTGAGCAGATTCGGGATGGCATGCAGAAGTGCAGGGGCATCAGTGCTTTATACCGCGGATGCGGTCAATGGCATTGTAGATACCGGCCAGGAGGGTGCCGCTGATGCTGTGCCAGACGCAACAGATGGCGGAGGCTACGGCGGCTTCCGGCATGGCGGGAAAATGGCGACCTGCCAGCACGGTGGCCAGGCCGGCATTCTGCATGCCGACTTCAATGCTGAGGGTTTTGCATTTTGCGTGGTTCATGCCGGTGCTGCGCCCCACCACGAAGCCGAGAACGTAGCCCAGGGCGTTGTGCGCAAAGATGGACAGGAAGATGAGGAGGCCGCTGGTGAAGAAGCTGCTGCCTTTGGCGGCGGTGACACCGCCTACGATGCAGGCCAGGCCGATAACGGAGAGCCCGGGCATGATGCGCGTAATTTCTACATAGGCGGGGCGCTCGCCCCATTTGCCATTGCAGAAGGCGCCGATGGCTACCGGCAGGATGGTCACGAACAGGATGCTGCGGAACATGCCGATGGCATCCACATCAATATTCTCGCCGGCGAGCCAGAGCATGAGCAGCGGGGTGAGGAAGGGGGCCAGCAGGGTGGAGGTGGTGGTCATGCCCACGGAGTAGGGAACATCTCCCTTACAGAGAAAGCTCATGATGTTGCTGGATACGCCGCCGGGGCAGCAGCCTACCAGGATGAGGCCCGCAGCAATGCCACGCGGCAGGTCGAAGCAATGCACAAGCCCCCAGGCCACCAGCGGCATGATGGTGAATTGTGCCAGGGCTCCGATGAAGATATCCAGCGGTCGGGCGGCCAGAATGCGGAAATCTGCCGGGCGCAGGGTAAGCCCCATGGTGAGCATGATGAAGCCCAGCACCATGGCCTGGATATCGCCCTGAACCCAGGTGAACAGGCCCGGCAGCACAAAGGCCAGGGCTGCAATGCCGATGATAAAGGGCGAGGTGTAGCGCGAAAGAATGGTGCTGAATTTCTGGATAAGACGAAGCATAAGCTGTATTTATTGAGCCGGTTTCCACAATCTGGCCAGCTGGGCGCAGAGCATCAGCTGCACCTGGTGGAATACCATGAGCGGCAGCAGCAGGTTGTTATCCAGTGTGCCGAAAATAGCCATCATCATGGGTGCGCCTACTGCCAGACTCTTCTTGGAGCCGCAGAAGACGATGGTGATGCTGTCCTCCCGGTTGAAACCGAGCCAGCGGGAGGCGTGCCAGGTGATGGCGAAGGTGAGGCAGAGGAAGATAACGCACACCAGAACAAGCCCGGCGAGCTGAGTGTACTGCAGCTTGTCCCAGTATCCGCCGGCGGTGGCGTTGGAGAATGCGGTGTAGACCACCAGCCAGATGGTGGCGCGGTCATTCCAGCTGATGAGCGTCTTGTGCCCCAGAACCCACTTGCGGAGCAGAGGCTGGCAGAGCTGGCCGGCCACGAACGGCAGCAGAATCTGATAGCATATCTTCAGCACGGTATCCATACCCACCTGGGCACCGCTGCCATCTGTGGCAAAGAGCAGGCTCACCAGGAAGGGTGTCAGAAACACGCCCAGCAGGCTGGAAACAGAGGCTGAACAGACCGCAGCCGGTACATTGCCACCCGCAAGTGAGGTGAAGGCAATGCTGCTCTGCACAGTGGACGGCAGGCAGGCCACATAAACCAGCCCCATATACAGCGCCGCACCCACCAGCGGTTCAAACACGGGGCGAAGCAGGGGAATGGCAATGGGGAAGAAGATGAAGGTGAAGGCAAAGACCATGCTCTGCAGACGCCAATTCAAGAGCCCCTCCACCACCGATTTGCGGGAGAGCTTGACGCCGTACAGAAAGAACAGCAGCACAATGGCCGCATTGGTCAGCCCATCAAAGAACGCCATGCCGCCCCCGTGGCAGGGGATGACAAGCCCCAGCACCAGGCTGATGAGAATCCCCGTGGTGAAAGCGTCGAAATAGCTGCGAATCTTACCGAGGATTCCCATGCCTGAAGGGGGTGGGGTTACTTGCGCGGCGGGAACTCGTAGGAAACGCGACCCGTGGAAGCGTTGAACACGAGATAGGCATCGAACTTCTTGCCGCTCTTGTGGCTGGTGAAATCCTTGATGAGCTCCGTCTTGCCCTTGGTGAGCAGCTGGGTGATGGGAACAATGCCCAGCTCGATATCGCACATGGTGCGCGGAATCACCAGCGGCTTGCGCGTCTTGCCATAGGTAAGGCCGCTCACATGCCAGGCGGATTCCGTCTCAATCAGGTCGTATTCGCCCTTGCTCTTCACCTTGACCGGGCCGTGGTTGGTGCCCTTGCTCAGGTCCTCTGCAGCGGCAGAGGCTGCGGTGAACTTCTTGTCTGTCTTATCCTTGCTGCCTTTCTGGCGAGCCTCACGGGGCGGGAATTCAAAGCCCACGTTGCCCTTCTTCTCATCCAGCACCAGGAAGGCGTCGAATGCGCGGTTGGTGCGCTGGGAAACAAAGCCTGTAATCAGCTCGCTCTTACCCTCGGCCAGCACCTGGCGCAGCACGTCTTCGCCAATCTCCTTGCCCAGAATGTTGCGGGACATGGTGAAACCCTTGCGGCCACCGGCCTGGGTGAATTCCGGCACACTCCACTGCTTGTCGTTCACCTGCAGCTCCAGCTCGCCCTGGTCCTTCACCAGCACGCAGCCAGCCACCTGTGCAGGAGCTTCCTCTGCCTTGGCTTCGGCCGGACGGTCAGAATCGAAGTAGAACTCCGCCTTCCACGTGCTGCGGGCGGTCTGGGGCTCCACCATGCGCAGACCTGCCTTGAACGGCTTGCCGAACTTCGAGCGGAAACCGTCCATCACGGGCAGGGAACCCTGGCTGATGAGCTCGACGAGCTGGTCATCCGTGAGGGTGAGGCCAGCATGCACACGGCGGATGCGGAACTTGCAGTTGTTGCAGGAAATGGCATCCACGCGGCTGCCAAGGCCCTTGGCACCGCAGCTGGGGCACACGAGCTCCAGGTCGGGGTTCTTGCCGTTCTTCATGTAATCTCGCACCGCCTCCACAATATCCGTGGTGTAGGTGCGGATGTCCTTCATGAAGGTATCGCGGTTCAGGCGGCCGCTCTCCATCTGCTTGAGGCGGTATTCCCACTCGCCGGTCAGTTCCGGACTGGAAAGCGTGCTGAGACCAATCTTGCCCAGCAGGTCAATCAGATCCATGCCGCGGCGGGTGGCCATGAGTTCCTTGCCTTCGCGGGCAATATATTCCTGCGTGATAAGACCTTCGATAATGGCCGCGCGGGTGGCAGGCGTGCCCAGGCCGCGCTCCTTCATGGCATCGGCCAGGTCCTCATCCTCCACCAGCTTGCCGGCAGTTTCCATGGCTGTGAGGAGCGTGGCTTCCGTGTAGGCGGCGGGGGCCTTGGTCTGGTCGGCCGTGGCTTCCACCTTGCTGGCGGTCACGGCTTCCTTGCTGTTCACCTTGCAGAGCTCGTCCTTCTTGCGCTTATCCGGGCCATACAGGGCGCGCCAGCCCGGGGTGAGCATGACTCGTCCGTGGGTGTAGAAATGGTCCTCTGCGCCGGGGCTGGTCACCACCGTGGTGCGCTCGGTGTCCTCGTACTCAGCGTTGGGCATGAATACGCCCAGGAATCGCTGCACCACCAGGGTGAAAATGCGGGCGGCATCGCCGGAAAGCTGCACAAATTTGCCCGTGGGGATGATGGCGAAGTGATCGCTCACCTTTGAGCTGTCGAACACGCGCTTGTTGGGGCGTACACTCTTGTTCTCCAGAATGCCGCTGGCAAAGGGAGCAAACTCCGGCATATTCTCGGCAATGGCGCCGACCGTGCGGGTGGCCACCTTCAGGTAGTCATTCGGCAGGAACTTTGAATCCGTACGCGGATAAGTCAGCACCTTGTGCTTTTCGTAGCACTCCTGGGCAATCTGCAGCGTGCGGCGGGCAGAGAAACCGAAGCGGTTGCTGGCCTCCTTCTGCAGAGACGTGAGGTCAAAGAGCAGGGGGGCAGGCATGGAGACCGGCTTGCGTGTCTCCTTCACGCTGCCTGTGCGGCCCTGACAGCGTGCGGCAATGGCTGCGGCTGTCTCGGCATCCCAAATGCGCTCCTTGGTGCGCTGAGGTGCCTTCTCGTCCTTCTTCCAGGCCGCATCAAACCAGCGGCCCTCGTAGCTGCCACCTTTTGCGGTGAAGGTGGCGTGCACTTCGTGGTAGGTCTCCGGCGTGAAAGCCAGGATATCCTTCTGGCGGGCGGCGAGCAGGGCCAGCGTAGGCGTCTGCACGCGCCCCGTGGGGGTGACATTGAAACCGCCCACGCCGCTCTGCAGGGCTGTGAGCGCGCGAGTGCTGTTCAGGCCCACCAGCCAGTCCGATTCACTGCGGCACACGGCAGCATCGGCCAGGTTCATCATCTCCTCATCGGATTTGAGGGCATTCCAGGCCTCCAGAATAGAATCATCCGTCATGCTCTGCATCCAGAGGCGGCGAATCGGCTTCTTGATTTTGCCGAAACGGATGATATTGCGGAAAATGAGCTCACCCTCGCGCCCGGCATCGCATGCATTCACGATACAGGTCACATCCTTGCCGCGAGCCAGCTTCAGCACTTTGCGCAGACGGTCTGCAGATTTATCAATGGGCTCCAGCTCCATGGTGCGGGGCATCACGGGCAGGTACTCCATCTTCCAGGGCAGGCTCTTGCCGTCCTCTGTCTGCGGTTTCTTCTGCTCCACCAGGTGACCCACTGCCGAGGTGATAATCAGGGTGTCATTGGAAAAACTCTGGCCGGAGTCATCCTTCTTGAACTTACCTAATTGCTTGCCCAGCACACGCGCCAGGTCGGCGGCAACACTGGGTTTCTCGGCTATAATAAGAGTCTTGGACATGGCAGGAAAATTGTTGGCGCCCGAGGCGCTTCGCTGGGTTATATTAGTGACAGAAAAATGGGCTTTTTGTCAAGCTTAAAGCGCGTCACTGCGCGGAAAATTCGCATTTCGGCAGCAGATAAAAAGCGACCCGGATTTGACTCCGGGCCGCTGGTGAAAAAGGATTGCAGAAATGTCTTATCAGCTGTAGGCGGATTCCACGCGGGCAGCCACGTCCTTGTAGCCGTAGTCCACCTCGTAGATAGCCTTGAGCGTCTCCACGCTCTTCTCCTTGTTGCCGGCTTCGTCGTAGAGCACGCCAATCATGTACAGTACCTCCTTCTTGGTGTCGTCCATGGTAAGAAGTTCCTTGTCGGCTTCCTGGAGCTGGCGGATAGCCATATCCACCATATTCTTGGCGTGGTAGCACTTGCCGAGCATGAGCATGGACTTGATGCGGATGTTCGGGTTGGTGCGGGCGCGCTGCAGGGCGGGGATGGCCTCGGTAAACTCACCGGCATCGAACAGAGCCTGGCCGAGCTTGAACTGAAGCTGAGCATCGGTCGGGTTGGCTTCCACACGGGCGCGGGCATCAGCCACCACAGCCTGGGCAATTTCAGCCTTGCGCTGGGCAAGCGTGGCAGCAGCCTCCTCGTTGGTCGGGTCAGCAGCCAGCACCTGCTCGTAGTAGGCAATCTCAGCCTGCATGGCCTTCTCGTGCATAGCCATGGCCTTGTCGCTCAGGGCAACGTCGGCCTCGCCACCCAGCTGGAAAGCGTAGGCATAGAAGGAGTAAGCGTTGGCATAGTCCTCCATCTGCTCGTATACGGAAGCAATGTCCTTCACCACGGGCAGGTTGGTGGAATCTGCAGCATACTGCTCAGAAAGCTGGGCCAGGCGGGCTTCCAGTTCGGCCTGGGTAAGGCCCATCTTATCGCCGCTTTCGAGGTCGGCCGTGGCGTTGGCGTTCTTCATCTTGGTGCGGAAGTCGCCTTTGCCTTCCCAGTTACCCTGCTTCATGGTAGCGCGGGCAGAGCAGTCTTTCTCACCACGCATGGCGATGGGGTCGGTGGGGTCTACCTTGAGCACGCGGCGGTATGCCTCAGCGGCTTCGCTGAACTGCTCGTTCTTGATGTAGTGATTGGCCAGCAGGTGCAGGTGCTTCTTTGCATTCGGCATGCCCTGGCAGATGGTTTCCAGTGCAAAGGCGGCAATATCCGGCAGATTCAGCTCATTGGCTGCGGCGAAAAGAGCCTCGTTGGCGGAAACGGAGTAGGGGTCACGTTCCAGTTCGTCCTCAATGTTCACAAGAACGGACTCGGGATCCTTGCGGGAAGTGGTGACACGAAGCCCGCCAAACAGAGAAGCCTTACGACCTGCTTCAGGGGAGGATTTTACCTCGCATGCGCGCAGCAGCTTGCGACCTTCCAGGAAGCCGGGAACACGCTTCACGAGAGTCTTGAGAATGGTTACTGCGTACTTGTAATTCTTTGTCTGTACGGCCTGAAGCGCCTTTTTCCAAAGGGCTTGCTGGTCTGCCGCAAGTTGACGATCAGTAATGATTGTTATAGCCATAAGAGAGTCCTAATGAAAATATGGAAGAAACCGGGACAAACCAACGCCTTTACATTGGTGCCCAATGCATCTGCCATACTTCTATCACAAATAGGCCATGATTTCAACCTTGTTTTTCTGAAATTTTCTGGCAAAATGGCTGCGGAATGAGAACAGACGCACTTTTGAGCCGATTTGGGTATTGCAGCCGCCGCGAAGTAGCGCAGTGGCTGAAGCGTGGGCGGGTGACTCGCAACGGCACCCCCATCAAATCCCCGAGCGAGAAGGTGGAGCCGGAGGAAGTGCTCATTGATGGTGAGCCTGTGGAGTTTCCCCGCGGTATCTACATTGCGCTGAATAAGCCCCTGGGCTGCACCTGCAGCCACAAGGAAGAGGGAGAGCTGGTGTATGACCTGCTGCCGCCTCAGTGGCTGAGCCGGAATCCCGTGGTGAATACCGTGGGCAGACTCGATAAGGAGACCAGCGGCCTGCTTCTGCTGACGGATGATGGCGCTTTTGAACACGCCCAGACCAGCCCGAAGCGTCACGTGCCCAAGGTGTACGCATTCACTACCACCGCGCCCATTCCTGCCAGCGCTGTGGCCTTATTTGCGAGCGGCGAGCTGGTGCTCGATGGCGAAAGGACGCCCTGCCTGCCGGCGGAGCTTGTGATTACCGGCGAGCAATCCGGCAAACTGACCCTGCACGAGGGGCGCTACCACCAGGTGCGCCGCATGCTGGCCTCCGTGGGCGCCCCGGTGGATACGCTGGAGCGCATCGAAATCGGGCCGCTGAAGCTGGCCGATTTGAATCTGGAGCCCGGCGAATGGTGCGAGATTGACCCTGCCATTTTTGCCAGATGAGCTACGATATGCCCATAGCGGTTGTGCCGGAGTTCCGTGTCCTGTATGAGGATGACGGCGTACTGGCTGTGGATAAGGCCGCGCCGCTGCTCACGCACCCGACCGGGGAGAAGAATGAGCCCACGCTCTGGCATGGGCTGCATGAGCTGCTTTGCTACGAGGTCTCTACCGGAGGGCAGGTCTCGCTCATCAACCGCCTGGACCGCGAGACAAGCGGTATCACCCTGGTGGCCAAGAATGCCGAGGCTGCGCGCGAGCTGGGCAAGGCCATGCAGGCGCGCCTTCTGCATAAGGAGTATCTGGCTGTGGTGCAGGGCACCCCGCTGTGGGAAAGCGCCTGCTGCGCCGAGCCTATTCTGCGCATGGAGCAGGTGGCGCAGACCCGCATCCACGTCCGCCAGTGCTGCCACCCGGATGGGAAGGAATGCCGCACTGAGTTTTATGCACTGCGCCGCTGTGGCAACATGTCGCTACTGCGCTGCGTGCCGCACACCGGGCGCATGCACCAGATACGCGTGCACGCGGCCCACATGGGATTCCCCCTGGTGGGAGATAAAATCTACGGCGGAGATGAGTCCTGCTACCTTGATTTCATAGCCGAAGGCTGGACAGAAAACCTGGCACAGAGGCTTCTTTTCCCTCGCCACGCGCTGCATGCATACCGATTGACTTTCCCTTGGCGAGGCAAGGAAATTACCGTGGAAAGCCCGCTGCCGGGGGATATGGAGGCCCTGATGAATAAGGATCAGGGATCAGGGATTAGGGATCAGGGATTAAGGATTAGGGGTTAGGGATTAGGGATTAGTATGTAATATAGGCGGGCGCCCGCGGAAATTAATACACCCAAAATTCAAAGCTCCGGGTTTCAGCTTGTGAAGCCTCCACCCGGAGCGTTATTTAAGTGCAGTTCGTTGCTTTAGAACTGAATGCGGTAACCCACCGTTGCGTTATAGTTCGTGTAGTCGCTTCTCAGCTCCACAGCGCCGTCGGCAAAGATGCTGCCGGAGCCGACAGGCACGGAGATGCCGGCGCCCAGTTCCACGCTGAATGCACCCATCTCGGCGCTCTCGATACCGGCACGGGTGGCATAGCCGTTGATGCCCACGCCAGTCTTGCTCTGGCGGTCGCCGAGGTCATACTTCACCAGGGCGCGGGCCTCGAATCCGCAGGCTCGGTTCAGCATCCGCTGGCCTACCACGGCGGCATAGCGGGCACCTGCACCGGCGGTCACGGTATCCAGGCTCTGCTTGCCCACATTCAGGGCGGCATCTGCCCCGCTTTCACTGTAGCTGTCCACCTCCGTGTGGCGGTAGGCGATGTTGAATACCGGGCTCAGCGTGCTGCGGTTGCTCAGCTGTATGCTGCGGCTTACTTCATACATCAGGCCGAAAGCGGTGCCATCCGTATCGCCGGATGTGTTGTAGCCTCCAACAGCGTGGCTTACGGTGCGCTTGTAGTCGGCCGCCATAGTGCCCACGGTGCCGATGAAGGCGTGGCTCCACTTGCCGCGATTGTAGCGGGCAAAGGCGCTCACATAGGTGGTATCCATATCGCCCTTGAGACTGTCCGGGGCATCGCTCTGCAGGTCACCATACATAGCGGTGAGAGCCAGGCCGAGGGTCAGCTTGTCATTCACCTGCATGCCGGCACCCAGGGTGCCGCCCCAGCTGGTGAGCGTGTAGCCGGCAGCAGTGCTGTCGGCATCCTGCTCAGCGCGGTTGCCCTCAGCATTCACCCAGGCAAAGAAGCGGGAGCCCGTCTGCTTGCCGGATTTCTCGCTTGCAAGGGTGATGGTGTTGGCCGTGTTGCCGGTCATGCTGCGGTTGCGGATAGCGCTCAGCTGGCGTTCCACATCGCCGGAAAGCGCCTGACCCAGCACCGCTGCCGAAGCACCTGCCACAGCAGCCATGTCGCGGTCAGTGGCGGTGCCGGCATCCACAGCATTCAGAATACCGGCCAAAGCACCCTCGGGGGCATTCTTCTGCGGTCGGCTGTTCAGGAACACATCCGTCATCAGTTCTACAGCGGCGCGGCCATTGCCTGTGGTGGGGGCCACCTGTTCGGTCACATAGGTTTCCGTGCCCAGAATCGTGAGCGTCAGCACCGTGCCGCCCTCATTCCAGGCCAGGGTATACTCCTTGCGGTTGTCCTCAGAGCGCACGCGCTCGCTTTCGGCATCGCCGTTGAACATAAGCGTGCCTTTGAATTCATCCTTCAGCGACACCAGCTCGAGCGTTTCGCCCGCATCCTTGTTGCTCAGCACTTCATCCGTCAGCTGCACATTCAGTGTTGTGGCGCCTTCCAGTTTCAGTTTCCCGGTTACCAGCCTGGAATCCGCATGGGCAAAGTTCAGTTCCTGCAGGCTTACCGAATCTGCTTCCAGACTGGCCGCTGTATTGGTCGTTCCCAGCGTCAGGATGCCATTTACCTCCAGGGTATCAGCCGTGCTCTCACCCTTCTGCAGCGTCAGCGAACCGGGGGTCTCCGTTGTGCCCACACCGTCGGCGGTCAGTCTCTCCAGAACCGTCTCTTCAGGCATGCTGCGGCGCATCGGCTGAGCCCCCAGATGCACGGTGGACTGGCTGTTGCCCAGCGCCCTGATATTCAGCGCTGCTCTCTGTGCCACGATGCCGGTGTAAACCGTACCCTGCCACTCGTCGGCATCCAGCTTCACGCCGTTATCCAGCTTCACCTCACCGCTCAACTTCTGTCCCTGCATATTGTAGGAGCCCTTGCCGCTCAGCGTCACATCGGCAGCGCTGGCATCCAGCTGATCGGCGTTCAGGTTCACACCCTCAACAATGACCATGGAGGAAGCCGCTGCGCTCTTCACCGTTGTGTCCAGTGCAGCCCCGAGTTCCAGAGTGCCGCCGTTGAGCTGAATGACCGAGACCGCCTTTCCCTTGCTGTTCACGAAGTCCTCAGCATTCGATTCGCTGTAAGTAATCGTATCGCCCTCGGCCACATGGAACACAGTACCCACGCCGCTGCCGTAGGCATGCAGGGTGCCATCATCCTCGAAATCGAAGGTGGCCTTTTCATCACCCACCAGCTTCCAGGTCGCGCCGTTATCGGTGATGGTACCGCCCTCTGCAATCGTGATATCCCAGCAGGCTGCCTCGAAACCGGAGTTGGTGCTGTTCGGCGTCTTGTTGCTGCCAATGAAATAGCCGATTACATTTTCCACAGCCTCACCGGGTTTGAAGGTGTCCTTGTTCACTGTGATGTTGCCACCCAGCTCCAGCGTGCCGCGGTTCGTAATCTTGCCGCCCAGCGTGCTGTTGCCGCTGAGACTCAGGGTAGCACCTGTTGCTACCGAGCTTTCTCCGCCGATGGTCAGGCCATTGGTAATAGTGGTGGAACCGCCGGTGATGGCCAGGGAACCCACATTCAAGCTGCCCAGCGTATTGTTACCGTTGAGCGTCAGCTCCTTGCCTGTCAGGCTGATGGAGCCGGTGCTGTTCAGGTTGGCAGCTACCTCCTGTTCACGGTCTGCCAGCGTGTGATTATTGCTTCCGAGTACCACATTGGAGCCGCTCACACCCAGAGTATCCAGCTCCAGGGCTGAGGTGTCGCCGGTGGTGTTCACGGTACCACGCCAGCCGGTGTCACTCAAGCCCACCCCGGCACCCAACGTATTGGCGCCATTCGCCATGGTGTAGGACCCGCTACCAGTCAGCGTCACAACCGCCGCTCTGGCATCCAACTGGTTGGCGTTCAGAGTCACGGTATCGACAATTTCCACAGTCGCGGCTTTCTTGCTGACCAGTTTTACTCCGGGGTCTGTGTCCAGTTGGAGTGTGCCGTTCTCCGTGTTAAGGGCCAGGGACGTGGTAGAACCTGTCACGAAATTGCCGGATATAGTGCTATAAGCGGCACTGCTGTTCATCCACCAAATGGTCGTATCCTTGTTGGTCAGCAGACTCACCTTGCCGGAATCATAGTGAGCAGCCTGACCACCCACAGTCCAAGTGGCAGTACCCGTTGCAGCGTTGCCATCCACCACGGTGTACACATCCAAGGTCGTCGCAAAACCGCTGCCCGACTCGGTGCCAAGGTCGCTGGCTGCGCTGGTGGTGGCAAATGTGGCCTTGCTCGTATGAGTCATGCTGCCGAGCACGTCAATATTGCCACCCAGCACCAGTGTTCCGTTGTTGACAATCTGTCCCTTTAGTTTAGTATTGCCGCCCAGGGTCAAGGTGGCGCCGTTCTTCACCGTAGTAGTGCCGTTCAGCTCGGTGTTCTTCCAGCCGGTGGTATCGAGGTCGCTGCTCACGGTGGTGTCACCGACGGTCTTTACCAAGCCCCACCAGTGTTCGTTAAATAGTGTTACCCCGGTACCAAGCGTAAGCTCCACTATGTCACCCACTTTTTTGTCGATGATATAAGTGCCTCCATCCGGGGCTATCAGAGTAAAGTTGCCAGCGCCCACAGTGGATAATTGTGAGGATTTGAGCTCGACAGCAGCATTATTTATATTCAGCCAGGAAACAGTAGATTTCCATTCAATGGATTGCGTGTCCTTCAAGGATTCGTTCAGCACCAGATGACCACCGTCCAGGCTGAACGTTGTCGTGTCATTCGCCAGAGCCCGGGTATATGCTACATCACCGTTTCGGACATAGTAGACAGCAGTATCTTCGATGCCGGCCACGATAACCTTGCCAGCTTCGTATGTAGCCGACTGTGTGCCCACTTTCCATGCGGCGGTTCCCGTAGCAGCGTTGCCGGTCAGTACGGTATAGGTAGTATCAACAGTCTTATAGCCGTTATCTTCGTTGGAATAGCGTTCACGAGTCCCGGAAGTCAATGCTGTAGAATCCACATTGATGGTGCCGCCCAGATTCAGCGTGCCGCTGTTCTCAATCTTGCCGCCCAGCGTGGTGTTGCCGCCCAGGGTCAAGGTGGCGCCGTTCTTCACCGTAGTAGTGCCGTTCAGCTCGGTGTTCTTCCAGCCGGTGGTATCGAGGTCGCTGCTCACGGTGGTGTCACCGACGGTCTTTACCAAGCCCCACCAGAGGCCCTCGGCCAGTTTTACTCCGGTACCCA
Organism: Akkermansia sp.; assembly: GCA_045132635.1. Lineage (GTDB taxonomy): Bacteria > Verrucomicrobiota > Verrucomicrobiia > Verrucomicrobiales > Akkermansiaceae > Akkermansia. The sequence goes on from JBGUSR010000034.1 coordinate 12,875, forward strand.
GTGTAAGCTCCACTATGTCACCCACCTTTTTGTCGATGATATAGGTACCCCCATCTGCTGCCTGTAGGGTGACAAACTCTGCGCCGTCCAGCGATATCTGCGATGACTTAAGCTGCACTGCTTCATCCTTCAGACACACCCATGAATTGTTGTTCTTCGAGACAATGGACTGAGTATCCAGCAAGGTCTCGCCCAGTTGTAAATGCCCACCTTCCAGACTGAAGATAGTAGTAGCCTGAGCTAGTGACTGAGTATAGTTCACATCGCCATTCCTGACATAATACACGGATTTATCTTCGATGCCGGCCACGATAACCTTGCCAGCTTCGTATGTAGCCGACTGTGTGCCCACTTTCCATGTGGCGGTGCCGGTAGCAGCGTTGCCGGTCAGTACGGTATAGGTAGTATCAACAGTCTTATAGCCGTTATCTTCGTTGGAATAGCGTTCACGAGTCCCGGAAGTCAATGCAGTAGAATCCACATTGATGGTGCCGCCCAGATTCAGTGTGCCGCTGTTGTTCAGCACAGCCCCCAGCGTGACATTGCTCAGCGCCACGGTGCCGCTTGTTGAGATAGCGGAACCAGCGGTCGCCTCCTGCAACGTGCCACCGGTCACACTCACTGTGCCGGAGATGCTATCCGTAGTCAGCCCGTTGGAAATTGCGGTGGAACCGCCGGTAATTTCCAGCGAACCCACGCTCACGCTGCCCAGTGAGTTTGTGCCGCTCAGCGTCAGCGTGTAGCCGGTCAGGCTGATTGAGCCGGTGCTGTTCAGGTTGGCAGCTACGCTCTGGTCGCGGGCTGCCAGCGTGTGGCTATTGCTGCCGAGTACCACATTGGAGCCGCTCACACCCAGAGTATTCAGCTCCAGTGCTGAGGTGTCGCCGGTGGTGTTCACGGTACCACGCCAGCCGGTGTCACTCAAGCCCACCCCGGTATTCAATGCATTGGCGCCGGATTCCAAAGTGTAGGAGCCGCTGCCGCTCAGCGTCACATCAGCCGCGCTGGTATCCAGCTGGCTGGCTTTCAGGGTCACGTCATTATTGATGCTTACGGAAGAAGCAACATCCACCTTGATGCCCTGGGTGTCTTTCAGATTCTTGCTCAACACAAGTGAACCACCTTTCATACAGAACTTAGTGGTATCGGTGGCCAGATCTGTTACATCCGTACCATAATCGATTGTGCCGGAGGCTACATGGTATACGGAGGAGTCATAGCTCATCACTGTGAGAACGCCGTTACTATAATTAGAATTACTGAGAAATCCATCCACCCTCCAATCAATACTATCAGGGATGGACACAGAACCAGTACCTGTCAGCACGGTATAATCGATTTTACGCAGATAGCCATTGTCTCCTTCGCTATAGTGATAAGTGATGTTCTCTGTATCAAAGCAGGAGCTGATGATGTTAATTGTGCAAAATTGACCCGTCGCCACTTCTCCACCGTTTATTACAATGGGTGCACCAATATTTAATGTTGCGCTGGAGCCTATATTAAGTTTGGCTCCGTTGTTTACTGTAATTCCGCCCACGGTTGTCAGAATGCCCCTGGCTGTGCACTCCTGGTTGATGGTGGTATGGCCATTAAGCGTCACATCCGCCTCGCTCTCGAAATACGCATCCCCTTCCAGAATCAGATCTCGATTTGATACCAATTCGCCATACACATATATGCTGCGGTCGACAGTTAATGCCTCTGAGCTTTCTTCTATTTCCATTTTGCTGCCAGAAAATATCTGTGTAGCTATGCTTAACTGGGTTACATTTGTGGAAACTGTAGCATAGGTATCCTTTGTGCCATTCTCAACACCGATATTAAGCCAGCTATTAGAATTATCCGAGATGTTCTTATCAATAATCACATTGCCCTCTGTAATGTTGAAAAACGTTCTATATCCTGTGGAAAGCTTCTCAAAGAGGTCAGAGGTCTTGACCAGGTTTGTTGTTTCTGAATCACTATGTCCCTTGCCGTATATGTACCATGCTCCCGCTCCCCATACCTCGATGCTGTTTGCTTCTATTTTGTTGTACAAATCATAGAAGGTTCCCGTTGCATACATGCTTGCAAACGCGTTGATTTTAATTGAGCCGCCTTGAGAGGTATCAAGCGATTTTACCTTGAAGCTCCAGTCATGATAGCCGCTGTTGGTGATTGTTAATGTATGCCCCGTGCCAATTGTTACAATGCCCGCTGTAAACGTGGAGCCCCCGGCCGTGGCTTTAATGACATCATTAGGAGAGCCGGTGGTTACCGAATCAAAGCTGGGGGATCCGCTGAACTCATAGGGGCTTTCCGAGGTAAGGTCCAGGTCCACCGCCATGGCCGGGGCGGTGATGGCAGTCAGTGTGGCGGTGGCGATGGTGGTGGTGACCACGGCGGGGCTCAGCAGGGCAGTGATGGCCAGCAGCGAGCGACGAAGCATAACAGGCAGATGCAGTTTCATGATGAAGAAAAGCAATAAAGTGAAAAAACGGATATGGAGACAATATCCCAGCTCTGCAGCATACAGGATTACCAAAGAAGACTCCGGATAGGCTCTTTCTTTATCAATAGCTTATCGCGAAGGATCATCCGTAAAAGCAGGATTCCCGGAGCTTATTCTACTCCCGCCCCCGCCTTGCAAATGGTAGAAACTTACTCAGCCATGCATTTTGGGTTTGACTCCAGCATTGGTAAGGAAGGAACCCACATGTTCGATATGAAGAAAAACCGAATTTCACCTACGCTGTTGGCTCCGCTTCCGCCACAAGGTGGCTTTAGCGTGACGAGTGAAGAATTGGCAGCATTGGAACTGCTGAAAAGTACAGGCTTGCCCATATTGGAAGCTGCTCAGGTTGCCTGCGCTGCGATGCGGGCTGCCGATGGCAGTATGGATAAAGCGTTAAGAACTATTCAATTAGGGGTGGATGAGCTTGCAAAGAGGGGACATACAGTGTCACTACGTGAAGCCGCTTGGGCGAGTGTGGAGGCCCGCAAGGACCTGCGCCCGGCCACGCGCCGCGACCTCCGCCACTTCGTTCGGCGCATCCTGCGCGTGGAAGGTGCGGCGGATATGCCACTGCGCTCCATGAGTACGGCGGATTGCAAGCGGATTCTTGCCGCCGCCTTCGGAGCCAGCCCCAGCAGCTACCGCAAGGGCCGCGTGATTCTCAGCAGCGTGTTCAGCTACGGCATCCGGCAGGAATGGGCGGATAGCAACCCGGTGACGCGTATCGAGGTGCCTGCTGTGCAGGAAAAGCACATCGAGCCGCTGACGCCGGAGGAAGTGGAAAAGCTGCAAGCGACTGCCAGCCGCCCGGAGTTCCGGGATATGCGCTTCTCGCTGAGCCTGATGCTCTACGGCGGCATCCGCCCCACCGAGGTGAGCCGTCTCCAAGACGGGGATATCAATTGGGAGGAAGGTCATGTCATCATTCGCCCCCGCGCCAGCAAGTCGGGCGGCGGGCGGGCGGTTCCCCTGCGTGGCGTGAGGGGCATCCGCAAGCGCGAGAGGTTCATCCCCCGCAACTGGAAGCGCAAGTGGCAGGCCTTGCGCCGGGCCGCTAGGTTCCGCCACTGGGTGCCGGATGTCTGCCGCCACACCTTCGCCACGTACCACGCCGCCATGTTCCGGAATCTGCCGGAGCTGCAACTGGAGATGGGCCACCGCGATACCTCGCTGCTGCGTTCCCGCTACATGGTACCCGCCCGCCGCAAGGATGCCGAAGCCTTCTGGCAAGGGGCCAAATGAAGTACGATTTACGAGTTTGCAGAGGTTCGAATGACGAAGTGGGAAGTACGAAGTTTAGAAGTCTGGCGGGCAGAAGCCCGCGGAATTTTGAGCCCGGAGGGCGGCAGCTGGTAGCCCAGGGTGCAGCCGCGTCAGCGGCGGAACCCTGGGTTGGCTAAGCAAACAAAACGAACCCCGAACGAAGTGAGCGGGTGGCAGAAATCGCGGCTCATATATTAAGCCATAGCCTTCCGTCTCCGGGTTGACACCCTACGCCGTGACAGGCTGCCACCCACTCCGCTACGCTTCGGGGTTCTGATTCTTATTTACTCGTTACCCAGCGTTCCGCCGCTGACGCGGCTGCACGCTGGGCTACTGGCTGACACCCGCTGACGCGGGTTCTAAATTCCGCTCGCTGACGCGAGCCATCATCCCCACAAAACGCCATCTTTAGCGCATAAAAGGGGGGGGCAGGCTCCAAAAGGTGTTGATAATGCGGGCAATTGTGAAATCTCTGGGATACGTGTGGTTATGCCGCGATAGCGGAGAGATTGCGCTTGATTCAGGGCAGGGGATATGATAGTATTGCGCGTATACGTTTTTCGCATCCACATGAATACGGAACTTCGCATTGTCATTGGTTCAGACCACAAGGGCGTGGATTTGAAGGAAGCCGCCATCGAGATTCTCCAGGGCTGGGGGTACCAGGTCGACGACATGGGCCCTGCAACCAAGGAGTCCTGCAACTACGCAGAATATGCCAATAAGGTATGCAAGCGCATTGTGGACGGCCGCGCTGACCGTGGTCTTCTTATCTGCTTCACGGGCCTGGGTATGAGCATTGCTGCAAACCGCTGGCAGGGTATCCGCGCCACGCTGGCCCGTACTCCGCAGGAGGCTGCATTCTCCCGCCACCACAACAACTCCAACGTGCTTTGCATGGCTTCCGCATTCCTTTCTGCAGATGCCCTGGAGGAAGTGCTGCGTATCTGGCTGGACGCCGATTTCGAAGGCGGCCGCCACATTAACCGTCTCCTGGTGGGTTCCGGTTCTCCGCTGGCTGCCTCTGACCCCGAGCTTGCTGGCTACATTGAGGAGGAGCGTCAGCGCCAGAACAACAACATTGAGCTTATTGCATCCGAGAACTTCACGTCTCCCGCAGTCATGGAGGCTCAGGGTTCCTGCCTGACCAACAAGTACGCCGAAGGTTACCCCGCCAAGCGCTGGTACGGCGGCTGCGAGGTGGTGGATAAGGTGGAGCAGCTGGCCATTGACCGCGCCAAGGCCCTGTTCGGCTGCGATGCCGTGAATGTTCAGGCTCACTCCGGTTCTTCCGCCAACCAGACGGTATACCACGCCTGCATCAACCCCGGCGACACCATTCTGACCATGGATCTGGCCTGCGGTGGTCACCTTTCCCACGGCTTCTTCGCCAACTTCTCCGGCAAGACCTACAAGGTGGAGCACTACGGCGTGGATCCCGAAACGGAGATGATTGACTACGACGCCCTGGAAGCCAAGGCAAAGGAAGTGAAGCCCGCTCTGATTCTTGCTGGTGCTTCCGCCTACTCCCGCACGATTGATTTCGCCCGCATCCGCCAGATTTGCGACGAGGTAGGCGCTATCATGTTCGTGGACATGGCTCACATTGCCGGTCTTGTGGCCGCTGGTGTGCATCCCTCTCCGGTTCCCTACGCTGACTTCGTGTCCACCACCACCCACAAGAGCCTTCGTGGCCCGCGTGGCGGTCTGGTGATGTGCAAGGAGCAGTGGGCCAAGAAGCTCGACAGCGCCACGTTCCCCGGCCTGCAGGGTGGCCCGCTCATGCACGTGATTGCTGCTAAGGCTGCCTGCCTTGGTGAGGCTCTCAAGCCTGAGTTCCGCGAGTACGCTCAGCAGATTGTGAAGAATGCCAAGGCCATGGCCGACAAGCTCAGCCAGCTGGGCTTCCGCATCGTGGCCGGTGGCACGGATAACCACTGCTTCCTGGTTGACCTGAGCGGCAAGGGCCTTAACGGCGCCGAGGCTCAGGTGGCTCTGGACAAGGTGGGTATCACCGTGAACAAGAACGCCATTCCCTACGACAAGGGCTCCACCTTCAAGCCCAGTGGTATCCGCATCGGCACCCCCGCTGTGACCACCCGTGGCATGAAGGAGGACGATGTGCGCAAGGTTGCTGAATACATCGGCCGTTGCCTTGCCATCCTCGCTGCTCAGAAGGTATGCGAAACCCCCGGTGCTTACGATGAACTCCGCGCTGAGGTTTCTGCCTTCAATAAGAGCTTCCCGATGCCGTAAGCAAGGGATATTGCCCAAAGTGATTTACAGAAAGGGACTCCTGATGGAGTCCCTTTCTCGTTGCGACGCTGCGAATAAACGCAGCACCGGCCGGTGGATTCAGGTGCCTCGTAAGGGGTAATTTTTTCTGCCGGAGGCAGATTTCGATGCTGCTCATCAAGAGCTGCAATGCAGGTGAAATAAGTTCCTGCGGGCCATAGGCCCGCACTATCTCTAAACAACTTACATTGCAGGGCTGAATGCCCTGCAGAGAAATTGCGGGCAGAGGCCCGCAATGAAATCCGCCACTATCGTGACGGTCTAAATCCGGTTATCACCGGTCTAAATTGCCCGGCTTCTGCCGGGCAGTGTTTCAGCCCCACAAATCGCCATTTAGTGCATAAGGAGGGGGACAGGCTCCAGAACGGTGTTGATAATGCAGTCAATTGAGAAATCTTTGGGACACATGTGAAAACCGCCATCACGACAGGATTTAATCTTGCCAAACGAGGGGCTAAATGGCAGAATACGCCCATGGCTCATTACGGCAGATTTCTGGCAGTTTTACTTCTCGGCGCAGCCGCCTTTTTTGCAGGGTGTCAGCAGCAGGGGAGTAATACCTACCTCCGCACCCCCAAAGCCGTTCGTTTTCAGCCCGTTCGTACGCCGCTTGTGCAGCGCAGCATTTCCCGTATGGCCCGCGAGGTCAACATCAAGGTGCGTATCATGCCGTCGAATTCCCGCCAGCGTCGTGGGGCTCGCCGCCTGAATCCGGCCTTCATTACGATTCACAGTACTGCCAACCATTCACCTTCCTCCACGGCTATGCAGCACTCCCGTGCTCTTTGCCGCGGTGCCTTCACTAACAGAAGCTGGCATTTCACGGTGGATCAGTTCATGTGTGTGCAGAATCTGCCACTGCGCGAAAGCGGCTGGCATGCCGGCACGGCTGCCGGTAATCACAATTCCATTGGCATTGAAATGTGCGAATGCGAAAACCGCGGGCATAATCATTTCCGCACCTGGGACCGCGCCGCCAAGCTCACCGCTGTGCTGATGAAGCGCTATGGCATCAGCCTGCGCCGTGTGGTGCCGCATTACCACTGGACCCGCAAGAACTGCCCGGCACCGCTGCTGACCAACGGCAAGCCCGGGCCCAAGTGGGCATGGTTCCACAGCCGTGTGGATTATTACTACCGCTGCATTAATCAAGGTAAATCGAGCCGCTGATGATGACCGGGCTGCAGCCTGATTCGCCTGTCACCCGGATTCCGGGCTTATCCACGCGGGACCAGCAGCTTTTGCAGGCTGCGGGTATAGAGAATGTACGGCAGCTGTTGCGCCGCTTACCCCGCCGCTATGAGGACCGCAGCTGCACCGTACCCATCCACCTGATTCAGGATGGCGATACCGTCTGCGCAAGGGTGCATGTATTCAGCGCCGGCTGGCGCTTTTCATACAAGCGTTATTTTGAAGTATCCGCCGGCACTGTGGCTGACCCGCACGGCGCGCGTATCTATCTCCGCTGGTTCAATATGCCCTATGTGTCCAAGTTGCTGGCCACCGGGATGAACCTTTCCATATACGGCAAGGCCCGCACTTATGGAGGCAAGATGACTATCGCCAACCCGGATTTCGAGGTGATGGATGATGAAGATGCCGGGCACCGCCTCGTGGAGGCGGCTATGGGTGGGACCCTGATGCCCCTTGCAGCGAAGAGCCCGGAGGCAACGCCCATTCACACCGGGCGCATTGTTCCCATCTACAAAGGCCTGCCGGGCATGGCTGCCAGAACATACCGCAGCATTGTGTGGAATGCACTGCAGCATCTGGCACCGGACCTGCCGGCTCCCGGCTATGATGTGGCCCCGGCATATCCCTACTGGCAGGCGGTGCGCGATATTCATTTCCCCGCGGCGGAGGACTTGCACCGCAAGGCCAGGCTCCGGTTTGCCCTTGCTGAATGTTTTGAGCAGCAATTTCGCGTGGCCTGGCGCCGGCGCCGGGTGCAGGGGCGGCCGGGGCAGGTGACTGCCACCTGCACAGCCTATATGGAGGAGCTGCTGGAGACGCTGCCGTTTTCGCTGACGAATGCCCAGCTGCGCTGTGTGGAGGAAATCCGGCAGGATATGGCCTCGCCCCGCCAGATGAACCGCCTGTTGCAGGGCGATGTGGGCAGCGGTAAGACCCTGGTGGCGCTTTGTGCCATGCTGCTGGCTGTGGGCAGCGGCAAGATTGCTGCCATGATTGCTCCCACCCAGATTCTGGCAGAGCAGCATTACCGGAATTTCTGCAGATTGCTGAAGCATACCGATGTGAAGATATCGCTGCGCACGGCAGACCATGTGGATGATTCCGGGCTGGTGCTCGATGCCGGGGTGCAGGATGATTCACCGCGCATTATTGTAGGCACGCATGCCTTGCTTTATAAAAAGCACCGGCCGCACAATCTGGGCCTGGCCGTTATTGATGAGCAGCATAAATTCGGCGTGGAGCAGAGAGAGCAATTCATTGCCAGCGGGGTGAATCCGGATGTGCTGGTGATGACCGCCACGCCGATTCCCCGCACGCTTACGCTCACTCTGTATGGAGATCTGGAGGTCTCCATCATTGATGAATTACCCGCAAACCGTGGTGAGATTATCACAGCGCTCCGCAACCCGTCCAATATGAAGCGTATCATTGCCTTCATGGGCAAGGAAATGGATGCGGGACGCCAAATCTACATCGTATCCCCGCTGGTGGAAGAAAGCGAAACCAGGAAGCAGGCCAGCGCCACGGCAGAGATTAACCGGTGGCGGGAAATGTTCCCGGAGCGCAGGGTCGGTTTGCTGCATGGTCGACTGAAGGCGGACGAAAAGGACACGGTGATGCAGGAATTCCAGAAGGGCAAGCTGGATATCCTGGTGGCCACCACGGTGGTGGAAGTGGGCGTGGATGTTCCGAATGCCAATATCATGATTATCAATGATGCGGACAGCTTTGGCCTTTCCCAGTTGCACCAGCTGCGCGGGCGCATTGGCCGCGGTGAGCACAAGAGTTACTGCATTCTGCTCAGCTCTGCCAAACCCGGTGAACCGGGACGCGACAAGCTGGAGGTGCTCTGCCGCACGCTGAATGGCTTTGAAATTGCAGAGGAGGATTTCAAATTGAGAGGGCCGGGCGATGTGCTCGGCACTGCCCAGAGTGGACTGGGTGCTGTGGAGTTTACGGAATGGCTGGGTGATATGCGCCTGATTCACCGCGCCAACAGGGAGGCCCATTCTATTCTGGACGCGGACCCGGAACTGAAGAAGCCGCAGCATGCTCCGCTGCGACTTCTGGTTAAGTTCGATGCTGAAGAGGGGATAACCTGCTGAGTTTAGCGCAACCAGGCCAGGAATTCCTTGTTACCCTCCATGCCGGTTATGGGTGAGTCTGCAACGCCGCACCATTCGCGGTGCAGGGTATTCACCACAAAGTCGTGAATCTTGTCCACGGCCTGCTGGTGCAGCTCCGGGTCGCGCACAATGCCGCCCGGGCCGATATCCTCGGGCTGCAGTTCAAACTGCGGCTTGATAAGCACCAGCAGATCCCCGCCTTCTTCCAGGCAATCATAGGCTGCCGGAAGAATCTTGGTCAGGGAGATGAAAGATACATCGCTGACGATAAGCTGCACTTTCTCGCCCAGGTCCGCAGGGGTCATGTAGCGTGCGTTAAACTGCTCCTTGACCACCACACGGGGGTCATTACGCAGCTTCCACACCAGCTGGTTGGTACCGACGTCTACTGCATGTACGCGGATTGCTCCGTTCTGCAGCAGACAATCGGTAAACCCACCAGTGGATGAACCGATGTCGAGGCAGATTTTTCCCTCTGCCTTAACGGGGAAGGCCTGCAGGGCTCCCTCCAGCTTCAGTCCACCGCGGCTGACGTACCTGGGCTTGTTTTTCACAGTGATGGGCAGGGTATCATCCACCTTTGTGCCCGGTTTGGTGATAACCTGTCCCTTCACGCTGACCTCACCCGCCAGGATGAGGCGCTGTGCCTGTTCACGGGAATCACACAGTCCTTGCTGCGCTACCAGTACGTCTAACCGCTGCTTAGCCATATCAGGTATTTCTTCTTACATGCCGCGAGAGCGAAGCCCACGATTCTGTCCGGGCATCACCGGATAACGGCGCTTTTCCTTCTGGCTTGTCTGATAGGGAGCCGTGGTGCGAGGCTGCTGCTGGCTGACTGCGGCTCTGGGGCGCACAACCGTAGCGGGCGCTGTGGAGGTGGCAACAGGCAGAACTGCAGGAGCGATAGAGACCGCCTGCGGCTGAGTTACAACTGGCTTTTTCGGTTCCTCCTTGGCAGGCTGCGCTACAGGTGCTGTAGAAACCGGCTGAACCTGGGTTGCAACGGCTTTTTTCGGGGCAGTGGCAACAGGCGGCGTTACAGGTGCTGTAGTAACCGGCTGAACCTGGGTTGCAACGGCTTTTTTCGGGGCAGCGGCAACAGGCGGCGTTACAGGTGCGGGAGCCTCAGGCTGGGGCGTAACTTGCTTCTTCGGAGTTGTAATAACATACTGAGCTCCATGTACAGTTTGCGTTTCAACTTCCTGACTCAGAGCAATCTCCGGCTTCTCGGCGACAGGTGCAGGAGCGGGTGTCGTTGTTGCTGGTTGCTGCTGAGTAGCGAGGGATTTTCTGGGAGCAGGAGTTGTCGTCTCGGGGAGCGGGGCGGGCTCTGGCTTTACAATCGGAGCTTCTGCAATCGGCATCGGGTCCGGTGCTGTTGTTACAGGCTGATTCTGGGAAACCAGGGGTTTCTTCGGTGTTGTAGTTGTCGTAGTAGTGGCAGGCTCTATGTCACGAGCCAGTGAAACAGACGCTGCAGGAGCAGGGGCCTGTACCGGCTCAGCCGCAGGCTGAACATTGATTGCCTGAGCTGCAGGATAAGTTGTGTATATTACGCGGGCGCGCCCGGTTACCACATCCGTGGGCTCTGAGCAAGAGCAGGCCAGAATGCCAAGTGAAAGTAGATATAGATTTTTTTTCATATTGTAAGTTTTTTGTCAGTTGATGAATGCTGCGTGTGTGCCGGCCCAGCAGACCAGACCGTATACGGTGGTGATGATGCTCATGAAAATCAGCACAGAATCCGTAGCCAGTCGCCCCTGGTGTTCCTTCGGGGTCGGCAGCAATGCACGGATGCTGATGAAAATGGACACGAGCCAGAGAAAGAAATTAAAATTCTGCCAGCCCGGTGAAGTGAATATGTTTCTGAACTCCGGAGAGAGTTCGCTCATTAAGTAATAACAGCAGGGCGGCAGAATCGAAAGAATGGCGAACTCCGGACGAAGTTTCCTGTTGGTGAACAGGCGTACCCACACAACGCCCCATAAAACGAGTGCAAGCACTACTGTGACCACAACACGCCAGATGCCGCCCAGCATGCCGGGCAGGGTGTTTAACGCTACCGTCAGGGGCGCTGCATAGTAGATGAAATGGAGCCGCTTCATATCAGCCTACCCATTTCCATGTAATCGGAACTTCAATATCCGGATGCAGGCTTCTCATGGCAGGGCTTCCCAGCACGCAATCCTCCAGCGCCTTCTTGTGCGGGTTGTCCTCAGGCAGCGGTACAGCGATTTCTGTCTCCACGCGGGCGATGCGACGCGGATTTGCGCTCATTACCTTACCGACGGTTATAACCGTGCCGCTCAGATTGAGCCCGTTATCCTCAGCGTAGATGCCCATGATGGTTTCCATGCAGGCGGCCATAGCGCAGCACATCAAATCTGTCGGTGAAAATGATTCTCCTTTGCCGCGATTGTCTACAGGCGCATCGGTTGACACCACAGCCCCGGACGGACCATGCTGCAGACCACAACGTAAATCTCCTTCATATTTGATTGTGCAGGTAACCATAGGCCAACATACTACTCCAGGCGTCAGGGCATAGTCAAGTGAGAATCCCGCCAACAAGGGGGAAACATGCAAATTTACAACTACGCATAATACGCGTAATGCGAAAAAACAAGCTAGTATTTGGCAGCAGACAAGAATGAACTTGTAATGATAGCAAAAAATGCTAGAATGGACGGCGCTTATGAGTATGGTGACAGTTGAGCACTTGCATAAAGTCTTTGGTCGATTCACAGCGGTCAAGGATGCGACATTTTCTATCGACAAAGGAGAGATTGTGGGTTTCCTCGGGCCGAACGGCGCCGGCAAGACCACAACAATGAAAATGCTGACTGGCTATCTGCCACCGACTACCGGTACAGCCAGCATCGCCGGATACGACATCATCGACAAGCCGCTGGAGGCACGTCGGCACATTGGCTACATGCCGGAGAATGTTCCGCTGTACGAAGATTTGCGCGTGACGGAATATCTTGAATATCGCGCGCGCCTGAAAGGCATCTGCGGAAAATCCGTTCGCCAGCAGGTAGGTTGGGCTGTAGACCGCTGTGGCCTGGAGCCGAAGCGCCGCAATCTCATCAGAACGCTCTCCAAGGGCTACCGCCAGCGTGTTGGTCTGGCAGATGCGCTGCTCGGCAATCCGGACTTGCTTATTCTCGACGAACCCACAAATGGCCTGGATCCGAATCAGATTCGTCAGATTCGTGAATTGGTGCGTTCACTTGCAGAGGACCACACCGTCATTCTTTCCACCCATATTCTGAGTGAGGTGGAAATGATTTGCAACAAGGTCATCATCATTGACCAGGGGCAAATCAAAGCAAACGATACCCCGCAGAATCTCACCCGGAATCTGCGTGCTGCAGGCCGCGTATCCATTGAATTCAAGGGCAATTTAGAGCCTGTTGTAAAGGAGCTGGAGGCGTTTGCTCCGGTGAAGAAAGTTATCGTGGAGGAGCCCCTGCCCGGTGGCTGGCATCATTTGATTGTTCGCGCTGAACCCGGAACCGATACCCGCGAGAAAGCCGCTGATATCATTGCATCTCACCACTTCCCGATGCGCCATATCTACCGCCACATACCCAGCTTGGAAGATGTGTTCGTAGAAATGACCCGAAAAGACTAAACCCTTTACACACAATGACCGAGAAAGAGAATATAACTATTTTGCGAACCCGCAGCTGGTTCTACACGCTGAGAACAATCTTCGGGCGGGAATTCAGAAGCTATCTCTGCACGCCCTTCGGCTGGGTCATCCTGGGCTGTGCAATCGGGCTCCAGGGCTTCTGGCTGCAGGCTGTGCTTCAGACCATGAGCAAGGCCACGGGTGAAAGTGTCATGTTCTACATGCTGGACAATGTGAACTTCTGGTTCTTCTTCATTTTCATTTTCCCGCTTATCACCATGCGTTCCATGGCGGAGGAAGAAAGCCACGGTACCCTGGAGGGCTTCCTGACAGCGCCGGTTACAACCACCCAGATTATCCTGGGCAAGTACTTTGTCTCCCTGCTTTTCTATATCATTCTGTGGACGCCGATGCTGCTGTATCCCTGGATGAGCGACCTGGGCAACCTTTATACCTCTCTGCGGTATGATATCGTGCCCGAGGGGCGTATTAATTACACACCGGCAGATTGGTTCGGTCCCATCAGCATTCTTACGATATCCGGCAGTTTCTTCATTGCGCTGGGTATCCTCTGCTCATCTCTGACCCGCAGTCAGATTATTGCAGGCATTGTCTGCACCTGCGCCATCATCATCTACTATTTCATGGGGCGCGTGCCCGAGCTCTGGGGGGAATTCCCGGCTGCTCCCGCATTCCACTACCTTTCCATTTCCGAGCAGATCAGTGCATTCTCCCGCGGTTTGATTGATACACGCCCCCTGGTGTTGTACCTTTCTCTTGCCGTGTTTACACTGGCGCTCACCAAGCGCGTCGTAGATTACCGCCGCTGGCATCGTTGATTTCGTTTCCTCTTACACACATTTTTCCTCTCAGTCATGAGCAAGACTCCTTACACCGGCCACCCGGACGCACGCAAGACTAAGTATAATCCCTTGGCGTGGGTCAACCTGGTTCTCCTTGCAATCATTGTGGTTGCCTGCAACTATATCGGCTGCAATGAATATGCCCGCCGTGATTTATCGCAGGACCAGCGCTACACGATATCCGACAGAACGGTGAACGTGCTGAGCAGCGAGCGCATACAGAAGCGTGATACACCTGTTCGTGTTATCTTTGCCTTCAAACGCTCTACTCTTAACTACAACCGCATGTGCTCCCTGCTGGAGGAATACGAGCGCGTGGGTAAGGGTAAGATTGAAATTGAGCGTTTTGACCCGATGCGCCAGCCGAACAGAGCACGCGAGATTTCCCAGATTTACGGTGTGGAGTTCAAGCAGGACCTCTGTATCATTGATGCTCGTAAGGACCCCAATGCTCCCATCAAGACCTTCGAGGAACGCCACAGCGACCGTCAGCATGTGCGCATCCGCCCCGGTACATCGTTCATCAAATACGAGGTGCTGCCGGATGAAAGCCGCCGCGCCGTAGCTCTCATGATGGATGAGGTGGTATGCAGCGCCATTACAGAGGCTGTCGAAGGCGACATGCGACAGATGTATGTGGTGGAAGGTAAAGGTGGTGTTTCCCGAGACGACCAGACACTTCTTGAATCAATCGGCACCATTACAAATGCCCTCAACATTCAGCTTTCCTGGGTTGATATCGCCAATGTGGATAAGCTGCCGGCAGATGCGGAGGGCCTCGTCATTGTGTCTCCCCTGAGCGATTTCACCGATAAGGAAATGGACGTGCTCCGTGAATTCTGGGAGCGCGAGGGGCGTAATGCTTTCTTTGTAGCACTCAACCCGACTGTGGAGCAGAAGCTGCCGAGGTTGTACCGTTTCCTGCGAGAGCAAGGCATTCGCCCGAACTGTGACCGTGTACTGCTGCGCGACCGCAAGCGCGCTTACTACGATATCAGCGCCGTATTCCCCAAGGGACTGAACTGCACAAAATCCTTCTGGAATGGCACCACGCTTGTGGAGGGCCAGTGCATGTCTCTTACCCTGGAGCATGGTGATGAGAATGCCGCAGCCCTGCGCAAGCTGAGCACCTACCCCCTGCTCATGACAACTGATGCCTATTACGGCGAAACGCGCCGCGACCTGGAGCCCACGTTCACGCCTAACGAGGACCGCCCCGGCCCGCTGTGCCTGGAGGCAGCCGTGACCCGCGGCAATCCACGAGACCCGAACAACCTCTCCACCATGGTGGTGCTGGGCAATATCGACATGCTTTCCAAGGAAAACGCCAAGACCGAGCAGCGGGATTATATGCACACCCTCTGGGCCTGGATGTGCAGCCGCCCGGAATACGGCGGCAAGAGCGCTAATCAGGACCTCACCATGAAGATTGACCTGGATCGCCACACCCTCAGCGCATTGGAGAATATCACCCTGCTCATCATGCCGCTCTGTGCGTTCCTTATTGCCATTTTCATCTGGAATACTCGCCGCCATTAATCCCAAGGATATGAGAGTCCTACCCACAGTACTTTTGTCGCTGTTAGCCATCGGGTCAGTAACCTTATCTACCTTCCTGGCTATAGATGGCAATCTGGCTCGTATTACCGGCTGGTATCGATTTGAGCCGGGCATGCACCTCTTTGCCAAGGAGAATACGGATTGGCTGAGCGAGGTGTGCTGGATGCGAATTCAGGATTTACATGATGAAATCGTCTGTACCAAGGACGAGGAAGGAACGTGGTGGATTGTCAAACCCTTCCACGACCGTCTGTCACCCGCTGTAGTTCAGGCCATTTTCTCGTTTACTGCCAATGCCCGCCTGGTGGATACGCTTCCGCTCAACAATGTTACGCGCGAAAATATGCGTGAGTTCGGTGTGGAGACATCGCCTCACCGTATCACTCTTAAAAAGGCGGATGGCAAGAACTCGCTGACCACCGTCGCGCGATATACCCTGGGCAGCACTTCGCCGTGGCTTGCAGATGCGGGAGACGGCACGACTTTATACCCGACAACTTATCTGCGTACCAATTTCTACGGCAGGGATAAGCGCATTCATGTGGTAAGCGGAAATATCCTGAGTGTTTTCAAGGATGGCCTGGAATCTCTGCGCGACCCGTATCCAGTGCAAATCGACCAGGATTTGCTCAGAAGTATCACCATTACTACCACAAATGAGGAAAAGCCGCTCCGCTTGTCCAGAATCAGCGCAGAGGCTCCGTGGACCATTGTGGCGCCTGTTCTAACCAGTGCAGATGAGGATAACGTCAACAAACTCGTGACAAATCTGCAGAACCTCAGGGCAATACGCGTGGAAGACGCTATTGAGGTTTCTGTGCCGGAGACTCCGGTGTGCACCATTCGCCTTGAAGGAGATTGGGGCGAGACTGCACGGGAAATCCGCTTCTTTGAACCCTTTACGCAGACGGGCGATGAGCAGAAATATTGTCTGGCAACGGTGAATGACCGCCCTGTCGTCTTTACTCTGCAGGCTGAGCCCAGAAGCACCATGAGCGGAAATTACTCCCGATTGGTCAGTGAGATTTGCAAGCTGCCTGTGTTGCCATCGAAAGCGATGGCCCAGCTCCGCATGAGCGGAAAGCGCGTGGCTGTATCGGAGCTGCCGCTTAAGCTGGAAACTCTCAGGTCGATGAAATTCGCCGATATCGATGTAAAGGATGTATCCCGCTTCTCTCTGCGTTCCACTCGCGGAACCGGGGCTGTGCGAGCTCTGCTGATTCCAGGCGATGAGGAAAGCAAGGTGGAGGATACGTGGATGTTTGCAACGGCTACAACGCGTTTTGACAAGGCTGAGTCTTCCGCCGTCAATAATTTCCTGAACGGTCTGAGCAACATTCCCGTGGAGGAAGTTGTGGCGGATGCCGCCCCCGGCGCGGATATGTCTGCCCTCCTGGCTGAGTACGGCTTGAATGCACCGGACTATATACTCTCCGTGCTTCCTCGCCCCTGCATGGTGCGCGCCACTCTTTTCGGGCATGACCTGCCGATGGTGAAGGACCGGGCGCCTCGCACATTCCTGCTGCGCCGATTTGTTGACCCCGCAAGTGGTCGGATGGTCTGGTTCGGCTCTGAGATGGGCTCCAACTCCATCTGCCGGTTGAGCACGAAATTCACGCGGCTACTCTCACTTCGCGCCGAAAAATGGAAGAGCCGTAATCTGCTTCAATTTCCGATATCGGCAGTGCGCCGGCTTACTCTGGGTTACCAGCAGGCACCCCTGGTGCTCGATTATGAGTACATGGGCGAAACCTGGACAGGCACCCTGAAGGATGAGGATATTACGCCCAGCATCAATCCGCACCGCGCCACCTATTATCTGAGGAGTCTGCAGAAGCTCAGAGTCTCGCAGTGGCTGGATGTGGAGGACGAAGATGCCATTGCTGTGCTGCAGAACCCTGCATTCAGCGTGCGACTGGAGCTTGAGCTTACGGACTATTCAGAAGCCGAATCTACGGTTATTGAACAGGATTCCGACTCTGCACCTGAAATGGGTACCCCGGGAGAACTGCTTAATGACCAGGGGCGCGATGCTGAAATCCTGCGTTCTCTGGCCACAATGGAGCACAAGACAAAGTCTGTAGTCCGTACGCTGCAGATTGCCCCGGCTGCTTATGATTCTGACCGGCCCTTCTTCTACGGGCGCCTGCTGGAAACGGGCCAGCTTTTCATCCTGACCTACGAGGATGCACAATCCCTTGCAGGTGATATCCTTGACATGTAAAAGACAATGAGTATACTCCATACACTTCGTTCGCTGACTCTGGCGGCCATGGGGCTTGGTTGCGCCCACGCGGCGCAGCCCCCTGCACCGTATGCCCCCCTGCCCACCAAGCAACAGGTAGACTGGCTGCGTATGGAGTGGTATGCCTTTGTGCATTTCGGCCTCAATACATACACCAACAAGGAATGGGGGTATGGTAATGAGTCCCCGGAATTATTCAATCCGCAGCAGTTCAATGCTCAGAACATTGTCGACACCTTCAAGGATGCCGGCATGACCGGCATGATTTATACGGCAAAGCACCACGATGGCTGGTGTTCCTGGCCCACCAGCTCCACTACTCACAGTATCCGCAAATCGCCGTGGAAGAAGGGTAAAGGCGATGTGGTGAAGGCGTTTGCAGAGGCCTGCAAAAAGGCTGGAATCAAGTTTGGTACGTACTTATCTCCGTGGGATCGCAACTGCGCAGAGTATGGCCGGCCCGGGTACCGGCGGGTATACTATAAGCAGATTGAAGAATTGCTGAGAAACTACGGTGATATCTTTGAAATCTGGTTCGATGGTGCCAACGGCGGCGATGGCTACTATGGCGGCGCCAGTGGGACCCGTGATATCGGCAATGCTGATAACTATTATGATTTTGCGCAGGTAGTAAAGAATATCAGACGCCTGCAGCCCGATTGCATTATCTGGGGTGCAGCTCACCGAGGAGACGCCACCTGGGGCGGGTCAGAGAAAGGTTTTGTCAAGTACCCGCTCTGGAACAGCAGCGGGCAGAAGTGGATGTCTCTGGAAGGAGATACCCCGATTAACCACGCCGGGTGGTTCTGGCACCCGGGCCAGGCAGATAAGGTCAAATCGCCTGAGCATTTGATGAATGTCTACCTGAGCAGTGTTGGCCGCGGTGCAAACCTCATTCTGAACGTAGCCCCCAACCGCGATGGCATCCTTGATAAGGCGGATGTTGAATCCCTGCTCTCCTTCGGGGCCGCGCGGCGCCAGCTGCTGGAGCAGGACTTTGCCCTGCAAGCAGAAGCAAAGGCATCTGAGTCACGCGGGCCTGAGTTCGATGGCAGCAAGGTGACAGATGGCGATATTGAATCCTACTGGTGCCCGAAGGATGGCTCCACAACCGGCCAGATTGAAATTAAACTCAAAAAGAACGCAACTTTCGATGTGGTGCGCGTGCGCGAGCAGATTCGCCTTGGCCAGCGTGTCGAATCGTTCAAGGTGGAAGCTTTTGTGGATGGAGAATGGCGCACCATTGTAGCTCCGTGGAATGGCAATGAAGAAACTGGTCTGGAATCCCGCGGCGGCATGGGCGCCACCATTGGTAATCAGGTGCTTCGCTGGCTGCATGAGCCGGTTACCACAGACCGAGTACGCCTCAGCATCACGGCAGCAAAGGCGTGCCCGTGCATTTCTGAACTCTCCCTGCTTCGCATGCCTGCCATGCTGCCGCGCCCGGCTATTTCCCGCGTGGGTGATATGGTGGAAATCAATCAGAATGGGGATTACCAGGTCTATTACACCACCAATGGGAAGACCCCGGGTACGGATAGCAAACGTTACAATGGTCCCTTCAAGTTCAGCAAGGCTGGTGTTATCAAGGCTGTGTATGTATCCGCAGACGATGGCAGTGTGGGCCCGGTAACCACCCTGAACCTGGGGTATTCCAAGGCTGATTGGCAATCAGACGCTATGGCGGCGCATGATGACAAGGCTGATACCATCTGGTCCAAGGAAAACGTCCCCGCCAGCTTCAAGGTCGATATGAAGAAGACGCTGGAGCTCGCCTCATTCTCCTATCTTCCACGGCAGGATGGTCAGACGCATGGCATGACTGACCAGTACAAGCTCGAACTCAGCGCAGATGGTCAGAGCTGGAAAACAGCTGCAGAAGGCGAATTTTCAAACCTGCGCGCCAATCCGGTTGAGCTCAAGGTTCATTTCAAGAAGCAGAAAGCGCGTTATTTCCGCTTCTCCTCCCGCCGGGCCTTGGATGGTAAGGCTTCCAGTGTAGCAGAAATCACCATGTTCCCGGATGAGGAACAACCCAAAACCAAGGGTAAGAAATCTAAAAAGAAACGTAAGAAGTAATCTATTATGTGGCAATGGCATAAATCAGCATCTGCTGAGCACGAATCAATGTGGCAGGAACGCCTGGGCAATCTGCCGGGCTGTGTAATTTCCGCAGGCTTTCACGCAAGCCGTATTTCTATTGATGTCTATACCGAAACGGCAGAGGAAGCTCTGGTGCTCCAGGCCTGTTATGGTGGTGAGGTTCAGGAAATGACGACGGTTGACTGGGTGGCTGCAACGGCACCGGAAAATACACCGCCTCTTATCATTCGTGACCGCCTGGTTATCTCTGCCTCTGCAGACCCCGATGTGCTGCAGGCTCTTCAGGAGAAGTACCCCCGCCGCATTATCCTCACCTTCCCGGCAGAGCGTGCCTTTGGCACAGGAAATCATGCCACGACCTCCACCTGTCTCCGCATGCTCTGCGACCACGTGCGGAACCTCACTCCGGGCAGCTGGACCCTGGCAGATATTGGCTGCGGCACCGGCGTGCTGGCCCTGGCAGGCTTGCGTCTAGGGGCGTCCAGCGCCATCAGCTTCGATTTTGACCCCGTTGCGGTCGAGGTTGCAGCCCGCAACATTGAGCGCAATGGCGGGGCGGATAACCTGGAGCTCTTCCAGGCGGATGTCTTTGAATGGTCTCCCGAGCCCGGCCAGCAGGCCGATGTGGTGCTGGCCAACTTGTTCTCCGCCGTCTTGCAGAAGGCTTTCCCGAGGCTGATTGCAGCCATGAAGCCGGAGGGGATTCTCATTATTTCCGGCATTCTGAACACGCAGACGCAGGAAACTCTGGCGGCAGCAGAAGCCGCCGGCCTGAAGGTACTCAAGTCTGTAACCCGCGGGAAGTGGACGACCGCCAAGCTTCGACTCGCATGAACCTGCTTGCCATAGAAACTTCTGTTCCCAACGCATCGCTGTGCCTGTATGCCGGGGGCGAAATCCGCTATAGAACCGAATGGCTGGCTGAGCGTAACCACGATGCGCACCTGTTCCCCGCCTTGGAGCAGGCCATGGAAGCGCTTGGGGCTGGACAGCTCAGCCATATCCTGATTGGAGCCGGCCCCGGCAGCTACGGTGGCGTTCGTGTGGCTCTTGCGGCCGGTGTGGGCATTGCCACCGTTTGCGAGGCAAAGCTTGTAGCCGTGGAATCGTGGGCCCAGCTGGCAGACGGAGATGTTTGCGTGGTTGCTGATGCCCGGCGTGGCGGCTGGACAGTGCGTTTCCCGGATGGGCGTATCGAAGTGCTTTCGGCAGATGAATTAGCCGCGCTGGAATATCCTGTATACTCTACCGAGCCAGCCGGGCGCCTGCCGAAGGCCTGCAAGGAAGGACTGTACCCCTCTGCAGAAGGGCTGGTCCGGACCTGGCTCAGCATGAGCAAGAAGGAACAGCAGGCTGCCGAGGCCCGGCCTGCCGAACCTATTTATGTAAGACCGCCGCACATAACCGTTTCTACCCGCAAGCCCTGGGAAGTATGAATACTGAATCTGACGCCATCGTTCACACATGCCAGCGCTGCGGTGCCTGCTGCCGCTGGGAAGGTAATGTCTGCCTTACAGATGAGGATA
Source organism: Akkermansia sp. (assembly GCA_045132635.1). GTDB lineage: Bacteria > Verrucomicrobiota > Verrucomicrobiia > Verrucomicrobiales > Akkermansiaceae > Akkermansia. Next base: position 34,187 of record JBGUSR010000034.1, read on the forward strand.
TTACCGCCATTGCAGCATATCTGGGCATGGATGAGGTGCTTTTCATCAATGAATATTGCCATTTGCAGCGCAACAGACGAGGTCTTTCCCTGATTGATGCTCCAGATGGAGCCTGCATCATGCTTCAGCCGGATAATACTTGTCGTATTCAGCCCGTAAAACCACAACAATGCAGCGATTTCCCTTATAAATGGAACTTCCCCGGGTGGGAGCAGCGTTGCCCGGGCTTCGGCAAGAAAGGGGGCTGTGAGTAATGAAAATCTCGCGTGTCCGTAAATACTGCACCTACCTGCTCCATTCAGGTCGGCGCAGGATTCTACGCGCCAGAAGTGCCTTGGCTGCGCGTCTTAATACTGCCCCTCACCGCATTGCCGCCAGGGATGAAAGCCGCCGTGCCCATGCAGGCACCATTGCAGACCTGTTTGCCTCGATTATGTGCCAGGTGGTCGATATCGGCGTGGATAAGCTGGATACGGCCATGGATATCCTGCGCCACGACTTCCCGAATGTGGAGCACATCTGGCTTGCCGAGCGCTTTCAGACCGCCTATGAGGCCGCGTACCCGCTGCCTGCCACTCTTGCACTTGCAGCCGCTGGGCGCACCGAGGAAGAGCGTATATCCCTCGCGCTGGAAGTATATGCCCTGCTGCTTCGCATTGGTGGTGACCTGACAAGCCCCACCTTGTTTGAGGAGGTGACCTTTGGCCTGAATCTGCCGGGCTGCGCCTCTATGCTGGAGGAGCTGATGCGCACCCCCGGGGCCACAGCTCCGGCTCCGCTGGAAAGCATTACCTTTTCATCCATTCCGGGAGAGAACACCGTTCTTTTGCCGGAGGACGATTCAGCTGTCATCTTCCGCGCTATCCGTTGCGTTAATTTCCTGTTGATTGTTAACGATTCGGATATCCCGATTTCCGTTCGTGGGCAGACTCTGGGCAAAGGTGGCGTGCTTCCGTTATCTGCCCGGCAAACGGTGGAGCTCAGTTCTTGCTATTTCAGTTACAAGACCATTGTATCCCTGCTGCAGTTCCGCTACACGGGCGTCCGGCTGGTAAATTATCTCACCCTGGATGGCGACCTGCTTTCCATGAGCCGCCAGCGCACCAGAAACTGCATGGTTCGCGTGAGTTTCGGTCTGCAGGTGGAGCTTGAGGTTCTGCGACCGGATGCCGATTTTCACTTGGATGGGGGTGATATCGCCATGGGCGAGAAAGCCAGTTCCTCCTATTTCCTGCCGTTCTATATTCAGGGTAAGGGTCCCTTCTCCTTTGGTGACCTGACTGATATGGATTCCACTGGAAGCAGTTTCCAGCTTGGGCCGGGCGAGCGAACGGTGCTTGTAACAAACCTGCCGTATATGACCCGCCCTGATGTGCTGAAGCTGACTCCCGGACTGGCTCCAGGCGCAGTGCTTGAGGTCAGCTATTCCCGCGCTACCAACACGGGCCAGGTGCAGGTGCTGGAAGGCCATTCTCATTCTGTTACGGTGGGAGACATCCCGGTTAAAGGCATTGTGCCTCTGCAGGATGGTGATTTGATTGCCCTCAGCGCCGTGCAGTTCCTGAGATGCCGTTTTTCTGCCGGTGTATTGGAGGAGGAGTCAAATCTCATTTCAACACTGCAAGTACGTGGCCTGACCCGCGATTTCGTGCGTGCCGGGCGCGTGGTGGATAATATTGACTTTTCTCTGAAGCGCGGAGAACTAGCCTGTATCCTGGGGCCCAGCGGCTCGGGTAAGAGCACCTTGTTATCCATGCTTGCAGGGCATCTCGAGCCCTCATTCGGCAGTATATTCTACAATAACGAACGACTTACGCCCCATTCCGCGAACCTGCGGCGCCACATCGCCTTCATCCCGCGAGAGGATATTCTGGACGAAGCGATGACGGTACAGGAACACGTGTACCAGGCCTCAGTAGTAAGACGCCCCCGTCTGGCGCATTCCGACCGTCTGCGCCGCGTTTCCACTGTTCTGAACTTTGTCGGCATCGGTCATCTGGCAGATAGGTCAGTCGGGCGAGCCGGAGAACGCACTATTTCTGATGGGGAGCGAACACGCCTGAATCTGAGTCTGGACCTCACTGGCACCGCAGAGGTCTTCCTGATTGATGAACCCATCAGCGGTCTTTCTTCCGGTGATGCCGAGCGTGTTATTGAAACGCTTGAGAACATGGCAGAGGGCAAGATTCTCATCTGCACCCTGCATCGCCCCGCCCAGACCCTGCTGAACCGTTTCAAGAAGGTCATGGTGCTGGATACCCACGGCCAGATGGCATTCTGGGGAAGCCCGCAGGAGATGGTAAGCTATTTTCGGAATGCTGCACGGGAGCTCAAGCTGCGCATCCCCCATGAAGCTGTTTCTGCAGGCGGTGCAGACTATGTTTTTGAGGTGCTGGATGCCCCCTTCCGCCGGGTTGGCAGCAGATTGAGAGAAAATCCGAATCTCTGGCAGGAGCGCTTTGAAAAATATTCATATTCTGCTAAAACTAAATGTTCTGCTACTCAGGATGAGCCAGAGCCCTCTCGCCGGAGTATCCCGAAGATTAAAGCGCGTACCCCCATTGAGCTCTGGAGACTTTTTCAACTCTGGATTTCGCGAACGCTGCTTGCCCGCGTACGCAGCCGCATGGGTCTGTATGCCATGCTGCTGGAAGGCCCCGTGCTTGCAGCCCTTATTGCGGGTACTCTCAGAGCCGCCTCTGAACCCACTTATACATTCTACAAGTCTCTGCACGTCACGGAATATCTGTTCCTTTCGCTGGTTCTTGCCATGTTTTTCGGGTTAACTGATGCCGCTTGCGAGATTTTACGAGACCGCCCGCTGCTGCGTCGTGAAAGTAACTACAAGCTTTTCACCCCCGGTTACCTTGCCGCCAAGGTGCTGGTGCTAACCGGTATTGCAGGTGTGCAATGTGGCCTGTACCTTCTTATCGGGAATGCCATACTCGGCATTCACTATATGTTCTGGGGGCATTTTACCGTCATGATTCTTACGGCGTTTATCGGCATTGCCCTTTCTCTCCTGGTGTCCGCCTTTGTGCGCACCGAGCGTGTGGCCTTGAATATCGTTCCTCTTCTACTGGTCCCGCAAATTCTTCTAGCCGGAGCGCTGATACGATTTGAGGATATGAATGAATTCAGCCCACGTCTACCGGAAGGACTGGTTCCCGAATCCATCGATAAACGCTTGTCTAATCTACGCCATCGCGTTGCTTACCAGGATGAAATTACTCATAACATTACCAGCAAGCCGGTGCCGCTCATTGCGGATTTGTGCCCGCTACGTTATGCTTTTGAAATGATGTTTGTGGTGCAGACCACAGATAATCTCTGGGAACGGAAAACCGGCATTGTAAACCAACTGCGTGAAAAACTGAAGGATGATGGTTCTCTGGAAGAATTGCGTTTCATTCAGCGTTCTGCTCTGGCTTTCAACGGCCTTGCTTCGAATGTGTATGAGGCCAAGGAAATATTGCGCAGGGTCAGTAAGGCTGCCGTTAATCAGGATGAGGATTTCCTGGAAAACGTGCTCATTGAACAGGAGGATCGTATCCCCAGCAAAACGGATCAGCCTGCAGAGTTCTATTTCTCCAATAGAGAACTGACCTCGATGACTGAGGGTGTGAAAACGGCAAGAAAGGATGGGCGTGCTAACGAGTATCGCGGATTCTTCCTTTCGCCCAGGCAGGCCTGGCCCTTTGGCCGACTTGACCATGAGACGGATGAGGGCTCCATTTCCACCATATCTCGCAACGCTGTCTACCTCTTTATCATGGGGATGGTTCCCATTCTGCTGGCAGCCTGGGGAATTCGCCGGATTAGCCGTGGGAAATAAACCAGATATCTGCGTCAATCTCTCATATTTTTCTTTTATTGGGCATAAAAGCTATGTATAATCCCCGCGTGCGCAGATGTAACAGCTGCACACTGTGATGAGAAAATGAAAATCGTTCTTGCATACTCTGGTGGTCTTGACACATCCGTGCTTCTGGTGTGGCTCAAGGAGAAGTATAATGCTGAAATCATTGCCTATTGCGCAGACGTAGGCCAGGCTGAGGAGCTCGATGGTGTTATCGAGAAGGCCCTTGCCACTGGCGCTTCCAAGTGCATTATTGGCGATTTGAAGGCTGATTTTGCCGCCAACTATATTTTCCCCATGTTCCAGGCCAACGCCGTGTACGAAGGCCGCTACCTGCTGGGCACCTCCATTGCACGCCCCTGCATTTCCAAGGCTATGGTGGATGTTGCCATTGCTGAAGGCGCTGATGCCATTGCTCACGGCGCTACCGGCAAGGGTAATGACCAGGTGCGTTTCGAGCTTTCCATCAATGCCCTGGCTCCCAAGCTGCAGGTGATTGCTCCCTGGCGCATGAAGGAGTGGCGCGACCAGTTCCCCGGCCGTGCAGAGATGATTAAGTATGCAGAGGAACACGGCATTCCGATTCGCCAGAGCATGAAGAAGCCCTACTCCATGGACCGCAACCTGCTCCACATCTCCTACGAGGCTGGTATCCTTGAAGATACCTGGTACGATGCGACCAAGGAGGAAGACCGTGGTATGTATGTGCTCTCCAACGCTCCGGAGGATGCTCCCGATGCTCCCCAGTACCTGCAGTGCCTCTTTGAGAAGGGCAACATCATCGGTCTGCAGACTGAAGGTCTGGCTGAAATCATGGCAGAGGTGGGCACCACCGCTCAGGGCGAGAAGGATGGTTACACCCTGCTCGACCCGCTGGGCGTGATGCTTGTGCTCAACTACCTGGGTGGTAAGCATGGCATCGGTCGCGTGGATATCATCGAAAACCGCTTTGTGGGTATGAAGAGCCGCGGTATCTACGAGACCCCCGGTGGTACCATTCTGCTGGCTGCTCATCGCGATATTGAGACCATCACCATGGACCGCGAGGCTCAGAAGGTGCGCGATTCCCTGATTCCGGACTACGCCGCTATGGTATACAACGGCTTCTGGTTCGCTCCCGAGCGCGAGGCTATCCAGGCTCTCGTTTCCAAGACCCAGGAAACCGTGAACGGCGAGGTGCGTCTCAAGCTCTACAAGGGCAACGTGATGTATGCTGGTCGTCGCAGCCCGAACAGCCTCTACAGCTACGCCATGGCCACCATGGAAGCAGACTACACCGAGGAAGACTACAACCAGGATGATGCCAGCGGCTTCATTCACCTGAATGGTCTGCGCCTCAAGCAGTTTGCTCGCGTAAACGGTTAAGCATAATTACTTGGAGCCGCCTCGCTCAGCGGGGCGGCTCTTTCGTGTTTTATGAGTACCCCCCTGCCCAAGTTATCCTACGTACTTCTCTCCCACAACCGCGAGAAGTATATTCGCGCAGCCATAGAAAGCGCCTTTGCTCAGGATTATGAAGGCGAACTGGAGTATATCTTCTCAGACGATTGCTCCACCGACCGCACCTTTGAAATCATCAAGGAATGTGTTGCTGAATATAAGGGCAACCGTCGCGTAGTTGTAACGCAAACTCCAAAGAACCTTCACCTGGCAGGAAACACCAACCATGCGGTGCAATTTGTCGAGTCTGACTGGGTCATCCGCGCAGATGATGATGATATTTCTCATGTGAGCAGATGCAGTATTATTGGAGAAGCAATCTCCCGACATCCGCAAGCGACAAGCGTCTATGCCAGATTCAGGATTTTTTACGACCGGGAGGAAGAGGAAATCTTACGGATTTCTCAGGCGCAGAGTCAGAAGATGCCAGCGTCTCGAGTGTTGGACTCAGATTCCACAGAAACTACAATGTCTTTGTTCAACCTGCCTAATTGTCTTCACCAGGCATGGGCCACAAAATGCTATAAACATGAGCTTTTTGGCGAATTGCCCGTTAGTGGCTATTACGTTGATGATGTCATCACTAACTATCGAGCTATAGCATTGGGAGATTGTATTGATATTGATACAGAATGCGCGTACATACGGAGACAAAGCGGAAATATGAGCTGCGCAGGGGATAATGGTCAGCGAAATTACGCAGCCATTATCGCCTTGGAAAAATTCCATACTAAATATCATACTATCATTCTCCCACCTCTGCGGGAAACTCAAGCAGCATTAACTTCATATTTCTGTAGTAATAAATCAAAAGGCGAAAAATTACTTAACAGCATTGCAGAATTAATCAATAATAATGAAATATTGAAGGATTATTGGAAGCGCGGGATATTATACAGAATACAGGTAAACAAACGCTTCGCAAGAAAAGGTTTGTTTCATTACCTGCGTTGCCTGCCAATGCCTCTTTTCGCCTTTATGTTATCATTGTATCGTCTACTGACCAAAAAAGTATGAATATCATTGCTATCGGCCCTCAGCGTTTTTTTTCCAGTGACGGATTTACTGGGGATGCAACTCAGATGCGTAAGACAACTGTACATTTAAAAAAATTACCAGGAGTTAATCTGGTATGTGCATTTTACAACCAGGATTTTGAGTTAATATCCGAGGCTGGTGACAGATTAGAGTGGCAAGATTTACATAAGATTTTCGATGTAGCACATGTATTTACGCTGTTCCATCATCGCATACCTGATACTATATCCTGCGCCCTTGCCAAGCTGCCCGTAATGCTTTCCACGGTGTATTGGAATAATTGTTTCCGTGAATTAATTTGCGTTCGGAATGGCGATTCTCCAAGGCGGCTTCTCAGAAGCCTTGAGTACATAGCCAGAAGAATTACCGGATACAAGAGGCAGGATATTCAGCAATGGTGCGCAGGCATTCTCCCAAACTCCTGGAGTGAAGGAGAAGTATTCAGACAGACATATGCGTTAGCAGAACACGCGCTGTGCTATCCGGTTCCGAATGCAATCGAAGTTCCGTCTCATGCGTGGAATCTACCAAGACCGGCATGCGTACCGGAATCTGATTACATCGTATACCCTGGCGTCTTTGCTCGCCGTAAGAATCAACTTGCTTTTATTAAGGCTTTAAGGGATAGCGATTATCCCGTTGTATTCATGGGACAACCTCAACGTGAGTACGAAGAGTACTACCAGGAATGCAGAAAGAGGGCTAATCAGAACATGCATTTCATTGGGCACAGGAGTTATATGGATGATGAATACTGGGCTGTATTACGACACGCAAAAATAGCTGTCCTTGCTTCAGATTGTGAAACTCCGGGGATTGCTATGATTGAGGCTGCGGCAATGGGAGCCAGACCCATCATCACACACTACGGTGGAACGAAGGAGTATTATGGCATCAGTGCGGAGTATCTTTCCCCCTTTTCTCTGAAATCCATAAGAGAAGCGGTGCTGAACGGGTGGAAAAAAGGCCGTCTGACCGTTGAAGAAGCGGCAGGGTATGAAAGATTTTCATGGCAATGGACGGCAGAACTTACATTGCTGGCATACAAACAAGTAATCACTAACTGGAATACGCGCAAATGAACGTGAAGAAAAAAATAATGCTAGTATTCGGCACTCGTCCCGAGGCCATTAAGATGGCTCCTCTTGTAAGGTGCCTTCAGGCTGAGAATAAAGACTTCGAAACGATTGTATGTGTAACTGGTCAGCATAGAGAAATGCTTGATCAGGTGTTATCCATTTTTGAAATTACGCCGGATTATGATCTCAACATCATGAAATCCGGACAAACCTTATACTCAATTACAGCGAGTGTTCTGACGGAACTGGAGCCAATCTTAAAAGAAGTAAAACCAGATATGGTTCTGGTGCATGGCGATACTACAACCAGTATGGCAGCTGCCCTGGCTGCGTTTTATCAGCAAATTCCAGTAGGCCACGTTGAGGCAGGGTTAAGAACAAATAACCCATATAGCCCCTGGCCTGAGGAAATGAATAGGCAAATAACAGGTCGTATTGCTTCATGCCACTTTGCGCCCACGGAAAAAAGTAAGGAAAACTTGATCCAGGAGAATGTGCTGGCGTCTTCGGTGCATGTGACTGGCAATACTGTAATTGATGCCCTGCTCCATGTCAGAGAAAGACTGAATTCCTCAGAGACCACAGAATCTAAGGTCGTTCAGGCAATCCTTAAATCTGGATATGACGTTGGCCGCCTCACAATGACTAACCGCAAGCTGATTCTCATCACGGGGCATAGAAGAGAGAATTTTGGTGCAGGATTCATCTCTATATGTGAAGCAATTAAAGAACTGGGCGAGAAATATCCTGATGTTGATTTCCTATATCCTATGCACATGAATCCAAATGTGCGTCAGCCGATTCAGCAGGTCTTTGGTACATCTGCGCATTCGCTCCAGAATGTATTCTTTACGGAACCCCTCGAGTATCTGAGCTTTGTGTATCTTCTTTCTAAATCCCATATTGTTCTTACAGACAGCGGCGGTATACAGGAAGAAGCTCCGGGGCTGGGCAAACCTGTACTAGTGATGAGAGATACAACAGAACGCCCGGAAGCGGTTGTTGCAGGTACGGTCAAACTTGTCGGCACGGATAAGGCCGCCATTATTCAGGGAATATCTGACCTGCTCGATTCCGCAGCATCGTATGCGCGGATGAGCCTGGCTAACAATCCATATGGCGATGGATTGGCTTGCAAGCGAATCTGCAATATTCTTAAGAATATTTAATACTTCAGTATGTTCATAGCTTCCTCGCGAGCCCAGGCATCATCCTCCAGAATAATGGGCAGCTGGCCCTGGTAATCGCGGGGGCGGGCGTTGGAAAGCACCTTCTCCACCGTCTCCCAGATTCCGGGGAATGAAAGCTTGCCGTCCACAAAGGCCTGCACAGCAACTTCGTTGGCAGCGTTGTACATGGCGGGCATGGTGCCGCCGGTGAGGCCGGCCTGGCGGGCGAGGGTAAGCGCGGGGAAATCATCCCAGCGGGGGGCTTCAAACTTCAGGCTGGCTATCTGCGCCAGGTCAAGGTGAGGCAGAGAGTTCGGCAGACGGTCCGGCCAGGTCACTGCATACTGGATGGGAAAACACATATCGCTGCTGCTCAACTGGGCCAGGATAGAGCCATCCACGAATTCAACCAGCGAATGCACAATGCTCTGCGGGTGGACAATGACATCCACCCGCTCCATGGGAATATCAAAGAGCCAGCGGGCCTCAATCATCTCCAGCCCCTTATTGAACATCGTGGCGCTGTCGATGGTAATCTTACGCCCCATCTGCCAGGTGGGGTGTTTGAGCGCCTGCTCCAGAGTCACTGTCGACAGCTGTTCGCGGGGCGTGTTGCGGAATGGGCCGCCGCTGGCCGTCAGAATCAGGCGGCTGACCTGCCCTGCACCACCGTGGTTGCCCTGCAGGCACTGGTAAATGGCATTATGCTCGCTGTCCACCGGCAGCACGTTGATTCCCTTTGCCTTGGCGCGGTTCATCACCACCTCACCGGCCATCACCAGAATCTCTTTGGATGCAATTGCCAGGTCCTTGCCGGCTTCAATGGCCTCCAGCGTGGGTTTCAGGCCATCAGTCCCGATGATGGAAACCAGCACCATATCGGCACCCTCCAGCGTAGCCAGCTGGCAAAGACCCTCCATCCCGGAGTACACCTGCACACCGGCAGGAAGAAGACGCTTCAGTTCGGCAGCTTTTGCGCTGTCGTAGATGCACACATGCTGCACCTTGAACTCGCGTGCCTGCTCAGCCAGTTTCTGCACGTTGCTGTGAGCAGCCAGTGCCACCACTTCCATGCGTTCCGGAATATCGCGCGCCACTTTCAGAGCGCTGGTGCCGATACTGCCGGTAGACCCGAGAATAACCACGCGTTTCTTCATAACAAGCGCTATTCTACTCTCACCCCGCCACAAAATCAAGCTTAATGGGGCGATTTAGCTTGCCAATTCCGCAGCTTAGGTGTACTCTCTGCTCGTGCCGTCCGGGTCCGGGTGGTCGCTGCGGGGCTTTATGCGCCCGTAGAGGAAAGTCCGGACATCATAAGGCAGCGTGTCCTGCGAAAGCAGGAGACACCCGGAGCCAATGCCGGGTGGCCGGAAAGTGCCACAGAAAACAAACCGCCCGCAAGGGTAAGGGTGAAAAGGTGGGGTAAGAGCCCACCGCTCCGAAGGTAACGACGGAGGCACGGAAAACCCCGCGCGATGCAAGACAAACAGGGAAAGGGTCGCCTGCCCGCTGTATTCCCGGGTATTAGTTGCACCCTGCTATAAACGCAGGGCACGCCTGGCAACAGGCGCGAGAAAAATGGCCACACAGCCTGCCTTGCAGGTGGACAAAATCTGGCTTACAGGACCCGGACGCGCACTTAATCCTGAATTGAGGGATGTTGTGAGATATATTCCGACACCGCAGACGGAAGCCATCCTTCGGGTATGGGGCGGTGCGCAGTAATCGCCTTGCGTATGGCGGAGGATGAAGCCTCGTGCAGGCCTGAGCAGATGAAGGTGCTGCGCACATGCTCGCGGGGCGTGGGGGGAGTATCGCGATGGTACACGATGAAGTGCAGCATTTCACAGAGGTAGTCATAGCGGGCCCAGCGGTGCAGCTGCTCCCACTGGTCTGTTCCCATGAGCCAGTATAACTCTGCTCCGGGGTGCTGCTCCCGCCAGAGCTCGGCCACACGCCAGCTCCAGCTGGGCGGCGGCTGTTCTATGTCCAGCGTACTCACCCGGGCCCAAGGTAAATGAGCCGTAGCCAGGCGAAGCATCTCTACACGTTGGGCGTCTGTAAAATATGTGGGTTTTCCCACCTTGAACGGCGAGCAGGCCGCCGGGAGAAACACCAACTCATCCAACCCGCATTCGCGCTGCGCCGCTGCGGCAATAGCCAGATGCCCGCTGTGCACCGGGTCAAAGGAGCCGCCGAACAGACACGTCTTCATTTACAGACCGCTGGTGTTCTTATAGGGCAGGAAGCCGCCGATGGGAAGCTTGACAAACTTCTTCTCCACGGGCAGACGGCGGTAATGCTTGATGAATTCGCTCAGATTGCCGTAATTGGCGGCATTTTTGGGAATGCCTTGGTGGCCGCAATTCACCAGCACGTTGAAGTGCAATTCGGCATGCAGATGTGCGGTGAACATGCCGTCATTTGTGCCGATGGTGCCCACCTGAGCACCACGCCCGACCAACTGGCCCAAACGCACATCAATGCGGTCCAGGTGAGAGTACAGCGACTGACAGCAAAGCACCTTGCCGCTCTTCGGCTCGCGGAATGCATGGCGCACAATTACCACCTTGCCCCAGCGGCCTCGGGCATCTGCCGCATAGGTAACCAGCCCCATACCAATGGAATAAACGGGGTCTCCCAAGTCAGAATTACCGCCGCCCTCGCCATTCCAGTCCTCGCCCAGATGGCGCGGGGTAGCCAGGCGCAAGCCGCGGGACTTATAGTACCCCTTCCCATCCGGCTTACCTACAGGAAAATCAAAACCATCTGCCAGCGGCACAAACGCCCACTTGCCATCCGGCGTCTTCTTCGCCATGACGATAGCATTCGCTTGCGCACCAAGGCCTGCAACAAGCAGGGTAGTCAGCAGAAACAGATAACGAAGCAAACGCAGCATGGGGCACATGCTATCACACAGGGGGGCATGCTGGCAAGCTCCAAAAACGGCATGTTGTCATTATTCGTATACGCACTTCCTGCTTGTGTGCCCCGCGCAATATGGTACAATAGCTGCCATGAAGCTTCATCACACTCCCCTCATGGTGCTACTTGCATGCGCATTAGTGTTGCCTGGGTGCCGACCTCCTTCACAGGGCCATGCCAGTCCTGAGGCTGCAGAGGAATTGGCGCAGATCACGGCAATCCTCCCGGAAGTGGGGGTGGAGGAAGTATTGGAACTCCCTGATGCTGAAGATATCTTTACCCTTGTGGCTGCATTCGGGGTAAGCCCCGATGCGCGACAAACCGCCGCCAATTCCGGCATCACCATGCTGCATCTGGCCTGTTTATTCAAGAAGCCGGAGCTTGCCCGCTGCCTGCTGCTAGACCACGCGGACCCCAATGCTCGCAGTGTAACGGGGGATACACCGCTGAGTCTTGCCGTTGCCATACGTGGTGTTGAGGATGAGAGCGTAACGGATGACACCATTATCGCACTTCTAGATGTACTTCTTGCAGGCGGAGCAGATGTTACTGCGCCCGCGCCGAATGACATATCTCTACTGAATTACGCTGGGTTGAGCAGTTTCAGCGAGAAAGTCTTTCTCTATCTGCTGGATAAAGGCTGCAAACCGGATGTAGTAACCTGCCAGGCACCTGCAATGATGGGCTGGAATACGGCGCTTCAGCGTGTGCTGAATATGGGGGCTGCTAAATCCCCGGAGGAGATGGACGCGCTTCTGCTCATGGCTGCAGCCAATCTGCACAAGGATACAGTGGAGCTGCTGCTCAATGCCGGGGCAGATGTCAATGCTCAGCGGATGGGCGGCACAACTCCGCTGCTGGAGGCTGCCGGGCACCTGCTCTCCCCGGCGGAGGAGGATGAAAGCGAGCGCAAGGCCGCCATCCTTGATATCTGTGCGCTTCTTATTCAGCGCGGTGCAGACCCTCAACTGGCAGAGATACGCCAGGATGGCTCACCGGCTTTCAGCGCCACAGATATCCTGACCAGAGATGCAGAAACTATGGAGGCACTCAGAAAACGTGGGGTGGATCTTACTCCGCAGGAGATTACCTACACCTGCGGCATAGCACTGCTTGAGGCCATAGGAAAAGCCACTGTTCTGGAACGGATTCCGCCGGCAAGCGCGTTCGATGCCATTGCCGCCGCACTTACCCCCACTGATGAGATGCGCAGCTACCAGGGCTACCATGATATTCTGCCCATGGCGGTAGAGCTGTTGCACGGCATGGATGCAGCCAGGGCATCTCAGCATGTGGCGGCCATGCCGCTCTGGACAGGAGCGGAAGCCTGGGAAAAGGGGCATGGTGACTGCGTGCTGCCCGCTATTTCAAAATGCGAAAACATTGTGCTGCCCAAGCAGATTATCTGCGCCACAGCTGAGCATCTGGCCAAAGCAGGCAAGGTAGACAGTGCAGCCTCCGTCATCGAGCTGCTTTCCCGCTGCCCGGATGCGGAGGCGGAAATTAACCAGTATTGCCAGCATGAATCCATCGCGCTTCGGGCCGGTGCGCTCGGGGCTAAGCTCCGCCGCGCCGGACTCCCCACCCCGCGAGATGGCGATGTGCAGCTCTGGCTGGAAAACCACAATCGCACCGCTGATACACCGCTTCTGCAGAAGGCTGTGCTGTTGACCTCGCTCTCCCGCCTGTGGTACGGCGATATGCTGCCGGGGGAGCAGGAGCAGATGCTTCTTGCCATGGAGGAAATCGGTGCCACCACGGCAGCCGGACGCTACCGAGCCATTGTGGCAGCCATGGATAATCCAGATGAACTCGACAAGCTCACAGAGGATAGCGATTCCTGGAAATTTGAGCTGGAAATCGCCACTGCTCAGTTCATCCTCCAGAATGCCGCGGTATTTAGCTCCCCTGCTCCCTAAATTCCTGGTTGACAGACGAAGCGATTTCCTTTAGATTTATTAAAGCCAATGAGCATTTGCCGCACAGCTTTGTTTTCTTTCATCGCCACGGGGCTGGCCATGAGCCAGGAGCCAGCATCCACTCCGCAGGCGCAGGACAGCATACGGATTCCGCAGCTGCTGGATACCCTGCTTCTGCCTGACGAGGATGAGAATGGAGACACCCTGCTTATTGCCCTGGCACGTGTGGCCAGCGGGCTTCCGGCATCATCCCGCGGACAACTGCTTGAACCATTGCTCGAGGAAATGCTTCGTGAAGGGCATGACCCCTTGCATGAAAACAAATCCGGATGCAATGCGGTGTTTTACCTGGCTGCAATGCCGGAATTTTACAACAAGCTCATATCCAGCGATTTGCTTCCGCGTGAACTTGCTTTGCGTATTCCGCATGAAGAAGGGCCACTGCTCCGTTACATGAGGCTGCGCAATAGCCAGGCATTGCTTTCCAAATCAACAGAGAGCCATGATTATCTGGTTCGGCGTTACTGCACGCCCGCCTTTGAACGGGCTCAGCGCCTTGTTCAGAATTACCTCGCGGCTCCCGCGCTTTCAGCTATTCCTGCCGGTGCTCTGAGCGATTGCCTGACTTTCATGCACCTTGCCAGCCCGGAAGCAGCGGAAGGATTCATCAATTCTCTTACCCTGTGGGAACATGGTGAGCATTTCCTGGAGGAAATTCCGGCGCATCTGCTTGTCACGCTGCACAGCATGGGGTGGAATGTTAATCCTGCGCTTCTGCGCAAAGCTCTCCATAAGCTTGGCTCCATGCTTCCTGTCAGCAAGGATGATATGATTGAGTGTGCTGCATCGGCCCCCATGTCCCGCATTCTTGAGATGCTGACCAATAGAGAGGGCCAGGGGGCTATGCCTGAGCTGCAGCAATATGCGGAGGCCTTTGACCCGGAAATCGTGCATACAGCACTGGTGCAGCAAATGAAACTGCAAGGGCTACCCATTCCCTGGGATGCCGCATTCCTCAGTCTCACGCACCCGGAAGCTGTACAGATTCGCGAAACGCTGAGAGTGGATGCCACCATACGCTACGGGCATATAGATAAGCTCACCGGGCAGCAGATTATCAATGCAGTCGCCGTATTGCGCCAGCATAATATGCCGCTTCATGCCGATATGCTGGAGGGTATTGTAGATGGCGACCGCGTTATCCTTCGCCCGGAGTTGCGTCCGGCCTTCCGCACCCGGTATGAAGAACTGCGTGAGGCTGCTCCCCAGGTTTCCCTCCTTCGTTACCTGATGGAACACAAAGAGCTGCTTACCATTGGGGAGGCGGCGCAATGAAGCGCGTGCCTCCTTTATTCTGGTTGATTATACTGAGCCCTACCCGGGTTCACGTTATATGCGTCATTGCGGCGCTGATTGCGTGTCTTTTCATTCTTTTTCCGGAAATAGGCCCGGCAGGTACGGATGATTTGCTGCAGATATATGCCGGTGGCATCCTGCTGACAGCAATGGGTGTATCAACTCTTCTTTTTTTTATTTCAGCCGCCATACACATGCTGCGGTTAAGTAATACCCGGGCCTTCAGTCAGCTGCTGAAATGGAGCACCTGCTGGGGATGCGGCGTTGCGCTCTATGTATTGCTTGCCCTTTCTGCAGATGTGCAACCACCCGATACTGAGGAGGATGATTTTGCTATTCAGAGCTCCGACCATCTCTACGCACCGAAAGACCAACTGAATGGACCTGCCTCCCTGGTTATTCCTGTCGAGACAGACAATCAATCAGCAGACCTGGTGACAGAGGCGCCCAACATGACCGTGTTGGAAAATGAGCACGCAGAGCTTTTCCAGAATTATATTGAGAAATCGCCACGCTGGTCAGGTCAGGAGGGAGATGATACATACTACTCCAAACCCGGGCATCTGGTGATGGTTCCGCCCACAAGTTCCGGCGCCCCCGGTCTTGTTCATGTCTGCTTCCGCACTCTGGTGGAAGGAGACCGCCTGCCGCAAGGCTTCTCAGTCGTACAGCCCGGAGGAAATTTCCCCGAGTCCACCGACGCGAGCAAATTTATTTCCGACGTAGCCGTGGACCTGGGGCGGAATCATTTCCTCCTGCTGGCCTGGCGCGGCAGTGCACACCGACAGACTGCCTACAAGGCTATCAATGCGGCTATTGCCGCCATCGATGTCCGCATGCAGCCCTTGCGGGATAATCCGACAGCAGAAACGGTGACTCGTTTACTGAACGGCCGTGAATCCTATCCGGGAAGTACTCCGGAATTCCGTCTCAGTGAACCCATTGCGCAGGAGGGAGCCTACCAGGCTGAGCTGTACGCAAATCCCGGAGAAGCTGGCACTATTCTGGTGTACATCAAAGAGCTGAAATCCGGTCGCACGCTTCGTCTCATGAGCTGCCCGGCCCGATACTCCAGTAATAACCAGGAGCTTTTCCGCCACGATTTACCCGGCTCTATGCCAGACTGGATTCGCAGCTCCGTGGAGGGTGATGTGTCAAACCTTTTTCCTGCGAATACCCCACTCTTTGCTATACGCCGGGGCCCGCAGCACCAGTACTTCGGCGTTGCTTTCGAGGTATACTTCAAGCCTTCAGACGTGCGTAAGCAACAGCGCCATCTCATCCGCCGCTGCTACAAGGTTCAGGCTTATGAGCCGCCGGTGGCTGAATCTCCGGCCACTGACAGCCCGAAAGCTTGACAACACGCACGTTTCAGGGCATACTTCCCGCGTTATGTTACATTTACACGATACACAGACGGGGGCGGTAAAGCCAGTGCAGGCAGAGGACGGCAAGCAGCTGCGCTTCTACTGTTGCGGTCCCACTGTGTATGCCGCTGCTCATATCGGTAATTTCCGCACTTTCGTTGTACAGGACGTGTTTCGCCGTGTTGTGGAACTGGGTGGTCTCCGTACCAAGCATGTGCGCAACCTCACCGACGTGGACGACAAGACCATCCGTAACTCTCAGGCTCAGGGTATGCCGCTGGGCGAATACACCGCCAAGTGGACAGCCAAGTTCCATGCGGACTGCAAGGCGCTCAACTGCCTTTCCCCGCATGTGGAACCCAGCGCCGTAGGTCACATCAAGGAGCAGCTGGATATCGTGCAGAAACTTGTAGACGGTGGTCACGCCTACCAGAGCGAGGACGGTTCCGTGTATTTCCGCATTTCTTCCTATGCCGACTACGGCAAGCTGGCTCACCTTGACCGCCAGGAGCTCGACCTGGGCAAGACGGCAAACTCCCGCGCCGATACGGACGAGTACGAGAAGGACAGCGTGGCTGACTTCGTGCTGTGGAAAGCCCGTCGCCCGGAGGACGGGCCGAACTTCTGGCCATCTCCCTGGGGTGAAGGTCGTCCTGGCTGGCACCTGGAGTGCTCTGCCATGAGCCACAAATATCTTGGCGATACCTTTGACCTGCATTCCGGCGGCGTGGACCTGGTGTTCCCTCACCACGAGAACGAAATTGCCCAGAGCCGCTGCGCCTGCGGCGGCCACTTTGCCCGCCACTGGTTCCACGTGACCCACCTGCTGGTGGATGGTGCCAAGATGAGCAAGAGCCTGGGTAACATGTACACCCTTGACCAGCTGCAGGAGATGGGCTATACCCCCGCCGCTCTGCGCTATGTGCTGGCTGGTGCCTACTATCGCCGCCCGCTCAATTTCACCCTCACCGGTATGAAGGATGCCACCAGCGCCCTCAACAAGCTGGGCCGCTTCGATAAGGAACTGGCCAAGGCAAGCGGGGCCAAGGAACCCACCTACCGAGACTTCATCAAGAAAGCCCCTGCTCTGGGCTCCTTCCAGCCCGCCTGGGACAGTCTGGAGGATGACCTGAACGGTCCGGAGGCCCTGGGCCACGTATTCAGCGCCATAAAGGGTATCAAGCCTGCTGAAATGGACGCAGCAGAGGCAGAAAAGACCTGGAAAGCCTTCCGTTTCATCATGGAGGCCCTTGGCCTTCAGCTGCCGGATCCGGATGCCGATATCGAGGTACCGGAGGATATCAAGGCCATTGCCGATGAGCGCTGGGCTGCCCGTCTGGCCAAGGATTGGACTGCAGCAGACGCCCTGCGCGGCAAGCTGGCTGAGCTCGGCTGGGCCATGAAGGACGGCAAGGACGGCTACAAACTCACCAAAGCTTAATTTCTAATACACACCATGGACAACAAGGACCTTTCCCTGCTCGGAAAGCACACCGAATTCTTCCGCAGCCCGGAGGACGCTAAACTGGAAGCTTTCCCGAACCGCAGCCCCCAGCGCCGCTATGTCGTCACGCTCGACACGCATGAGTTTTCCTCACTGTGTCCCGTGACCGGTCAGCCGGACAGCTGCCACCTCACCATCACCTACTGCCCGGCAGAAAAGGTGGTGGAGACAAAGAGCCTCAAGTACTACCTCGTATCCTTCCGCAACTATGCTGCGTTCAACGAACAGGTGGTGAATCGCATTCTGGATGACCTCGTGGCCGCAGTGGAGCCTGCATGGATGAAGGTGACAGGCCGCTTCGGTGCCCGCGGTGGTATTCAGCTTACATGCGAGGCTGAGCACAATCCTGAGAACCGTCCCGCATGAAGGTAGCCGTTCTACTTTCCGGCGGTCTGGATTCCACGACTGCCCTGCACTGGGCGCTGCGCCACCACGAGGTGGTCTGCGCCCTTTCCTTCGACTACGGCAGCAACCATGCTGCCCGTGAGCTGGCCTGTGCCCGCTGGCAGGCTGAGCAAGCCGGTATCCCCTACCACGAGATTGACCTGTGCCCCATTTCTGCCCATCTGGAAAGCGCTCTGCTCAACGGCGCAGAGGCCATCCCCACCGGGGATTATGCCGAGGAGAACATGAAGCAGACGGTCGTCCCCTTCCGCAACGGTATTTTCCTTGCCATTGCCGCCGGTATCGCCGAAAGCAAGGAGGCGGAGGGGCTGGTCATTGCGGCTCATGGTGGCGACCATGCTCTTTACCCCGACTGCCGGGAGGAATTTATGGCAGCCATGTCTGCAGCCATATCACATGGCACCTATGCCAACCTGCAGATTCTGCGGCCCTTCATTGCCAACACCAAAGCTGAAATCACTGCCATCGGTGCCGAGCTTGGCGTAGATTTCTCGCACACCTATTCCTGCTACTGCGGCGGCGAGCTGCACTGCGGCCAGTGCTCCACCTGCCGCGAGCGCCGCGATTCCTTCGCCGCAGCGGGTATTCCCGATCCAACACACTACAACAACTGAAGACCATGGAAGCCTGTATCATTGAAGATGTATCCATCATTTGTAACTTGGGTAGCCAGGAGGACTCAATCCTTCGGGCGCTGGAGCAAGGTGTGTATGGTCCCATGGAAGACAGGGAGGTCGGCGGTAGACTTGTCCCTGCTGGAGCTGTGAGTTTATCCCTGCCGGAGATTACAGAAAAATACTGGAATACACGAACAAACGCACTCATCCTGCATTGCCTGCAGCGTCTCAGTACGGCATGGCGCAATGTACAGCCGGAAAAGCTGGGGGTCGTGCTGGGATCCAGCAATTCCGGCATAGAAGAATATCATAGAGAATGGGTTAACGGCAATCGCTCAGACGAGTCACTCTCTCTGCTGGAGGCGTGTAATGTGGCTCGCTTTGTGGCCAATTTTACGGGAGCAAAAGGCCCGACTTACACATTAAGTACAGCTTGTTCCTCCTCTGCGAAGGCGCTCGCCAGTGCGGCCCGCCTGCTGGAGGCTGGCATATGTGACGCCGTCATTGCCGGTGGTGGAGATGCACTTTGTAACTACGCCTTGCACGGATTCGATGCACTGCAGCTTATATCCGATGCGCGCTGCCTGCCCTTCACCCTGCAAGGCGGCGGGGTGAATCACGGAGAAGGCGCGGCCCTCTTCCTTCTGACCAGAAGAGAGGCTCATTCGGGGGATATTATTCTGGCCGGGTATGGAGAGACAGCGGATGCTTATCATACAACTACTCCGGAACCCGGTGGTGCACAGGCAGTCCGGGCTATGCGCATAGCGATGGATATGGCCGGAATCGGGCCAGAGGATATTGACTATGTGAACCTGCATGGTACCGGGACAGATGCCAATGACAGCATGGAACTCGATGCCATGCGCTCTTGCTTTGGTGCAAACCAGCCGCCTTGCGGTAGCACCAAACCCTACACCGGCCATACATTAGGTGCAGCGGGAGCCGTGGAGGCAGCATTCTGCACGGCGCTTCTGAAACGAGGCGGTGAAAAGCTTCCTGCTCAACCCTGGCTTGAGGCTCATCCTGATGGAGTCAACATGTCTAATAGCTCCCAGCGCCCCCTGCAGCATTGTATCAGTAACTCCTTCGCTTTTGGTGGCAACAATATCGCACTCCTGCTCTCTCGCCATGCTTGATATTGATATTACCACCTTGTTGCCGCATCGCCCCCCCATGCTTCTTATTCAGGGGATTCTGGACATAGACATGGAAGAGGAATACATTCTGGCAGCAGCAGAGTGCAGTACAAAGGACCTATTTTACGACGCAGAGCTTGGCGGCGTGGCACCTATGGCCGCCATTGAGATACAGGCTCAGGCTATCGGTCTGTTCAGCGGTTATTCAGATATGGTACAAGGACTCAAGCCAGCAAGCATTGGAAAGCTGCTTTCCATTAAGCAATATAAAGTCTATACAGAGGCTCTCCCCGTAGATACGCCCTTGCAGGTAGAGGCAAGAAGCGTGTTGAACGCACCTCCCGTAGGCGTGTTTTCCTGCAGCCTCCGCGCCGGTGAAAAGTTGCTGTCTGATGCAGAAATTACAGTTTATCGAGAAAATTAAAACTATGAAAGTAACGGTGTATCACCAGGTTTCCTTTTTTGAGATGGATCCTATGAACGTTGTCTGGCACGGCAACTATATCAATTTATTTGAGAAAGCCCGTTCAGCACTCATTCTTAAGCTCGGGCTTACTTATCCCAGGATGACAGAACTGGGGCACACATGGCCCGTTGTCAAACTGCATTGTAAATACATGAAACCAGCTACGCTTAACCAGAAGCTTGCCATCACAGCAGAGCTGAAGGACTATGAGAACTCACTCACCATAGCGTTCACTGTTCGCGATGCGGAAACTCAGGAATTGCTGACACGCGGGGAAACGATGCAGATGGCTGTTGATGTGAGGACAGGAAAGACGGATATTGTCAACCCTCCCTATTTCATTGAACTGGTGAAGAAAGTGCTGGCCGCCGAAGCCAATTGACTTATATGTCTCAGTCCTTCTCTCTCTGTATCGTAATTCCCTGCTATAACCACGGCAAGGAACTGTCTGCCTATCTTCCCTCAGTTGTTGCATACGGCATTCCGGTCATTGTGGTGGATGATGGAAGCTCTGATGCTGAGGCCGCGCTTATCAGCGCCGCAGTAGAAAAGGCAGGTGCCAGTCTCCTCAGACTTCCCGATAACAGGGGGAAATGGGGTGCCATGACGGCCGGTCTTATAGAGGCGACTGCAAGAGGATACACCCATGCACTCCAATGTGATGCAGATGGCCAGCATGACCCGCTGGCGATTCCTCAATTTGAAGCGCATGCCCGGAAATCACCCACCCATCTTATTCTTGGTCAGCCGAAATATGGGGAAGATGCACCGTCTGCCCGCATGAAGGGACGGCAGATAACAAATTTTTTTGTCTGGTTGGAAACAGCCGGAGCCTGCAAGGCTGATGCCATGTGCGGTTTTCGCTTATATCCCCTGGAGCGAATCCTGAAAATCCTGAAGCGCAGGCCTGTTGAGCCTGGAATGGGCGGAGATATTGAGTTGCTGGTGCGGTGTTACTGGGCTGGCATGCCTGTTACTACGCTGGATGTACGTGTATGCTATCCGGAAGGCGGGCGCTCCAATTTCCGGATGCTGCGCGATAATCTTATTATTTCCTGGACTCACACAAAGCTTTGCACGGCCGCACTGCTGCACCCGTGGCGGCTGGTGAGAGCACATAGGCCACAGTAAGCCCAAGGCTGACCGCTATCCCCATATCCTGGGTCACAGAGAAATTGGTAAAGGCAAGTACGCCAAAGACGCTCCAGGATGTGAGAAAGGAAATAAGCACTGCGAGAGCCGTGATTGAACTACCTCTTTCATGCGTTGCTCTGAAAATAGCATAGTCGCACCCCAGACCAAGCACCAGATAACACGCAAGGACATGGAAAAGGGTCAGCGGCATTCTGAAAAATGCCAGACCTCCGAACACACACAGCACAGCGGCTAGTACCGGTCCGCATATACGCAAAGCATTCCTCACTCCAAAACAAATAGAGAGGACGGCGAGCACAAGCACGAATACAACGCCCATGAGCACCATAAGCTGCTCGCGCCACTGCCGCACCTGATTCTGCAGTTCTGCAAAACGGTCTGCCTGCTCCATCCATGGATACTGAGGCAACGAGTTCAGCTGCGACCCATATTTCCCCGGAACCAGGACTAATCCACACCCGTCACCCCATAATGAGCCAAGTGATACAAAGGGAGAATCGGCCCGCAACAGATGCTCCGGCAATAATGCGCCAGGCCAGGCATCCGGCATTTCTACTGGAACATCTTCCGCATATGCAGCAACAAGATTTTTCACCAGCTCAAAGTTTTCTTTCTGCCGGGCAGCGGATGGAACTATTGCGGATGCTGAGGTATAGAAAGGAACCCCAGCCTTCTTCAACGCAACTCCCAATTCCTCCTGACGCTGCAGGATTTCCTCTGTATCTGCACCTCGTACCACAAGGGTGACCACCCCCTGCTCCATTCCATTGAGCTGGGCTAATTCCTTCTCAGCCTCCAGCAAGGCAGACTCCGGGCGGTAGAAACTACGGAGGTCATCGCATACAGGGAGCTGGAATACAGCAACCAACAACGCACATATGGCCACGCACCAGGGTAGCCATGCTGGCATATGCCACCGGGTAGTCAATTCTCCCAGCTTCAATGCCCCTGGTAAGAGCCGGATGGGCATAGATTTCCTGTATATCAATGGGTAGAATGCAAAAATGAACAGCATGGAGGCCGCCAGGCCAGCAATGGAAACAGTTGCTATCTGCCCCAGTAAATCAACCTGCGCAACGTAGAACGTTGAATATCCAATGGTACTGGTAAGCAGACCCAGCAACAAAGAGCGGCGCAGCGTAGGTGAAACCTCCGCACTTCTCTCCCCATGGAGCCCCACCAGATAATGCACAATATAATCTGTTGATATGCCAACAAGGGAGCAACCAAAAACCAATGAAAGAATATGCACGCTTCCATGAATCAGCACAGCAGCGCCAAGTGCAACCACCCCCGCGCAGCCCAGTGTGATACTCATAATAAGCATTCCTTGCACAGAGCGGAACACCCACAAGAACAGAGCCACGATTATCACAAGTGAAATAATACTCAGAATGCTCATGGCCTGCTGGCTGGAGCTGCTGGCTCGCCATGTGTGAACAGGGGAGCCACACAGCATGACTCCTTCCCCCTGGCATAAAGAGGCTATGCTTTCCATATGAGACTGGAGAATCTCAAGCGAGTCGGCCGCAGCCTCGGGCAGCAGGAGCGGTAAATAAGCATAATGCACATTCCCCCGGCGGGTCAGCAGAAAGCCATCCCTCGGTTCAAACCCATTTTGCCGCACCAGGGGATTCTCCATCAGGAAACTGGTGGCAAATCCGTACGGATCTTCATCTACAGGATAAAGAGATAAGGGAACAAAGCTGTATAAATTGGCCAGGGCTTCATCACTTAGAGATTGGGTATCACCTTGCTGTAATGCGGAACGATGTCTCGGGGAAAGCAGTTGGAATCTGTATGGGCGGAGAAACTCACTGACTCGTTCCAGGCTGGTCTGATCCGTAATCGGCCTCACGCCCTCCGGCAACGAAGCAGAAAGGCGGCGGGCATGCTCTAGCACTTCTTGTTCAGTGGTCCCCTTTATCAGTACATTTACTTGTCTGCTGCTGGTTCTGGCCATGCGTTCCAGCAATTGTGTGGCGCCACTGTTCCCACCAGTCGGCAGCAAATCATACAAACTGGTATGAATATGTACTCCCTGCAGTAATAGTACGGCCACCGCTGAGATGAAGACTACGCAGGCGAGTACACGGGTAATCATTACTCCTTTCATAGGACTAAAGGACAAAAGGAGTCTCAGGAACCTTCTCCGCATTGCGAACATTGGTGAATGTTACCTTGGTTATCCCCTGCCGGCCGGATTCGTAGTACACGTTATTCAATTCGCCTTTACGAATCACCAATAACATCCAGCGCAGGTCATTCGCCTCATGGCGAGCCTTAAGGCCGAGCACGAGCACATGATTCTGCACATCGGTGCGGCAGGTGATATCAAAAACGCGCTCCATCTGCTTCAGAAAGGCCGGATCCATCTGCTGCGTAAAGGCCGAGGTAAGTCTGCCAGAAGGAATAGATTGTAAATCGGTACGCCGAAGTTCCCGCCCCTTTGCATCGTATACAGTCAATGCAGCAGGCGTGATGAGCATGGCATTGCGTACCGGATGCGTGGTGCGCCACATCATGCCCTGCCCCAATCGATACTCAAAACTGCCCCGGCTTTTCAGTACACGCCCGGATGGCATAGTCCGCTCCATAACGAAGGCGGCAGTTGTATGGGGAGCCTGCTTGATCCACATTTGTAAAGTGGAATAATTGGTCACCTTATTAACAGGAAACTCCGGCATGGAGCCAGAAGAAGCTATCGCGCTGTGACACAGTAGAGCCAGAGTGATGATGATTCGTTTCATTTCCAGAAATTGTAAAAATTAAACCAGTTTGCAGGATACAGGCAGCAGAGCTGCTGAAGTCCTTTTGAGAACAGCAAAGCAAGGGGCTCTGCCTGTAATTCCCCGTCTGGCGAGAGACATTCTATATGTAGATCGTACATTCCCCCATTCTCGACAAGGCAAAATGAATATACAGGGCATCCCAGCGAAGCAGCCCAGCGGAAACAACCGCGTGGGAATTCGGCTACCCTACCCAGAAACGGCGTCGAATAGTTAGCGCGAGCGTCCGCTCTCCATGTCCTATCCCCCGCCATCACCACCATGGCTCCATTCTCGACCTTTTCCGCCATCTCCATGGATAATGCAGGGCCCAGATCCTGCACTGCATGCACGTAGGTTTCAAGGTTGCGGCCTCCAAATTTCAACTGCTGCTTAGCGAAGGCCTGTGTTGCCGTGGTATCCATGAATACATGAATTTCACCGGACATATCACTCCTGGTGCAATCAAACAGAACCCGGAGCATGTCAAAACACCCCAGGTGGGACGTAACGCAAAATACGCCCTGCCCGCTCCTGTACAGGTTTGTCAATTCATCATATGCACCCGGAGTGCACACCCGTACCCGCTCCATATTAAACATGCCGGCACGGCATGCCAGACGGTCTGCAAGAGTATACGCAAACGTGCGTAAATGGACAAAGCCGCTGAATGGACGCTTCCCGGTAAACTGGCTCCACTGTCGGCGAAACAGAGCCGACGCGTAGCGAGCCCTACGCAAAAAAGGGTATGCGACAGCAGTAACAACTGCAATCAGAGCACGGCATGTGCGCTGCCCACAGTGATGATAGACCCAGAGCAGGAATCTAATACCCAGACCGCTCACGAGGGTCTCTCTATTCACGCGAGCACACATTGCATAAGCGAATACTGGTACTTGCCGAGGGAATGCCAGGATTGGCGAACCTGGAGACCAGCCTCGCGTACACATTCTTCCATTTCGGCTGCAGTGTAGAACTTGCTGTTACCGTTAGCCATGCAGGTGAAATACAGCGAGCCCTGAGCAAGAGAATAGGCGGCGGCATCAAATGTCTGGCAGTCAATGAACGGCTCGGAAATAAAGATACTTCCGCCCGGCACAAGCACGGCGGCAGCCTTACGCAGGATATGGACTATCTGCTCATGAGAGAAACAATCAAGGAACTGAGACATCCATACCACACTTGCCCCCGTGGGCCAGGGTGCATCGCTCAGCACATTCGCTGCCGCATATCGGCAGCGCTCCCCGGCCCATGCCATATTGGCGCGAGCCATTTCCAGTTGACCTGGTAAATCCACGATAGTCACATTAGCGTCTTCCACAGTGCGCAGCAGGCACCCGGCAAACTTCCCGGTGTTACCACCTACATCAAACACATTCTCCAGAGATGCATTCGCACGCATTAATTCAATAGCCTGCGCGAAAAAGGCATCAGAATAAAGATGGTCAAATGTAAACCAGCTTGTGCGGGCAGGCTCAGGCAGGCGGGAAAGACCTTCATAGATAGTGGGCCATTCACCAAATACCTTGAGACCGGAGGGCTTGCTCTCCGCCAGAGATTCCCACAGCTTATCTGCCCCCAGGTAGCATACGTCTGCCACAAAATCAAAGTTTGCGCGGGTCATTTCATCGCTGAGCAGGCAATAGCCAACGTCGCTGAGAGTCAGCGTGCCGTCCTCTGCCTCTGTAAGCACACCGGCAGTCACACCGGATTCGGTAAGCACATCTGCCATATAGCGGCCGTAGCGGGCAACAAGGTCATTCCTTGTTGCAGGCTGATTCTGTTCCAGGTACTCTAACATTCCGCACTTAAGCATGGCACGCACCGCCTGGAAGGCGAGCGGACCAAATGCAATCTGCTGTGCTGCAGCAAGAGCACGCACCATACGGGGGGGGGTATTACGTTTGCGCCTACGGGGTTCAGATTTCATGGCAAAAAATTGGAGCCCCATATGTAGCAGAATTTAACAACTTTGTCAACTCGTAATTATTACCCGAAACATATTCAATTTTACATTGACACAGGCGGAGGTTAAGTGATATAACATCCGCGCTCTGCTCTAACAATTACACTTTAAAACAGTACTCATCTTTCTACATGTCTCAATCATCCTCTCATAAATGGTGCCTGATTACAGGCTCAAGTCGCGGCATAGGTGCAGCCATTGCCAGGAAACTGGCAGACGAGGGATACGCCATTGTTCTGCACGCCCGCAATAATCGGCAGGCATGCGATGACCTGGCCGCAGAGTTAACCGCCAGTGGATGCCCCTGCCGTGTACTCATGTTCGATATTGCAGATAGAGAAGCAGCCGCACAGGTACTGAACGCAGATATTGAGGCGCATGGAGGGTATTACGGCATTGTGTGCAATGCTGGAATCACCTGTGACACCCCATTCCCGGCAATGGATGGTTCGCAGTGGGATGCTGTGATTCGTACAGACCTGGACTCATTCTACAACATTCTCTCACCTTGCGTCATGCCTATGATTCAAAGCAGAAAGGGAGGACGTATCATTACCATCGCCTCAGTCTCCGGGGTTGCAGGTAATCGCGGACAGGTGAATTACAGTGCAGCAAAGGCAGGCATCATCGGTGCAACCAAGGCCCTTGCTCTGGAACTTGCCAAACGTAAAATCACCGTGAACTGCATTGCCCCCGGCATCATTGAAACGGACATGATTGAGGGACTTCCGCTTGAGGAGATGCAGAAAATGGTTCCCCTGCGCAGACTTGGCAAACCTGAGGATATTGCTGCAACCGTGGCATTCCTCATGTCGGACGGCGCTTCTTACATTACACGCCAGGTGATTAACGTGAACGGAGGTCTTGTATGAGCAGAAGAGTAGTCATTACCGGCATGGCCGCCATCAGCACGCTGGGGCGGACCCAGGAGGAAATCCTGCAGAGCCTGAAGGCTCAGAAAAATACCACGCGGCACATGGACGAATGGGTACACATTCATGGCTTGCGTTCTCATCTTTTTGCAACGCTCAAGGATTACACGCCTCCTGCGGATTTTCCTCGCAAAAAGACCCGCACCATGTCCACCGTCTCGCTGTTAGCGGTTGATTGTACGCGAGAAGCCCTGCGAGATGCAGGACTGGAAGATAGTGAGGTGTTGACCAATGGGCGCACCGGTATAGCCTATGGCTCCTGTTCCGGCTCACTGCGTGCCATGAAGGGATGTGTCACTCTGCTGGAGGATGACAGCACGCGTGACATGAACTCCACCACCTACATCAAGATGATGGGCCAGACCGTTCCGGTTAATCTATCTCTGTTCTTCGGCACCAAGGGGCGCCTGATTAACAGCAGCACGGCCTGCACATCCGGCAGCATCTCCATCGGCATGGCATATGAAGCCATCCTCATGGGTAGGCAGGATGTAATGATTGCCGGTGGCTCGGAAGCCTGCAATGTGGTGCAGACAGCCGTATTCGACACCCTTTTTGCAACCAGTACACGCAATGAAACGCCGGAGATAACCCCTGCTCCGTTTGATGCCAATCGCGATGGGCTTGTGCTTGGAGAAGGCGCCTGCACCCTGATTCTTGAGGAATTGGAACACGCTCTTGCCCGTGGCGCCAGAATTTACGCCGAGCTAGTAGGGTTCGGCACCAATACAGATGGCTCGCACGTTACCAATCCTAATGCGGCTACCATGAAGAACGCCATGGCTGAGGCACTTGAACTTGCTGGGCTTACCCCGGGCGATATCGGCTATGTAAGCATGCATGGCACCGGCACCCAGAATGGAGACATAGCAGAGACAACGGCAACCCGCGCCATCTTCACCTCGCCGATTCCTGCCAGTTCGCTTAAGGGGTACACCGGACATACCCTCGGGGCTTGCGGTGCACTGGAATCCATGGTCAGTATCATGATGATGCGTGAGGGCTGGTTCCACCCGAATCTGAATCTTAACACGCTGGATGAAAACTGCTATGGAGTGGACTTTATTACAGGCGCCGGCAGAAATATTGAGACAAAGTATGTGATGAACAATAACTTTGCCTTTGGCGGTATTAACACCAGCCTCATTTTCCGGAAATGGGAAGACTGAATGCACCATATGCCATAAAAGCAGCATGCTTTTGTACTGAGATTCCCGCAGCCGTACCTCGCGGCGTTTTTCCCTGCGCACCTCCCAGGCGTCTCAGCAATCTGAGCAAGGCCTGTCTGTTTTGCGTAACCCAACTTATTACAGAGTGGGGAGCCTCTGTTTTGCAACTGCCTGTAGTGTATGCCAGCCGCTACGGGGAATTGGATCGCACGCATGCCCTGTTTAAGGAATGGGAGGAATATGGGGAAATGTCTCCCGCTGGGTTCTCGCTCTCTGTTCACAATGCCACTGCCTCGTTGCTTGGACTGGCATCGCGCAACCAGAACAACAGCACAACTCTTGCCGCAGGCGAAGAATCCCTGGCCATGGGCGTGCTGGAGGCTGCGATGTTATGCAAAAATGGTGGAAGTTGTCTCCTGGTTTACGGAGATACTTATCCGGAACTGAATGCCGCCGCTCTACTTATCAGCGCTGGAGACAACACACCCATTCCCACGAGTTTCAAGGAACTGCAGGCTATATGGAATACAAACTCCCACCCATGAGTATCACCACCCGTGTGCGATGTGCACTCGCGGTCATGGATTATTTTCTCTTCGGATTCGGAGGACTCTGCGTCTCTATTGTGCTATTGATACTCAGACCGTTTTTCTCCGCCAAGAGAGAGAGAGAATTAGGGAGCAAAACGCTGCAGTATTCATGGAAGCTTATGTGCTTGCTGCTGAGGAGCACATGGAACCTGCGCCTTCATGCCCCGCAGAAACGGGAAATGGAGCAGATTCGTGCCTCCATTATTGTGGCGAATCATCCATCCTTGATAGATGTAGTCATTCTGACTGCAATCATCCCGAAATGCATGCTGATCGTCAAGCCATCCCTGATGCGCTGGCCATTCCTGCGCCCCATTCTGCGCAGACTCTGCATTGTAAACAATGGGGATTCCAACGAATTGCTTGAACAGGCGCAGCAAGCTATTGAGCAGGGCTTTAATATCATTATCTTCCCGGAAGGAACCCGCACAACACCAGGAAAGAAGAATAAACTGCACCGCGGGGCCTTTCACCTTTCTCTCCGTAGCGGGGCGCCCGTTGTTCCGATTCGCATTGATACAAGCCAGCCATTCCTCACAAAGGAAGCCCCTTGGTGGTATGTGGGTGAGCACTGCCCTGTATTTACCCTCACTCTGCATGAAGCAATCCTGCCCAGGCAGGGTGAACCTGCGCACCCGGAAGCGGTGCGACTCTGCAACGCAACAGCTGCCATTCTTGGGCTAGATTAAGTAAGCCGGTTGCTTCCCTGTTTTTATCACGGAAAGACGGCCCTGGCACGCCTTCGTCTCCTTGTGGGGAAGTAATATTTCCACGGAGACAGAATCCGATTTCCTGCACAAGGTGACCAGCTGTTCATCTCCCGGTAATGTTTCTGCAGCAAACTTAAGTCGCACGATACCGTCTGCGCGCAATCCCCAGTAATTCTGCAGCAATGCATCCAGCCCCTGCAGAATCACAACGCCCGGCACAATCGGGTATCCGGGAAAATGCCCGGCAAAATAGGCAGAATCCTTTACATACAGCAGTCTGAATACAAGCTTTTCCGCAGACTTTGTCACCGGAATCATCAGCGGCAGTTGCAAGGAACCATTAAACAGGGCTTCCACGCCAGCCTGCGTCACCTTGCCCTGTGCATTACAAGGAAGCTCTCCGACAATGCGCCACTTCCTGGGAAGCAGAGTCTGCTCCACCTGCTGTGAAAGTACCGTCCTGAGTGCCTTCTTATATCCGGCATAGCCCTCTGTTATAAGGAGTTGCACACCCGCCTGCGATGGCACTACAGCAACACCCATTCTCGCGACGCGTTGGTTCGCTGGAACCAGGGCGTATGTCTGATTCACCAGGCCACTGTCCAGCAGACATTTCTCCACCTCGGTAAGAGATACCCGCTTATCGGCAAGTTTTACGATTCTATCCACCCGGGGGTGTAAGAGAAAACGACCTCCCGGCAGGAACTCGGCAGAATCACCCAGGCTGGCCGGGGCTCCGCTCAGCACCGCAGGAGAATAGATGTGTAAACCGCCCTCCTCCGCATGCTCCATACGCACCTGGGTAAAGCTCTGCCATTCTTGGGTTTTCAAGGGCATGCGGTGCGCAGCAACACCGGTTTCAGAACTCCCGAAGATTTCGTAAACGTCGGCCTCAGTCGCCTCCGCTACGCTGCGAGCAACGGATATGGGCAAAGGCGCACCAGCAGAAAGCAATCGCACGGGACGATGAGTCAGCGGGGTTAAATCTGTATTCTCAGCCCAGATACGGAGGAATGCCGGTGTTGTCACCAGCCATGCAAGACTTCCGGGGGTAGCCAGCGCGTCCACCCGGCTCAGCCAGGGAGCCAGCCCGACGAACGGTGCAGTATCACTCAATACGCACCGGCTGAGAGGTAATAAGAGGCCGAAAATAATACCGTAGGCGTGGTGAAAACTTACCGTGGAAAATACTTCTGTGGCCCCGGAAGTCTCAGGAAAAACTTCCTCAAGCAGCTGCAGCTCGGCCTCCAGATTGGCAAAACTACGCACAATTCTTTTAGGCTCGCCCGTGCTGCCAGAGGTAAAAAACTCAACGGCCACAGATGAGGAATCCACGGGCTTCAGCTCTGCAGGAGTTTCCGCCTTGCTTAATTCGTGCACAATGATTGTACCAGGAGCCTCCAGTCGGGCTCGCGTATTTTCGCACAGGTTTCCCGGCAGAATTGTTCTGACCTCAGCATAGAGACACGCCAGTAAGCCAACGGCAAAATCATAGTTATCATCTGCATGCAGCACGGCGCTCCCGGCTCCACTCTGCCTGATTGCCTGAACCAGACAGGCAACATCGCTCCTGAAATCACCAAGAGTAACGATACTCTCACGGCGACGGAATAAACGGATATCGTCCTTGATGTCGGAAACTAAAAGGCGAGATGGCAAAATCATAATGAAAGAAAATCAATGCTGATTACTCTGCTTTCTCTGCACATACCGGCGCACAAGCCATTCACCAGAAAGCAGCAGACCTATCAGTATATAAGAAATACAGCCGTTGTAAAGAGTCCACACTTCCCAGTTCCCGATAAGGGCGGTAAGTGCAGAGACTGTTATATTAAAACAAAAAAAGCCGACCCACACCCATGTCACCTTCCGGCAATACGGTATGGCAGAGTCCGGCAAGGGTTCTCCCCTGCTCGCCAGCCGGGCAAAGCGCTCAATCATACTGGGCGGCGTAATCAAGGTGCTCCCGAACTGGGCAAGAAGCACTGAGCTGACAAGAATGGGATAGAGCTTGAAAAAATCCGGTGCATCTGTCATTGCTACGGCTATTAACAAGCCCATCGCAACTAACGGATTAAGCAACTTGCCCGCCTGGCGTGTCCTGAACCATTCCACAGCACACACCAGAAGCAATATCGGCAGGACATATAGACAGATTTTCTGTAAATGCTCCCGAAAAGAAGTGAGTACCCACAGCACAAGCAGTGGGTACAACACAGCGCAGATTCCTGCCAGTATCTTTATCAGCCAGATCATGCTCCGGCTTCCACAGCCTTGCAGATTACGTCCAGCAAGCCACCGTAGTTGCGGACCTCCTTGAAGTCCTCAGGGGACAGCGTAACTTCGAACTGTTTCTGCACACGCACCACGATATCAACGGCATCAATGCTGTCCAGATCCAGTTCTTCAAAAAGGTTTGTTTCGTCTGTCAGCTTATTATCTTCCAGGTTAATGGAGAAATCGTTTTCCAACACTTCTCGCACAAACGAATCTACTTTTTCTCTGATTGGCATGGGAGATTAATCACTTATTCTGATTCTTCATAATAAATGCAGCAAGAGTAGCCACGGTTGAGAAATGGCTGTCCACATCTTCTGTCTCCTTATCCAGCGTCACATGATAGCGACGGCGCAGCATGGTGCTGATTTCCATAGCATCGATAGAATCAAGAGCCAGGCCATCCTCAGTGAAAAGAGGGGTTTCCGGCGTAATTACCACATCATCCTGCAAATCTGCCACCTCCACAATAAGTGTCTGCAGCTCCTCCATCAAGGTCTCCAAATTTTTCGTTTCTTCGTTGTTCATGAGAGCCGCTATTCTAACAATTCTTGCTTGTGCTGTCAATGCTTTGTCTCCTTTCATTAATGTCTGTAATAGTTTAATTATGTCTGCATACCGGAAAATTCCTGCTTCTCTTCATATTATTTACTTGCGTTCTCTGAAGGTGCTGATACAATGCAGATACTCTCCCTTTTTGATAGGTTATTTCATTTTAAACTTCATTCCAGCCATGAAACGTTCACTCTTTATAGCAGCAGTGATGACCTGTTACATGGGTGCCGCCCATGCTGCAACCTACACTAACCTTACAGAGTCGTGGTGCGATGAGACGAACAACGTCATCTACAACGGTCAGGGTTACTTTGCCGTTTTATCGGCAACGAACAGCACGTCTGTGAATCTCACCATCAACATGGATTCCCTTGTAAGCTACGTGAACTCGAATGACTATACAGGGAGTTCCTACATGCTGCTATGGGAGAACAACGTGGCCAGTTACGGTCTTGGAGATAATGCCGATGTGAGTCTCGATACAGGGGAGAGAACGCCGTATCTCTCCGGGTGGACAACAGGCGCATGGAATGCCTCCACCAACAGGACAACATACGACACGCTCATGTCCTATGCTGATGCGGACGGCAACGTTACCCTCACCATTACCAACAGCTCCACCAGCGGCGTTGAGGTGAGTGCCACTAATGCCCAGGGGACAAGCTCCAACATCTACACCGCATCGAATCTTAAATACGGCGCTATGAATCAGGTTACGGGTTACCGGGTCAACCTGAATTATGTGACCTCTGTAACGCTCAACACGGTATCCAACCTGGACACAGACACCTACGTTCCCCCGCCCGATTACAGCAAGCCCTTTGAAAGCGAGCGCACCGATGGCACCAGCATAGGTCGAGTCACCTTCCTGGGCGATTCCATTACCCATGGCGTCAACGACCAGAGTTACCGCTGGCAATTCTTCAAAATCCTTACAGATAACGGTATTGAGAATGAAATATCCGGTCCTCGCGCCGGGTATTACAACACCCCTACCCACACGGATGATGCAGGCAGCCGCTACGGCGGCAAAGAGTTTGCCAATGTGCACCTGGCACAAGCTTCGGGGCGCACGCATAACATCATTTCCGGCAGTACGTCGTATAGTGTCAACGGCACTTCCTACACCACTGGTGTGAACTACGGTGGCAATTCTACATCCAGTACGGCAGCAAATTACGACAGCAATACCTGGTTCTGCATGATGGGCACGAACGATATCCTTTCCGACACACCCAACTCCGGCCCCACTACAGCACAATACGCCACCCAGATGCAGAAAGTACTGGGCGGTACCGTTACCTATGACGCCACAAATGATAAGTATACCTGGACTGCTGGCGATAACTGGGGGACGATGAGCACCATCGTGGACGATGTGTACACCGACGGCGACACCTTCTACATGCTCTCCATCACTCCCTGGGGCAGTCACACAAACCACAACCGGGATATGGATCACTATGCCGGTGCCGAATTCAACCGGAATCTGGAGGCTTGGACTAAGGCATACGCCTCCAGTACGGGGAAGAACGTGGTCTATGTTGATGTGTCCCGGGGTATGACCAATCCGGCGTCTTCCATCCGCAACATGGGGCATGATGCCTTCTTCAACAGCGCCTCTGACCGTCTTCACCCGAATGACCAGGGCTCCCTCCTCATGGCTGGCAACCTGGCCAAAGCCATGGGGCTCGGGGGACGTACTGCGGGGTTGGTGCGACAGAGCACCAGGGGCTGGGATGCAGCCGATATTGGTGCGGTGACTGCGGGCTCGAGTCTGCTGATTGCCGAGAATGCCTTTACAATGGCCGATGGCTACACCATTGATTTTTCTGCCAGTTTCGGTGATAGTGCAGCCAACAGCTGGCTTAGCGATATCAATGCTCTGAGTATTATGCTGGGCGATGGTACCAACAGCGGCACACTGAACCTGAGCGAAAGCGCCATCATGTGGGGAACAGATGTGCTCTTCTGCTGGGATAATTCCACCCTGGCGGATGAAGGTAACCTGCGCATCGCATGGCACAATGGTAACACCTCCGATAATGTGCTGAGCGGCTACTATGTGTGGCTGGATGATATGCTCATCGGCCAGGGCCTCCGCGCCACAGAGGGTACGGGGCTTAACGGTATCATGATTTCTGCATCCGGCGCAAATGGTACTATCACTGGGCTCACCTGGGCAGATAAGGCCTATGCGCCTACCACACAGGGCGCCACTTCCCCGGAAAACTCCTATTACACTACGCAGAATCAGGCTCAGAGCATCGGTCTGGCAGGTAACAAATTCAGCGGCAAGGATTTCTCAAATGCAACAGAGCTTGCACTCACCAGCTCTACGCAGATTGTGACCTCTGCTCAGTCGGCAAAGACTGTAAAACTGACCTCTGCAAGCGGCTGGACAGGCATGACCAGCATGGCCAACAGCGGAGAGGTGAATGTGCGGCTCACGGGGCATGTGAACAATACCATCTTCGGCGCCATGAACAACGCAACCGGTGCCAGACTTACACTGGAGCTGGTAGAAGGCTCTTCCATTGGCAATGGCACCTACAGCGGGCAGACCGCCGCCATTGCCGGCTCTTACGGCGGCGGCGATGCGGACTTCTTCCATGTATACCTGAACGGTGGCACCATCGGCGGAGATGTTGTCGGCGGTTCCATCAATGGTAACGGAAGCATCGGGGAAGTTAAGCTTGTTCAGAACGGCGCTACGGTAACCGGTAGCATCATCGGCGGTTCCAAGGTTGATGGAGGTGTGGTAGATTCTGCCAGCATCATCGTGACAGGCGGCACTATTTCCGGCAACATCAATGCCGGTGGCGATAAGGGAACCATAGGCAACACCAGCGTATTTATCTCTGGCGGTACAATCAGCGGCAATATCACCAAGGGCGAAGCTACCCGCAAGGAGGGCGCCACTGCAAGCGTGACGGTAGTGGGTAATTCCGCCAGAATCGATGGCGATATCACTGCGGATAATGTGACTCTGCGCGATGTGGCAGTCTCTGGCACATCGGATGGGTTCGATACCTATACTGGAACGATTACCGCAAGCAGCCTGACGCTTGATAACGTGCAGGTCGACCTGATGGCGAAACTCAGTGCCAGCATTCAGGAGATTGAGCTTCTTAACGGCTCCACGACCAGCGCCGTGCTGGGAGATGAGCTCTCCCTTGCCCGTTTAACGCTGGAGGATAACACCACCTTCTCTGCCCTGAATTCAGTGGGCCAGCAGACGGTGCTCAGCGTCTCCACGCTGGAGGCACATGCAGGTGTCACTCTGAACGCAGACATGGTATTCAATACATCCTCCATGCTTATTCTGGGCGATACTCTCCACACCAATAGCGAGATTTGCCTGTCCAGTGGTATGGGGCTCACGCTTTCCGAGGCCATGCTTACCCAGCTTTACGGGATGCAGAGCGTTGTCCTTTTTGATGGTGTGACCAACCTTGCCTTGAATGGAGATGCTCTGGTAGATGGAGAAATGCTCAAGGTGAACGGCGTATTCGCCAATCTCGATAATGCCTATAACTATGGCCTGTCCTACGTGGGCAGCATGGTGACTCTCCAGGTCATTCCAGAACCGACCACCACTGCATTCAGTCTTGCCGCTCTGGCTCTGCTTGCTGGGCGGCGGCGGCGCAAGAACTAACAGATAAAAAGCCGGCTGCTTTCTTGCAAGCAGCCGGCTTTCTTAAGTGTAAAAGGCAAAATCAATAATCGCGCTTCAGCAGGTAATCATTGATGGCCAGCAGATTCTCGCGGCGACGGTCGGAGAACACATCCAGCGCTGCGCGGGCTGCAGCAGTGAGCTCGCGCGCCTCGGCACGTGCATTATCCATACCCACCAGAGCAGGATAGGTAGCCTTCTGCACCTTGGCATCCTTGCCGATGCTCTTGCCCAGCACCTCCGGCGTGGAGGTCACGTCCAGAATATCATCGATAATCTGGAACGCCAGACCCAGGCAGCGGCCATATTCTGTAAGGGCATCCAGCTGCTCCGGCGTGCAACCGGCGGACATGCCGCCCAGACGCACAGAGGCAATGATGAGAGCGGAGGTCTTGCCATGGTGAATGGCACGCAGGTCCTCCACGCTCAGCTCACGGCCCTCGCCTTCCAGGTCCAGCACCTGACCACCCACCAGGTGGCGGCTGCCGGTGCGGTAGGCCATTTCGGCCACGTAGTCGGAGGCATCGTAGCGGTCATTGGCCGGCACTCGGGCCAGCATGGCAAACACCTCAGTCAGCAGAGCATCACCAGCCAGCACAGCAATACCCTCGCCGAACACCTTGTGGCTCGTGGGGCGCCCGCGGCGCAGGTCGTCATTGTCCATGCAAGGCAGGTCATCGTGAATCAACGTGTAGGTATGTAGCGTTTCCAGAGCGCAGGCGGCATCCAGCGCAGCTTCCTCGCTGCCACCGCAGGCCTTGGCAGCCTCCAGGCAAAGCAGCGGACGAATGCGCTTACCACCGGCAAAGATGCTGTAGCGCATAGCCTTGTGGATAGTGCTGGGGGCAATATCCTCGCCGGGCAGCAGCTCGTTCAGACGAGCTTCCACCTTAGCGGCCGTTTCCTTGATGAGAGTCTTGATGTCCATGACGGGAAAATGATTTACTTACCCTTCACCAGCAGCTCAGCAATCTGCACGGCATTCAGGGCAGCGCCCTTGCGCACCTGGTCGCCCACCACCCAGAGGTTCAGGGCGTTGTCGATGGCGATATCCTTGCGGATACGGCCCACGTAGCAGGTGTCACCGTTGGTGGAGTCAAGCGGGGTGGGCCACACGTTGTTGGCCACATCGTCCATGAGCTCCACACCGGGCATGCCATCGAAGCAGCCGCGGGCACCTTCCACATCCACCGGCTTCTCAAATTGAGCGATGCAGGAGATGGAGTGGCTGCGGTATACGGGAACGCGCACGCAGGTGCAGGTCACGTTCAGCTCCGGCAGGTTCATAATCTTGCGGCTTTCGTTGAGCATTTTGAGCTCCTCCTTGGTGTAGCCGTTGTCGGCGAACTTGTCAATCTGGGGCAGCACGTTGAAAGCAATCTGGCGGGGATAGGTCTTAATCTCCACGGGATGACCGTCCACGATGGCGCGTACCTGGTTCTCCAGCTCGGTGATGCCGTGCTGCCCGCTGCCGGAAACAGCCTGGTAGCTGCTGGCCACGATGGTCTTCAGACCATACTTCAGGTGCAGCGGGTACAGGGCCATCAGCGTGATGATGGTAGTGCAGTTCGGATTGGCAATGATGTTGCGGGGATGATTGAAAGCGGCCTCGCCGTTGATTTCAGGCACTACCAGCGGCACGTCGGCATCCTGACGGAAAGCGGAGGAGTTGTCCACCACCACGCAACCAGCCGCACCGGCGATGGGGGCGAACTCGCGGGAAATATCGCCACCGGCAGCAAAGAGAGCAATGTCCACATCGCCGAAGGAATCAGCGGTGAGCTCCTGCACCGTCAGCATCTCGCCGCGGAATGCAACCTGTTTACCAGCAGAACGATGAGAAGCCAGAAGTTTAAGTGAGGCCAGCGGGAAGTTGCGGGTCTCAAGGCAGGAAAGAATCTCGACGCCCACCGCACCGGTGGCGCCCACGATAGCGACTCTGGGATTATTCATGTTCATGAATGATTGGTTTACAGATTGATAATGTGCCCCTGGCACGCGCGTAGTATACACCATTTCCCCGTATTATCAAGCCTAAAGGAAACAGATATTTCCAGAAATATACAGCGCGGACGGGCTTATTGATGCTGCTCTTTCTGTCGGCACAGTTCCGCGAGAGCTTCGGCGCGGGGAAA
This sequence comes from Akkermansia sp., assembly GCA_045132635.1. Classification (GTDB taxonomy): domain Bacteria; phylum Verrucomicrobiota; class Verrucomicrobiia; order Verrucomicrobiales; family Akkermansiaceae; genus Akkermansia. The sequence goes on from JBGUSR010000034.1 coordinate 72,406, forward strand.
AACCATGTAGAAAAGGCGCTCCGGGGTCGGGATATGCTCCGTCCACACATTGCCCTGCAGACCGAGCACAAGCGGCGAAGCCGGTGCGCGGAAGCTACGCACCATTTCCGTGGTAATCACGTGTTCTCCGGGCGAGGCGTCTGCTCTATTCTGCGGATAATCAAAGTAAAAATGCGAGTTCGGGCACAGAATGACGGGCATCCCCAGGGCCATAATCTCCTTCATTTTCTCAGCGCGCCAGAGCATGATCCACTGGCCACGCACGCCATTGCACGCAGCCTCATCCCAGGTAATGGCCGGATTCCCCTTTGCCTTCACATAGTCCACCATCTGCTGCATGAACTTCCGCTGCTGCTCAATACTGAGCAGACGGGTATCCACCTCATCGCCACCCAGGTGAATGGGCGTTCCGGCGGGAAAGAGCTCCACAAGCTCGTCCAGCACATCCTTCACAAACTGCACAACCTCCGGCTTTTCGACGGCCAGAATATCGCGCCCCAGCTTGCAGCCGGGCGGAGGTTCGAGAGCAAGCTCGGGATAAGCTACAAGTGCGGCATACACATGCCCAGGGATATCAATCTCCGGCACAATCGTGATGCCACGGGCTGCCCCATAAGCAATGAGGGCTTTCATTTCCTCCTGCGTATAGAATCCACCGTAACAGTTAGCGAAATGGGAGCCTATTTCGTGCTTTCGCCAATCCCAGGCCTGGCCCGGCAAAGCCTTGCGCCACGCGCCGACGCCGGTAAGCTTCGGGTACTTCCGGATTTCAAGGCGCCAGCCGGGACCATCTGTGAGATGCAGGTGCAGGCGATTAAGCTGCAATGCCGCCATGCGGTCCAGCACCTGCTCCAGTACAGGTATTTCAAAGAAGTGGCGGGAAACGTCCACATGCAGTCCGCGCCATTCGTATGCCGGGGCCTCAGCCGCAGCCACACAGGCAGCAAGCGGCATCAGAAGATATGTAAGCCACTTCATTTCCTCTCCAGAACCTGCAGCAGCCGTGTTACAGGAAGACCAATGACATTGTCCAGGTCGCCCTCAAAGCGTTCAATAATCAAATCGCCATGCTCCTGAATAGCATAGGCCCCTGCCTTATCGTACACATGCACCAGGCTCATGTAATGGCGGATGGCTGCTTCATCCAGCGGCCGGAAGGTCACCTTGCTGATTTCCGCGAAATCGCGACGCTCTCCACCGGGCAAAAATACAGCCACAGCGGTGCAGACACAATGCGTGCGCCCCTGCAGCTGCATCAGCATGGCCACAGCTTCTGCCTCATCAGCAGGCTTGCCAAGCGGCTGCCCATCAATGAACACCAGCGTATCAGCGCCAATGATGGTATCCTCCGGGTATTCCGCCGCCACAGCTGCAGCCTTGGCCGCCGCATTGGTGGCACAGAGCTCCTCCGGAGCCATGGTGGCATCATGCACCTCTTCGGTATCACGCACAATAACACGGAACTCCACCCTCTCACGAGTAAGGAGTTCGCTGCGGCGGGGCGATTGGGAAGCCAGAATAATCATCGGTTATTGGGGGACATGCGATCCAGAACACGGTGGCGCACCTCATCCGGCAGCTCATGAATGCCCTGAATAGTGGTACCCAGCAATTCGGAAGCTGCGGCGCGGCAGGCATCGCGGTCCTCCAGCGTCTCGAACTCCATGCCGACCAGAGCGCGGCCTACATACTCGCCAGAGTAGCGGTAATTGAAGTAGCACAGGTTGGCATACTGCCCCATGACGCGCATGAATTCGGAGAAAGCGCCAGGGCGCTCCGGGAATTCAATTACAAAGAATACGGGATGGCTCAGACGCTCACGGTCATAGGAAATCATGCGGAAACGCACGTCGTCGTGATTGGTCACATCACGGGCGGTGAGGCCCTTCTCAGCCAGCGCGCGTTCAATTTCATCGAATTGCGAATCCGTTGCCAGTACACCGAAAACAGGTTGCTGAATATCACCTGCCAGGCGGCCATACTGCACATCCGTCAGAAGCACACCGGACGGAATGTTTTCCAGATACTTCAGAATCTGCCCCCGCTTGGTCTCCATGGGAATCTGCAGGTAACGCTCATGGCGGTTGCTTTCCTGCACACCAGCCCGGCTGGCCACCACCCCCATCTGGGCGAAATCCATGTTGGCACCAGAAAGCACCACCAGACACTTCTCACCGGGTTTGATATTACCGTTATGCCAGTCCTGCAGCAAGGCGGCCAGGCCCATGGCGCCGGAGGGCTCGGTAATTACGCGCAGACCATTCCAGAGCGAGCGGATAGCCTTGCACACTTCCTCGTTGGTTACCGTGACAAAATCGTCCAGCAGCTCAGCGCAAAGCTCATAGGTAAGCTCACCGGCCACGCGCACAGCCGTACCATCGCAGAACACATCCACATAAGGCAGGGTCTTGCGCTCGCCGCTATCCACGGCCAGCTTCATGGATGCCTGGTTTACTCCCTCTACGCCAATGCATTTGCAATGCGGCCAGAACTTCTTGAACCAGCAGGCGCAGGCTGCAGCCAGACCGCCACCGCCAATCTGCAAATACACACGGTCAAACGGTCCCTCGCCGCTCATCACCACTTCATCGGCCAATGTACCCTGCCCACCCATGGTATACACGTGGTCGTAGGGATGCACGAAGGTGAGACCATTCGAATCTGCGAACTCATGCGCAGCGTGGGAGGCCGCATCATAGGAGTCGCCCACAAGCACAATCTCCACATTCTCGCCACCGTGCATGCGCACGGCATTCTGCTTCACCACCGGGGTGGAACGCGGCATGAAGATATGAGCCTTGCAACCTAGACGCTTTGCTGCCAAAGCAACGCCCTGCCCGTGGTTGCCGGCAGAAGCCGCCACCACGCCGTTGGCACGCTGCTCAGGAGTCAGCTTGGCCATGCAGTTGTAGGCGCCGCGCCATTTGTAGGCCTTAATCGGGCCTAAATCCTCGCGCTTGGCAAAAACTGTTGCACCGATTTCAGGAAGGCAGATTTCCTGCATGGGAGTGGGGGAGCCAACGGCATACACGCGCTGGCGAGCCTGCAGAATTTCATCGAAAAGCGTATCTTTGAGTGTGCTCATAGCCTTATGCGCGGCATTGTACACCAGGAGTTCATCCCGATGCAAGTACGGAGTGTGTAATGATAACTATTTATGCGAGGATACACTGCCGTATGCACCAGATTGCGCTTGATTCCGCCATTTTCGCATGGTAGAATCGACGCGCTATGTTCTACATCACAACAGCAATTGACTACACAAACGGCGCTCCCCACATCGGGCATGCGTATGAGAAGGTTCTGGCAGATGTTCTGGCTCGCTGGCACCGAATGTGTGGCGAAGAAGTTTTCTTCCTGACGGGTGTGGACCAGCACGGTCAGAAGGTACAGCAGAAGGCAGAGGCCGCCGGTATGCAGCCACAGGAATACGCCGACATGGTGACCCGGAAGTTCATTGCTCTCTGGGAGCGTCTCGGTATCCAGTATGATGGCTGGGCTGCCACCACCGATGCCCGCCACAAGGCCTGTGTGCAGGCTATTCTGACCGATCTTAAGGAAAAGGGCTGCCTGTACAAGAAGGGCTATAAGGGCTTCTACTCCATCCGCCAGGAGCAGTTCCTGACCGACAAGGAACGCAACGAGGAAGGCGTATTCGGTCCGGAGTGGGGCGAAGTAGTGGAGCTGGAGGAAGAGAACTGGTACTTCAACCTCAGCCAGCAGGTTGAGTGGTTGAAGGACTACGTGACCACCCACCCCTCCGTAGTCACCCCCGAGTTCCGCCGTCAGGACCTCCTGAACGCCATCGAGCGCTCCGCCGGCGTGGATCTGTGCATTTCCCGCCCGAAGGACCGTCTTTCCTGGGGCATCCCGCTGCCCTTCGACCCGGATTTCGTGACCTACGTATGGTTCGACGCTCTGGTGAACTACATTTCCTTTGCCGGTTACAAGGCTGAGGAAGGCGCCGGACTGCCGGACTTCAACAAGCTGTGGCCCGCCGCATGCGAAGTCATCGGCAAGGACATTCTGGTGCCGGCTCACGGTATCTACTGGCTGTGCATGCTGCACGCCATGGGCTTCTCCGATGACCAGATGCCGGAGCTCCTCGTTCACGGCTGGCTGAACATCAAGGGTGAGAAGATGTCCAAGTCCCTCGGCAACATCGTAGACCCGAACGACCTGTGCGACGCTTTCGGCCCCGAGGCTGTGCGCTACTACCTGGTGCGCGACACCAAGACCGGCTACGACAGCGACTTCGACCCGGAGCGTATGAAGATGATTTACAACACGGAGCTTGCCAACGATATCGGCAACCTTTGCAACCGATCCCTCAACATGTGCGTGCGCTATTGCGGCGGCACAGTCACCCTCACCGAGGGCGATGACGAGCTCTCCGCGGCCCTGCGCGAGAGCATGAGCAACACGGTAGCTAAGTTTGCTGATTGCATGAACTCCTACAACACCTCCGATGCCCTGGCTGCACTGAACGCCCACGTAGGCTTGTGCAACAGCTACATCGAGCAGAAACAGCCCTGGGCTCTGGCCAAGGATGAGGAGAAGCTGCCCGAACTGCAGCGAGTGCTGGCTCACCTGCTGGAATGCTGCGCTCAGGTTGGTTTCCTGCTTGGCTGCGTACTTCCGGAGGCCTCTGCCCGCATTCTTTCCCAGCTTCAGCTGGATGTTGCCGGCCTTACCCCGCAGGCGATGGCCTGGGGCCTGGTGAAGGATGGCCACAGCGTGCAGGCTCCCAGCCCGGTATTCCCGCGCATTCTCTCCGAGGAGGAGAAGGAAAAGATGGCCGCCAAGGCTGCCAAGGCCGCTGAAAAAGCCGCCCGCAAGGCAGCCCAGCAGGGTTAATCAACCTCAATTAATCAACTCAATAAAAAACAGGCTGAGCACTTAGTGCCAGCCTGTTTTTTTTGCACAAGGCTTCATGGTTGACTAAACGGCACATAACTGATAGAATGCGCCCAGCTATGAAACATTCATTCCTTTGTTTATCCCTGATTTTAGGCCTTTTCTGCGGTGGCATTTCCCCGGTTTCTGCCAAAGACGATGATAAGGGGAAGAGCCGCGCAGAGAAACGCGAAATGAAGAGGCTGGAAAAAGAAGCAAAAAAAGCAGCCAAGAAGAAAGGTAAGAAAGACGACAAGGATGACGACGATGAGGAAGAGGATGACGACAAGAAGAAAAAGAAAGACAAGAAGGCCGTGAGCAATGCCTTGAGGCAGCTTGACCCGGCCTACGGCAAAATCAAGCCCAACGGCAAGTTCTTTATGTACGCCCATTACACCACCCAGACCGAGGATGGTGAAGCAATGCTGGACTGGCTGATTAAGTCCGAGGTGAATTTCAAGGTAGCCAAGGTGAATGTTCTGCTCATCAATGGCGAAGCCACGGACGAGGAAGAAGTTGCCAAAGCGCTCAAGAAGCGTAAAGTAAAATACCCGATGGTGATGCGTTCCTCTGATTTGAGTGAGAAGCTGCCCGGCTACTCCTCCAATACTGCCCCGTACATCATTATCGTGGATGGCACCGGCACGGTAAAATCCAGCGGCGGTATGGAAATCATGGATACCTGGTACAAGGCCGTGGGTGCCAGGGAGCCGAAGAAACCCAAGGCCACTAAGGAAGAGGAAACCACAGACGAAGAATCTGAGGAATAATTCTCCTCATCCATATTCACAATTCCGTATAGCCAATTATCGCTAGCTGGCTGAGGGATGGAAAACAGGCAGGAGTCGGGGAGAAACCCGGCTCCTTGTGTTAATTCGCCGCGGCTGCCGAAGCACGCGATTCCTGGGCGTAGCAAGAGCATCAGGAGCGATTCGAGCTCAAGAATAAGAGCCATGGCTGCAGAAAGGCTTTACGAGTCCCAAAAATCCTGCCGCAAGCGCCTTGCAAAGTGCTACAAACGATATGGGAAAGGGAATCATTAAGAAGATTCCGCCACAGCGAACCCTGATACATTTGTATTGACACAAGGTCATCATCATGCTAGGCTTTCATGCGTTATGAAGGTTAAGTTTTTCCCCCTTATTCTGCTCAGTGGTCTGATGACCTGGGTTTTGCCTGTTACCCATGCAGAAGCTGCTGATGCAGCCTCGACCACAAAGGTGAGCAAGAAGGCAAAGAAAGCCAAGAAAGGCAAGAAGAAAGCCGATAAGGAGGATGCAGAAGAAGCAGATGCCGAGGTAGAAGAAAGCGTTGTTGCAGCAAAGCTCAAAGGCAACACCTATTTCACGGAAAGTAAGCCTAACCTGAACGCAAAATACTTCATTTTCCTGGAATCCGCCTCCTGGTGCGGTCCCTGCAACGCAGAGATGCCCGAGGTAGTCAAGGCATACGAAGAAATGAAGGCCAGCGGCAAGGTGGAGCTCATTCTGCTGAGCGCAGACCGCACAGAGGCCGAAGCCAAAGGGTTCCTTGACAAATACAAGGCAACCTTCCCCGGCCTGATGCCGAAGAGCGGAGCTTCTGTTCCCGCACGTCCCGAAGCCAGGGGCATTCCGAATGCAACCATCATGAAGGCTGATGGCACTGTTCTCGACAGCGGGCACGGCTCCATCATCCGCGGATGGAAGGACAAGACCATTGGCAAGTATGCCGTTATCGGCGATGATGGTGAGCCCCGCGTCGGCGCCGCCATGAAAGGCCTCAAGTTCGCTAATGGAAAACCCAATTCCAAGGCCGATTTCTATATTTATCTTTACTCTCCCACGACGAGCCAGGCCGATACGGATCTGCTGACCGAGCTGGCCAGCCAGTACAAGGACATGAAGAAGGATAAGGTGGAACTTATCTTCTTCTCCAACTGTAAGACGCCGACAGAGCTGGTCAAACTGCTTAAAGGCTGCAAAGCCAAGTTCCCAGCTGCACAGAGCAGCGCCAAGGGCATGAAAGACCTGCCGGGGCTGGGTCTCATGGGCGATAAACCGCAGGCCTGGATTATCACCCAGAGCGGAGCCTCCATCATCAGCGGCACTCCCGATATCGTAAAAGATTGGGAAAAAGTTGTTGAGGCTAACCAGGGCTGATACCACCTATACACTTATGCAAGAAACCCTCATTGATTTGAAGAACCGCCGCAGCTGCCGCAAATACACCCAGCAGCAGGTGAGCGAAGAGCAGCTGAATGCCGTTCTGGAGGCCGCAACCTATGCCCCCACGGGGCATGGCACCCAGAGCCCGGTTATGGTTGTAGTGCAGGAACCTACCCTGCTTGCCAGGCTTTCCGAACTGAACGCCCAGGTGATGGGCACCAACCGCGACCCCTTCTACGGAGCCCCCACTGCAGTGGTTGTATTCGAGGACACCAGCGTCGGCACCGGTCACGAAGATGCCTGCATGGTCATGGCCAACCTGCTGAACGCCGCTCATGCCGTTGGTCTGGGCTCCTGCTGGATTAACCGCGGTCGCCAGATGTTTGAGCTTCCAGGAGGCCCGGAAATCAAGGCATCCTGGGGACTCGGAGAGAACATGGCAGGTCTCGCCATCTGCATTCTCGGCTATGAAGCAGAAGGCGGCACCGTGCAGCCCAAGCCCCGCAAGGAGAACTATATCATCCGCGCCTGATAATTTTTTACCATCCTATCATTATGAAAAAAACAATCGTCGCAACCATACTTGCAGCCGTTTGCTGCTGCAACATCAACGCACAGGAAAACACTGAGCCCGCAGCACCGGCAGCAGTCAGCAGCACAGCCGCTGTACCCGCTAAACTGCAGGAGATGATTTACATTACTGACACTAAGCCTGCAGCAGATGCGCAGTTCTATGTGTACCTCAGCTCTGCCTCCTGGTGCCCGCCCTGCCGCGCCATCATGCCCAAGATTGTGGCTGAGTATCCCGCCATCAAGGCCGCCGGTGGTGAAATCATTCTGCTTTGCTGCGACCGCACCGCCGAGGCAGGCCGCGGCTACGTCAAGAAGTATGATGCCAAGTTCCCGTCCGTCATGGCAGATGTCCGTTCCATGGGCAGTGCTGGCCTGCCTGGTCTTCAGGTTCCCCGTGGCATCCCCGCTATCACCATCGTGACCCCTGCTGGTGAGCTTATTCATGCCGGCCATGCCGCCACTCTGCTCAACTGGAAGAGCATCATCAAAAAGTAATTCCGGATTAGTTTAACATTCAAAAGGCCGCGGAGATAATTCTCCGCGGCCTTTCTGTATATTGAAAATAAAACCCTAATCAAGCATTAGCCACAATACCGTCACGAATAATCAGCGTGCGGTCACCGCGGGCAGCAATGGAAGCATCATGCGTTACAGTCACCAGAGTCTTCCCTCCTTCCTCGGCCAGGCCGAAAAGCAAGTCAAGAATCTGGCCACCATTCCGGGAATCCAGATTACCGGTGGGCTCGTCAGCAAAGATGATGGCGGGATCATGAGCCAGGGCACGGGCAATGGCCACGCGCTGTTGCTCACCTCCGGAAAGCTCGTTGGGCAGATGGTCCATGCGGTCCGCCAGGCCTACGCGCTCCAGAAGGGATTTGACACGCTCCGTTGCCTCAGAACCAGCCACAGCCGTGGCAAGCGATGCATTTTCCAGAGCAGTCAGCTCGGGCATGAGCATATAGTTCTGGAAAATGAAGCCCATCATCTTATTACGGAACAGAGCACGCCGACGCAGGGAAAGCGCATAAATATCCTCGCCATCCACAATAACCTGTCCCTGCTGGGGCGGTTCCAGGCCGGCAAGTGTATACATGAGCGTGGTTTTGCCCGCACCACTCGGCCCGCAGAGAAACACTCGCTCCCCCTTGCGGATGTGCAAATCAAGCCCATGCAGCACCTCAATCTGCTTCTTGGCTATACTGTATGAACGATGAAGATTAAACGCCTTGATCATGAGCGTGAAAGTTCAATGTTATCAATAAGTCGCACATCGCCAAACCATGCGGCCACTGCAAGAAGTGCAAGGCGCTCCGGGTCAGTGAGCTCATGAAGAGTCACAGCGTCCACCAGCTCCACATAATCACAACGCACACCAGGCACAGTCTCCAATTCTGCCCGCACCTGGGCACAAATGGCTTCCGCACATGCACCAGAGGCATACGCCTCTGCGGCTGCAAGCAGGCACTTACGGATGAGCGGTGCCGCAGCGCGGTGCTCCGGCGTCAGGCGCACATTGCGGCTGGAGAGGGCCAGGCCATCTGCCTCGCGCACGATTTCCGCACCATGCAGGGTAATAGGCATATCCAGGTCACGAACCATGCGGCGCAGGATGGCAAACTGCTGATAATCCTTCTTGCCGAAAATGGCATCCGTGGGCTGCACAAGATTGAAAAGCTTATTCACCACCAGGCAGACACCGGCAAAATGCCCCGGACGGCTTGCCCCGCAGAGCACGGTGGAAAGATGAGTCTCTTCCAGCGTGATAGAACGGTCAGCGCAGTACATAATATCCGGCGTAGGCATGAACACCACATCCACCCCGCAGCTATCGCAGATTTCAAGATCCTGCTCAGGCGTTTTCGGATAGGTTGCCAAATCCCCGGCATTATCGAACTGCACAGGGTTCAGGAAAATGCTGGCAACGACCACGCCGTCTTCCCCGGCCAACTGACGAGCCTGGCGAAGCAGGGAGGCGTGTCCCTCATGCAGGGCACCCATTGTCGGCACAAGCACGATGCGTTTTCCACGCATGGGTGCCAGACATGAGCGCAATTCATCCTTCGTGTATGCGGTTTGCATGAACGTATACTAACACAAAGGGACAAGTGCATCAACCCATCATGACAGGGATAAATGCCCCAGCACACACAAACGCTCTTTTCTTGACTCCTCCCAGGCGGCGCGCTATAATATCTGCAGGTTCTGCCACCTCCCCCCTCATGAATAAGCAACTCTACATTTACGATTGTCTATCCGCCAAGCTCCGGGCTTCTGACGGCGTATTCATGACCATAGGGGCGGGTGAGAAAAACACCTTCCGCATTCAGATGAGCGCCGAGAACGCTGGCTCCTTTGCCCAGCGCGATTCGGTCTGCCGTTTTTTTCCCCATGGTAAGGTCAACCAATACTCGCTGAATGGTATATCACTGAAATCAGATGTAGTCATACGCCCCGAAACCATGTACCTGTTTGTGATGGAGGGCGGCTGTTTCATCTGCTGGTACGGGAACGATGCTTCCCGCCCGGATTTCAGCATGTATGACCCTTCAATCTGGTATCTCTACAACCCCTCCATGGAGGAATGGTACGGACCTTATTCTCTGGGGGATTTACCGCTGGTGGCACCAGAACTGCCGGATGATGTGCTGGCCTCGTTCCAGGGTCTGGAACATTGCGCTTTCTATCTGAGGGATATCGTCAGCGTCTCTCAGTTTGTCGGCAGCACCGAAACAGAAGACCTTGTGCCCGAACCGGCGCAGAGTGGCGCAATTGAGGCGCTCCGCTGCCCGAATTGCTGGGAGTTCTTCATGCCTGAGGAGATTCTGAGCATCGCATCGCACCCCGAACTCATGGGCGACCCCATTCTTGGAGAGGATGCCATGCTGCGTTTCATGCCGGAATATTGCAGCGCGAATGGCCTGCCGCTGGATGCCATGGGAGTGCCGTGCAGCGAATATGCCTGCCCGCATTGCCACTGCAAGCTCCCCCCCTTCTTTGCGCAGACCAAGCAGCACATCATCTCGCTGGTGGGTGTGCCTGCCGCTGGTAAAAGCTATTTCCTCACCTCGCTGGTGCATGAGCTTGAATCGAAATTTCCGCGTGAATTCGGCATGCCATTCCGCGATGCAGACCCGGAAACCAACGAACCCTTGAATGAGATGCGGATGCGCTTGTTTACAGCCCGCACCCCGCAGGAGGCCTATATCGCCAAGACCCACATGCAGGGGCGCCGCTACCACAAAGTCTGGAGGCAAGGGGTATACGGCAACATGCCCCGCCCGTTCATCTACAATCTCAACAAGGGGTCAGAAACCCACTCCATCGTGTTGTACGATAATGCCGGCGAGGATTTCCAGCCAGGGCAGGATAACGTACTTACCCCTGGCAGCCACCATCTCAGCGTGGCCTCGGCCATTCTTTTCCTCTTCGACCCGACCGCCAATCCCGGTTTCCGCCAGCTTCTGCAGGAATCCTCTGACCCCCAGCTCAGAAACGCACTGTATCGACCAGGCCGCCAGGCCATGCTGCTGGCAGAATCGGAAATGCGACTGCGCACCAGATTAAACCTGCCCCCCTCCGAAAAGCTGGATATTCCCCTGGCGGTCATCATCGGCAAGAGCGATACATGGCGCCACCTGCTGGGGCCGGAAGACCTGCTTCCCGCCACGCGCAACGGCATGTTCATGGCAGAGCATATCAACATTAACTCTGCAAGGCTCCGCCAGTTCATCTTCAATATTGCGCCGCATATCTGCACCAATGCAGAAGCTATTTCCTCGAATGTGCGTTACTTCGCCGCCAGCGCTCTGGGCGAGTCGCCGGTTGAATTCACAGATGAAACAAGCGGCAGCACACTTATCGGCCCGGCCTCCGGGCAGGTGCATCCTGTGCGCGTCACAGAGCCGTTCCTCTGGGCTCTGCACAACGTAGCGCCTTCACTCATACCAAGCTCGCAGGTCTGAGAGCATGCCTTTACAACTTATCCATACCAGTGCGCCGCACCTGCTCGATTCAAATGCAGCAGGGTATGGCACCGTGGCAAGGTCAGAGAACATGCCACGCGCACTGTGTGCCCAGCTCACCGCCCTGAGCGTCCTGCGCGAGCCCAGGGGTAGCAGGGCTACCACCGGCGCGCAATACAGCTACACGCTTCTCAGCAGTGTCGGTGAGATATGGCACGTGCTGACTTGCATCCAGAACGCCGGAGCTGATTACAGCGGGCGTATCTGCCATATTGCCCATCATCTTCTTCTGAGCAAGGACGAAGTGCTCACCCTGCATGCTAACGACACACGGCCAACCCCGGCGGGTATGATACTTGCGCTGCAGAAAAGAGGGTTCTGGCAGCAGCAATGGAATGGCGCCCCCCGTTACCTGACAGAGGGACCGGTTCTTACCCGGGATGATTTACCCAGCGCAGAGGCACAGCCCACCTGGAAAAAACTGACAGGGCACAAATCAAATGCCCGAGCATTCTTTACACCTCCCTTTGAGCGGGATTGCCTTATCACGGTATCACCCGGTACTCCAGCAGCTGATATCCTGTGTCTGTTCCACGAAAGCGACTGGCTTACTCAGTCCCGGGGCTGGGGCGTAAGCTTTACTACGGAGGCAGACGAGACCGACAACTTTGCACAAACGCTGCGAATGGTCACAGCCACCGGTTCCCGACTGGTTCAACGGGCCATGCGTACGGGGCATCCAGTACTCAACATTGAGCAGGGTATGGAAATTCCCTTGCCGCCTCCACCAGTCTCTCCGCCACAAAGCACCGTGCTGCAGCCAGCTCCACCCGCACAGAATGGAGAGCTGACGCGCACCCTGTCCCGCTCCGTTTCCCATTACCATTATCTGGAGGAGCCGGATTGGCTGATGTATGATGTGCGCCCGCCACGCGCTCGTGTTCCTTATATTTCCGCCGGGGTTGCCGCGCTGGCGGTGCTGGGACTAGCCGTGGGATATTTCTGTATGCCGACAGAGCAGCAGCCCACAGATGATATAGCGGAGGCGACCGGCTACAGCACGCTCTCCACGAACCATGTACAGACACTGGACAGGCTGCTTGGAGAGCCGTACGACCATGAGAAGGCAGAGCTCATCCTCAACGAACTGGCAGGAATAACAGAGCACACTCAGGAAGATGCCCTGCTTCTGGAGTCAGTATCTCTCATCCGCAATGCATGCCAGCCCGGGGCACGCCATGCACATGTAGTCAAGCGGCTTTGCGAGTGTGCACGCCTGCTTGGTCTGATGGATAAGAAGCTTGTGCAGCTTTATCTTCATGAGGCTACATTCAACATCAGTCCGGAGGAATGGCAGAAGCAATTTGATGGCCAGCAGCTGACGGATTGGCTGGTTCTCAAACAGACAGAACCGCAGATTCTCGGACTGCTGGAAAACAATGAGCAGTTGCGTAACTACGCGCCGAAGGAGCAGCCTGCGCAGCCGACTATGCTGGCAGCAGCGAATACACCTTCCCCGGAGCAGATTGAGGAAACTGACCTGACGCCCCCCCCTGGCCGCGTGTCTCTCATTCCCGCAACTGCTGTCAGCGGCATGGATTTACCGGATGAGCTTGAAGCAGCTCTCTCGAATCTGCCACATACCATCAGCACTGGCTCCTACGTTGTTTCCAATTTCTCGGAGGGTGGTGAATTGCAGCCTCCCCAGCGGGTGGACCTGAGCCCGAATGGCTTCAGGCTCTGCATCACAGCCACGGAAAAGAGCAACGAGATTGCTCTGCGTCCGGAACACGCAGAAGGAACACCCTGCCCGGTGCCACCCAGCGTATTCACCATGAGGAAAGGTCGGCTCCACCGAGTTGAAGCCGGCGGGCAAGAAGCCATCATCGCTTTTCCGGTTCCTACCAAGATGGACTTCCACACGAATGTAATCCTGGCAACTTCATTCGGCTTCCCCATTCCGAAGGGAGAATCCATCACCCTGCCCCCTGCAGCCAAGGCAAATCTGGAGGTTTCCCAGGATTCCCTTGATCTTGAATTACCCGCGGGCAACGCAAACGCCCCCAGGCTCAAGCTGAAAAAGGCAAAGAAGTTCCCCTGGGTGCTCTCACGGCAGGAGCAGAAACGCATACGATTCTCCATTAACCTGCCGATTCTTGCCGGGCACAACACTATGCAGCAGACAGGCCCCCAGCTAAGCACGTACCAATGGTCTGATGCTGATGTTTCCAAAGAAACGGACATCATGACCACCCTGCGCTGTGTGGTCACCCACAGTCCCAACCTGCCCGATCGACTGGAACAGGCCTTTGACCGGGTTGCCAATTCTCCCTGCTGCGGTGAGGTCAAAACCCAGAAAAACACATTTCTAACGCTGTCCAGGCTTTACTACATATGCAATGCACTGGCCAATGATAAATTATCACACGCGCAGAGAAAACAGCTGCACCAGGATTATTTCGCCCTTTTTGCCAGCAGATCCTTTAATGAAATCCTTATCCGCATCCTGGCACCGGATACCTTCCTGCATATCACTCCGGAGGAAGCCAGTTCGGATAATCAGAAGGCAAAGAGAATACGCAATAATATATCTAAACACCTCAACGAGCGACAGGCTCGAGAGCTCATCAGACAGCGAATCAGAGAGGTGCTCACCCGCACTCTTTACGCAGCTTACACTCAGGAACAGCAGGAACTGACCCGGAAGGCAGACTCGCCACCTGTCCTGATTCTGAAGAATATCAGCATCGGAAGCCATGTCGAGCTTCTCTGGCAATTCCAGATGCAGGAGAAATAATATCCATCACCACATGGCACGCCGCCGCCCAGACCCAGTACTCAAAAAAACGCGACAACTGGCACGCGCCGGTCGTCGCCAGGAGGCGGCTAATATACTGGAACAGGCCCTGCGGGATAACCCGCAGAACATTAAGGCAAGGGAAGAGCTTTCACGCTACCTGACCAACCAGCCCTTTACCTTTGAAGAGACAGATTACAAAGAACTGCAGACTATTATAAATGATTTTCTGCTTCATCCGCAGCGGTTCGCCTTCCTTCGGAAGACTAGGCTCAGGCAACTCCGGCACAGGGTTTCCTTTCTGGAGAAAGCGCTTTCCCATATGCTTACCGTGGCCGATAAGAAATCCCTGCAACAACTGCACGGAGCAATCGGCCGCGCCATGCAACGCCACCGCAAACCTATCGAGAGACTTGGCATCATCCTGGGAGCCGGCGCAGTGCTGCTGGCAGGCCTGGGTGGAACCGGTTGGTTTCTCCATCATCAGGCGGCAAAGGCCGCAGAGGCCATGGCGGCTTTGTCGAAGAAGGATTATGAAATCAGCACCGCGCTTAATCTGCTGAAAATATACGATACCGGATTGAACCGCACCCTGAATCGCCAGGTAGGTGAAGAAGCAGAGCGGCTGCGCCATTCCATCAAGGTCGCCAGACAGCGGTATCATGAGATTGATTCCATTCTCAAGGAAATCGAGAGCAGCAGACAAACCGTCGTGGGCCAGGGAGTGCGCCGCCGGGCTCTCATCGAGCGCCATCTCCGTATGCTGGGAAGCAATGCCGGTGATTTGCCGAAACGCTGGGCCGATCTTTGCCGCTTAGAACAAAAGGAACTCAACCAGCAGCGCCTTTCCCTGGCAGAGGAACTGACGTCCCCGCTGCCGACATGGCAGGAGCTGACAGGGGAGCCTGTAGAAGACACAGCTCTGCTGAAGGCCAGACTCAAAGTGCTGCAGCAGCGCATCAATATCTACGATGACGCGGCAGAGGCTCTGAGGATATCCGAGGATATCATCAAACCGACCCGGGAGCAGCTTGCAGCCTATACAGCCTTGCTTAAGGAAGTAACCGACTATCAGGCCCTGCTGCAGATGCTTCCCACCGCACGCAGTTACGCCCGATACAGGGAGCTGCTGCAGAGCCTTTCCGCTTCCAGTTACCAGCCCTCGCAGGAGCTTCAGCGGATTCACGGACAGATGCCCGTGGTTGCCACGGTGCGCGGCATGATGCAGGAGCATGGCCAGAACATCTCACACAAGCTGATGCAGGCCGCAAAAAACAGTCTGCTGGATGGCAAGCCTACTTTCTCTGCCGATTTTCCGGCCAGCAGGGAACAGCTGCACCTGCTTGAAGAACTCTTGAGCAATTCTGCCCTGCGTATCCGCCTCTATGAGCTCACCAATGTGGACGACAAGCTGGAGGCTTATTCTGAGGCATTGCCCAAATTGCACAATGGGCGAGCCTGCTTCACCCGCTCAGCTCTTGACCCGCAACGCAATTTCAAAGAACCCAAAGCAGTGGAATGGCAGAATCCACAGGCTGTTGTAAGCCGCACTCTGGATCCGCGGCCTTTGTATAAGGCGCTCGGCCTGGATAACAAGAGTGGGTTCGCCGCAGTGGTGAATATGCCAGCCATCCTCACTCGCCTGCTTCAGCATGAGCACCCGGATGTGCCGCCGCTGGCAAAAGCTTATATTTTCCACCTCCTCATCCAGGTGAATAACAACACCAGGCATCCCATTATCAACGGGCTGCGCTATGCCCCGGAAATGCGGCAGATAATGAAGGATTTCAACAAATTGCGCGAGGATTGCCATGTTTCACTGGATGGGAATTGCTGGTTGCGCCGCACAGAGGCACATGCCCAGGCAGAACGCCGCTTTGCCAACTGGTTCCACAAACACCGAAAGGCAGACTTCGTAGCAGAGCTGCGTCAGAATCTGGGGGCATTGCTCAATGTCGAGCCCCACTTCTGCGGGTATATCGACCAGAATGGAGAAGCTGTCCTCTTTGAGCAGATCAGCAAGGGGCAGATGATATGGCACATGTCGCAGTCGGCCATGGTTCCTTCCACATATGGGAAGGAACTGCAGAAGCCGGATTTATTTTCACCGGTATTCCTCATGAAGAAAAAAGGCTGACAAATTATGCGCATAGCTCTTCTCTCAGACATACACGACCACATCACCCATTTGCTGCTTGCTCTGGAGGCCGCCAAGGCCGGGGGCTGCACGCACCTCCTCTTCATGGGCGACATGGCAGAGCTGAGCACCTTTCGCACGCTGCGCGAGGAATGGCCTCACCCTATTGACTTCGTATTCGGCAACAACGAATACCAGGTAACTGCCTTCAGGAAGCTGGCTGTCGACTCCCCCCAGACTACCCTGCACGGCGAAACGGCAGACCTCTGCCTGGATAACAGGCGTCTCTTCTTCTGCCACCTGCCCTGGACTGCACTCAAGGCGGCTGAATCCGGGCAGTACGATGCTGTGTTCTACGGCCACACACATGCCCCGGAAATACGGCATCTTCAGGATACGCTCGTGGTGAATCCGGGGAAAATATATGGTCGACAGGGGAAGCCCTCCATCGGCATCTATGATACAGGCTCAAACTCCGCACGTCTTATTCATATCTGATGGATTATCTGGTTTACTCACTACCTGCACTTTCTGGGCAGCCGCTTCCGCTGGAACTGCTGCCGCCGCGTGACCTGGCTGAAGCAGCCAGAAGAGGTGAGCGCTATGCCCGCATCCGCACGCTGCTGCGCCAGGAGCTTTCCCGCCGCTCCGGTATTCCGGCCGGGGATATCACTTTCACCTACTCGGAACACGGCAAGCCGGAGTTCGCCGCCCAGCCGTTCAATATCAGCCACTCCGGGGACTGCCTCTGCATGGCTTTTCACTACCGCTGCGTGGGAGTCGATGTGGAGCGCATGCGCCCACGCCATTTCAAAGAACTCGCAGCGCGATTCATGTGCCCGGAGCAGTACGAGGCCTTTCTGGCGCACAACTGCCCGATAAAGGAGTTTTACAGCTGCTGGTGCGCGACGGAGGCCCTGGTGAAGCATGCCGGTGATACGGTATGGCATGCGCAGCATTACCCATTTGTTTATGCGAACGGGCGTATCAGATGCCTCTTTGAGGGGGCCCCCACCATCGAACTATTCTCCCCCATGCCTGGATACCAAGGCGCTATTGCTTATACTATATAATATATAACAAGGAAACTCCCATGCCTTTACACGTACAACTTATCATTATTCTGAGCACCGGAAGTGTAGCGTTCTGTCTGTTTCTCGGTCTGTTGGGCTTTCTCAGCAGCAAACGCCAGGGAGCACTGCCCCCTGCACCCCTGTTTCCCGGGAACCATTTTCTGGAGATTCTCTCTCCCCTGCTTGCAGTAGGCTTCGGCCTTTTGTTTGTGATGAGCGGCGTGAAGAGCTACATGATGCAGAAACCGGATGAGACCGCCACGCCGGATTTGTCTCTTTACATCCTCAACAGCCTCGTTACGGTGGCCTTCTATCTGCCCTTCATCAGTATGTATTTCTTCATGCCCGCCAGAGTAACCACTCCGGCATCTCTGGCGACCAAAGCAATGTGGGTTTTCAGCTTCCTTCTGTTGATGCTCATCCCCGGGCTGATCATGGATAATCTGAAGATAAGCGAATGGATTTCCGAGGTAACAGGTGCACCCCTTCTGCAGGATGTGGTCACCTCTATTCAGGATGGACCTTTCGCCATCCAGCTCATCACAATGGCAATGGCCATTTTCGTAGCGCCCATCACCGAGGAGATTTTTTTCCGAGGCTTCGTGTATAATATTCTGAAAAAATGGAGCGGCGCAGCACCCGCAGCTATCGCATCATCATTTCTGTTCGGCATTGTGCACACCTCGCTTCCGCAGCTCATCCCGCTCACCATATTTGCGCTTATCCAATGCTGGGCGTATGAGAAAGCCCGCTCGCTCTGGCTGCCGATTGTTCTGCATATGCTCTTCAACGCCACGAGCTGCCTTGTCATCCTGTTTCTGCTAGATTAAACCATGTCTGAATCTCTTTCCCAACTGGGCGAAAATGCCTTGCTGAAGCGTCTGCTCCATAATTTACCGGAAAACGACTCGCTCATCATCGGCCCGGGCGATGACTGCGCCGTCGTAGCCCGGGATGCAGACTGGGATACGCTGCTGAAAACGGATGTTGTGGTGGAAAAGGTGCATTTTACGCCAGAGACCGAGCCGGAACGCATCGGCAGAAAGGCGCTGGCCAGGGCTGTGTCAGATATTGCGGCTATGGGCGGTATTCCAGAGCACGCGCTCATCACTATCCTCTGCCACCCATCCCGCCCGGTAGCGCTGCTGGAAGGCATTTACCGCGGCATGGGCAGTCTCGCGCGGAGCTTCGGCATCTCCCTCGCTGGCGGAGAGACTTCCGGGCTGCCTTATGATGGCCTTGTCATCAATGTTGCCCTCACCGGCAAGGTGGAGCGCGGACAGGCCATTCTGCGCTCCGGGGGCAAGCCTGGCGACCAGCTTTTCGTCTCTGGACTCCTGGGAGGCTCTTTCCCCACCGGATGGCATCTTGACTTCGAACCGCGCGTAGAGCTCGCCAGAGAGCTCCTGAAGGCCGGCATTCGCCCCTCTGCCATGATGGACCTCTCCGATGGTCTCGGAACCGATTTACCGCGTCTGGCGGCTGCCAGCAGGTGTGGTTTTGAGGTGGATGAATCCCGGCTTCCCTGCAGGCCCGGTTTTACCCCCGCAGATGCTGTTTCACACGGAGAGGACTATGAACTGCTTCTCGCACTCTCCCCGGACGATGCAGCAAAACTCGCAACTACCACGTTTGCAACAACCTTGCATAACATCGGCTCGCTCACCCCGGAGATGGGGGGGAATCTTTCTTCCGGTTGGCAGCATTTTTGCCCCTAAAACGCTTGTTTCTAACTGCTAAAGAGCGCTCTTTCCAGCACTCTTTTTATTCGTTACAAATTATTTTATATTACTCTTGTTTCTTAATCCTCTGACAGTTGGATATTTTAGACACCTTTATTCCACACACTCCTGCCGGGAGTCGATGGCACGGCGCACAAATATCAGGAAAAGTTAACAAATTCCCTCCCCCCCCCTTGAAAAAATTTATTACTGTGGAACCCGCATGGAACACAGTCTCCGGGGTGGAACGATGTGCCGCATGCGCAAAAAAATCTTTTTCTGAATGGCAACCCGTGGCATATTGCACCCCGCCCTCCCCGAGCGGAAGGCAAAACAAACCGAAACAACCGAAACGAGACGGGACCAAAAATGGAGAAGAAAGTACAGGAGTGTGAGACTTTGTGGAAGCAGATCATGAATGTTCTGCACACGCAGGGTCATGAGGATGGGTATATCACTGGTCTTGTCTCCGACATGCGTTTGCGCGAAGACACCGGCACTAAGCTGATTATCGAGTACCCGTCAGACATGCCTTTCTACTGGGTAGAGATTAACTACGGTGAACGCATAGCCGAAGCAGTAAGCCAGGTTCTGAACGAACCGCGCCAGCTGGAATATGTGGAGGCCAATACGGTGGTGGCAGATGAGGTAATTGAAGCAGCCCCTGCCCCTGTTGCCATCAGCCTGGAGCCCGTCACACCGGTGCAGCCGGTGCGGAAAGCTCCCCGCCAGCCCCGCCAGAGCAGCAAGATGGTAACCCAGCTGAACGCTGACTACACCTTTGATAACTATGTGGTGGGCACGAACAATCAGTTCGCCTACGCCGCAGCTCAGGCTCTGGTAAACACCCAGGGCCGGGCCTTCAATCCGCTGTTCATCTATGGCAACTCCGGTATGGGTAAGACCCACCTGCTGCACGCCATCGGCAACGCTCTGCGTGAACGCGACAAGAACGTGAAAGTGCTCTACGAGACCAGCGAGCAATTCATGAACTCTTACATCGAGGCTGTGCGCCAGCGTGGTGATGCACTCGAGCTCTTCCGCAAGAAATACCGCAAGGTGGATTATCTGCTGATTGACGATGTGCAGTTCATGGCCCGCGCCGATAAGACGCAGGAGGAATTCTTCCACACCTTCAACGCGCTTTTCGAGAGCGGCAAGCAGATTGTACTCTCTGCAGACTGCCCGGCTTCCCGAATCACCAAGATGGATGATCGCCTGAAGACCCGCTTCTCTCAGGGCATGACGGTGGAGCTCACCGCTCCCTGTTATGAGATGCGCCTGGCCATTCTCCGCCAGAAGATGCAGAAGTGGCAGACCAACCTCCTCAGCGATGAGGTGGTAGAATTCCTGGCCCGCAATATCACGCAGTCCGTCCGTACTCTGGAGGGAGCACTCGTTCGCGCCAGCTCCTTTGCCTCGTTCAACAACTGCTGCCCCTCCATCGCTTTCCTGCGCAACAACCTTGCTGACCTCATGGTTCAGCAGGTTACCCAGACTGTGTCCATTGCTGATATCAAGCAGCGCGTAGCCAACGAATTCGGCATCCGCGTGGAGGATATCGACAGCCGCCGTCGTCTGGCTTCTCTGGCTCACCCGCGTCAGGTTGCCATGTTCCTGGCCCGCAAGCACACCAATGCCTCTCTGCAGGATATCGGTGCCGCCTTCGGCCGCGACCATTCCACGGTGCTGCATGCCCTGCGCAATGTAGAGGCCAAGATGGAATCCGATGACTCGCTGCGCAGCATGCTCGACCAGTTCGCCGAAGTCTTCGCGTAACCCGGGTATTATAAATAAGCGCTTCTCCCCAAGGCCGTTGTTCACCAAAATGAGCAACGGCCATTCTCGTTTTCCCGGCACCGGTGGATTACGATTTTTCAGGCTGCTGGCGAGCGGGAATTAATCGAGGAACCGCAAATTACCGTTTGCAAAGTCACAGCGTTTCATATACGAATGACGCTTTGTTAGAAGCCGGCGTTTTTTTGTTCGACCGTGGCACGATTTCGAGCTGACAATCAGACCTAAATCATGTATAATATCCACGCGTTATGGCTTTCACTCACTTACACGTTCACACTGAATACTCCCTGCTCGATGGCATGATCCACACGAAGGATCTGATTAAGAAATGCGTGGAGCTGGGCATGAACTCCGTTGCTATTACTGACCACGGTAACGTGTTCGCAGCCATTGAGTTCATGGTGAATGTAAAGAAGCACAACAAGGGCGTGCTGGAGTGGAATAAGGAACACCCGGACGAGAAAAAGCCGGTGTTCAAACCGATTCTGGGCTGCGAGGTGTACGTGTCCCCCACGCCGCTGGATGTGAAGAAGCAGATTCCCGGGCGCAACAAGTATTGCCACCTGGTGCTGCTCTGCGAGAATAACATCGGCTGGGAGAACCTTATCAAAATCGTGTCCCGCGGCCACCTGGATGGCTTCTACTACAAGCCGCGTATCGACTACGATACCCTGCGCGAGTTCAGCAAGGGGCTCATCTGCCTGACGGGCTGTATCTCCGGCCCCATGCAGGAGTGGCTGTTGCGCGATGAGCCGGAGAAAGCCGAGCAGGTGCTGCTCGACCTGGTGGACATTTTCGGCAAGGATAACGTGTTCGTGGAGCTTCAGGACCACGAACTGGAGGAAGAGCGCCGCACCACGCCGGAACTGGTGCGCATTGCCCGCAAGAACAATGTGCCGCTGGTGGTGACCAACGATGCCCACTTCCTGAATGCCGATGACCACGATGCGCACGATATTCTCATCTGCGTGGGCACCGGCAACAAACGCATGGACTCCAAGCGCATGCGTTACCCCAAGAGCGTCTATTTCAAAAGCGAGGCGGAGATGCGCGAGCTCTTCCCGGAGTACCCTGATGCCTACGAGAACACCAACGTCATTGCCGAGCGCTGCAACACGTCCATCAAGCTGGACTCCACCTCCACAGAGCGTTACCCGGAGTTCGCCCCGGACGATGGCTCCACCCGTGAGGAATATCTGCGTAAAATCTGCTACCAGGGTCTGGAAGAGCGCTACGGCAAGGAGCGCGCCGAGAATGACCAGGAGCTGCGCGCGCGTCTGGATTACGAGCTGAGCATCATTAACCAGCTGCGCTTCCCGAGTTACTTCCTCATCACGGCAGACTTCATTAACTGGGCTAAGGACCACGATATTCCCGTGGGCCCGGGCCGTGGTTCGGCCGCCGGTTCGCTGGTGGCCTATGTGATGAAAATCACAAACATCGACCCCTACGCCTTCAACCTCATTTTCGAACGATTCCTGAACCCGGAGCGTGTGAGTCCTCCGGATATTGATATCGACTTCTGCCAGACCCGACGACCGGAAGTAATTGACTACGTGCGCCACAAATACGGTGAACGCGCCGTGACGCACATCATCACCTACGGTACAATGGGTGCCAAATCGGTTATCAAGGACGTGGCCCGCGTGCTGGATATGAGCTACGGCGACAGCGACAAGATTGCCAAGCTCATCGAAAGCGGTCCCGGCGTGACACTGGATAAGAGTTATGCCGCCAGTGAGGACCTGCGCAACCTGGTGGAACAGGATGATACCTACCGCGAAATCTGGAACTACGCCAAGAAACTGGAAGGCACGGTGCGAAACGTGGGCATGCACGCCGCCGGCGTGGTGATTGGCGACCGCCCGCTGGATGAATACGTGGCCCTCACCCGAGATGACCTGAGTAACCCGAAGGGTGAAGTGGTGGCCCAGTGCGATATGGGCGCCATTTATAACGCCGGCCTGCTGAAGATGGACTTCCTGGGGCTGAAGACCCTCACGGTGATGAAGGATGCGGAAAGCTACGTGCGCTGGCGCGTGCCTGATTTCCGCTACGACTCGGTGGATATTACCGACAAGGAGACCTTCGAGCTGCTGAACCGCGGTGATACTATGGGCGTGTTCCAGCTGGAATCCGGCGGTATGGTGGACACCTGCCGACGCTACGGTATCGACAACATTGAAGATATCATCGCTCTGCTCGCTCTTTACCGCCCCGGCGCCATGCAGTTCATGGACGACATGATTGCCGTGAAGAAGGGGCTGAAGCAGGCGGAATACGAGCACCCGTTGCTGGAGACGGTGTCCGGCCTTACCTACGGCGTGATGATTTACCAGGAGCAGGTGCAGGCTGCAGCCAAGCTGCTGGCCGGCTACACCCTGGGTGGTGCTGACCTTCTGCGCCGAGCCATGGGTCACAAGGATATGCAGGAAATGGCCGAACAGCGCCGCCGTTTCGTGAAGGGCTGCTGGGATGTGAACCAGATTGACGAAAAGACGGCTAACGCCATTTTCGACAAGATTCAGAAGTTCGCCGGTTACGGTTTCAACAAGTCACACTCCGCCTGCTACGGCCACATTTCCTATTGGACCGCCTACCTCAAGGCTCATTTCCCGGTAGAGTTCCTCTGCGGTCTCATGACGAATGAAGCCACCAATGAAAAGATTGGCGTATTCATTCAGGAAGCCATCCGCATGGGTATCGAGGTGCTCGGCCCCTGCGTGAACCACAGTGAGGTGAAATTCCAGCCGGAAACCATGCCGAATGGCAAGCTGGCTGTGCGTTTCGGTCTGGCCTCGGTGAAGAGCATGAGCTCTGAAACGGTGAAGGTTATCGTGGAGGAGCGCAAGAAGAACGGACCCTACAAGAGTCTGGAGGATTTCTGCTACCGCATCCCGCCGCAGAACGTGCGCCGCAACCAGATTGAAGTTCTGGTGCAGTGCGGTGCTTTCGACTGGATGCACGTCTGCCGTGCCCAGATTTTCGAGAGCATTGAGCAGTGCATCAACGGTGCCAGCAGTGTGCACAAGGATGCCGAAGCCGGCCAGATGGCGCTTTTCGATATGATGGGCACCACCTCCGCCCCCGTGGAGACGGTCACGCTGCAGGAATGGCCGAAGGAGAAGCGACTGGACGATGAGAAGTTCCTGACCGGCGCTTACTTCACCGGCAACCCGCTGGACAGCATGCGCGGCGTCATCGATGCCCCGAAGTTTGTGTCCATCGGCACCCTGCCCGACCTCACGGCGGAAGAAATCCGTGGTTCCCGCGATATGGCAGGCATGCTGCGTGCGGTAAATATCAAGGTGAGCAAGAGCGGCCAGAAGTTTGCCATCATCACGGTGGAAGACTTCACCGGCAGCACAGAGGTGCTGCTCTGGGGCGATTCGTACACCAAGGCGGCAGAACAGGAAGGCCTGCTCACGGCGGGCAATTTCGTGCAGTTCCGCGCCCGTATCTCCGAGGACGAAAAGACGGGCGGCAAAAAAGTGTCCGGCAATGGGCTGGAGCAGATTGGCGGTGCTACCGCCAAACGCCGCGCAGGCAAGTCGAAGTTCTATGAAATCATGCTGAACACGGCTCGCCACAACGCGGAGGACATTGAGCTGATTAAATCCATCATCCAGAAGTACCCGGGCAAGACGCCGGTGCACATGACGCTGCGCAACTCCCTGGGCAACCGCGTATGCATTGAACTGGGTGAGCGCTACTGTGTATCCCCCAGCGCAAAGCTGGATGAAGAACTTTCGCTTTATTCCTGATGCGTATGAAGAAGCAAATCGTTCTCTGGTGCATTCTGGCTGCTCTCGGTTTGTTAGGGGGTAGTCTCGGCAAGATGTATCTGAAACCGCAGGCGCAGGAAGAAACAGCCCACGCAGAACAGGAGCAGAAAGCGGAGCTGGCTACGGATGCCTTCAGTATCCGTTTCTTCCAGCACGCGATTACGGAGAAAGCAAGTGGCAACATTCTGGTGGCGCCCCGCATGGTTTCGGATATGCTGCTGGTGCTGCAGGAGCACGCCGCCGGCCAGACGCAGGAGGAACTGCGGGCACTGAATCTGCAGGCCGCCAGCACACCCCGCGCCACAGAGCCCTGCTCAGCCATGCTGCTGGCCATGGATTTCAATCTGCCGCGCAATGATGGCAGCCGCGGGGTGATGCCGCTTCCCTTCTCGGAGAATGTCCCCATGGCTCTCAGCATGTTCAACGGCACCCTGGCCAACGCCACGGGTAACGTCAAAGGGCAGCTGGTGGCCAGCCAGATGGTGAGCAACCGCACCAAGCTGCTGATTGGCGGCACCCTGCACCTGAGCAAGGACTGGGAAATCGCCATCAACCCGGCGAATGCCCGCACGGCTGGCTTTGATAATGCTTCCGGCAGTATGCCGACTATTCACCAGATGCGCACCCGCGGGCTGTATCGCACCGCCCAGGCAGAGGATGGCAGCTGGAAGGCGGTGGCTCTGCCATTCAGGAAGGACCGGGACTCCGGCAGCTCACTGGTCTACATCGGCATCCTGCCCGCAGGGGCGGCGCGCGATTTTGCCACCCAGCTCACCCCGGAGCAGGTAACAGCTATTCGCAAGGCTCTGGCAAACGCCACGCCGCAGGATACCCTGGTCGAGCAGCCCCGCCAGGAGCTGCAGATTCTCCCCTACGATATGCGTGACACCCTGCGCCGCATGGGGCTGAAGGCCTTGTTTGACCCGGAAACAGCCGATTTCTCGCCCATCACCTCTGAGAAAATCCAGCTCAGCGCCGCTCTTTTCTCCGCCTCCGTGTATCTGGGAGAATCAAAGGAGCAGCCCAAGGCGGATGCCGCGCTGGATTACGCCGGCCAGGTCATCTCCTTCACCCGCCCGTACATCTGGCTCATCGCCGACCTGGAGACCAGCACTCCCATCGAATTTTTCGGTTTGGTGGAAGAACTGTAAATCATTCAGGCAGAACAGAGGCTCACAACAAGGGCAAGGCGCCAAGCAAATAAGAATAGCACGTTTCCTCATCCTCGAGCAGCAAATTCCGCTTAGGGCATTCCCTCAGCGTAAAGAAAACATTCTTGCGACATATCTCCAGCGCCTTGCTTATCTGCGCATTCTTCTCCGCGCGAGAGCGAAGATAATACGCCATCACTTCTGGTGCGTTCCATTTCAGATTCATAGGTAGGGGTAGCGCGTTTGTTATCCTTAACCGCCACCCGCAAGATACCGCATTCTCCGCGTCATTGCAATATTTATAAACGCCCGCCACTACAAAAACACATGTCTCCCATAGATTTCTCTATTGACTAGTTATAAGCGTCGTTTTGGAGCCAGTCCCTTCTTCATCCGCTAAATGGCGATCTAGCGGGCTGATTCCGGCTCATCATGTTCGGATGCAGCATTCTTCTTCTGCGCCTTCAGCCTGGCCTGCTCCTTCTTGAATGCCTGAAGCTGCTTCTTCCACTCATACATATTCACGCCACCGGAAGCGCCTACAAAATTGCCATCCGCATCCACAATGCAAAGGGACGGCACACCCAGATTCGGGAACTGCACCCCGGGGATACTACCCAGCTCCGCCGGCATGACTCCAGGGATATCGATATCCCCTTCCTTCATATACTGCTTCACTGCAGCCTCATCCTCCTGTCCCAGGAAAATCAGCTCCATCCTGGCACCCTTCATCTTGCCATAATCCTTCAGCAATTTGGGCACAAACATCTTACAAGGCACACACCAGCTCGCAGAGCGCAGAAAGCCATAATACTTCGCCTTCAGATTCGGCCTCTTCCGCGTCAGATATGTACCCTTCGACAACACCTCCGCAACCGGAGATAATTCCTTCACCGCCTTCTTTTTTCCTTTCTGCACACTCATCACCAGCTCATCCACCTCCGCATCAATCTCTTGAGCACCCACCACCGAGCATCCACACAGCAGAACAAGAATCAAATGTAAAGCCTTCATTGCCCTGAAATATACCACACGACCCCTGCCCCGTGCAACGCAAAAAATCCGCCTTCCAAACCAAATTCAAAAGCTTGGAGTCAGATTCCATCGCATGGAATGAAAGCGGCACGGCGCTGTACCTGAACCACAAGATTATTCCCGAGCCCACCACAGCAACGCTGAGCCTGCTGACCCTGGCAGATCTGGCCCTGCGCCGGCGGCGCAAGTAAAAGCCCCACAATGCAGCTTCCCGCCCCGGATTTCATATCCACGGGCGGGAACTTCGTTTATCTCACATGCGTATGTAATCAGGCGCCCTGCTCCTCTGCGTTCAGCGCGGCCAGAGCAGCAATGCTTTCTTCATCGCCCTCTTCGGCGCAGGCCTGAAGATACTGCATACCTTTTTCCTTATCCGGACGGCCAGCCAGACCGCGCAGATGAATCAGGCCCAGGAAATAGGCAGAGCGGCAATGCCCCATAGCATAGGCACGCTGGAAGAAATCGAGAGCGCGCTTGTAATTGCGACGAGCCCCCATGCCCTCGTAGTAGCAAACGCCTACCATGTGCAGGGCTTCAGCCTCTCCCTGGTTGGCGGCCTTCTGGTAGTAACGCAGGGCAATCTCGAAATCCTGCCTCACCCCCCTGCCCATGGCGTAATTCCGGGCGAGGCCCATGCAGCAATCTGCATCCTCCGGGTCGAGGCGATGCCATTTCCGGTAGTACCCCATGGCGGCCGTATAGTCCTCAAGAGCCTCGCAAAGCGGGGCCAGAAGGCTGTACAGCTGCCCGCAGGGATTCACAGGCTCTGCCTGCTCCAGCAGCTGGCGGATTTCCCCGGGGGCGCAGCCAAGCTCCTCCATATGGGCAGCATACACACGGGCCAGATAGAAAGCACACCCGGTGTTGCCACAATTGATGGCTTTCTGGAAATACTCCACAGCGCGCTTTAAATCATCATAACCAGGCAGACCGGGTTCATACAGCATACCCAGCATGCAGTACGCCTCACCCGGCGTCTCCTCGACCATGGCCAGAGCCCATTGCTCCAGCTTCATCCAGTCAATCCCCTCGCCATCACCCATCATGGCCAGTGTGAAATAACAGCGGCGTGCCTGCCCGTTCCCTTTCTCTACCAGGGTGTCCAACCACTCCTCTGCTGCATCAGGGAGCGGGAAATCTGTTTCCGTCACGATGAAACGAATAAACTCCAGCTGGGCCTCCTCATTCCCCTCCCGGCCCATTTCATACAACTCATTCACGTAATCCTCTATCGAAAACTTCTTAGCCATACGTGAAGCCTACCATGCAGCGCGCGTTTAGTCAATCCAGAAACACATGACGCTCGATGCTGTTAAACCTTCAGAAAACAGCAGGAATTATCCCTGATGTGTCCCAAAGAATGCTGCGCCAAATGGGAGTTTGGCGGGCGGCTGTTTTTGTCGGAGCAAGGGACTTTAGTCCCCCAACGGTTATGTTTTCGGGACTAGAAGTCCCGGGCTCCGAAGGATTTGAGCCCCCGCCAAATCGCTTTAGCGCAACAATGATGCTCGCAAGTCGAGGGGCCTTGCACTCGTCCCTGGGTATACGGGGAGATATATAAAAAAAGCGTCTGGGGTTGCGCCATCTGCGAAGCACCTACCCCAGACGCCGCACATATAATTTTACAACCCCAGCTTGGCGAGAATAATCTCGGTCACCATCTTGGGATTCGGCTTGGGGTTGCTCACCTTCATCACCTTGCCGGTAAGTGCGTTGATGAGCTTCATATTGCCACCTTTCACGATTTCCACCATATCCGGATTCTCCTCCAGCACCTGTGCCACCACGGCATCGAGAGCGTTGGTGTCGGTCTTCTTGAAGCCCATGGCGGCGGCGGCA
This sequence comes from Akkermansia sp., assembly GCA_045132635.1. GTDB lineage: Bacteria > Verrucomicrobiota > Verrucomicrobiia > Verrucomicrobiales > Akkermansiaceae > Akkermansia. The sequence goes on from JBGUSR010000034.1 coordinate 101,322, forward strand.
TCTGCAGCGCTCATGCCGGTGTCCCACATCTTCTCCAGCACCTCGCGAGCCTGGTTGTTGGAAACAAGGCCGTCCTCGATGATATCCACCAGACCGGCGAGAGCCTTGGGAGCCAGCGGGCAGGTCTCAATGCTGAGCTCCTTCTCTGCCAGCACGGAGACCAGGTTATTGATAACCCAGTTGGCCACCTTGCGCGGAGCCTTGCTGCCGGCAGCGGCTTCCTCGAAATAGCGGCAGAGCTTGAAATCGCCCACCAGCGTGTTGGCATCTGCCACAGGCAGACCGTAATCAGCCTGCAGGCGGGCGTGCAGCGCATCCGGCAGCTCGGGCAGCTCATGCTTCACCTTCTCCACCAGCGGCGCGGTCTGCACCGGAATGAGATCCGGGCAGGTGTGGTAGCGGTAATCGTGAGCATTCTCCTTGGTGCGCATCACAATACTTTCGCCCAGGGTGTCATCCCAGCGGCGGGTGGACTGCACCTGTGCAATGCCCATATCCAGCTCCTCAGCCTGGCGGTGAATCTCATAAATGAGCGCACGGCGGGCAGCGGACATGGAGTTGATGTTCTTCATCTCAATCTTGGCGCCCAGTTCCTTCTGGCCCTTGGGACGCAGGGATACGTTCACGTCGCAGCGCATCTGCCCCTTCTCCATATCGGCATCAGAAATGCCGGCGCAAATCATCATCTGCTGCAGGCTCTTCAGGTAGGCGTAGGTTTCCTCCGGGCTGGTCAGATCCGGGGCGGAAACAATCTCCATGAGCGGCGTGCCGCCGCGGTTGTAGTCCACCAGGGAATAGCCGCTGTAGTGGGTAAGCTTAGCGGCATCCTCCTCCAGGTGGATGTGGTCCAGCTTCACCGTGCGCACCACCGGGCCATCGGTCTTCACCTTGCAATCAGCGGGGTATGCCCAGGCATACAGCGGCACCTCGCCCCCGATGCAGAGCGGCAGGTCGAGCTGGCTGGTCTGGTAGTTCTTGGGCATATCGGCATAGAAATAGTTCTTACGGTCCCACTTGGAAACGGGTGGCGTGGTGCAGCCCAGCATCATACCCGTGAGGATGGTGCGCTCAATGGCGTATTTGTTCAGCACAGGCAGAGCACCGGGCATGCCCAGGCAGGTGGGGCATACGTTTGTGTTCGGCTCATAGCCGAACCCGGCCTTGCAGGAGCAGAACATCTTGGTCTCCGTCTTAATCTGGCAGTGCACTTCCAGACCAATAGTCACGAGGTAATCAGAAACAGGCATGATTAATCTTTGCGTATGAGTTTATTGTGAGGATATGGCATTCTCCCGGAGCGCATTGTCCAGGTCTGCACGGAAAGATGCATCGAACACGGAGTCGAACAGCGATGGATGCGCGGCACTCATGCATTCAAACACCAGGTCAAGAGCATCAGAAAAAAGGTCGAATGTCTCAGCTTCATACCCAGGCAGCGCGGCAATGCGCACAATCTCGCTGCGAATGGCCCAGAGTATCGGCTCGATGGGCGCCATGATGGCCTGCGCAGCTGACTTGTGAATGGGTGAAAAATCGCGATGAATCACAGAAGAAGCAGGCAGAAGCATTCTGTAGCGGCGGGAAAGAGTATCCAGCTGAGGCACAGCCAGCGTGGCATCCTTCTCATTCTGCACATCCGCGAGGATATCCAGTACTGCGCTATCCGGCTCCACCAGGCGGGCCAGGCGGGCCATTTCCACCTCGCCTTCATCCACGCTCAACGGCTCTGTAGGCAGGCTCAGCACCTCGGCATCGGCCTCAGCAAAGAGGCCCAGCTCCACGGCATTCTCAAATGCCTTAGTCAGGCGCGCAGAGCCATAGCACCGGGCGCGGCAGATTCCCTGAAATTCTGCATGCAGGTCATCCAGAGCCTCAAGAATACGCAGCTGCACAGCGTCCATCATACCCACGCATTCACCACCTTGCGCAACCAGCGGAAGCGCACTCAGGCGGTTATCCAGCTCAAAGGTAAGCTCAACCAGTTCCGTAAAGCGCGCGGCAGCCTTGTCTGCATCCTCCCGTGAGGCGATACCCGACAACAGCAACCACATCTCTGAGGTGGTTTTAAGAAACTCATTACCAATCACCTGCGCTTCCTCACTGTCACCCGTGACGGGCATAGCGTCATCCACCTCAAGCACAACGGGTTCCTGCGCAGGGCTCATATGACCCAGCGCCAAAGATAAACCAGCTATACAGAGCAGTTTTCGCATACAGAATCCGCGCGCGTATTATACACTTTTCTTAAAGAATGGCAAGACCAGTTTGCGAGTCATCACAAATTATTCACAATATGTGTGTCCCAAAGATTTCACAATTGACTGCATTATCAACACCGTTTTGGAGCCTGCCACCCACTTTATCCGCTAGATGGCGATTTGGCGGGGGCTCAAATCTTTCGGAGCACGGGACTTCAGTCCCGAAAACTCAAGCGATAAGGGACTAAAGTCCCTTGCTCCGACAGAAACAGTTGCCCGACAAACTCTAATTTTGCGCAGCATTCTTTGGGCCTCGTGCAAGTTATTGGCACGGGCCCCCCCTTGCAAGGGCGAAAACGACGCCGTCATCTCTGTACAACAGGCGTCAGGACATTGTACAGCCGGTCCAGCTCAGAAAATACCTGCTGAGATGTTTCTACCTTCAGCCTACGATTCTTTGAATTATACTCCACACCACCCAAATCCGGCAGCCTAACGCCACATTCCGCCAGATGCCCGGTGATTAAATCCTTCCAGGTATCATCAGAGATGGGAGCCGCCTTACGCTGGTTCTTCTTCTTGCGCTCAATACCCTCTTTCTGGTCCTCTTTAGCTGTTTGTTTTGCATTGAGCGTCAACTTCTCGGCGACATACTCAGTCACCCAGTAATAGCGGGTTTCCAGCTCACGCGGTACAATCGTCACCTTGCGGCCCTTTACAAGATAATGTCCACCACACGCATCGCACACCTTGATGAGAGCGTCGCGCAGCGTAGAGCAGGAAAAATCCAATTCATCCGTAAAATTAACCGACGCAGGATTCTGAAGCTCAGTTCCTATACGCAGTCCCCTGCTTTTTCCGCCCGCTCTGGCATGCAATTCGAAGTATTTCAACAAAGTCTCCAGATTGCATGAAGAATCAAACACGACGGGAACCAGAAATATCTCATTCATCTGAGCATCCGAAATAAAGCGCGGCTGCTTTGCCACCTCTTTTTTGTAATATTCCCAATGATGATTCTTAACCCAATCTGCGTACATATCAGCCAGGGTCACCTTAGCTCTTGAACACGCATATTTTGAACCGCTGATCCGGATCTTGAACTCATCCCCTTCTCCTGCGACTATTTTGACGCGTCCCAGAGGGAACTTCTTTGCAACCTGAGACCTGATTTTTAACTTTTTATCCTTGGAAAACGATCTATCAAAATAGGCATCAATCATTCGGTTAGGATAAATCGCCACTTCCTCCACCGTTTCGGAATCATACGGGAACACATGAATAGCACCATCCTTTACGCAATAGGTACAACCAGCTTCATGACAAAGAGATTTCAGCACTTCTGCACAGGTTCCGGCAGGAATCTTACAATCATACTTAACCTTCTTGTCTGCCAGAGGCTCGCAAAACTCATCCAGGCTGGCCGCGCGTTCTATCTTCAACTTCTTGCCAGACTCAGCCCACTGTTCCTCCAGATGATCCAGCACCTTATTGAGCGGCATTCCTTCCCTCAATTCCAACGGGGCCATGCGCATACGAAGCAGCGTCGCCACCAGTTTCAACTGTTCATCTTCTGCAGAACGCGCATTCCTGGACGAGCGTTTCGTAGTAGTCGAAAAGCCGTCTGCATACAGCGGGCCAAGGCACATAAACCCGCCCGACAGCACAACAACAAAGCGCAATACATTATGAACAAAACACCTCATACTCCTATATGTATAGCAACTATGCCCTGCACCGTCAAGTTTTCTCGCACAAGCAAACAGAAATATCTACGCGGGTGTGTCCTGATGATTTGTGAAATGATTGACATGAGCCCCCAGGAATGCTAGATTGCCTGAAATACCATGTTGCAGATAACACCCAAATTCCCCCTGAGCCAGCACTGGGTCACCGTGATGTCCCTGGTGTACCTGGCCCTGCCGTGTATGCTTTTCTTCAGCAGCTGGTATGCGCCGTGGGTAGCATGGCTGGTGAATCTGGGCATTATGCTGTTCATTGTCCTTTTTGCCAGAAGTGAACACTCTATACCGTCGTGGAGAGCAAACTCCGCATCGTTATGTGCGCTTGCGGTCGCCGCGCTTGTATCGATTCTCCTGTTTATTGTATCCGGTATAGCCGGTTATTTTTCAAGCGCTCCGGACGTGCTGATTTTCCGTGAGGCGCTGTATAACAACCTCATTCACGAAGCCTGGCCACTCGTGCTGCCAGATGGTAAGGAAATGAGCTATTATCTGGCAGGTATGCTGCCGCCGGCACTTCTGGCAAGGCTGACGGATGACTACACCCTGCAGAGAATGATAGCCGTATGCTGGTATGGACTGGGTATATGGCTGACCCTGCTTCTTTTCTACTGCAGGCACCGTAAATTTTCCATCCTGTTTCTTCTCTTCATGGTCGCCTTTAAGGACCCTGTATACCTGGCATTGAACGCCTTTGCCGGGAATGGAGAGATATGGGGGATGTTCAGCCGCCTTACGGGCTGCACATGGGAGAATTCGTACATGGGTGTGGCACACCCTGTCAAAATGCTGAGCATCAATGCCCAGGGGTGCAATTTCCAACCATTCTCCCTGCTCTGCGCTGCATTGATTATCAATAACCGTGAGCACGCAGAAAAGCTTATTCCGCTCAGCATCGCCCTTATTCTGCCCAGTTCCCCCCTGGGCGCCATAGGCTGCATGCCCCTGGCCTTATACGCCTGGTGCAAATACGGCACGGTCTCCTGTGCAAAACGTGCCCTGTATCTCATTGTGCCGGTGCTGGTAGCGCTTTTCTGCGCCGTCTACTACATTCGAGCAGAGAGCGCAACATGCTTTGGCTTGTACGGACAGCTGCTCAACAACTGGAGCTATTTCCTGTTCAATTACTACATAGCCATTCTGCTGAGCGCTGTCTTATTCACCATTGTGCTCTATCCGCTTCTCAAGATTGATGTCTCCCTGCGCATCAGCCTGATTTGCATCGTCATCACACCGTGGATATTCTACGGTTCCTCGCCAGATAGCGGGATGTTCGGGCAGAACGAATTATGGCTGAAGACCAGCATCATCTTCCACATGCACCTCATCGCCGCGCTCTGCTTCAACTGGCAGAGCCTGCCGGTGGTGAAATACTTTTACCTGGTATCATTTGCCCTGCTGGTGTGTCGAGATGAACGAGTTACCGAAACCCGATTCACTGGTACCGCACAGGTGGAGGATGTATGGGGCGGCCACCTGAACCACGAGCACGTTTCCCTGTACCAGAAAATACCAGCCTGCAAACCGCCCTTCATTCCCGGCAGCCTGCTGAAGAAAGGCGAAGCCGAACTGGTATGGCCCGGCATTATCTTACCCAAAGCAAAGGGCTGTGACTACAGCCGCCCCATGAAACCGGACGGCAGGTTCATACTGGCGCAGTAAAGAAGGTGGTACGTCCACTCAATCAGGCCTGGAACTTGCGATTGAGTTCAGCCAGGGAGAACGGTAGCAGGGTCGATTTACCGCCGGGGCTGCAATAGGGGATTTCGCACTCCAGCAGCGCAGCCAGGAGCGGGTGCGGATTCTGCAGATACTCCGCTATATCCTCCTGCAGGGCGTACTGGCGGGCCAGCTGGCGGGCAAAAGGCTCAAAGGGGCTGCGAGCACGGGCAATCTTCACCTCGCCACTGGTGAACACATGCAGCAGCTCCTGCACAAAATCGCTGACCCGGCGCAGGGGGAGCAGCGCCGGAATGGCCTCAACACGTAACGTGTTGCGCCCGAAGGGAGAAAGCTGAAAGCCAGCCTGCTCCAGCTGCGGTTTCACCTCCATGGCCACGCCCATATCGCGGGTATCCAGCTCAATGAGCTCCGGCACCAGCAGCTGCTGAGATTCCAGAGCTTTCCGGTTACTCGCCTGCAGGCGCTCGTAGATGATACGCTCACGCGCGGCACGCGGCGCCATGAGCACCATGCCCTCCTTATTCTCAAAAATGGAGTACTGGTTGTGCAGCGTGCCGATATGCCGGAAATTCGGCACACAGGCCGGAGCAGCCGGCTGCACCTTAGGCGCAGGCTCAGGTGCCGGAGGCAGCTCCAGTTCCTGCTGACGTGCCACCACCAAGGGCTTGAGCACGAGATTCGGACGTTGCACAGGAGCTGCAACGGGGGTAGCGGGAGCGGCGGGACGCGACGCAGGCGTAGCCACCTTGGTTTCCTTGCGCTCAGGGTGAGCGGGCTTTTCAATGCAGTCGGGTTCCTTCTCCGCCACCGGTGCGTCCGCATCTCCGCGGGCATGCGCCGCCAGCGTGGCAGCTACGGCATCCATCACCGCCAGCGTGATTTCCGCCGGACGACGGAAACGCACCTCGCGCTTGGCGGGGTGCACATTCACCTCCACCAAGGCAGGCTCCACCTCCAGATACAGGAACAAGGCCGGATGCAGCCCCGGGGGGAAGCCGCCATAGCCATCGCGCACGGCGCGGTTGATAATCTGGTCCTCAATGGGGCGGCCATTCAGGAACACATACTGCATGCGGCGGTTGCGACGGGCGGCAGAAATGGGCATCAGATACCCGCTCACGCGCACACCGGGAGCTTCAGTAGGCTTCACCCGCATCAGAGCACCGGCTGTTTCTCTGCCCACAAAATCCGCTATACGCTGGCGCAAATCATGCGTGGCCACCACATCAAACACCATCTGACCATCACGCACATAAATGAAGCGGACTCCGGGGAAAGCCAGGGCATGCAGGCGGATCTGATGCTCCACATGGCCGGATTCCGTCTCATCACTCTTCAGGAACTTGCGGCGCACCGGGGTATTGAAAAACAAGTTACTTACGGCAATCTCTGTGCCGGGAGAACAGCCAGCATTCATCATGGGAGCCTCCACGCCGCCCTCTGCGCTCACCGTCCAGCCTTCCACCTCATCCGCCCGGCGGGTAGTCAGCGAGAGGTGCGATACAGAAGCTATGCTCGGCAAGGCTTCGCCACGGAACCCGAGCTGCCGGATGGCGAACAAATCCTCCACATCCACCAGCTTGCTGGTAGCATGGCGCTGCAGGCACAACGAGGCATCTGTCTTGCCCATGCCGCAGCCGTCATCCGTCACCTTAATCAGCGAAACACCGCCGCGGCGGATTTCAACGCGAATGCAGTGGGCGCCGGCATCAATACTGTTCTCCACCAGCTCCTTAACCACGGAGGCAGGACGCTCCACAACCTCACCGGCAGCCACCTGGCTGGCCAGAATATCGCTCATGCGGTGAATGCGCTGCTGCTCGTCGGTGGTCATAAGTACTGCACCAATCTACCACGAGCGCCGCAGCGCGTCAACTCCGCAATCCGGCGCACCCCTGTTCTGCTGACACAGAAAGACGCGGTACGCGCTGGAAAAACCACGTGCGCGGGTGTACTCTAGTCGCGTGAAGAAGTGCCAGATATGCGGCAAACGGGCGTCGATGTTCCTGACGCAAATTGTGAACGGGCAGGTTTCCGAGCTTGCTCTCTGCGAATCATGTGCCCGCGCCAAGGGGCTTTTTGACCCGCAATCCCTCACATTTGCTGAAAAATTCTTCCCGGAGGAATTCAAGCAGCGTGTGGACAAACTGGTGCGCGAGCTGACAGGAAATGCAGAAACAGCATCCGAACCGGCCCCGCCCATGAGCATGTTCAACCGCTGCCCGGTGTGCGGATTCAGCGTGGATAACTACCGGAATACCGGCCACCTGGGCTGCCCGGATTGCTACAAGGTCTTTGCGCGTGAGCTTGACCCCACCGCTGAGATTGAGGACGAACCGGAAACCGAGGCTCCGGCGCTCACCCGTGCACGCCTGCAGAAGGAATTGCAGCAGGCCATTGAGCGCGAGAACTACGAGCGCGCCGCCCAGCTGCGCGACCAGATTAACGCCCTGACCGACGCCGACGCATGAAAATCAACACTCTATTAAAAGCCCCTTCCAACTGGGCGCCCACACGGAATGATTCCGATGGTGTCATCATGGGCAGCATTGTCCGCATGGTGAGGAACCTGGCAGGCTTTCCCTTTCCCGGGTGGAGCACGGCAGAGAGCCGCGCAGCCGTGGCAGAGCGCGTTCTACCTGTTATCAAGAATATTCAGGGATTCAAGACTGCATTCTGCGCCGAGCTCAGCCAGCTGAGCTATGGGCAGCGCCGCGCCCTCCTGACCCGCAAGCAACTCACCCCCTGCATGGCAGCCCGTCAGGATGGCTGCCATGTCATCATTCCGCAGCGCCGCCGCACTGTTCTGATGGTCAATGAAGAGGAACACATCGTAGTTCACTCTTTCCAGGATGGGTTGAATCTGAAGAAAGGCATCAGAGAAATGCAGCAGCTGGCGGACCAGCTGGAGGATGAGCTGGAGATTGCCTATTCCCACCAGCATGGGTACCTGACCAGCATTCCCTCCGAGGCCGGCGACGGTCTGCAGCTGTACAGCCTGCTGCACCTGCCGGGGCTCACCTGCGCCAACATGATGAACCAGGTTACCAAGGCTCTGGAGAAGCTGCACGTCAGCATCTCCCCCTACTATTCCGACACCCAGGACGACACGGGGCACCAGTACGTGCTTTATTCCATTCCCGGACCGGAGGACACTGTGGATGAAATGCTGGATAACTTCGAAAACATCATCATGCACCTGGTGCGGCGCGAGCAGCAGATGCGCCGCAAACTGCTGGTGGATTCCAACCAGCACCTCCAGGACGCCATCGGACGCGCCTACGGGCTTCTGACCAACTGCCTGCGACTCAGCATGAAGGAGCTGCGCGACACTATCTCCCTGCTCCGTCTAGGCACCCTGCTCGGCATCATCCGCTGGGAGGGGGAAGAAAAGGATATTCTCATAGCCCTGAACACCCTTTCAGAGGAGCAGGCCTGCCTCACCGGACTGGCAGAGGATAATGGCACCCCCAACCTTTTCCAACAACGTGCCCGGACTGTCCGGGAATTCTTACACAACCACCCTCACTATTTCTCTGAATCATGAACAATAATTTTACACCACGCGCCCAGCAGGTGCTGAATATCGCCCGCCGAGAGGCCGACCGTTTTCACCACAACTACATTGGCGCGGAACATGTGCTCCTGGGGCTGCTGAAGCTCGGCCAGGGCGTTGCCATCAGCGTGATGGAAAACGCAGGCGTGGACATTGCAGACCTTACCAGCAAGATTGAACAATCCATTGTACCCGGCTCCTCGGCAAGCGAAGGGTCTCTGCCATACACGCCCCGCGTACGCAAGATGCTCATCCAGGCAGGCGAGGAAGCCCAGAAACTGCGCCACACCTACGTGGGCACAGAACACCTGCTGCTGGCCATGCTCAGGGATGAGGACGGGCTGGCCTGGCATAGTCTGGTTTCCTGCGGGCTTAGCTATGATTCCGTGCGCCGCGGTGTCATGGAGGAAATCAACCCCGGTCTCGGTGTTGATTCCCAGAACAATGGCGATATTCCTCCGATGAACGGAGGTGGCCCCGGCGGCCCCCGCCGGGACGAGGAGGAAGAGGAAGACAGCAATGCCTTCCTGCATCACCACGCCGCAGGCAAAAACACGGCTTCCTACAACAACCGCTCCAACACACCGGCACTGAGCGCCTTTGGCCGCGACCTCACGGCACGTGCTGCAGCAGGTGAGATGGACCCCGTCATTGGCCGCCAGCCGGAGCTGGAACGCGTTATCCAGATTCTCTGCCGCCGCACCAAGAACAACCCGGTGCTGCTGGGTGAAGCCGGCGTGGGCAAGACTGCCATCGTGGAAGGTCTTGCGCAGCAGATTTCCCGTGGAGATGTGCCGGAATTCCTGATTGGCAAGCGACTCATCTCGCTTGATATGGCACTTATGGTGGCCGGAACCAAATATCGCGGCCAGTTCGAGGAGCGTCTGAAGGCAGTGATGGATGAAATCCGCAAGGAGAAGAACATCATCCTCTTCATTGATGAGATTCACACCCTCATCGGTGCCGGTTCTGCCGAGGGCACCATGGATGCCTCCAACATCATCAAACCCGCTCTTTCCCGCGGTGAGATGCAGGCCATCGGCGCCACCACGCTCAACGAATACCGCAAGCACATCGAGAAGGATGCCGCTTTTGAACGCCGTTTCCAGCAGGTGCAGGTAAACGAGCCTTCTGTAGAGGACACTATTCTCATTCTCAAGGGGATTGCACCGCAATACGAGAAGCACCACCACGTGCACTACACCCCCAAGGCTCTCGAATGCGCCGCAAACCTCTCCAAGCGCTACCTGACTGGGCGATTCCTGCCGGATAAGGCTATTGACCTGATGGACGAGGCAGGCTCCCGCCTGCGAGTTGCCCGCATGACCCGCCCGGCCGATATCAAGCGCGAGGAGGAGACACTCCGCACGCTCGAGGAAGATAAGGCCGCAGCGATAGAGAACCAGGATTTTGAAGCAGCAGCACGCCTGCGCGATGAAATCAGAGCCCTGCAGCAGAAAATCACCTCCTCCGTCAACGGCTGGAAGAGCGAGGTGGATTCCACCTACATTGAGGTAACGGAAGACGACATCATGGCGGTGGTTTCCAAGTGGACAGGTATTCCCCTGGCCCGCATGGAGGAAAAAGAAACGGAGAAACTGCTGCGCATGGAGGAGGAGTTGAAGAGCAAGGTGATTGGCCAGGATATTGCCTGCTCTGCCATTTCCCGCGCCCTGCGCCGTAGCCGCGCAGATATCAAGGACCCGCGCCGCCCTATTGGTTCATTCCTCTTCATGGGCCCCACGGGTGTGGGCAAAACCTATCTGGCGCGCAACCTGGCTGAAATCATGTTCGGCACAGCAGAGGCGCTCATCCAGGTGGACATGAGCGAATACATGGAAAAATTCAGCACAAGCCGCCTCATCGGCTCGCCTCCCGGCTACGTGGGGCACGACGAAGGCGGACAGCTCACGGAGCGTATCCGCCGCCGCCCTTATGCCGTTATTCTGTTTGATGAAGTGGAGAAGGCGCACCCGGATGTGATGAATCTGCTGCTGCAGGTGCTGGAGGAAGGGTGCCTGACCGACTCCATGGGCCGCAAGGTGAACTTCAGCAATACCATCATCATCCTCACTTCGAATGTGGGTGCCAGCCAGGCCAGCCAGCAGAGCACCATGGGCTTTGGTGCCGCCAGCAGCGACACATGCGACTACGACACCTTGAAGGAGAAAATCTCCGAGGCGGCAAAGAAGCATTTCCGCCCGGAATTCATCAACCGCTTTGATGAGCTGATTGTCTTCCGCATGCTTGACCGCCCCGACCTGGAGAAAATTGTGGAACTGGAAGCCCGGAAGCTCATCCGCCGCCTGGCCGACAAGCAGATTACGCTCACACTCAGCCAGGATGTCATCAGCATGCTGGTGGACAAGGGCTACGATCCGCAGTACGGCGCACGCCCCATGCGCCGCGCCATTGAGCGCATGCTGGAAGACCCCATTGCAGAAGCAATTCTGCGCGGAGAACTGGCAGCCGGCTGCATGAGCCGGGCCGTGCGAGGCAACGATGGCTCCGATATCTCCTTTGAAGCCGATGCTCCCGCGCCTGCCCCCAAAAAGCGGACGCGACGCAAGCGTGAAAGCTGATGCATAAAAAAGGAGCAGGTCCCAGGGGCCTGCTCCTTTTTTTGAATTAAATCGGTATCACTGCACCCACTTGCCAGCACCGGCAGGCAGTTTGCCTTCACCCACGGGCTGATAACGGGTGGATTCCGTATTCCCCCACATAGGAACACCGAAAGCATCCTTCCAGTAACGGCTCATGCTGCGGCCAGTGTAGCAGCCATAGCTCCAGCATTCGGCATCCGGGGCAAAAATATTCTTGTCAATCTTGGTGGCAAGATCCTTCTCATGCATCCAGGCGGTGGAGGCAGCCATGACCGAGTTGCTGTAATCCAGCATAAAGGCATGCGGATTACTGTGGCCGAAATAATAAAAGGCGGTCACCTTGTCCTTCTTATTGCGGGGCGCCTTGTTAATGGCCTGGTAAGCAGCATCAGCGGAATCAACAAACTTCAGGCGCACCTTACGCTTGGCTGCGGTTTCGCGGATTCGGGAAATATAATCTATCTGATTCTCCTTACCGCGGGTCACATAGGAGGGACGAAACACAATCCACACAATATCACGCTTCGGGTCCTTTGCCTGGACGGCATCGATATACACCGTGGAGGCACGCACAAAATTGGCCCACCAGTTATCATGCGCGGAGGGACCGCGGAAATTTTCCCAGGAACGCAGAGCGACACCACCACACAACACCACCTCTACAGCCTGACTCAGAGCAGATGTTGCCAGAAGAGCCGCAAGCAGAACATTTCGCATCAAATTCATGTCGGGTATGAAGCATACAGCAATCACCAGCTGCTGTCAAGGCTCCAGCATGCGTCAGCGGTATGAAAAGACTTGATATGTGGCCTCAAAAAGAGTAGAATCGGCGCGTCATGACTGAATTGCCCAAGGCTTACGAACCCACTTTAGTTGAAGAGAAATGGCAGACCCGTTGGATATCAGAGGGTTGCTTCCACGCAGACCCCAGCTCCGACAAGCCCGCCTATAGCATCGTAATCCCCCCGCCCAATGTGACAGGTGTGCTGCACATGGGCCACGTGCTGAACAATACAATTCAGGATATTCTTGCCCGCCGCGCCCGCCAGGAAGGAAAGGAAGTGCTCTGGCTGCCCGGCACCGACCACGCCGGTATTGCCACCCAGGCCCGCGTGGAAAAGGAACTTGCCAAGGAGAATCCGCCACGCACCCGCTTCGATGTAGGCCGCGAGGATTTCGTGAACATGGTATGGGAGTGGAAGGATAAACACGGCGGTATCATCATCAACCAGCTCAAGAAGCTCGGCTGCTCCTGCGACTGGGAGCGCGAGCGCTTCACCATGGACGACGTATACGCCCCGGAGGTTGCCCGTGTATTCACCGAGCTGTTCAACGAAGGTCTCATCTACCGCGGTCACCGCATGGTGAACTGGGATCCCGTTCTCCTTACCGCTCTTTCCGATGAAGAGGTCATCATGACCCCATCCAAGAGCAAGCTTTACACCATCCGCTACAAGCTGGCAGACGGCAGCGGGCAGCTGCTGGTTTCCACCACACGTCCGGAAACCATCATGGCTGACGTAGCCGTAGCTGTTAACCCGAAGGATCCCCGCTTCTCCCACCTGATTGGCAAGACGGTTATCCGCCCGCTGTGCGATGCCGAAATTCCGATTATTGCTGATGACCACGTGGAAATCGACTTTGGTACCGGCGCATTGAAGATCACCCCGGCTCATGACCGCACCGACTTTGAGGTGGGCATGAAGAACAACCTGGAGATTATCGACGTGCTGACCGCTGACGGCCACATCAACTGCCCGGGCTGCCCCGAGCTGCACGGTCTGGATCGTTTCGTGGCTCGTGAGAAATCCATCGATATCATCGAGGCCAAGGGTCTGCTCGAGAAGGTGGAAGAATACGAGAACAACGTGGGCATCTCCCAGCGTTCCGATGTGCCGATTGAACCGCGCCTGAGCATGCAGTGGTTCCTGAAGTACCCCTGCGTGAAGGAAGCTGCCGAGGCCGTGGCCAATGGCGATATCGTGTTCCGCCCTGCCCACTGGGCCAAGACCTACGCCCACTGGCTGGAGGGAATTCAGGACTGGTGCATTTCCCGCCAGCTGTGGTGGGGGCACCGCATCCCGGTGTGGTACCGCAAGGAGAAGGCTGCAGAACTGCAGGCTGCCACCAAGCTGGATGCCCAGGACGCCGCCGCCGGCGATATCTATGTGGGCGTAGAGCCCCCCGCAGACCCGGAGAACTGGGTGCAGGACGAAGACGCACTGGACACCTGGTTCAGCAGCTGGCTGTGGCCCTTCTCCACCATGGACAAGGAATGCCTGGCCAAGTTCTACCCCACCAGCGACCTGGTGACCGGCCCGGATATCATCTTCTTCTGGGTGGCCCGCATGATTATGGCCGGCTACCGCTTTGCAGGCGGCAAGCCCTTCGGCAACGTATTCTTCACCTCCATTGTGCGTGACCTGCTGGGCCGCAAGATGAGCAAGAGCCTGGGCAACAGCCCCGACCCGCTCGACTTGATTGCCAAGTACGGCGCCGACGGTCTGCGTTTCGGTCTGATGCGAATCTCCCCCACCGGTACCGACGTCAAGTTCGACGAGAAGCAGATTGAAGAAGGCAAGAACTTCGCCAACAAGCTGTACAACGCAGCCCGCTTCCGTATGATGCAGGGTGCAGCAAGCACTGAGCCGGCTCCGAAGTTCACCGCTGTTCACATCGACATCCTCTCCAAGCTGAAGGACCTGCACGCCACCGTGGCAGAAGGCCTCAGCAAGTACGAGTTCAACACCTACACGCAATCCCTCTATTCCTTCTTCTGGAACGAATATTGCGCCCTCTTCCTGGAGGCTGTGAAGAACGACCTGCGCGACGGCGACCCGGCAGTGAAGAATGCCACGCTGTACACAATGGATACTGTGCTGCGCCACTATCTGGCTCTGCTCGCGCCCATCATGCCGCATATTGCAGAAGAACTCTGGGCAAGCCTCGGCTTCTCCAAGGACGGCCAGCCGCTCATGAGTACCCCCCTGCCCCAGGCTGACGCCCTGCTCGCCGGTCTGGACAGCACCGAAATCTCCAAGGCCCGCGCCACGGCTACTGCGCTGTATGATACCGCCAACAAAGCTCGTAACCTGAAGGCCGAATACAACCTGGCCACTAACCGCAAGGTGAAGTTCGTGCTGAAGCCGGCCCTGCCTGTTAACGATGACCTTGCCGCTCGTCTGGCTCTGCTGGCTGGTGCCCAGACCGCAGAGGTGAATGCTGCCTACGAGGCGCCCAAGGGCACCCCGACCGCCCTCACTCCGCTTGGTGAACTCTTCCTGCCGCTTGAAGGTCTGGTTGACGTGGACGCTGAACGCACCCGCATCACCAAGGAGCTGGAAAAGATGGCCAAGGAAATCGCCAAGAGCCAGGCCAAGCTCGGCAACGCGTCCTTCGTGGATCGCGCCCCTGTCGCGGTGGTGGAACAGGAACGCGCACGCCTTGAGGAATGGGAGGCTAAGACTGCCCAGCTTCAGGCCATGCTCAGTGCTCTGGTATAAATTCATACACACTAAACTCTATGAATCCGGAAGCATTTGAGAAACTTACCCCGCAGGAGCGCGAAGAACTCGCGCTCTGCGGGATACATTCCGCTGAACAGCTGAAGAACAGTACACTCGCTCAGCTGATTCGGGATTTACAGCAGGCTAAGCGTTTCTTTCCTGGGAAAACCTTCACCCTGACAGAGGAACGGCTCAGCGAGTTCTTCATCGAATCACCAGCAGAGACTTCTTCTGTAACCTTGCCGCAGAGCTTCCCCGGGCAGCGCAGCGCAATGCCCACAACCGGCTACAGGAGCCGTTCTCCCAGGGTTCCGGCAGACCCGGATTTTGCGCCAGACAAACAGAACAACGTCATCATGCACAGCCCGGTGCGTTGCACGCATTCATTCGTTTCCTTCACCGCGGCATTTTTCACTCTTTTTCTGATTGTGCCTCTGGCAAGCATCATTGTGTTCCCGGTGCTGATGGCAACAGACAAATTACCCCAGATTCCGCTCGAAATATTAGCCGTCTGCATATTTGTTGTTCCCTGTCTGGTGTACCTGCTCTTCGCTCATAAGGCAACCTGTCCGGTATGCCACATGCGCATTTTCAGGTTCTCCCACTATAACCGCAACCGCGCGGCTCATTATCTTCCGCTTCTTGGTTACAATTTTACCACAGCTCTTCACCTGATTTTCTTCCTGCGCTACAACTGCCCAGGTTGCGGCACACCGGTGAAGCTCACGGGTGTCAAGGGACACAGAACTCATTGCTGATTATCATGAGAAGCTTCCTCTTCTCCCTTTGTCTGGCGGGGCTCACGCTCAGTGTATCCGCCCAGGATGCGCCGTCTAATCACGTTGATATGACGGCGCAAATCCTGGATTTCCTTTCCCGCACAGAGCTGTGCCTCAATACCTGCAGGGATGAATCCTCTACAAAGGCGGCTGTTCCCCAGCTTCAGCAACTCAAGCAGGAATGCGATAAAATTGTAGAGCTGCAGAAAGCTCTACCCGAGCCCACCGTGCAGGATTACATGGCGGTTCAGAACCAGATGGAGACGTTCAACTCTATCTGGAAAGCTATCCGAGACCATATTGAACGCATGCAGATGGAAAACCTGATGAGCCCGGAAATCGCCGCAATTCTGCACATTTCCCCCGATTCCGCCCATACCACGCATCGGGACTGAAAACTTTTTTGGAAAGCCAAAACACAAGATGTGGCACCATTTCGAAATTTTTGCCACAACATGACCACCTCAGTTCCGAATCGTTAGGATGGGCTGAAATTTTGGGCTTGCAAAAATTACGCAAAGCCGTAATATCGTATCTGAACAGCCCACCTGATTATGACCAGAAGTCAAAAAAAACTCGCAGAAATTCAGCAGGAGCAGGATGTACAGAATCTGACGGATTTTGTATTATTTTCTCAGCGCAGCTGCATTTTGCGCCTCTCTCCAGCATTGACGAAAGGTAAGGTATCTTTCCCTCAGTTTTTCCTTCTTGCCTATCTTGCAGAGGAAGAATGCCTGTCCATGAGCAACATTGCCAAGATGATGGGGCATTCCACCGCAGCAGCCACCGGCATGATTGATAAATTGCAGGAGCTGGGGCATCTGAAGCGCTACACCGCAGCTGCAGACCGTCGCAAGATTATGGTGCGTATCACCGACCAGGGCCGTGAACTTGTGGCCCAGATGCGCGAGAACATTGCAGCAGATCTTGCGCAGATGATGTCTCGCGAAGATTCCGATTACACCATGGGCTCAGCCCGCCGGGTCATCAGCCGCCGCGCCGCAGCCCACAAACAATAAATCTGATTTTTTAGAGCACATGAGCACATATTCCCCAGATTATCTGAAGGTTCTCAACGATTATCCTGAGAATTTCGCACGCTTTATCACCCGCGTTCCCGACATTCCCACCAGCACCGACCGGATGGCAGTCATCAGCGCGCTTACCCCCACGCATGAGGCAGTGCTTGAGGAAGGCGGTATTGCCCCCAAGATGCTGCGCCGCGCCCAGCAGGTTCACGGCAACAAGGTGGCTCTGGTGGGCGATATCGGCTGTTCCTACCCCGTCGAAGGCGTGGACGGTCTTATCTGCGGAGGCAAGGCAGACTGCTGCCTGGGCATCTATGTGGCAGACTGTGCCGCCATCTGGATTTACGACCCGGTAACCCAGAGCCGCGCTCTGGTTCACTCCGGCAAGCTGGGCACGCAGCAGAACATTGTGGGCGAAACGCTCAGCGCCATGTACAAGATTCTGGGCGTGCAGGCAAGCGACTGCATCGCGGTCATCTCTCCCTGCATTCGCCCTCCGCATTACGAGGTGGATATCGTAACCATGATTAAGCAGCAGCTCATTGATGCCGGAGTTGCTTCGGAAAACATCACCGATTCCGGGTTGGATACCGCTGCAGATCTGGAGACCTTCTACTCCTACCGCATCGAAAAGGGCAACACCGGACGCATGCTGGCACTCTTCGGTAGGAATCCGGCAGCAGAGGATGCTGAGTAAATGACAGATTCCCCCAAAAAAGCGCTGCGCCGGGAGGCTTTGAGGCGGCTCAAACTAGCCGCCGAAGCCGACCCGGCGCAACTGCGTTCTGCGAAGCTTCGCCGCAAGCTAGCCGCCCACCTGGATGGGAATGCAAAGACAGTGGCCATCTACGCACCGCTTCCGCACGAGGTGAATCTGCTCCCCCTTCTGCAGGAATACCCCCTGCACCGTTTTGTCTTTCCACTCTGCATGCCGGAGCATCAGTTGGAATTCCGCCACGTGCAGGACACCGCACGCGACATGCAGCCCGGCGCCATGAATATCCCCGAGCCCGCGGCGCACACCGTTGCGGTGAAGCCGGAGGATATTGACCTGCTCATTGTACCCGGCGTGGCCTTCACCCGGCAGGGCGACCGCATGGGATACGGCGGCGGGTACTACGACCGCTTTATCCCGCGCTGCACCAGAGCGCGTGTGCTGGCGCTCGCCTTTGAGGAGCAGATATACGATGTATTGCCCACGGAAGAGCACGATTTACGCATTCCCTTAATCATTACAGCCGGGTGACTAGAATTCGGCTTTTCATCTGCAGCCAGCTATGTTAGCATACGCGCATGCCCAGTGTATTGATTAAAACTTACGGCTGCCAGATGAATGAGCGCGACTCCGAACAGGTAGCCAGCATGTTCCTGTCCGGCGGTTATGAGCTCACCAAGGATGAGGCAGAGGCCGATGTCATCCTTATCAACACCTGCTCTGTCCGAGAAAAGGCCGAGCTGAAAGCACTGGGTAAAATGGGGCTGCTCTGCGCCCGCCCCACCGCCAAGCCCTGGGTGGTATACGGTTTCATGGGCTGCATGTGCCAGAGCCGCGCCGCCTCCCTTTTCCGCGATGTGCCGCGTCTGGACATTGTGACCGGCACCCAGCAGTACCACAATGTATACAAGCTTTGCAACCGTCTGCTGCGCAGCCGTCTCGGACAGCCGGATTTCGAACCCATCCGCCGCGGTGCACACATCTGCGCCACGCAGCAGGAGGAAGGCTTCCAGAATGAAATCCGCGACCACCTGCCGCCCTCCGGCAACTGCACCGCATTCGTTTCCATCATGCAGGGTTGCGAGATGCGCTGCTCCTACTGCATTGTGCCCAGCACCCGTGGCGCAGAATGCAGCCGGCCTGAGGCAGATATTCTGCAGGAAGTGCGTGAACTCGTGGACCGAGGCGTGAAGGAAGTCACCCTGCTGGGGCAGATTGTGAACCGCTACGGCAAGGATGAGCCGGTTATCAATGGTCGCGGCGCCTTTGTGCGACTGCTGGAAAAGCTGAATGACATGGACGGTCTGGAACGCATCCGCTTCACCAGTCCGCACCCCATCGGTTTCCGCCAGGACCTGGTGAACGCCTACACCTACCTGCCCAAGCTGTGCAGCCACATCCATTTCCCCATGCAGAGCGGCAGCGACCGCATTCTGCAGCTCATGCGCCGTCCGTATAAGAATGAGAAATACCTGCGCCTCTGCGAGGCCATGCGCGAGGCACGACCGGACCTGGCCATTACCACTGATATCATTGTGGGCTTCCCGGGAGAAACGCACGAGGACTACCTCGAGACCAAGGCCGCAGTGGAGCGCATCCAGTTCGATAACGCCTTCGTGTTCCAGTATTCCCCTCGCCGGGATACAGTGGCCGCCGCCATGGACAACCAGATTTGCCTGCGCGTGAAGGAAGAGCGCAACCACGACCTGCTGGAAGCGGTGAATCGCATCGCCGTGGCCCGAAATCAGGCACTTGTCGGCACCAACCAGACCATTCTGGTGGAGGGCCCCAGCAAGAACAATCCGGACCGTCTCCAGGGCCGCACCTCCCAGAACAAGCCGGTCATTATTCCGGGCAACACAGCCGAGGTGGGCACGCTGGTTCCCGTGCGCATCACGGAATGCACCGGATTCACCCTCTATGGTGAGGTTGTATGAGATTTATTCTCACAGCATTTCTCTTCCTGAGCGCTGTATTATCTGCGGCCGATTTTCCGTGGAGTCAGGCAGCGCCGGAGCACATCCGCCAGGCAGCGGTGCTGCCGGATAGGGTCATGGATGAAACGCCTTGCGACTGGCGTCCCATCCTCAGCCAGATATTCCCGCCTATGGTAAAGGAATGCCGCACTGCGCGCGAAGCCGCGCTGCAGATTGCCGCCAACATCGGCGCCGTGACGGGGGCATACTACTCCACAGAGCGCCGCAAACACAACATGAACGCGCTGGAGGCCCTGGCTGAGAAAAAGATTTCCTGCACCGGCCAGAGTATATTGCTGGTGTGCGCCTTACGTACCGTGGATATTCCCGCGCGCGCCGTAGGCGTGCACACTTGGAACCATATTGAAGGCAACCACACCTGGGCAGAGGCCTGGATTGATGGAGAATGGCAGATGATTGAGTTCAATGAGCATGATTTCAACACCCCCTGGGTCATGGAATACATCGGCATGCTCAATCCGCTCAATCCCTTTCAGCGGGTGCGCGCCGCCATGCCCGGCGGTGCCATCTCCTGGTGGCCCCGCGAGTTTGCTGCGCGGAAGAATCTGCCCAATTTCCAAGCAGAGGATGTAACGGAGCATTACCTCATCAAAGCCCGCAGGTGGTACACGCATGCCGGCATTCCGGAGAACACGCAGCGCATCCTGATTGACCTGCAGCCGCGGCAGGCGGAGGCTCCCGTCGTTGAAATCGTGGATGAAATGGACCGCGTAATTTCCTCTGGCAGGCTCCCCACGCTCCGGGATGATGTACGGTACCTGACGCGTCTCAACATGCCGAGAGAAGGCACACACTACTTGCGCCTCCAGGGCACAGAAGAACGGGCTGAGCTCGCGCCCAGCCCGGCTCCGGTTCAAATCTTACGCATTGAGCTTTAATTGGCGTATCGTTTCAGCTCAAGAGCCTGAGCAGCAGCAGCCATTTCGGCCTTATGCTTGCTCTGCCCCTCGGCACAGCCCAGCTCACTGTCATTCCACATCACGCGGGCGCGGAAGGGACCAGCTGGTTTGTTCTCATCTACCAGCTCCACAACATATTTCGGGCCCTGCCCGTTGATAGCCTGCAAAGTCTCCAGGAGCTCACCTTTGTAATTGATGGAAATGAGGGTGTGGGCCACCTCCAGACTCGCCTCGAGTAGATGCAGAGAAACCTTACGGGCTGCATTGTAGTTGGAATCCATCATCACGGCACCAATCACGCTCTCGAAGGTGTTGGCAAGTATGGAAAGCGCCGAGCGGCCACCGGTCTTCTCCAGCTGCGGGCTCATCTGCAGCTGGTCGCCCCAGCCCAGCTTGCCGCATAGCTCTGCCAGGTGGGCACGGCTCACAATAGCGGAGCGCATCTTGGTCAGCAAGCCCTCATCCGCTTTGGGATAGCGGGCAAAGAGCTCGCGGCTCACCACCAGCTCCAGCACGGCATCACCCAGGAACTCCAGGCGTTCGTAATTCAGGTTGGTAATGCGCTTCTGGTCAACACTCGGATGCGTAAGGGCCTGCTTCAGCCATGTTTCATCAGTAAACACATAATTCAGGCTTTCTTCAACCGCAGTTCTATCCATGCGCAGCATTCTACCACACATTCCCTCGCTTGGCTAGCGTAAATTGGGTGTATTCACTCTGTCATGTGCCCGATTTCGCTTGATTTACGGGCATTTTGAGGGTAGAATCGCGCGCATGAGCACAGAGGAGAAAAAAGACTTCATCCGCGACATGGTAGCCAAGGACCTGACAGAGGGATACTGCGAGGTACCGATTACACGTTTCCCCCCGGAGCCGAACGGATATCTGCACATCGGCCACGCCAAGGCTATCTGCCTGGATTTCGGTCTTGCCAAGGAATATGCCCACCTCGGGGCTGCGTGCCACCTGCGTTTCGACGACACCAACCCCTGCAAGGAGGATATCGAATTCGTCAACGCCATCCAGGAGGACATTCGCTGGCTCGGATTCGACTGGGGCGAGCACCTGTACTGGGCTTCCAACATCTTCGATTTTTACTACGATTGCGCCGTGCATCTTATTAAGAACGGCCTGGCTTACGTGGACCTGCAGGACCGCGAAACCATACGCCAGCAGCGTGGTGACCTGGTAACTCCCGGCGTGGAGTCCCCCTACCGCAACACCTCTGTGGAGGAGAACCTGGCACTCTTCGAGGCTATGAAGCGTGGCGATTATGCCGAGGGTGCCGCAGTTCTGCGTGCCAAGATTGACATGGCCAGCAGCAACATGAACATGCGCGACCCGGTGATTTACCGCATCTCCTACGACGCTCACCACAATACGGGCAACACCTGGTGCATCTACCCGATGTACGACTTCGCCCACCCGCTGGAGGACGCCTACGAGCACATCACCCACTCCCTCTGCACGCTGGAGTTCGAAAACCACCGTCCGCTGTACGAATGGGTAATCGACAACTGCCCCGTACCTGCCAAGCCAAAGCAGCGTGAGTTCTCCCGTCTGAACATCACCTACACCGTGATGAGCAAGCGTATGCTGCGCCAGATGGTGGAGGAAGGCTATGTAACCGGCTGGGATGACCCCCGCATGCCTACAATCTGTGGTATGCGCCGCCGCGGTTACCCCGCCAAAGCCATTGTGAACTTCTGCGAAGGCGTGGGCATCACCAAGTTCAACGGCATCACCGACGTGGCTCGTCTGGAGAACGCCGTGCGCAATGAGCTGAATACCGAGGCCGAGCGCCGCATGGCTGTGCTTAAGCCCCTCAAGCTTGTGCTCACCAACGTGCCCGATGACTTCGAGGAAGAGGTTGAAGTGGTCATCAACCCAGAGAAGCTGGAACTGGGCAACCGCAAGCTTGTGCTCACCAGGGAAGTGTGGATTGAGCAGGAAGATTTCATGGTGGAGCCGCCTAAGAAGTACAAGCGTCTTTCTCCCGGTGCCTGCGTGCGCCTGCGCGGTGGCTACTGCATAATCTGCACCGGCTACACCGCCGATGCCGAGGGCAACGTGACCGAGGTTCAGGCCGAAATCATTCCCGACACCGTGGGTTCCAACCCGCCGGAAGGCATCAAGTGCAAGGGTGCTATCCACTGGGTATCTGCCAAGTACGGTGTGAAAGCCGAGGTGCGTCTCTACAACCTCCTGTTCAAGGACGAAGCCCCGGATGCCAATGAGGAAGGTTTCCTGGCCTCTCTGAATAGCGATTCCCTCACCGTGCTGTCCGATGCCGTGGTGGAACCCGCTCTGGCCAATGTCCCTGCCGAGTTCCTGTGCCAGTTCGAGCGCACTGGCTACTTCGTGGCCGACCGCTACGACCACAGCGCCGAGCATCCCGTGTTCAACCGCTCCGTGGGTCTGCGTGACTCCTGGGCCAAGATGAACAAGTAATTCCGCCACATGAAGCACATCGAATTCACCGCCACGAACGGCTCTTTCGATATCAACGATTTCATCAATCGTTGTGATGCAGCCACCATGGGTGAAGAACTTCCCCCTGCTCCGGCTTCCAAGCCGGAGGCAGAGGAGATGGTGCCGCCCTGCCCCGTACCGGTGGCAGATGGCACAGACCCCATCATCTACTCTCCGCTGGAGGAGGTCATTGCAGACCTGCGTATGGGCAAGCTCATCCTGATGACGGATGATCCCCACCGCGAGAACGAGGCCGACCTCGTCTGCGCCGGCCAGTTTGCCACGCCGCAGAACATCAATTTCATGGCCATTCATGCCCGCGGTCTCATCTGCGTGCCCATGGCCCCGGAACGAGTGGATGGTCTTGGTCTGCCCATGCAGGCACAGCACAACACGGAAAAGCACCACACAGCCTTTACCGTGAGCGTGGATGCCAAGGAAGGCACCACCACCGGCATCAGTGCTTTTGAGCGTTCCATCACCACCATGAAACTGGCCGACCCGAAGGCCAGCCTGGATGACTTTGTGCAGCCTGGCCACTGCTTCCCGCTGCGTGCTGTAGAGGGTGGTGTCATTCGCCGCGCCGGCCACACAGAGGGTACAGTGGACATGATGCGCATTGCCGGGCTGGAACCCGTAGGCGTATGCTGTGAAATCATGAAGGAAGACGGCACCATGGCCCGCCTGGGCGAGCTCGGTTCCTTCCAGAAGAAGTTTGGTCTGAAGGCCTGCTCCCTGGCTCAGATTATCGAGCACCGCCAGCACACGGAAAAACTGGTGGAGCGTGAGGAGAAGGTCAAGCTGCCCACCGACTTCGGTGATTTCGATTGCTATTCCTATCATTCCAAGGTAGACGGCAAGACGCACCTTGCCCTGGTGCGCGGAGAAATCAGCCCGGATAAGCCGGTGCTCTGCCGCGTGCACAGCGAGTGCCTTACCGGCGATGTATTTGCCAGCCGCCGCTGCGACTGCGGCAGCCAGCTGCACGCCGCCATGCGCCAGATTGCCCAGGAGGGCGGCATCCTTCTCTACCTGCGCCAGGAGGGCCGCGGCATTGGCCTTGCGGCCAAGCTGCACGCCTACAAGCTGCAGGAACAAGGCTACGACACGGTAGATGCCAACATCAAGCTCGGCTTCGCCCCCGACCTGCGTGACTACGGCGTAGGAGCCCAGATTCTGCGCGACCTCGGGGTGCGCCACCTGCGCCTGCTCACCAACAATCCGCTCAAGATTCAGGGGCTCTCCGGCCACGGACTGGATGTGGTGGAGCATGTGGCCATCTCCATTCCCGCGCACGAGGATAACCAACATTACCTCGATACCAAGCGCGACCGAATGGGACACCTTATCTAATTCTCAGCTTTCAGACAGGCGCGGGCATCCGCGCCTGTTTTTTTTCGCTTGCGCCCGGGGGACGAATCTGGTACCCTCTTGCCGCTCCCCCGACTATGGCAGAAAAATTCGACATCAACAGCCTCAATACCGCCCAGAAACAGGCGGTGCAGACCCTGAATGGCCCGGTGCTCATCCTGGCCGGTGCCGGTACCGGCAAAACCCGCACCGTTACCTGCCGTATTGCCAACATGATTGAGAAGGGAGTGAATCCGCGCGGTATTCTTGCCCTCACCTTCACCAACAAGGCTGCCAACGAAATGGCCGACCGCGTGGCCGGGCTTGTGGACCGCAAATCCGCACGCGCCATGACGGTGTGTACTTTCCACTCGCTCTGCGTGCGTATCCTGCGTCAGGATATCGGCAAGCTGGGCTACAAGGAGAATTTCTCCATTTACACCGGCAGCGACCAGAGCGGCCTGCTCAAGCGCCTCATCATGGAATACGGCGCCCGCCGCGAAAAGCTGGAGCCCGCACAGGTGCTGGCAGAAATGTCGCGCGTGCGCAACAACGGGCTGGATGTGGATAACATCGAGGACACCCTCATCGCCGCCGTGGCCAAGGCCTACATGCGCGAGCTGAAAGCCCAGAATGCGGTGGACTTCGATGACTTGCTCATCCTCACAGAGCGTCTGTTGCGCTGTTATCCCACTATTCATGAAAAATGGAACAAGCGTTTCTCCTACATCACCGTGGACGAGTTCCAGGACACCAACTCGCTGCAGATGAGCCTGCTGCGCCAGCTGGTGGGCCCGGAGCACAACGTGTGCGTGGTGGGCGATGATGACCAGTCCATCTATGGCTGGCGAGGAGCCCAGATTTCCAACATTCTGGACTTCGAGAGTTTCTTCCCGAACCCGACCGTCATCAAGCTGGAGGAAAACTATCGCTGCACTCGCCAGGTGCTGGATTGCGCCAACGCTCTCATCAAGCACAACGCCGGACGCCGCGACAAGACCCTGCGCACCAACAAAGACGGAGAATTCCCCGTGCGTCTCATGGCTATGCCCGGTTCCCAGGAGGAAGCCGAGTTCATCGCAGATGAGATTGAGCAGTTCCGAGCCCGCCAGAGTCTGCCGTGGGAGGCCTTTGCCATCCTTTTCCGCGCTAATGCGCAGAGTCGCGCACTGGAAATGGCCCTGCGCGAGCGCCATATCCCCTACCGCATGGTGGGCAGCAAAAGCTTCTTCGACCGCCGAGAGGTGAAGGACCTCATCAGCTATCTGCAAATGATGGATAACCCGGATGCCGACCTGCACCTGCTGCGTGTGCTCAACACCCCGCCGCGTGGCATCTCTGCCACCACCGCCTCCTTTGCCATTGACTGGAGCCGCGACAACAAGAAGAGCATCTGGGCCACGCTGGTGGATTTATCATTCCTCACCGAATGCTCCACCCGCTCCCAGAACAGCATCGAGGCCTTCACCGAGCTGGTGACCCGCTACGGCACCGAGTTTGCCGCCAGCGAACGCCCCTTCGTCGATATCCTGCAGGATTTCCTGAACGAAACGGGCTACGAGGAATACATCGCCAAGAACTGCAAGACGGAGGAGGAACGAATGCGTCGCCAGTCCGCCATTGACGACATCAAGGTAGCGCTGCGCCAATTCTGGCTGCCCGGCCACAAGCTCACGGATTTCCTCTCCGGCATCTGTCTGGACGACAGCCGCGAGGAGGACGACATCGAAAGCAAGAGCGGTGTGTGCCTCATCACCATGCACGCCGCCAAGGGGCTGGAATTCCCGCAGGTATACATCGTGGGTGTGGAGGAAGGCCTACTTCCGCACACCCGCTCGGTGGATGAAGGCAGCATGGACGAGGAACGCCGACTCTTCTATGTGGGTATCACTCGTGCCCGTGAACGACTGACCATGACCTACTGCGCCAAGCGCAGCCGCTACGGCCAGGAGGAACGCTGCCAGCCCTCCAGCTTCATCCACGAAATCCCGAAGCACATGTACGAGTTTGTGGACTACGACAAACTCATGAAATCCCCTGTCTCAGAGGATGAATGCGCCGATTTCTTCGCCTCCATGCGCGATTTACTGTCCGAGGATTAACACCTCAGCGGAAGATAATCTCATTCAGTCGGGCACCTGACTCCTTTTTAACGGAGATTTCGATGGTGCGGGTTCCCTTGGGAATGCTGTGATACAGCACGCCTCCGGAGCGTTTTTCAGTCTGGCCCGGAGTAATCTCAGCCTCGGCGGTGCCGACCAGAATCACCTGTCTGGTTGAGGTGGAGGGAACGCCCATCTTGAAGCGGATGGTGCTGTGACTGCAATCCACAGAGGAGGAAAGGTCGGCATCGGTCAGCCAGCGGGCATCCAGCCATTCGCCCGGGGGCGGCAGCAGCAGCTTGAAATCCTTTATCTTAATCTGCTGGGCTGTGCGGGAGGTATTTGTCAGCACAAGCTTGCGCACACCATCTTTCAACACGTTGCCGCTAAGATGCAGAGCGGAGCCTCGCTGTTCTGCCTTCGGCTGGCTCTTGCGTCCATTGGTAGCATGCAGCTCTACCCGCCCCCATGTGTTGATGCCCTGGTTCTCCAGATCAATAATGGCCTCGAGAGCAGGTACGCCGGCGGGAATGTTCAGCTCAATGCCCGCACCACCGGGCAGCTGGTGAAACTCCATGATACGGTTGATGCCGATTTCCCTCTCCGTATCATTCACGGTAAGCCTTACTCCACGTATTCCGCTGGTGGCTGTAGGAATGACGGATGCCGCCTTACCGGACTTACCCTTGGCGACAGTCTTGTACAGCACCTTGTTCTGGTACTGAAGCACGGTCTCGATAAGCGGCATGAGGTGCTCTGTCCCCACAGTTACGCCCTGAACCGTGGTCACACCGCTGCCATTCCACTGGGGGCGCGTGGTCTTCTTCATTTCGGCCAGCGCATTGGTGGCCTTCAGAAAGGCGAGCAGCGGTTTCTTTTCCTTGGTGGAACAGGAATCCAGCAGACGGTCACCCGCATCGCCCAGCATCTCAAACTGCTTGAACCAGGGCTGAATTTCCTTTGCCAGCGCTTCAGCAGAGCCCTCGGCCTTGCGCAGCGCCCTACCGGCCTTGCGAATGGACTTGAACACTTTGCGTATGGCTTGCAGAGACTCCTCCGAAGCTCCCCCCTGCGATATCTGCTGGCGCAGAGCCTTGAGCTGGGGCGCAAGTGCGGCAGATTCCTCTCGGTAATATTCATGCACGTTGGGTAGCAAATTGCTGTTGTGGTCGCAGAAAAGCTGCATCTCTGCCTTATATTCGGGATAAAGCCGAGCGATACCGGCTTTCCACGTATCCTGAGAATCAAATTCGGAGATATTCCAGGTGTAATCCGCCACGCCGAACAGCCCCACCTTGCTGGCCTCAGCATGCTCCATGGGATTCGCCACAAATCCGCTCATCTGCTTCTTCATTTCTTCCTCAGTGCCGAGTCCATAGGTACGGCCCATGGAAAGGCGGTCGCGGCGGAAATCATTGCAGGGCCAGTTCCACCAGATGAAGGTGGGAGATTTAAGGAAGCGGTTCACCCATTTCTGCCCCTCCAGCTTGATATCGTGCACCACGGTATTACCCGTCCACATCATGAAGATATCCTTCGGCAGACCATTGCCCATCTCTGTGAGGAAACCTTCATTGGTCCAGCCGCGATTGTATCCTGTGGGGCACATGATAAGCTCCTGGTTGGCATCCGGATGTTTGCGGATGAAGTTCTGCTGAATGTAGTTGCAGAGCTGCACCTGACGCGAAGCCTTGCCGATTTCGCCGTTTGAATCATCCACAAACACGCCGAAATCGCGAATACCGAGCTCATAGAGCTGCTGCAGCTTGGCACAGAGCTTGTCCATGTGCGGCTTACCATCCTGGTTACTCCAGTCGACGGTGTTGGCGGGGTGAATGGCCCAGAAGAATTTGACATGATTCCTGCGCGCGTGAGCTACCACTTTTTTCAACGCTGCTGCCTTATCGGCGGGATACAGTTCATAGCATCCGGCACCGTGGTGGTAGGGGTCATCCTTGGGCGCGTAGATGTAGGTGTTCAGC
The DNA here is from genome assembly GCA_045132635.1 of Akkermansia sp. GTDB lineage: Bacteria > Verrucomicrobiota > Verrucomicrobiia > Verrucomicrobiales > Akkermansiaceae > Akkermansia. The sequence continues at coordinate 129,934 of JBGUSR010000034.1, forward strand.
TTGTTGCGTCCATAAAAATCCAGCTGAGCCAGACGGGCTTCTGTGCTCCAGGGTATGCCGTAGTATCCCTCCACCACGCCGCGGTATGGAATATCCGGCCAGTCAATAATAGTCCCCGTGGGCAATTTCCCTTTTTTTACAATCTCCTCCAGGGAGTCGCCCTGGTATGGTTCCTTATGTGCCGAGCGAGCGTGATTTTCACCCCGCAGCAGCTGGCTGATGGTTTGTCTGGCATAGAAAAGCCCCGTCTCGTCATTGGCGTAAATCGTCAATTTGCCTGCGGCAATGGAAATGGCGTATCCCTCATCGACCTTGGGAAGCTTGTCCCAGATTCCGCCGCGGGAGTTCTTACCCCTCTTACGAACAGAGACCTCCTTGACGGTTGTATACTTGCCGCTGAGTTCCACCCGCTGCGGGCGCGGATAAACCGGAGATTCCGCGGCTGTTCCCAGAGAAGAACAACAGAGAGCCAACGTTAGCGTAAGTAGAAACCCCTTCATCATGGCAGAGTGAGAAAAATAACAGGAACGACAGACATTCTACCACATTGAAGCATGAAACCAAGAATAAACTGAATTCAGTGATTATACAGGTAGACAAAAAGTCGCGTAAAACCATGAATGACAAGATAAATAATGACACACCAGAAGAGTAATTCAGAAACGGTGTGAACAGGTATAGGATGCAACGCCCACATAAGGGCCGGAATCCGCCAGTAGGTAAGAGACACCGGCAGCAGAGCCAGCAGCGTGTACAGCACAATTCTCCGTGGCAATTTCGCTACACCGGCGGCAACAGAGAAAACAAGCAGGCTCCCCCATATCACCAAAAGGAACAGAAAAAGAAGCAAGCCGAAAATAATCATGCGAGCATGATGCCTGCAAGTGCTGGGAATGTAAAGGAAAAAGGCGCAGCACTCCTTGCAATTTTGCGAATTGTTGGCTTGAAGTGTTGCACGGATCTATGCTAAAATCTCTGCATGAACCTCATTCGCAGCATAATCATACCGCTTGCGCTGGTTTGTGGCCAGGCCATGGCCCAATTTGACGGCATGATGGGATTTGACGCTCCGTCCACTATGAGCGTAACCTCTGCCGCCAGCGTGCAGAGCTACCAACCCGGCAAGCCGTTCTACGTGGCGCTCAAGGGCGACATTACCGCCCCGTGGCATGCTTACTGGCAGAACCCCGGCACCGTGGGTGAAGCCATGAGCGCCGAGATTTCCGCCCCGGAAGGATTCACGGTCAAAGGCCCGTTCTGGCAGGTGCCGCACAAGCACGAGGGTGTTCTGGGTGTGGCCTACACCTATGAGAAGCCGGTGATTGTGTGGGAAATCACCCCCGCAGCAGATGCCCCGGCCAACGCCACTTTCACCCTCTCCGCTACGGCTCAGACCTGCTCCGACGAAGGCTGCAACGCCCCCGAAACGCAAACCACTACGCTGGAACTGACCTCAGGTGATGCCGCCGCTAATCCCGCCTGGGCAGATGAGCAGAAACTCACCATCGGGCCCGGCGATACGGCCACCACGGCAACGGCCAGCCAGCAGGGCAACACGGTCAGCATCAGCTTCACTGCCGATGCCGGCCTGGAATCCGCCTACTTCTTCTCTGCAGACAACAGCATCTCCCCCACGGCTGAGCAGAAGCTTACCGCCAATGCAGATGGCAGCTACACGCTGGTTCTCACCCGCAATGACAACAGCGACCCGATGTACCCCGTGAAGGATGAAGCCACGGTCGGCAAACCGCTGGCTGCACTGGAGGGCGTACTGGTCTACGGCGATAAGCACTGTGCAGTCAACGCCGAAATGGGTGCAGCTGCTCCGGCAGCCAAGGAATCTGCAGGTGTGCCCGAGGGGCTGGCTGCACTCTGCCTCTCCCTCTTCGTCGGTGGCCTTATCCTCAACCTGATGCCCTGTGTATTCCCGGTAATCGGCCTGAAGGTGATGAGCTTCGTGCAGATGGGTGGCGGCAGCCGCCGCAAGGTATTCACCCACTCCATGATTTTCGTGCTGGGCGTGCTGGTTTCCTTCTGGATTATTTCCGGGCTCATGATTGTGTTCTCCAACCTGGGCGCGCTGGCCGAAGTGCCGTGGACCCAGTGGCTGAACACCCTGTGGAACGATGCCGGTTCCTCCACCCGCAGCTGGGCTGAATGGATGCAGAATCCGTGGATTGTCTATGCCATCCTCCTTCTGCTGCTTGTGCTGGGACTCAGCATGTACGGCGTATTCGAAATCGGCGCCGGTATCACCGGTGCTGGCCAGGGCGTGCAGAACAAGGAAGGCCTGCTCGGTTCCTTCTTCCAGGGCTTCTTCGTGACCATCGTGGCTACCCCCTGCAGCGCTCCCTTCCTGGGTGCCGCCATGCCTGCAGCCATGGCCCTGCCCGGCGTGTGGATGACGCTGGCCCTCACCTTCATGGCCCTGGGCCTTTCCTTCCCCTACATCGTGCTGGGCATGTTCCCTGCGCTGGTGCGTCTGCTGCCGCAGCCGGGTGAGTGGATGGAATCCCTGAAGCAGGGGCTTTCCTTCCTCCTCTTCGCCGCCGCCGCCTGGATGCTCTATGTGTACCTGGCCTTCTGGCCGGCCAGCGAGAGCACCGACACTATGTGGGTGAACATGTCTCTGGTCGTATTCTGCGCAGCCTTCTGGGTATACGGTCGCTGGTGCCTGCCGTTCCGTCCGCTCAGCACCCGCATCATCGGCTTTGTGGTAGCCCTGCTCCTGGCCGCCGCAGGTTTCTGGGGTGCTCGCCCCTACGCACCGGCTGAGAATAAGCTGGAGTGGGAGGAATGGAGCCCCGCCGCCATGCAGGAAGCTCTGGAGAACGATACCCCTGTGTATGTGGACTTCACCGCCAAATGGTGCGCCACCTGCCAGGCCAACAAGAAAGTAGCCTACACCGAGGAAGTGTATGCGGCCATGAGCGAGGCCGGCGTGGTACTCATGCGCGCCGACAAGACGGCCCCCAATCCTGAGATTGACGCCGAGATGCGCAAGCTGAACCGTAGCTCCGTGCCCGTGAATGCCCTCTACGTGCCCGGTAAGGAGCCAGTGGTGACCAGCGAGCTGCTGACCCCGGATTACATGCTCGACTTCCTCAAGGCAAACCTTCCCGCCGAGCAGGTGGAAGAGTAAAGCCTCCCGTTCAACTTCTCTGATTCATCGCGCTTCCCGCAAAACGGAAGCGCGATTTTTTTGCCCACTCGTACACGCCTCGCTTGCCATATACGAGCCAAAGGATATTCCGCCAAATTGGAGTTTGTCGGGCTGCTATTTTTGTCGGAGCAAGGGACTTTAGTCCCTCATCGCTTGAATTTTCGGGACTGAAGTCCCGTGCTCCGATTGATTTCTAACCTCGCCAAATCGGACTTTAGCGCATAAACAGGGGGGGCTGGCTCCAAAACGGGGTTGATAATGCAGACAATTGTGAAATCCTTGGGACACATGTGATATTTGCGTCCGTTGTGGTCGATTAGGCTTGAAAATTCGGGAAATTGGGTGTATAAGGCGCGCATGTCAACGCACGTACGCACACGCTTTGCTCCGTCGCCCACCGGATACTTGCACATCGGTGGTGCCCGTACCGCTCTGTTCAATTACCTTTTCACCCGCAAGATGGGTGGCACTTTTGTGCTGCGCATTGAAGACACCGACCAGGAACGCCACGTGGAAGACGCCATGAAGGCTATCTTCACCGGCATGAGCTGGCTGGGGCTGGACTGGGATGAAGGCGAAGGCAAGGGCGGCGAGTTCGCTCCCTACTTCCAGAGCCAGCGCAAGGATATCTACGACCGCTATTTCCAGAAGCTCGTGGACATGGGTCGCGTGTACGAATGCCCCGCCCCGAACAAGCGCGATAAGAACGGCGACGAAATCCCCGGCACCAGCGAGGGTACCGTGTGGCGCTTCCGCTTCAAGCGTGAGGGCGTGATGACTCTGCACGATATGGTGTGCGGCGATATCTCTGTGGACTACAACAACGTGGACATCAATCCGGACATGGTGGTGAAGCGTACGGACGGTTCCTACATCTTCCACCTGGTGAACGTGGTGGACGACATCGAGATGAAGATTACCCACGTCATCCGCGGTGAGGACCACATCATGAATACCTTCAAGCACCTGCAGCTTTTCGACGCTTTCGGCGTGGAGCCGCCCGTGTATGCCCACATCCCGCTGATTCAGAACCCCGATGGTTCCAAGATGAGCAAGCGCGACGTAGGCGCCCAGCTCGGCAACTACCCGGAGGAAGGCTTCCTGCCGGATGCCGTGGTGAACTTCATCGCCCTGCTCGGCTGGAGCCCCAAGAGCGATGACGAGGTATTCACCAAGGACGAGCTCATCAACCTCTTCTCCCTGGAGAATGTGAACCGCGCCGCCGCCAAGTTCGACATCACCAAGTGCAAGTGGATGAACCAGCAGCACATCATGCGCCTGGCTCCCGAGAAGTTCGTGGAGCTCGCCCTGCCGTTCTGCACCAAGGCTGGTCTGGAGGACACCCCCCAGCTGCGCGAGGTGCTGCCCTCCGTGCAGACCAAGGTGCAGCTGCTCAGCGAGACACCCGCCTGGGTGAAGTGGGTGCAGGTGCTCGAGTACGAGGAGGAATCCATGGCCAAGCTGCAGGAGAACGCCCGCGAGATGCTCAACCTCTTCGTGGAGGCCGCCAAGGGCATCGAGGAGTGGAGCGGTGAGGCTGCTTTCCAGATTGTGAAGCCGCTGACCAAGGCCAACGGCGTGAAGGTGGGTGCCATGATGTTCCCGCTGCGCATGGCCCTTACCGGTTGCCACGCTGGCCCCGGCATCGATGTGGTCATGCAGACGCTTGGCCGCGATGAGGTGCTGCGCCGCATCGAGATTTTCCCCTGCTGATTCACATCAGACCCCGCCGCCCCATGCGCACCATCGATTTCGATTACCACCTGCCTGAAGAGCTGATTGCCGACCGCCCGCTGGCGGATCGCGCCGCCAGCCGCATGCTCGTGGTGCACCGCGATACCGGGCTCATCGAGCACCGCCATTTCCACGATATCATGGAATATGTGCAGCCCGGTGACCACTTTGTGCTCAACAACACCAAGGTGGTACCTGCCCGCTATTTCAGCAATGATGGCGGTATCGAACTGGTGCGCGCGGGGCTGGCGCAGGAACTCGTGTGGAAGTGCCTGGTGCGCCCGGGCAAGAAGATGAAGGTAGGCCGCACTGTGCAGGTGGGCGACGCCACCGGCACGGTGGAAAGCATCGATGACGAGGGCTACCGCTACATCCGCTGGGATAAGTTCGTGGATCCGGAGGTCTATGGCCGCCTGGCCCTGCCGCACTACATGAACCGCGAGAGCGAACCTGCCGACAAGGAGCGCTACCAGACGGTTTATGCCGAGCACGAGGGCGCCATTGCCGCCCCCACGGCGGGCCTGCACTTCACGCCGGAGATTCTCGCATCCCTGCCGCACAGCTTCGTGACCCTGCATGTGGGCGTGGGCACTTTCCGCCCGGTGAAGGTAGAGAACATTGCAGACCACCACATGCACCGCGAAAGCTTCGTGATGCCGCAGGACACGGCAGATGCCATCGCTGCCGCCAAACGCGTGGTAGCCGTGGGCACCACCAGCGTGCGCGTGCTGGAAACTCTGGCCACGCGTCACGGTCTGCCCCTGCCCGCCACCTCCGGGGATACGGATATCTTCATCTACCCCGGCTATGAATTCAAGACCGTGGGCGCCCTGCTCACCAACTTCCACCTGCCGCAGAGCACCCTCATCATGCTGGTAAGCGCATTTGCCGGTAAGGAGTTGATAATGGAAGCCTACCGCCAGGCGGTTGAGAAACGCTACCGTTTCTTCTCCTACGGCGACTGCATGCTCATTGTCTGATGTTTAATCCCCTGTCCAGACTCTACAATTTCCGTGGCAGACTCAGCCGCCGGGATTTCCTTATTTACTGGCTCTGGGTCTTCCTTCTACCGAAAGTCTGGCCTTTTCTCGCCGTCTTTTTCTACTACCTTATCTACGGCGTCAGCATCAAAGCTGAAGAACTTGCCGTTGGCGGCGCACTGTCCGTTATCCTGCATCTGCTGTTGATGAGCTTCTTTCTGGGTGCCATCTGGCGCCGCATGAATGACATCGGCTTCTCCGTATGGCCCAAGCTGCTCATCTGCGCCCTGCCCATTGTTATTCTGCCGCCGTATGGCTGGATACTCCAGCTCATCATGGTGCTCCTCCCCAGCCGAAGGAAAAGCTAGCCCCCCCATCCCCCACAGAGCCGCCCATGAGGCGCAATTTCACCGCAGCCCCGAGGGTGCCAGATTTCGCCGCGCACCAGCGCCATTTCTCCGGCAGTCACCATACTGCTGATTTCACAACTATGCAGGTCAGCCAACAAATGACGATTTGTGGGGATGTAGAATTTTGAATGTGTTGATATCGCGTCGGTCGTACAGCACAAAGCCCGCGCTGCAGATTGCAGCGCGGGCTTTGTTTCTATTCAAGACAGCAAACTCAGGCCCCGAGAAGCTTGAGAATCACCTCGCGAGCTGCGGGATCGTGCACGTCCCGGGCGTGGGAGGCCGCATTGCACCCCTCGTCATCCACAATTTCGGTATCAGCACCGGCACTCAGCAGCATCTGCACAAGGTTATCAAAACCAGACCAGGCGGCCACCATAAGCGGGGTTACCCCCTCTTTGTTGCGGGCATCCACCGCGGCACCGTTTTCCAGAAGCAGAGAAACCACATCACTCTGGTTCTGGCGCACAGCAAAATGAAGCGGGGTATCCCCCAGGGCATTCACTGCATTCACCTTGGCATTGTGACTCAGAAGCACCTTGGCAACCTCCAGTGAGCCATCACCGGCGGCCAGCATAAGGGCAGAGGTTCCCTCTGCAGAAACAGCCTCCACACAAGCCCCCTGCTCCAGCATGCGCTGCACAGAAAGAGCATCGCCCACCTTGGTCCACTCTACAAGCAGGGCTGTTTCCTCCGGTGCCAGATCTGCCTGTGTGGGCATATAGGGCGCAAACTTCACAACAGCTACCATGGCAGCGGCTGCAATCACACCACCCAGAATCGGAATATATCGTACCTTCATATCTGATTCAATCTGGTTTCTTAAAGTTTCTCCAGTACCCGGCGAAGGATTTCAAGGCCTTCGGCCAGCGTTTCCTCCGGCACATTCAGCGCGGGAATAAGGCGCAGGGTATCCGGGCCAGCAGGGCATGCCAGCAGGCCGGCCTCGCGGCAGAGGTTGTTGACGTGGGAGGCAGGAGTCTGCCCCGCGGGCACCGTAAACGAGCCCTTGCGGAGCCCCACACCGCGCAGCAGGCCCTGCCCGCGGACAGTCTCCACACAAGGAAGATTCCACCCCTCCACAGTAGTCTTAATCACCTCACCCAGGCGGGCGGCGCGTTCAGCAAGTCCCTGCTCCAGCACCTCATTCACCACAGCATATGATACAGCGCATGCCAGCGGAGTACCACCGTAGGTAGAGCCATGAGAGCCCGGCCCCATGATGGAGGAAAGCGGCGTACCCTGCTCATCAATGGAGCGGTTGTTTACCCAGAAGCAGCCGATGGGGAAACCACCGCCAATACCCTTGGCGCAGGAAACAAGGTCGGGTTCAATCTCCGGGCAAATGGACTTCCAGCCCATGGTTGCGCCGCAGCGCCCCACACCACACTGCACTTCATCAATCATAAGCATGAGGTCATGCTCCTTGCACAGCTCAGCAACACCGCGCAGGAACTCGGGAGTGGCAGGATTCACGCCACCCTCACCCTGCACCGCCTCCAGCATAATTCCGCAGGTTACCGGGGAAATAGCAGCGCGGACAGAATCCAGGTCATTGAACTGAGCATACTTGAACCCAGTCAGCAGCGGGTCAAACTCCACCTGCACCTTCTCCTGGCCGGTAGCAGCCAGCGTGCCCAGGGTGCGGCCATGAAAACTCTTATTAAATGTGATGATTTCATAACGCGGCGAACCATCTGCCGCAGGGCGGCGGTGGCCGAAACGACGGGCGGTCTTGATGATGCCCTCATTACCCTCTGCACCGGAATTGCAGAAAAACACACGACCAGGGATACCAATCAACTTCTCTACAATCAGCTCCGCAAGGCGGGCCTGGCCGGGAATACCATAAAGATTGGAACAATGCATCAGTGTCTGAGCCTGCTCCGTCAGAGCTTTCACTACAACAGGGTTACAATGTCCCAGGGCGCAAGTGGCAATACCCGCGCAGAAATCCACATAAGTCCTACCTTCCGTGTCAAACAGGTATGAGCCTTCTCCCCTTGCAGCATCGAAAGGAGCACGGCCATACGTCGGCAATACATACTGGTCATTCATATCGCAGATAAATTTACACCCGACATGCCAATTTGTCAATTATTTCCCACTGCAGCACGCCCTCGTTTCGTGACTGCACCAAGCATTATTTTTTCTTTTGCTCCGGCTTGGGTTTGGGGGCGGGCCTGAGCTCCGGCATAAAGGTTTCTGCCGTCTTCTGCACCGCAGGGCGGAACGGGGAGCGGGTAGTCTGCTCAAGCAGGCGCTGCATCAACTCTCGGCCATAGCGCTCATCCTTATTAAGGAAGGCCAAAGAGGCCTGCAGCAGCGAAGCGCGAACCCGATTGCGCTCGTTCTGCGCAAGGCGTGCCACCTGTCCAAAATACTCTGCAGCTTCTGTCAGCTCACCCAGGCCGGCAAAATGCCAGGCAAGCATCTCCGTCAGCTGGGCCCCGTGCTGCCGCGCGGCTGCCACCAGCGCCCCTCGATTGCCCACGCTCTGCAGCAGGATGCGTCTCCATTGCACAAAGGGATTATCCGAGCTGCCACCATTGCGGCGAAGCACCTCATACGGACGATACAGGGGGTCTCCCAGAACAACACCTTGCCAGGAAATCCAGGGGGTTGCCATCAATGCAGCTTCAGCCACAGTGTACCCCTTCAGGAGACGATCAAAAAACACATCCGCCTTAAGGCAGCCACCAAGAGTTGGTTCATACACATTACCTGCGGTCACTGCTGCGCCGCGTTGGAGAAGCGCCCCCACCCAGGTATTCGGACTTTTGACAGAAGTGCCACTATACGAATGCAGATGGTAGGCAACAGCCCCGGGTGCAAAACGAAAATCTGCAGCAGTCTTCGGATTAAAGGGACCATTTGCCGGGTGGGCATACCACCCGAAATACACTGCCGTATCTGCCATCAGCGGAAAAGCGGGGGCCAGGGTAGCCCTGCTCTCTTCATGAAAAAGCGGCTGTCCGTTCTCACGGGCCATGCGGGCTACGGCGGAGAACCATTCATCGCCCTGCGGATAGGGGCCACCCTGGTCCACAACACTCCAGCCCCACAAGCCGCGTCTCTCCACCTCGGCCGGGAATTGTATCATCCGGCGGATGGATGCATCATCCGGAGCATCAATTCGCGTAACCGCCAGCACCGGGGGCTTTGCCTCCTCCAATGCAGCATTCTTGTTAAAGAAAGGATTGTTAAGAGGCCCCGCGGTAGCGTAGTTGGCCCCCAGCAATGCTAACTCAGAATCAACGGAAGCACGATTCTGAAACAGAAGCCCCTGCTTCTTGCCTGGTTCCTGCTCCTCCCGGACCCGCAGTGGGATATCCGGCATAAGCACCATGGCATACACCGGTTTGAGCCCCTGCTGCTGCGTTGCCGGCAGCCGCCAGCTGTGTTGGCGGGCGTGCAACAGTATCGGGTACCGCAGCTTGGTATCAAACACCAGGCGGGATACATCCTGCTCCTTGGGCAAGCCGTTCAGGGCTATGCACTGAGTTGCAGGAATGGAACGCTTGGCACAATATGCACGGGCACACTGCTCACTGCGCTTCGATTCAGCATTGTACACCACCACAACCTGCGCGGGCGTAAGAGCCCGGGCAGTCAGGCTACAGAAGAGAACGGCTATCAGAAAGCGCCACATACAAGCATCAGCGGCGGCGGCGGAACAGGCCATTGAATGCACCCATGCCCTTGGGCATTTTGGGAGCCTTGCCGCCCCCGCCCATCAACTCAGAAAGGTCAGGCATCTGGCCCAGATCCGGCATACCGCCCTGTCCCATCAGGGCACTCATGTCAGGCATCTCACCTGCCTGCCCACCCATCAGCGCGCTCATATCAGGCATACCGCCCTTGGCGCCACCGGCAGATTTCATGAGATTCTTCATCATACCACCCATCTTGCCCTTACCTCCCATCATTTCCTTCATTTCCTTGAAGTTCTTGATAAAGCGATTCACCTCAATCTCAGACACACCGGAGCCCTTGGCGATACGGCGTCGACGGCTGGGTATAAGAAGCTTGTAATTTGCTCTTTCCGCAGGGGTCATGGAGAGCACAATGGCCTCCATACGCTTCATGCGTTTCGGATCCATGGCGCCCTCCGGCAGCTGCTTGCGGATTTTACTGAAGCCAGGCAGCAGCCCCAGCAGGCCCTCCAGCGGGCCCAGGCTCTGCATCATCTTCATCTGGCTCAGGAAGTCATTGAAATTGAACTCACCGCTCATCATACGGGTCATGGAGTTCATGGCAGATTCCTGGTCAATCTTCTCCGCCGCCTTTTCCACAAGGCCCACTATATCACCCATGCCGAGGATTCGGTCGGCCATGCGCTGCGGCACAAAGGGGCCGAACATGTCCAGCTTCTCACCCTCGCCCATGTACTTGATGGGCTTGCCGGTAATGGCACGCATGGAAAGAGCGGCACCGCCGCGGGCATCGCCATCCAGCTTGGTGAGGATGATACCCGTGAGCCCCACGGCATTATCAAACGCCTGAGCCACTCGCACAGCCTGCTGGCCAGTAGCGGCATCTGCCACCAGCAGGGATTCCTGAGCATTCAGGAATTTCGCCAGCTTCTTCAGTTCGGCCACCAAATCTTCGTCCACTTCCTGACGACCAGCGGTATCAAAAATGATGACATCGTGCTCCAGCCCGGCCGCCCACTTAAGGGCGTCCTTGGCCACGCGGATAACATCCTTCTCCGATGCAGACGGGGTGTACACCGGCACATCAATCTGGCCGGCAAGAGTAGCCAGCTGGTCGATAGCGGCCGGGCGAATCAGGTCACAGGCAACGAGCAGCGGCTTGCGGCCCTCCATCTTGAGGCGGCGGGCCAACTTGGCGCTGGTGGTGGTCTTACCTGCACCGTTAAGGCCGACAACCAGCACACGGGCCGGTGCCGGCTCCAGCTGCAGCGGAGCGGCATCTCCACCCAGCAGCTCTGCGAGCTGATCACGGAAAATCTTGACAATCTGCTCACCCGGTTTTACGGACTTGAGCACCTTCTCTCCCATGGCCTCTTCCTTCACATGAGCAATGAACTCACGAGCCACGCTGTACTCCACATCGGCATCCAGCAGCGCCATGCGCACATCGCGCAAGGCATCCTTGATATTGGATTCGGAAATCTTGCTCAGCCCGCGCATCTTGCGGAAGGCATCATCGAGCTTGTCTGAGAGAATGGAAAACATACCGGAAAATTAGCAGAAAACACCCGCAGTGTCAAGCAGCAGCGCCGTCAGCAGCGCGGCAATTGCAACAATTCCGCCACATGGGGCAATACATCCTCATCCGCAGGTAACCAACGCACGCTGTTCAGAGAATCAGCAGTCAGCCAGCGGGCCTCCGTGTGCTCCCGAAGCTGAAGCTCGCCCCCTTCAATAAAACAAGCATAGCAATGCAGGCGAAGGTGGAAGGCTGGATAATCACGCTCAACGGTATAAATCAACTGCTCCACGCGAATCTGCAGCCCCAGCTCCTCCGCTATTTCTCGCGCAAGTGCAGCCTGGGGTGATTCACCCGGCTCAATCTTGCCACCGGCAAATTCCCAGCCTCCATTAAACTTTGCCTCGCTGCATTTCAACGCAAGCACACTACCCGCCCCGTCCAGAATAACGGCGGCCACCACCTCTACTGTCTTGTATACTGCCTCGCTCACAAGCAGAAGCATAACACACAGAGCAGCCAAAGGCAAGCCTGGTCACACAGCCCAGATACCGCCACGCTGCAAGGCCGCATGCAGGGAATCGCGCACCTGCTGCGGGCTGAACCCGGCGGCACGCAGCGAAGCGATGGAACGCGCACCGTCCCGCTTGGCCAGCCGCTTACCTGTATTATCCCGCAGCAGCTCATGGTGGCAGTACTGAGGCACGGGTAGCCCCAGCACCCCCTGCAAAGCCCGATGTATGTGGGTAGCATCAAACAAATCCGCACCGCGGGTTACATGGGTAACCCCCTGGGCAGCATCATCTATCACCACGCAAAGGTGATAACTCGCCGGAAAATCCTTGCGGGCCAGCACCACATCTCCATACGCCGTGGGCACACACCGCTGGGTGCCCCGCCGCATATCATGCCAGCAAGGGCAGCCTATCAAATCCTGCACGCGCTGCATATCCAGCCGCCAGGTGTGCGGCACCCCGGCGGCCAGTTTCTCCGCCACAAGCTCAGGCGAAAGATGCCGGCAGGTACCGGGGTACAGATAGCCCAATGTTGCGTGCGGAGCCCGCCCCATTTCTGCCACCTGGTTCCGGATTTCAGTCCGGGTGCAGAAACAGGGGTAAAGCAGGCCCATGGAGCGCAGCTCCGCCAGCGCGTTTTCGTATACCGGGAAGCGGCGGGTCTGCACCATCACCTCTCCATCAAAGGAAAGCCCCAGCCAGGCCAGGTCCTCGTACATCAATTCCAGATACTCCGGATGCTGCGCCCGCTGGTCAATATCCTCCACACGGAGCAGGCACAGCCCCCCGTGCACATCGGCCAGGTGCCGCGCCTGATACGCAGCAAGCAAGTGACCCACATGCAGCGGGCCACTCGGACTTGGCGCAAAACGTGTAATGACAGCAGCCGGCTGCAACATCAGTACTTTGCCTTAAGGACAATCTCAGTAATGCGCTGTACCCCTTCACCTGCCATGGTAGAGCGAGGATACAGACACTGCGCACGGTAGTAGTTGGAAAGAGCGGAGCCATACTCCCGACGAGACTCGCAGTTTCGCGCATTCTCGAGAGCCCGTGTAAAATCATGAGCACTCAGAGCAAAGCGGTTCAATGCCTCGCGATACTTGGAATCATCCTTATACCGGGCATCCTTCTCCCCTTGTTCCACCAGCATTTCGTATGCCATACAAGGGCCCATGGTGGTATCCTGCATGGCGGCCACATCAAGCTGCGCAAGCATGCCATCAATGGTTCCAATCAACGCGATGGCATCCTTGTACTGCTTCTTTAATTCCGGGTCTATAGCTACTACATCAAACTTATCCTGCTCGTTGTAGATGGTGCGGAATTCCTTACGTTCGACCAGTGTGCGGAATTCATCGCGCACCGAATCCTGGTTATCAATCTTTTCCAGCTGCTGACGCCCCTTCTCCAGATTCGGGTTCTTGGGCCAGATAGCTCCAGCCTTCGTGATTTCCTCGTTAAAGGTAGCCTCATCACCAGCCTTCAATGCCTTGGCTGCATTGCGCAGGTGCAAATCACTCTGGGCCTTGCGACCTGCGCAATAACTCGTCAGCATCGAATCATCAAAATCCGGATCCATCGCCTTCATCTTGGCGGCAATCTCCTCAAGAGCGCCGTAATCGCGCGCATTCATGGTAGAGAGCGCCTTACGGCGCAGCGACCAGAACTCAGCAATGCGACGGCGGCCTTCCACCGGGAAGGTTGCCACACTTTGCATATACTCACCCACAGCCACAGCCTGAATCAGACTCTGCGTAGCATCTGCAAGCTTGTTCTGCGCCAGCATATTCGTCACAGCCTCCATGTTCTGGTCAATCTCGTGCCGCATGTTGGAGGCAAGCGTTGCCATGGCATTCACCGTGGGCGGCAACCCAGTACCGCTCTCGAACAACTTGGCAGCCGGTGACTCGCTATCCATTTTCAGCGTGGTATCCCCATCACGGAAAACGTGGCGATACACATACGCGCCAATCAGCGCATGGTCATAACGACGCTGCATCAGCATGGAGATAATCGTGCTCTGGAAATTAATCTTGGAAAGTTCCAGCGCAGCTATGCTGTCCGCATCATTCTTGACCCCTGCAGCCTCAAGCGTGGCAATCTGCTTCGTATTGTGAGCGATGGTGTACGTATTGGTGACCGATGTATTGGGCGCAGAAATATCACTCTTACCCACCGTCTTGGCAGACTTCTGGCCTCGCCCGGTATTGCGATTCGTCAACGTATTCGTCTTTTTCACCAAATCGTCAATTTGTTTCTGCATGTCTCCGTTCCGTCGATGGCGGGCACGGTTGGCATATTGTACAGCTATGGCGCTGGCCACTGCACTGGCCAATGAACCGGAAATACCGCCATCTCCAGGGTATTCATTGAGCTCGTACAAGCCATTGCCTACCTCCAGCAGAGTCTCGCTGCCCACCTCACGACGCGTGCGGGCAGACTTCTGCGTGAGTTTCAGCAGCGCACGCAGCTTCTTGCGGTATCGCTTCGCCTCGGTGCTGTCATCCGGGTTCTGCTGCAGATACTTCTCGAAGCGGGCTCGCACCAGAGCATTATTACCCACATCAAACTTTCCGCCATTGTAGGAAACAGTATCACTGGACGGATCCAGCAAGGGGATTTCCAGACCAAGAATCTGCGGATTGGCAGCCTCGCCCTTTTCGGGGTCTACATTCGTTTTACCAATGGTGATGTTTCTATCACCGTTGTTATTATCTGACTGCACGTCGGTCTGTTCCTTCACCGTCTGCTCGCCGGAAGGCTTACCCAGCCCCTGGGCGAAGCCAGGCTGCACCATAAGCGCATAGCCGAAAACAGAAAGCAGTTTCAAATAGGTAGACGTCTTCATTGTTACATGTTCTCTACTTTTTCCACAAGCATGATACCCTTCACATCAAGGCCTTGTTCATCCTTTCCGTTACGGCACTTAACATAGAACACAAACGTGTCCCCTCGTGTCAGATTCACCCGGCCGGTCACGCCGTTAGGCACAACCAGGGGCAGACGTTCCTGCACATTATTCGGCAGAGATACCGCCACCAGACGTTCATTGCCAATGGATTCAATATTCTCGATACGGGCTTCCAGACGATATGTATTGCCTGTGAGGCGGGATGCATCCTGCCGGTAATCAGAAATTGAAAACCTGGACTCCTGAGCAGATGCAGGAGTCTCCGATGGTTTCATGACCATGGCAGCAGCCACCACCAGCACAGCCACACCACCCGCGCCACCCAGAATCATGGGCATCTGGGATTTCTTGTCTTTTGAAGAGCGTCTTTTTCTTGCCATATAGCTTCAGTAGTAAGTTGTCTGTAAATCGGGATTATTCCCAGCGGGTTCGGCGCACGCCCACATAGGTAAGAATGACACCGGCCAGCACGTGCGCCAGCAGCACGAGAACGCACAGAGAATGCTCGGAGAATGAGGTCTGCACAATGCTGTTCACAGCCTTGAGCACCTCCGATTCCAGGCCGCCTTTCACACTGCCACTCCACGCCCAATATGCCGATATAAAAGGCTGGGTGAACACCTCCACAAACTCCGGCAGCGCCAGCACCGCCCCCGAAAGCGGCAGCTGGAAGCCTACCAGATAGATGCTCAGCAGAGAAGCCTGATCCGGGGTCTTGCAATTGGCGGAAATACCAAGGCACATGGCCGTCATGGAGGCATTCGCCAGCAACAGGAAAATAAAATGATTGGTAATATCACCGCGCAACGGCCAGCAATACTGCACAAAGGCAAACATCCAGAGGCTCTGAATAAACACCAATATGCTCAGGAAGGCCAGTTTTGAAGCAATATATGCGCCAACTCCCGTGCCGGCAAACTTCTCCTTTTCCATGATAAGGCGCTCGCCAGCAATCTCACGGGAGGAATTGTTAGACCCCATAAGGCCAAGCAGAATCACCTGGAACATAATGATACCGGAAACAGCAGAGCCCACCCGGGCACGCACCTCTGCCTGTGCCTGCAGAGTCTGCAACTCTGCAGCCAGGTCTGTGCCCATGTTGTCTGTAAGATGCAGCAGCTGCTCCTGCCCCTTGCTGGAGAAAAGAGCTACCAGAATCGGGAAAATCACAATCATGGCTACCTGCAGCCACAGCTGCGTACGATCGCGGAACAAAATCGTGAACCGACGCTTCAGCAATGTGGCAAACTGGGAGAAGAACGACGGCTGAGGCACATCATCCGCGGCCTCAGACGGCGCAGCCGGCTCTGGCGGAGGAAGCCCGGCAGAGGCAAATTTTTCCACATGCCGCTGCTCCAGGCGCTGGTAATAGTTCACGCGATGCTTCAGCCAGCTCTGGCGCCAGGCATCGGGTTCACGAAGAGCAAGCTTGGGATACACCTCCTCGAAATCCTTTTCACCGAAATAATGCACCATCAGATCCGGCTGCCCATGATAAGCCAGATTACCGCGCACCATCACGATTACGCTGTCGTACAGCTCCATCTGGGCCAGACTGTGTGTCACAGATATGACGATACGCCCGTCCTTCAGACTCAACTCGTGCAGCAGCTCCACAATTTCACGTTCCGAGCGGGGATCGAGACCGCTGGTCACTTCATCGCACAGCAGGATATGGGGACGACTCACCAATTCCATGGCCAGAGCCAGTCGGCGCTTCTGGCCGCCGGAAAGCAACTTGACCGGACGGTCGGCAATCTCACTCAACCCGGTCTCCTCCAGCACGCTGTCAATTATCTCGTCCAGTTCCTCATCAGAGGCATCCACGCGCAGTCTGGCTGAGCTTTCCACATTCTCATCCACAGTAAGCTCCTCAAAGGCGATGCTGAACTGCGGCACATAACCAATCTCATGAGGCTCAAAATCGCCGTCTTCAGCCAGGTCTCGGCCCTCCCAGAAAAAAGTGCCGGAAGTTGTTTCCTTGATACCGGCTATCGCCTTGAGCAACGTAGTCTTACCGCAGCCGGACGGCCCCACAATCGCCGTAAAATGCCCTCGAGGGATGCAGAAATTCACATCATTGAGGAGGAATAAGCTCTCCCCCTCATTATCTACCTCCAAACAGATATTACGTGCTTCAAGCATATCTATAACGCGCTAACGTTATCACTTTATCACATGAAACAATGCAATGCAAGTCCACAAGTCCCTAAAATGTACAGATTCAGCGTTGTTCCGGTAGCATGCGTTCCACCACTTCCCTGAGAGGCGCGCATCCATAAAACTCTGCAGAACGGAGTCGGGAAGCCTGCGTCTGGAGCATTGGTAGCAACGCCGCATAAAGAGAACGCAGCTCTGCCACTGCAGAGGTTGCACCGCCCGGGTCATCATCCTTGTACAATTTAATACGAGCAGAGATACTCATGTAGGTATCTCCAAGGTTATTAAGTTCCTCCGGAGCCTTCATGGCAGAGTCAACATTCATCACAGAACTCAGCACGCGTCCGGCGCGCAGCATGAGCTCTCGCTGCTCAGAGGCAGCCTTCATCAGCTGACTCTCCGTATCAGCATGCCGCAGCACATCATCCTTGAATCCCAACTTCAGAAAGGCTGAAAGTTCGGGAGTCGAGGGCACATTCTCCAGCTTGCGGACACGTTGATACAACTCCATATGGCGGCGCTGCTGCTCCAGCGTAATGCCACGGTATTCACTGATAAGCTCAACAAATCCATCAACATCAGCAAATGTGCGCCGCTGCGTTGACAAGCGGCTTTGCAAGGCATCGCGCAGCTGGTCAATCTGCTGGCGAGTCTTCTTATTCTGCTCACTCAGCTCTGCAACAATGGCGGGTCGGTTTGCGGGAGCCAGCTCGGACTCCAGTCTCAGCACCTGCTGGTACAGGGCCTCATTATATGCGGCAGATTCCTCCATTATCTTGCGTAGCTCAGCATGTTCCGTTGTTTCCGCCGGCTCCGGCGGCAATTCTCGCTCCCCCTTGCGGCGGTAAACCACAGCAGCACCTGCCACACCTGCCAGAAACAACCCCGCGCCCATCCATGCTATGCTACGAATTTTCATATCAGAATAATCGCTATACTCTATCCTACATACTCCCGTTCCGTCAAGCTCATTTCCCGTTATCTGCTTATTTTATAAAAGAACCGCCGGAATCACTTCCGGCGGTCCGTTTTGCGGAGGTATCCCGCTCAAATACTCTGTCTATTCAGCAACAAGGGGCTTTAGAGGCTTTCGCCGAAGTCCTCGCGGAACTTGGCGGCCAGCTTCTCCTGCCAGTCGCTGAGCGGCTGCAGACGGCCGAAGAAGAAGCGAAGAACCTCGGGCTCTTCCACCCACTTCAGACCACCGATAAGCTCGCGGTTGTCGTACAACCACTTCACTCGGTCAGCGCAGTACTTCACCTGGGAAAGCGTGAACACGCGGCGGGGGCATGCCAGACGCACCAGCTCCAGCTCGGCGTAGTTCTCAGAACCATCGGGGTTACGCTGCTCGGAAAGAGAGCCGCGCTCCATGCCGCGGATACCACCGGCAATGTACAGAGCCGTGGCCAGAGCACCGGCGGGGTACTGCTCGTGCGGAATGTTGGGCAGGAACTCAGAAGCGTTGATGTGAGCACCCAGACCACCGGCGGGCTTCACCATGGGCACACCGTACTCGGAAAGCTCCTTCACCAGGTACTCAATGAAGATGGGGCCCTGGTTGATGATTTCCTCATCGAGGGTCTCAAGCAGACCCACGGCCATGGCTTCCATGGCGCGCACTTCCATACCGCCGTAGGTCAGGAAACCTTCGTACAGCGGGATGAAGGCCTTCATCTTGAGGATGAGCTTCTCGTTGTTGGAAACGATGGCACCACCGCGGGCGAAGCCAAGCTTGCGGCTGGAGAAGTAGATGAGATCCATCTCATCTGCAATCTTGCGGATGATTTCAGCGATGCTCATATCCTTGGCAGCCTCTTCACGCGTCTTGATGAAGTACAGGTTGTCCTGCAGTAGAGAGGCGTCCAGCACGGACATCACGCCGAATTCCTTACAAACTGCGGCCACGTCCAGCATGTTCTGCATGGAAAGCGGCTGACCACCAATCAGGTTGGTGCCGGCTTCAATACGCACGAAGGGAACGTGCTCGGGGCCCACTTCCTGAATGAGCTTGCGGAGACGCTCGATGTCGAAGTTACCCTTGAACGGCAGGTCGAGGTTGGGATCCAGACCCTCGGCGGTGATAAGTTCCTCCACGCGGCCGCCCTTGCGGGTGATGTGGGCCTTGGTGGTGGTGAAGTGGAAGTTCATGGGAACCACGTCGCCTTCCTTCACGAAAGTCTCGGCGAGAATATTCTCACAGGCGCGGCCCTGGTGGGCAGGCAGGAAATACTTGGTACCGAAAACCTGCTCAATCACGCGGGAGAGACGGTTAAAGGTCTCGGAACCGGCGTAGGAATCGTCGGCCTGCATGGAGGCTGCCACCTGGTTGTCACTCATGGCGTTCACACCGGAGTCGGTGAGCATATCCATGAACACATCCTTATTCTGCAGAAGGAAGGTATTGTTGCCGGCTTCGCGCAGCTTCTGCACACGCTCCTCCACGGTCGGGAGGAACAGCTTCTGCACTACACGCACCTTGTGCATCTCCAACGGCACCTGATGCTCTTCCTTGTAAAACTTAACGATAGACATGATGATTTTCGGTATAGAGTAAAACGCATCTCCCGGTAACAGGCACCAGAAGCGCGGCGGGATTTTACCACCCAACTTTCTGTTATGTCAACGCTTTTATATGACTTATTTTGGCATCAGAATGAAGAGTGTATGACACCACCGAATCATCTGGCAGAACCGGAAGCATGCAGCGCGTGCTCCATGCGTTGCATGCATGCGCGATGCAGTGCAGCAGCCCAACAGGACGCCCCGGCAAGAAGCCGCTGAATTTGCCTTATCTACAATAGTAAAGATACACACACATACCCACCACAAGTATCACAAGGACTAGAACATAGGCCATTTTCCACCAGCAGCGGGCACGCTCACCATACTCTCCGACTACGTCTAGCAGCCAATCCAGAATAATCTCTACAGGATGTTTCCACATACGGGATGATAGTTGGGGTTACTCCCCAAATCCTGCCATAGGAGAAAAGACATGTCAATTCTAATTGTCAGGAGACACGTTCATAAGCCCCATGTGCAGATAATCGCACAAGCGGCTCATAATATCAAGGGAAGAATCTCCGCTGACCCGATGGCCAATTGACACGGATATAGAGTTATTCTAAAATGAACTCCATGAAGAAGCTGGTATGCGCGGTAATGTTGGCCTTATGCACGCTCAGTGCCCAGGCGGTCACTAAGGTGGCAAGTCTGCACCCCCTGCTGAGCGACATGGCCCGCCAGGTGGGCGGTGATGCTGTCGAGGTGGTGAATCTTTTTCCTGAGAATGGCGAACTGCATGCATTTGAGCCCACGGCGGGTGATTTAGCAGCCGCGGCCGGAGCCCAGCTGGTACTGGCCTGCGGTAAGGGAGTGGAGCCGTATCTGGAGGATCTGCAGGATTCCCTGCCCGCCCGCACCCGCATTGTGGAACTGGGCAGCGCTGTGCCGGAGGTTTACCTGCCGGGCAGCAAGGTGGCCGACCCGCACTGGTGGAACAGCCCCACGGCCATGAAGCGAGCCTCACGCGCCCTGCGCGCCGCACTGGAACAGGCTGAGCCTGGCAACAAGGAGCAGTTCGCAAACGGCCAGCGGGCCTATGCCGCGCAGATGGATGCGCTGGTGCGTGAGACACGCCTGGCTTTTGCCCGTATCCCGCAGGAAAAGCGCGTGCTGGTGTGTTCCCACGCCGCCATGAGCCATTTCTGCAAGGATTTCGGGTTCACCGCCCTTGCCGTGCACGGCATTGCTCAGGAAAGTGAGGGCGACACCGCCTCACTGGCCCGCATTCTGGCTGAGCTGCGTCAGAAATCGGTTCCCTGTCTGTTCTACGGCGTAAACGAACCGCCCAAGGTGCTGCGTACCATTGCCACGCAGGTCGGCGCAAAGGCGCTGCCGCTCGCGCTGGATGGCATCAACCCCGCCACACCGACCTATGCCGAGCTTTTCCGATTCAATGTAAAAAACATCGTGGAAGGTCTATCCCGCTAATCAAACATGCGTTCTCTTTTCCTCACCCTCGCCACCGTGCTGCCGCTGACAGCCCAGGAACTCCCGCCCACCTACGTCTGCGGACGCACCGAAGCGCCGCCCAACATTGATGGCATGGGTAACGACTGGCAATGGCAGAACGCCCGCGAGCTTTCGCCCCTCCGCGATATCGAAGGCGCCGCCATTCCCCACGAATGCCGCATCAAGATGCTGTGGGATGATGACTACCTCTACATTCTGGCGGATATGGATGAAAAGCACCTGTGGGGCACCCTCAGCGAGCATGATTCCGTTATCTACCGCGACCCGGATTTCGAGGTATTCATCGACCAGGATGGCGATGGGCTCAACTACATCGAGCTGGAAATCAACGCACTGAACACCACCTGGGATTTATTCATCCCCCGCCCCTACCGCTTTGATGACCCGCATATTCTGCACGATTGGGAAATCCCCGGGCTGAAACACGCAGTGCACCTGCGCGGCACGCTGAATGATGCCAGCGATACAGACGACGGATGGAGCGTGGAGCTGGCCATTCCCTGGAGCAGCATCACCAGCCACGCCACCCAGCCACGCACCAGCAAGGCCCCTGCCCCCGGCTCGGAAATGCGCTTCAACTTCTCCCGGGTGAACTGGCAGGTGCGCCCCACTGAAGCCGGCTATGAAAAGCTGGACACACCCGAGAGCAACCATGTGTGGGCACCCACCGGCAAGGTGAATATCCACCTGCCCGAGCACTGGGGACGCGTAATTTTCAGCGACCACCCCGCGTGGAAATGGGAGGCAGCACCGGCGGCACCGCAGGATGCTACGCGTCTGGCCATCTTCCAGGCTCTCAATGACCAGCTGGCACATCGCGGCCAGCATGGTTGCTACAATTCCGCCGCAACGCTTCCCGAAGGTGTGAGCATCAGCTTCCCGGAGCAGGATTTTTTCATCCTCACCGCCACTTGTCCGCAAACCGGTACCCGCATGCGGCTGGACAGCGAGGGACGCTTCAAGGCCTCGGCCCCACAGCAGCAACCCACGGAGCTCTACCTCTGGGTGCATGGCAACAACGAACGCAGCGATGCCGAATGGATCACCCGTTTCCGCAGCTATGCCCAGGCGGGAATCGGCACCATCATCATCGATGGCACACCGGAACGCATCGAGCAGCTCACCGCCCTGGCCCGGCAGGAAGGGCTGCGCGTCTTCGCCTGGCTCTGGGCGCTGAACCGTCCCGGTGATGCCGAGGCACTGCTGCATCCGGAGTGGTACGCCGTAAACAAGCTCGGCAAATCATGCCACAAGCCGGAGGACCGCCCCTTTGTGGAGTATTACCAGTTTCTCTGCCCGAGCAACAAGGAGGTGCGCCGGCATCTGATCAAACAGGTGCGCCGCCTGGCACAGATTCCCGGCTTGAGCGGTATCCAGGCAGACTACATGCGCATGCCGGATGTGGAGCTGCCACGCGCCCTGTGGGAGAAATACGGGCTGGATATGAGTACCCCTGCCCCTGAGTTCGATTACTGCTACTGCCCCACCTGCCAGGAGGGTGCCGCCCGCATGGCGCACAACGATTTCAGGAAATATCAGACTTACAGCGTCTATTCTGTTTTCAACGAGATAGCCAATGAAATCCGCAGGCATGGGCTGACCGCCGCCTGCGCCGTGTTCCCCAGCCCGGCTCTGGCCGCCCGCATGGTGCACCAGGACTGGAAATTCTTCCACGCCGACCTCGTGCTGCCCATGGCCTACCATTCGTTCTACAATGAGCCCGCCGAATGGGCCGCAGATATCACCAGCCAGGCCATGCAGGAATGCGAGGCACGCATCCCCATGGTACCGGGTATTCACCTGCCGGACCTTCCGGTGAGCGAACTCCCCGCGCAGCTGGACCGTCTCCGCACCACCGGAGTGCACGGCATCGGCATCTTCAGCGATGACGAGCTCCGGCCGGAGCACCTGCAGGCCATCCGCACATGGCTGGACACATGTCGCGATGCTGCGTTGACACCAGAGCGCTAACAGAATAGAATCCCCACCAAGAAGCCATGTCACCGCGTGCCACATTTCTGCTCACCCTGCTGGGGGTTCTGCTGGTAGGAATCCCCCTGCCGCTGCTCACGCGCAAGGCAGAGCGCACGCCGACAGCCGTAGCGCCGGCTGAAAGCATGGCCGAAAAGGAAATAACCTACGCCGCCATCAGCTTCACAGGCCAGCCCCGCAGCATACGCCTGCGCCACAGCAGCGGAGAGTGGCAGGAGCTCAACTCCACCCTGAACCAGAATGAATTTGAACTGGAATTACCAAAGCAGCCGTCCATTGAGCTGGAAATCCAGGCAGAGTGGGACGACACCGCGCTGCAGGCCATTTCCCTCACTCTGGAACCCACAGGCCGGGAGGCCATCATGAAGACGCTCTGGAAGGAAGAGGGCAGCTCCGGACTCCACGATATAATGACTTTCACATGGTAAACGGGCAACACGACCACATCTGCTGGGGAGGTGGGCACCACCATCACCCGCACCACCACCTTGTTCTTCGCCGGGTGACGGCAGGCTATGGCTCGGAACCGGCGCTGCAGGATATCTCCTTCGAGGCCGCATGCGGCAGCACGCTGGCGCTCATCGGCCCCAACGGAGCAGGCAAATCCACCCTGCTCAATGCGCTGGCCGGATTGCTCCCCATCTGGAGCGGCGATATTCTCTGGAACAATACCCCCCTGGCCTCGCACATGAACGAAATTGCCTACCTGCCCCAGCGCAACGAGGTGGACTGGCAATTCCCCATCACGGTGCGCCAGCTGGTGGAAATGGGGCGCTATCCCTCCGTAGGCATGTGGGGTGCCATGCGCCCGCACGATAAGGAAATCGTTGATAAAGCCATCTGCACCCTGGGGCTGCAGGATTTGCAGAAACGCCAGATCAGCGCCTTGAGCGGCGGGCAGCAGCAACGCTGTTTCCTGGCACGCGCTCTGGCTCAGGAGGCACACATTCTGCTGCTGGATGAACCGTTCACCGGGCTGGATGTGCCCGGCAGCGAAGCGCTTGCCGAACTGCTGCGAGCCCTGGCACACGAGGGTCGACTGGTCATCGCCTCGCACCACGATTTAGCAACCGCCCCGCAGATATTCGACCAGGCGCTGCTGCTGCGCCGGGAGTTGATAGCCGCCGGCCCGGTGGCCGATGTGCTCACGCCACAAAACCTGAACAAAGCCTTTACCCACGAATGAATGAGTTTCTGCAATTCCTGAGCGAACCCCTGGCCCAACGCAGCCTCTGGGCCTGTGGAGTCATCGGCTTTTCCAACGGCTTTGTAAGTGCGCTGGTGGTGCTGCGGCGTTCCTCGCTGCAGATTGGAACCCTTTCCTGCGCGCTGCTACCCGGCATTGCCCTGGCCATTCTGCTGTTCGGGCTTTTCCAGCTGAGCATTCTGCTGGGTGCCGTGCTGGCAGGGCTGCTGGTGGGGCTGGGCTCGCTCTTTGTCTCCCGCACCTCCCGCATGGACCATGATACCGCGCTTTCCGTGCTGCACACCACAGCATTTGCGCTGGGCTATATCATCCTCATCGGCCTGGGACTGCAGCAGAAGGTAGACGACTGGCTTTTCGGCAACATCATGAGCATGGGCGATGCCGACCTCTGGATTGCCTACATCATCGGTGCCATTGCCGTGCTCAGCATCACCGCAGCACAGCGTCCCCTGCTCATCAGTCTGTTCGACCCGCGCGCAGCTGCCACCATGGGCATCCCCACCCGGATGCTCAACTACGGCATCTTTACACTCATCATCCTGGTGCTGGTGTCCTCCCTGCAGGCCGTGGGTGCTTTTCTGACGCTGGGGCTTCTGGTTGCCCCGGCAGCCACCATGTACCTGCTCACCGACCGCGCCACCTGGCTTTTCTGGGGCGGCGGACTCATCGGCGGGCTGGGTGCCATTGCGGCATTCTTCCTTTCCTACCCCCTCGGCTGGCATCTGGGAGCCACCATCATTGTGGTGCTCGGGGTTCTTTTCCTGCTGGCCTATATCTTTTCTCCCCGCTACGGGCTGCTTCGCCGCTGAGAGTGAATCAATCGCAATAGATGCTGCAGGCCACAACGCCGGCACCCAGCAGCAACAGCAGCACATATATCCAGACCCGGTTGCCCAGCAATTTCTCCAGCACGTGCTCCAGGAGAGAGACGATGAATTCAACTAACATACGCTGATATATCAGAACGGGCGGCCACCCTGAAACGCCGGAGACAGCACCATCACCGTGCGCGGCAGCAGATACAGGGAAAGCTGCTGGCTCTTATCAGTGAAATGATGCACTGTGTGGTCCTGACGGGCCAGGCCACCGAAGCGGGCTTCATCCGAATCCAGCACCACCTTCCATTCTCCTGCCTTGGGAGCAGGCAGCTTGTAATCCGGAATAGCGCGCGTGCCACTCCAGTTGAACACAAAGAGCAAGCCACCGCGCTCAAAGGCCATCACCTGGTTTTCCTCATCCATATTCAGCGGGCGCGCCGGCGCCGCGGACAGCAGGTCGCGACGCTTCGCCAGTTCCACCATGGCGCGGTCAAACTCATTCAGGAAACGGTAGCGCAGCAGTTTATTATCCACCAGGCTCCACTGGCGGCGGCAATACTGGTAGGAATTGCCATTACCCTCGCGCGGGAAATCAATCCACTCCGGGTGTCCGAACTCATTGCCCATGAAATTAAGCCAGCCCTCACCACCAGCCGACAGCGTAGCCAGACGAATCATCTTGTGCAGCGCCATGCCGCGGTCGATGATGACACTGGGCAAGTCGCAGCTCATGTGGGTGTACATCTCGGCATCCATCAGGCGGAAAGCGATGGTCTTATCGCCCACGAGCGCCTGGTCGTGGCTCTCGGCATAGGCGATATTCGCCTCACCATAGCGGCGGTTGATGAGAGTGTACCAGATATCCCCCACGCTCCATTCCTCGTCCTTCTTCTCCTTCAACAGCTTAATCCAGTAATCCGGCAGCCCCATGGCCAGGCGGTGGGTAAAGCCGAAGCCGCCCTCATCCACCGGCCGGCAGAGCCCGGGCATGCCGCTCATATCCTCTGCAATGGCAAAAGCACCCGGACACACCTGCTGCACCAGCGTGGCGGCCAGCTGCAGGTAGGTCACCGCACTCAGGTTCACCTGGGTATTGAAGTAGCAGCCTAAATCCGTAAACGGTTCGTGACCATGGTGAAGGTACAGCATGCTGGTCACGCCATCGAAGCGGAATCCATCGAAATGGAACTCCTCCAGCCACCAGCGCAGATTGCTGAGCAGGAACTGCAGCACCTCCTCGCGGCCATAATCAAACAGACAGCTGTCCCAGTCCGGGTGCATACTGTCGCGCTCACCGGCGCAGAAATACTGCCCGCCGGAGCCATCAAAATTATTCAGCCCCTCGGCCATGTTCTTCACAGCGTGGGAGTGCACCACATCCAGCAGCACCGCAATACCCAGACCATGCGCCGTATCGATGAGGTATTTCAAATCCTCCGGCGTGCCGAAGCGGTTGCACGGTGCAAAGAAAGAGGACACGTGATAGCCGAAGGAGCCATAATACGGATGCTCCTGAATGGCCATAATCTGCACCACATTGTAGCCCAGCTTCGCCACGCGCGGCAGCACATTATCCGCAAAATCGCGGTAGCTGTGTATACGCCCCTCCTCACCAGCCATGCCCACGTGGGTTTCGTAGATGAAGGGAGTCTTGACATTGGCCGGATTCCAGCGCGTATTCTTCCACTGGTACGGCTCCGCCGGCTCCCAGATAATACCGCTGTAATCAAACGTGGTGGCGTCCTGCTCCGTGTAGCGAATCCAGGCCGGCATACGGTCGTGGTGCTGGTTATCAGCCCCCACCACATGCACCTTCACATGCTGGCCATGCTTCAGCGCATCCGGCGCCAGGCGGATTTCCCACACGCCATTCGCATCGCGCTGCATCGGGTTCGCCTCGCGGTTCCAGAAATTGAAATCACCAATCAGGAACAAGGCACGCGCTCCCGGGGCCCACTCTCGGTACACCCATTCCCCAGTCTCCGCATCGCGGTTAAAACCCAGCCGGGTGTAGGCATGGGCAAACTCCATGAGCGAGCCATGCCGGCGGCAGATGCGCTCCAGCTGCGCATCATACAATCTCATACGCCCTTTGATTTCGCGTTCAAAGGGAGCCAGCCAGCCATCTGCCAGCACTAATCCGGGTATAGGGGAGCGGCGCATACCCACATTCTACACCACCCACCCCTGGATAGCAATTGAGATTTTTATTTTTTTCGTACACCCCGGCACACAACAACCGCCAGTCCATTTCCAGACTGGCGGCTGTTGAGATATTTTGCTGCAACTCAGCGGCGGCGGCGACGAGCGGCGAGGGCAGCGAGGGCCAGAAGGCTCAGGGTAGCGGTGGCAGGTTCGGGCACAAGGGAGAAGGTGGCAGCACCATCCTGCACGCCCACATAGAACAAGCCCTCAATGCTCAGCATGAGTTCAGAGTAATCCACATCACTCCCGAAATCAATACTGATATCCCTGTAACCGGCCTCCTTCAACTCCTCGCGGGTCAGGCCAAGAGAAATGACCATATCACCCGAAGCAGTGCAATGGAAGATGTTGGAACAATCCAGCATCAGCACCCCATCATTCTCCGCATCCAGAGTCGGCGTGCTCAGGGTCAGCACCGCTCCGGCAAGAACAATGGAGCCCTCTGCCCCTACATCGAAGGAACAATCCTCACCAAAGCTGACTTCATTCAGCGTGAGGGTGGAGACAATCGAGGAAGCGAACAGCACATTGCTCAGGTCAATCTGCTTGAATTCGTAGGATGCAGCAGAGAGTGACACATTCATATTGCGCATGCTGCCGCCCTCTGCCGAATCCGCATCGAGCACCGTACCGGTAAAGAAACCGGCATTCTCACCCAGGCCACTCAGGGTGCAGGTGCCAGCCAGATTCAGACTGGCACCCTTGTTCAGGGTGGATTGCCCCTCAGAAGTGAGCGACTCCTGGAAGCGGGCCTTCGTATCCTCGGTAAGGGTAAGCGAGGTCACCGTCATCTGTTTATTCACCCTCACCTCGTTGGAGCGTGCCTTGATGTTGGCATCATCCAGCGTCACATTCAGCTCACCCTTGCCATTCGTCGAAATCTCAGCATTGATTTCCGTTGTTCCGTTAAAGGTAAGGTTGGTGACAACCGTGACGCCGTTATTGACGCCTGAATCAACCGCATGCTCAAAAGCACCCGTCCATTGCGATGTATCGCCCGCAAACACCATATTCTGCACAGTGCCTCTCCAGGAGGAGCGCTTGATGGTACCTTCGCCGGAAACATCACCGGTAAAGGTGCGGGTATCACCACTCCACCCATTGTTGATGCTCCACGCAGCAGCATCGCCATTATTGGTCAGGATGATATTGGCAGCATAGGTCTTGGCATTGTTGCCATTGGCCTGGCTCAGGTAACCATTCACACCGCTGAGTTCTACAGAGGAATTAGCCCCCTTTGCCAGAGTATCAATATTCAACCCGGCCATGGTGCTCCCGGTCATCTTCACCGTGCCGGTCCAGTCATCAGCCAGGGTGATTCGGGAGCCTATGGCCGTAGCAGTGCCGATATCATAGGCGCCCTTACCGCGCATCACCACGCTGCCGCTATCGCCAAGGCTGAAGGTGCTGCCGGAAAGCACAGCTACATCGGACAAGGAGAACGCGGTATTGGCAGAGGTGTTCAGCTCCACATTATTCAGCGTTACGCCGGAAAGGAAGTAGGTGGCATTGCCCACGGCCAGTGTCACATCCTGCATACCGGAATCAGCGGCAGAGCCGGTAATACCATCGCTTGCCATGGCCAGCTTGGCGATAGTGGCGTTGGCATTGCGGGAGCTCAGGCTCACGGATTCACCGATACTTGTGGTACCGCTCAACTGCATGGTGGCGGCATCCACCACCATGGCAGAACCGGCCTTCATCACCAGATTACCCTTCACGGAGCTCTTACCGATGACCTCCAATGTTGTGCCGGAATTAAACACAAGGTCATAGCCGGTGTGGTCAATGGTGGCATTATTCACCAGCACCGTGGCGGCGGAGCCCTCCATGGCCTGCAGGCCGTTGCCGGTGAAGATGGCGCCATCCTCCACGCAGAGACGCCCGCCATACAGCTTGGTTTCTGCCTCTATATGGAACGTGCTGGAATTCTTGATTTCATCCGCCGTTACCGGAGTATCCCCCTTAAGTGCAGCCAGGTTGCTGGCCACCTTGGCGGCAGAGAACACAATATCACCCGTCTGAGCAATGCTCTGGTTATCAGCATTGACGTAATTCTCATTCAGGCGCACATCCACAGAACCGGTGATTCTGATACCCTCCTGGAACGAAACAGACTTGCCCTGAGCAGCAGATAGCACAATATCCGTAACCTCGCCGCGTTCGGCAGCATGAACCATGGTGCCGATCTTCATAGCCCGGAGAGTGTAATTTCCCTTGTTATCCACAACGTAGTTACCCTCAAACCAGGTATTATCATTATTCTGGATATGAATACTGCCACCGAAATTCGTCATGCCGATGCCGCCACCCTCGTTGCCAGTGAACTTCAGGTTCTCATTATTGCTGAGGTTCACAATATTCCCGGGGCGATCGTTGTAACTATCGTTGTAACTATAGATAGCGGCAGCATTGTAGCCAGCGTGATCGTCTCTCCTGTTATTGTCTACGAAGAGCACATTCTTGTTATCCTTCACCTCCAGAACACCTCCGTCGTCCATGTAAATGGCGGCACCGTCGTATGAGGCATTTCCGGTAAAGGAAACAGTCTCGTTATTGCGCAGGATGATTGTAGCGCCAAGTTCTCCATATATGGCACCACCATCGCCATATGTATCATTCTTGTCGAATACCACCATCTCGTTCCCGAAGATTTCGAGAGAAGCATCCCATCCCAGGCGGATAGCCCCACCGGTTCCTCTCTCCGGGCGCCCGTTGCGGTTGAACGACACCTCGGTGTTATCATAAATGCGCAGGCTGGAACGCGCTCCTACACTGATAGCGCCGCCATTTTGGCATACGTTATCATTGAAACTGACCTTCTCATTATCATGAATCAACAGCTCTGCACCATCTGCGGCAGCATACATGGCACCGCCGTAATCCTCATAGGAATTATTATTGGCCCGGGAATAACCATTGCCGGTAAACTCCACATCCTTATTGTGGGCAATTTCCACCTTGCCGCCCCGACCGGCACAAATTGCGGCACCGCCGCGGCCGTAGTTATCAATGAACGCCAGCTTATCATTGCGCTGCATGAGCAGATACGCCTGGTCACTCACATAAATCTGAGGCTTCTGACCAGCCGTCAGATTTTCCGGACGAGACGCAAAGCATACGGAATAATTATCGCTGATTTCAGCTGTGCCACCGGAATGCAGATAAATGGAGGTGCCGGATTCCTCACCATGATTGCTCAGGAAGAGGACGCTGTTCAGATGATGAATGCGGATATCCGATGCGGCATCGCGCCCGCCCAGGCCACCATCCACCAGGTTCTGAATAGTCAGATTCACCGGAGACAGAGCATCTGCCGAGGTGAGTTCATAATGCCCGACAAGGGTATCAAAGGAAAGGCTCTGGTTATCCACCACCACATTCTCCGTCAGGGCATACTTCTGAGAGCCCTCCAGGGAATTAAGCAGGGATACCGTGTTCTGATTCACCTCACGGCATTCCTCAGATAAGACAAAGCCATCCTGCACCTGCATGCTCTGCTGCGTGCCGCCCTCCGTTACCCCGTAATCCAGATACAAGCTGCCCTTGTTCCAGACCAGGCGGGCATCTTCTGCGGCAACACCCTTCAGCGTTACCTTGGATTCATCCCATGCCAGGGAACTACCGGCGGCAAGGGTGAACAGGCAGTAGCTCTCACCACGGGTCATATTCGTTGAATCCACAGAAATCACCAGCTCGCCGGCATTGATATCGCCAGCCAGACGCACGGCATACCCATCCCCCGGCGCAAAGGCCAGCGTGGTCGAATCGCCCAATGTGGCATTGGCCATCAGGGCATAGGAATCTCCCGTAAAGGAAAGTGTGGCTCCCTCACTGGTAGTCATCGTATCGGCGCGGAATTTGCCGGAATCCAGAGAAAGGGTTGCCGAGACATCCGCCGAAGAATCAATGGTGTAGCTCCCCGCAATCACGCGTGCCCCGCCCTGCAGCTGAAGCGTACCGGATTGCTGGGTAGTGCTGCCGAACCAGCTTGTACTAGAAGTGCGGATTTCATCTGCCGTGGCGGGTCTGTCCAAGTGAGTTTGCAGATTAGCAGCCACATAAGAGGCATCAAAAATCACGCTGCCCCCCATGGAACCGTTTTCAGAGGCATTAATTTTCACTTCACCGGGAGCCAGAACGGCATCGTGTACGCGAATCGTCTGCCCGGCACCGGCAGAAAGTTCCAGCCCCGAATTAGCACGAATAGCCAGCATACGGACACCCGCAGAATCAATCTCGGCATTATTCTCAATCAGAACACTGCCATTGCCAGCAATGGTCACGTTCTCGGCATAAATAGCACCACCCCAGCTGGTGCCCTTAATGCTCTCTGCCTTGTTGCCGGAAATCGTTACATCTGTATTTCCGGAAATGCTGATAGAATCTGCGCTGATGGCGCCGCCATACGTATGCTCGCCAGATGAATATGCCGTATTGCCCTGAATCAGGAGCGTACCATTCCCGTTCAGCGAAATGCTGCTGCCCGCTGCACCATGAATGGCACCACCATAGGCAGAATGGTATGAGGTGCTCCGGCCGGTCTCCGATGCAGCCCGGTTCCCGATGAGGCTCAGAGCGCCATTGTTATTCAATTCCAGCGTTGCGTTATCCTCTACATAGATAGCGCCACCATATACCGTGCTGGAGGAACCTCCTTCACTGGAAGACAAAGACTCATTGCCCTGGAAAAGCACCTCAACATTGGCATTCAGCTGCACGGTAGCCCCTGCACCAGCAGCCAAGGCACCACCAAATGTATTGCCGCTTGAATATGTACCATTTATGGCAATGGACTGCGCCTTATTTTCGATAAATTTCAGGCTGCCGTTCTCACTGATATTGATGCTTGTGCCGTTACCGGTGTAGATGGCGCCGCCATAGCAATCGTACGCGGACTGCTCATCAAAATTGGCCTCAGAGATATTCCCCTGGAATACCACGGAATCATTCCCGGTGATGGAAATGCCGCCTTCACCATTCGTCACGCTGCCGCCCAGTTCACTGCCGCCGATATACAGCGCACCACCCATGGGTGCATAGGTTGTGACATAGGCATTCGACCCCTGCACGGTGAAAACCTTGTTATCGGTAAAGCTGAGGTTCTTGTTATCCGCAAAGGAAACAACGGCACCACGCCTGCCATAAATGGCACCGCCGCTGGTGTCATTCCGAGTTGAGCTGGCCGTGTTGCCATCGAATGAAACTTCGTTATTATTGCTGAAAGTCAGCGAACCACTGGAAACCAGGAACACACCACCATTGCCGCGGGTGCTGTAGTAACGCGAGTTATCGGAAAAAGACAAGCTCCCGTTGTTATTAAAAGCATTGGAGCCAATAAGATAACCGAGTGCACCGCCGTTATAATCGCTGTATTCAGTATAGGAAATACCGGATGCGGTCAAGGAACCCAGATTCTCGACAATCAGCGAACCAAAGGAGAAAATGCGCGTGGAAGCATTTGAAATGGAGAGAGAGGAAAGGTTCCCGGCATCTGAACTGGTGATATACCAGGTACCGCTGCCACCTTTGAGATTCGTGCTGAGTCCATCTATCACCACGCCGCCTTCAACGGAATCTACCTTGAAAGCCACGTCATTCGTGATGGAGTA
Source organism: Akkermansia sp. (assembly GCA_045132635.1). GTDB lineage: Bacteria > Verrucomicrobiota > Verrucomicrobiia > Verrucomicrobiales > Akkermansiaceae > Akkermansia. Next base: position 162,854 of record JBGUSR010000034.1, read on the forward strand.
ATTCTTGAAATCTTCCCAGGTGGAAGCTGAGACAACGGTGTAACCCTCCGGCGTGGTAATGGAAGTCGGCGTGCTCATCCCTGCACCCATGGCAGGCAGAGCACAAAGAACCAGCATGACAAGACGATAGAGAGGATAGGGTATGTGAAGCTTCATTTTCAGAAATAACTAAACTGACAGGCGTCATATTACCCCCCCCCGACAACCCATGTCAAGCAAATAATTACAATATTTTACAACTCTTCCACATCACTCCCCGGACCCCTTCTTCCGGGCAGATTCACGCGCGGCAAGGGCAATCTGAAGCGCGTTGGCAATGTTGTGAAAGAACACGTAAAAAGCGGGGCCGATGTAGGCCAGAGGATGCACATACCACTGGCTGGCGATATAGAGGGTCAGAATGGTGTTCTTCTGCCCCAGACACTGGGAACACTCGCGCTTGAGCCCGCGGGGGCCGAGCTTATACCCCGCCACAAAGCCGGTGACACAGACAAAAAGAGAACCCAGCACCAGCGGCAGCATATTCCACCAGCTGATATCCATGGCCAGCACACGCTGGGTGCCCACGCCGGCGATAATGGTCAGGTTGACAATCCATATACCCAGCGATACATCCCGGAGCTTAGCCGTCCAGCCCTTGCAGCGGGGATACACCAGGCGCAGCACAATGGCAATGATGGCGGGGATACCCAGCACCGTGGCCAGCTGCATGGCCACCTCTGCAGCCAGTTCAGCATAGCAGAAGCCCTCCACCTGCACCACCAGGGGCATGAGCAAGGGGGTGAGCAGGCCAAAGACAATCTGGCTGAGCACCATGGCCGTGGTGGTGAACTCAACATTGCCCTTGAGCAGATTCACAATGACCGGTGCAGCGATGGCTACAGGCGCAATGCCGCAGAAGAACAAGGACTCTGCCAGCACCGGGTAGCCCAGCGCGCGGGCAATGCCCCAGAGGCTCATACCGATGACCTGGATTCCCAGCAACAGCCAGAGGTGCATGCGCTGCGGCCTGAGGCGAGAGGTATCAATGCCCAGGAATGTAATGCTGAGCATGAGAGCCACGCTGGCTGGCAGCCAGTTACCCAGCGGCGCCAGCTGCTCATGAAAGATGCCGCCCACCAGGAAGGCAAGCACCATGGAGATGCTGCGGATGTGACGTTTCATCAGGGCTCCTGCTTCGGCTCTGCCTTGCGCAGCTCAATCACGGCCGCGGTGGCATCGTCGGACTTGGGCTTGGGGTAGGCAATGCGGTTGTGATGCATGGTGCGGATGGTGGCAAAGAAGGATTCCTTCAGCTTCTCGATTTCGCCCAGAGTAAGGCCGCAATCCTGCAGGTGGCCATCCAGAATACGGCCCTTGAAGATACCGTTAATCATGTTGCGGATATCCTCCTCCGTGGGGTGCTGAAGGGAACGCGTGGCACTTTCCACAGCATCTGCCATGCTCACGATACCGCTCTCGCGGGTCTGGGGAATCGGGCCCTTGTAGGTGAAGATGGACTTATCCACCTCCTCCGGGCAGGTATCAATGAGGCCTTCCTCAAATTTGGCCTTCTCCTCCTCGTACTGATCCTGCGCCTTGCGGTAGAAGAAATAGGCAGTGGACACGCCGTGATGCTCTCGGATAACGTTGATGATGCGGATATTCAGCCCGTGAGATTCAGCCAGCTCCACGCCCTCGGTAACATGGCCGGTAATGATACGGGCACTGGCCTCCGGGGTCAGGTCGGCATGCGGCGTGTTGGTCGGGTCAGGAATATTCTCAGCAAAATACTGGGGATTGGCAATCTTGCCGATATCATGGTAAAGGCCGCACACGCCGGCGCGGGTCACGTCAGCACCAATAGCCTCGGCGCCAGCCTCAGACAAACGCTGCACCAGCAGGCTGTGGTGGAAGGTACCGGGAGCCACAATCTGCAGTTTCTTGAGCAGCGGGTGATTCATATCGGCCCACTCCAGCCAGGTGATGGGGGTGGATATGTTGAACAGACGCTCCAGAGCGGGCATCATGCCGCCAATGAGGGCAGCCAACACAAAATTGACACCCACCGTGATAGCCAGGTCCAGGGTGAATCCGCTCAGATTGAATCCTCCATGCAGGCCGCGCAAGGCTATGGCCTTGTCAGAACCGCTGGCTTCCAGGCCAAGCAGAAGATAGACGGAGGTGAACACAATGGCACTGGCCACAAAGCCGGCGCGCAGAATATGCTCGCGCTTGTGCACACGCCCCGAAACCAGAGCGCACACGGTACCCGTCACGAAGCTTACGGCACTGTAGTTCAGAATGACGGAGGCATCTGTACCCTCCGGGAACATGGCCACACCGAAAATCGTGCAGCACAGGGCGGTGAACGCCCCGAGGCGGCGGCCAATCATCACGGCCAGAATAGTGGGAGCCAGCGCATACGGAAGCCAGAGCAGCAGCTGGCCCTCCAGGTAAAAGCCAGGGACAAGCCCCTTCAAGGAGCAGACTCCGTTCATGATGAGTAGCTGAGCCACTATCATACTGGAGAGCAGCAGCATGCGGCGCACCGTCAGCTGCTGCTGCAAGCGCGACAAGTAGGCCAGCAGAATGAGGCCCACAGAGGTGAGCACCAGCCACACCACACGAAAAACAGCACTCCACGCACTGGCCGCCGTGGAACAGGCAATGAAACACAGCGCAATCACGCCGAGAACACCTATACCCAGCATCACATTGGAGCTCCCGGCGGTGCGGTTGCCGGGGTTATCCCCGTGGGGTTTCAGATTCTTCAAAAGTTTGGTCATATCTTCAGTTCTTTTCTTCGTTATCATTTTCCGCTGCAGTCTCGCCGGCTACAGAAACCTTCACCCTGGTTTCCGGCAATTCTGCCGCTTTCACAGAAATCTCTGCCTCGCCGGCTTCGCCGCGCTTGCTGCGTACAATGGCAATCATGCGTCCGTTAAAGAAACTCTGACTCTTAGACTGCATACAGGTGTGATCTGTTTGATTTCCGTTGCAAAAACCTACCAGTTCGCCGGGGCCGGTTATCTCAAACTCAACATCCCGTGAATCAGTGGGAACCACATTCCCGTTCTTATCGACCAGCGAAAGGGAAATGTACGCCAGGTCATAGCCATCATTCAGGAGCTGCTTTCTATCCACCGCGGCCTCCACCTTCACGGCATCACCAGTAGTGACGCGCTGAGCCGTGGCCCAGGGGCGCCCCTTCTTCCTCACCTTGACACTGAGGGTACCGGGCTTGTAGACCACGTCCTCCCAGACGAAGCGGTAAGCATTCTTGCACACCTCCAGCTTCTGGGTGTAGCTGGGCCCCTGCCCGCGCTTGCGCACGCCAAGGCTCTTGCCATTCAGGAAAAGTTCTGCTTCGTCACCGCTGGAGAACACCATGACGGGCGTTACCTCGCCCTCGCGGCCTGCCCAGTTCCAATGCGGCAGGATATGGCAGGTCTTTTCCTCCGGGAGCCAGTGGCTGCGGTACAGGTAATAGGTATCCTTCGGGAAACCGGCAAGGTCAATGATACCGAAATAGGAGCTGCGGCTGGGGGCCTTGTTACCCATGAGACGCAGTTTCTCCATGGCCGCTTGCTTTTCCGCCTCCGTTGCCCCGTGGAAGTTGCCGATATTGGAGGCATCCTGATTATAGGGGGTAGGCTCGCCCAGATAGTCGAACCCGGTCCACACGTATTCGCCGGCTACATGCGGGTTTCTGGAAAGTGAATACATTTCGATGTCCGGGCTCGTTCCCCAGCCCGGTGCAAACAGTCCATAGGCACTCACGTGGAAATCGCGGGCGCCACCATCCACCTTCCAGCTCAGCGGGAAAAAGTAAGTATCACGAGAGGCTACGCAGGAATTGGTCTCGGAGGCGTATACCGGCTGGTTCGGGTGCCGCTGCCGGAACATGGTATACATATCCGGCTTGTAGTTAAAGCCGAATACATCCACCGTCTCCGCGAAACCATTGGTCACGCTGCCGGGGTCATTGCTGCCGACGGTGTACGGGCGGGTCTCGTCATATTTCCGCATCTCCTCGCGCAGCATGGTCGAAACCACGCGCCCGCGGGCTGTGCCCAGCTCCGGTATTTCGTTACCACCACTCCAGGCAATGATACAGGGATGATTGCGGTCGCGGCGCATGAAGTTCTCCACATCCTTTCTCCACCATTCGGGCCAGTAGACGTGGTAGCCATTCACCTTATCATACTTCTGCTGTTCCCAGATATCAAAGAGCTCATCAATGACCAGAATGCCATGCTTGTCGCACAGGTCGAGCACTTCCGGCGCGGGGGGATTATGGGTCATGCGAATGGAGTTGCAGCCCATCTCCTTAAGAATCTCAATCTTGCGCTCATAGCCGCGGGTATGAAAAGCCGCACCGAGCGCACCCAGATCGTGGTGCTCGCACACCCCCTTAATCTGCACCCGCTTGCCATTGAGATAAAAGCCGTTCTTTGTCCATTCCACGTGGCGGATGCCGAAGGTGGTTTCCTTGGAATCCAGTTCTTCCTCTCCGCTCAGCAGTTTAGTGCGAAGGGTGTATAATTTCGGCGAACTGCAGCTCCAGAGACGAGGCTTTTCCACCACGAGCTTCTGCTTCACCTCCCGCTCCTCACCGGCATCGAGAGTGAGCTTCACGCTCTTTGCTCTGGCCTTGCCTACTGCCTGACTCACGGTGATTTCCTTAGGGGTATTGGATGTATTCACCACGCGCGTGCGGATTTCCACCGTGGCCTCAGCACGGCTGATTTTGGGAGTGGTCACATACACCGGCCAATGGGCAAGATGCACAGGACCAGTCTTCTCCAGCCAAACACTGCGGTAAATACCGGCACCCGGATACCAGCGGGTGGAGCTCGGCTGGTTGCTGGCAATCACCGATACCAGGTTGCTTTTGCCTGCCTTCAGATACGGCGTAATATCCACTCGGAAGGAGTTATAGCCATAGGCCCATTCGCCTGCAAACTTACCATTCACAAACACCTTCGGGTTCGACATCACACCATCAAAATCAAGATAATAGCGATGCTCCTTCTTGTCGAAATCTGCGGGCACGTCGAAATTCCTGCGGTAACAGCCCCAGCCATTCCAGGGCAATTTACCGGTTTCGTTGGGCTCATTTACCAGGAACGGACTCTCAATGGCCCAGTCGTGCGGCAGGCGCACATCCTGAAAATCGCTGTCATCGTACCCGGTGGCCACAGGGCCGCCCATCTTCACATCCGGCTTCTTCAGGCGAATCTGCTTCCCTTTCTCGTTCAGGAAGATGATTTCTCGTACGCTGGCCCAGATATTCTTCCCCACTCCGCCATTCACGGTGAGCTTGAGGGAGGAGACTGCTCGGTTTCCGGCAGGAATACGCAGAGTCTTCTGGCCCTGCATCACAACGGTGCGGGTTTTCTGCTTTTTGCCGGAAACAATTTCCACATCCACCTCAAAGGAGTTCTCCTTCTCCCACTGCACGATGATGGTCTTGACCTTCTCCTTGGTACCTGTCAGCACCTGAACATAATGCCCGGTTTTGGAATCGGGGGCACACCAGCGGGTATCGAGGTTACCATCCACCACACGCCCAGGCCCATTGCCTGATTCCGAAGCAGATGCAGTAGCCGGGGAGGAGCTGATATCCGGCACCTCGGTTCCCATGTAGCGGAATTTCCAACCGAAATCAAAATTCTCACGTTCCCCGGCAGCCGAGGGCAGCCCCAGCGCAAGCAGAAGGGGGAATATGTAATTGTGGTGCTTCACCTTCATCATACGTGCTGCCGGAAATCCTACCAGATTCAGGATGACAACGCAAGGGCAAAACGCACCAGCCAACGCCATGCCACACGCGTGAGTCACAAGGATTGTAGCGCTAAATTGGTGTCTATGCAATTTTTGTAGTAAAGTAAGTCTGCACGCGGTAAAATAACCGTGAATACGGAGCAGGAATGCGTGGGTCGCAACCATACATTCCTGGGTTGAGAACGCCCGAAAATTGGAACGAAAGAAAAATGAATCAACGGGATGAGTTAATCGCAATTCTGCCATGTATCTGGATGACATACGCAATCACCTTCAGCAGAAAATTGGCTCAATTTTTAGAAGAACCCATTTGTCAATTGTACTTCCAGATAAAAAGGAAAGAGAGCCATTTCTGACTCTCCTTCCGGAATGCTATCAGATAAATGTATCAACAAGCTTTATTCCTCCTCGGCGGGAGCGGCGGCAGCCTTGTCCTTGGCGGACTTCACGAGAGCGTCGGTCTCGGCCAGCACGTCATCGATGGAAGCGGCGGCGGGGGCGGCACCCTTGAGGAGCTGCTGGGTCTTGTGGTAAGCCTCAGAGCGCTCGGCGGCATAGATGAGGGAGTACACCTTGGACTGACGCTTGTCGTAAGCAGCGCCCTTCTCCTCTGCCAGCTGGGCGGCGGTCTTGCCATCGTTGTTCACGGCGGCGGTATCAGCGCCAAGCTGCAGGAGCATCTTCACCACGGCATCATCGCCACGCAGAGCGGCAAGCATGAGCGGGGTGTAGCCGTTGGCCTCCTTCTCATTGATATCCAGGCCAGCTTTGATGAGCATGGCGGCAGAGTGCGGCATGCCGCTCCAGGCAGCCCAGTGCAGAGCGGTGAAACCGTCCTGATCCTTGGCGTGAAGGTTGATGCCGGGAGACTCCAGCAGAGCCTGCACATAGTAAGCGCGGTCGGCATCCTTGGCCAGGGAAAGCTGAGGCTTGTTGAAGTTCGTATACACAGCCCACATAAGCGGCGTGCGGCCGGTGCTGTCCGGGGTGTTCACGAAATTCTGGTGATCCTTGCAGCCCTCAGCAAATTCCTTCAGGAAGATTTCATCCTTACCGTTTACCACGCCACCCTTGCGGATAAGGGAGACGAGCGAGTCCGTCACCTGCACGGATTCAAAGGGCTTCATGGCCAGGTTACAGGCATAGCCCAGGGCCCCCATGATGCACACCAGGATGCACATATCCTTGATGATGGGGAGCCAGTCGGTCTTCTGTTTCGTATCAGACATAGTGGTAAAATCAGGCGTTAGCGTTTACGGTGTTTTCTTCCTCGTCCTTTTCCGTGTCGGTCTCGTGGGCAGTTGTCTCCTCGGGATTATCGGAAACGAAGCTGTCCTTGGTCAGGATGATGGCCAGCGGAGAAATGAGAGCCATGATGAGGTAGATGGTCCACATGAACTCAGGAGAATCCCAGAAGCCGATGTGACCGGTATCCATCTTGGCGGCAATGCCGTCGAAGCAGAGGTAGGACACCAGCAGACCGCCCACCACGCCGTTGATCGGCTTGGCAATGAACATGGGCAGAGCGGAAAGGGACATGTAGGAAGCCACCTTGTCCTTGGGAGCCACGCGGGCCACGTACTCAGAGAAACGGGGGCTGAACAGCAGCTCACCGAAGGCGAAGATGAGAATCTGCAGGAAGATGGCCACAAAGTAGGCCTGACCGATGGTTTCGATACCCGGGATGATGAAGTAGGTCTGCGGCGGCACAGCCATGAGCAGCAGGGAGCATGCAGAGATGCTCATACCCGTAATCATGAGCTTCACCGTGGAGAACTTATTGAGAATCGGGATGATGAGGATGAGGCCCGTGATAATCACGAAGGGATTCAGCGAATTCATGAAGCCCAGCTGGAAGTCGTCACCAATAGTGCGCAGGTAGTACTGCGGCATCACCAGGAACTGCAGGGTGAACACCAGACGCACACCCAGTGTGAGCACCAGGAACACGATGAGCTTCTGGAAAGCGCGCTCGCGAGCCACCTGAGCAATAAGCTGCAGCGGACGCTGAGCGGACTTCTCCGTCTTCACGATGCGCTCCTCAGGCACTGCGAAGAAGTCTTCATCAATGAAACGGGTGAAGATGAAGGCAATGCAGTTGCACACCGTACCGAAGTTGATAACCCACAGCAGGCCGTCAATATCACCCTGCCACTTGAGCAGCGGGTCCACAATGGCGAAACCGGCCAGAAGAGCGCCCACGTTCATGAACAGGTAGTAGAAATTGAAACCTGTGGGACGTGCGCGCAGCGTGGTGAAGCGGCGGATGGAGGTGGTGATACAGGGGCTCATGAAAGCCGTACCGAAGGACATCATACCGATGCCGGCCATCACGAAGTAACGGGAATCATCCTGGCTGAGCTGCAGAATCTCGGTACCGAAGTCAGCACCCATGCCCAGCACCAGACGACCACCAATCAGCATGATGAAGCCGATAAGGTAGGTGCGGCGCAGGCCGATGATATCGCAGATGGTACCCACAGCGAACACGAAGAGGGACACGAACAGCGTGTACATACCCACCCAGTACGGAGCATCTGCATCGCGGAAACCGCAGTACTTGTTCAGGAACAGGGAGAACACGATAATGAGCGTGAAGTACGACAGGCCGTCGAAGAACTGGATGAAGTTCGTGAGCCAGAAGTTCTTACCACACTCGCGAAGCACCCCGAATTCGGAGAAGTACTTGACGATGAAGTTCTGTTTTTTATCGTTCATAAATCTATTTCGTAATAATTATCAGGCAAGAACTGCACCCTTACTGGCGTTGGTAGCCAGCTTGCGGTAGCGCTTGAGCCACTTGCTGGGGATTTCCTGCATGGTGGGCTGCCACACAGCGCGGCGAGCGGCGATTTCCTCATCGCTCAGCTCCACATTCATGCTGCGGGCAGGAATGTCGATGGAGATGATATCGCCATCCTTGAGCAGACCGATGAGACCACCCTCGGCAGCCTCCGGAGACACGTGCCCGATACAAGCGCCATGCGTGGCGCCGGAGAAACGGCCATCGGTGATGAGGGCCACGCAGTTGCCCAGGCCCTTGCCCATGATGTAGCTGGTGGGGGCAAGCATTTCCTGCATACCGGGGCCACCCTTCGGGCCTTCGTTGCGGATAACAACCACGTCGCCGGGCTTCACCTTGTCGGCCAGAATACCGGCGCAGGCGTCTTCCTGGCTTTCGAAAATCACAGCCGGGCCGCGGTGCACCATCATCTCAGGCAGCACACCTGCCTTCTTCACGATAGCGCCCTGCTCTGCCAGGTTACCGAAGAGCACGGCCAGACCTCCGTCCTTGGAGTAGGCATTATCCAGAGTGCGGATAACGGCGGGGTCCTGGGTGGAAAGGCCTTCTATCTGCTCGCCAAGGGTCTTGCCGCTCACCGTGGGCACGTTGGTGTTGAGAGCACCGGGAATCTTATTGATTTCAGCCAGAATGGTCATGATGCCACCGGCGCGCAGCACATCGTGCATGTGGTAGCGGGAGCTGGGAGCCACCTTGCAGATGTTCGGGGTACGCTTGGAAATCTCGTCAATGCGCTTCAGGTCGTATTCAAAACCGGCTTCAGCGGCAAAGGCCAGCGTGTGCAGCACGGTGTTGGAAGAACCGCCCATGGCCATGTCGCAGGTGAACACGTTGTCGATAGCAGCTTCGGTGATGAGGTCGCGGGGCAGCGGGCCACCCTGCTTCGCCATCTCCACGGCGCGGCGGGCGGCAGCGCGCCAGAATTCCTTGCGCTCCTCAGAAAGCGCCAGCAGCGTGCCATTGCCCGGCAGAGCCAGACCCAGCACCTCGCACAGGCAATTCATGGAGTTTGCAGTGAACATACCGCTGCAGGAACCGGCGCTCGGGCATGCGTGGCACTCCACATAGTGCAGCTCGTCCTCGGTAATCTTGCCGGCAGTGCAGGCCGCCACGGCCTCGAACACACTGTTCAGGTCCAGGTCTTCGCCATTGCGGCCCTTGCCCACAGCCATGGGGCCACCGCTGCAGAAAATGGTCGGGATATTGCAACGCAGAGCGCCCATCACCATGCCGGGCACAATCTTGTCGCAGTTCGGGATGCAGATGCAGGCGTCGAAAGCGTGGGCAGAAAGCATCGTCTCCACGCTGTCGGCAATCAGCTCACGGCTGGCCAGAGAGAACTTCATTCCCTGATGAGCCATGGCGATACCATCGCACACACCGATGAGGTTGAACTCAATGGGAGTGCCACCTGCCTTACGCACCTCGTCCTTGATAAGCTCAGCCACCTTATTGAGGTGCACGTGGCCGGGAATAACTTCGTTGAAAGAATTGCAAATCGCAATAAACGGCTTACGGATATCCTCATCCGTCATGCCGGTGGCACGCATCAAACTGCGATGCGGCGCACGTTGAATACCTGACTTGGTACGATCTGATAACATAGCGCGGCGACCATATCACAAATCCAACCAGATTACCAGCATTATTTTCCGCCCCGCCGGAGAGTGTGCGACATATTACCCAGCAACAGGTAGAGATATAGATTGCACGGGATTCAGGATTCGGCTATTCATGGTGCATCATGAGCACAAAAACCGCAGCCCAATCCACAGCCCATTTCATCATGGTCTTTCTGCTCGTGAGCCTGAACCTGCGCACGGCTTTCTCCGCTGCCGACCCGCTGCTCACCCAGGTGAGGCATGCTCTGCACATGGGCATCACCAGCAGCGGGCTTTTCGCCCTTCTGCCCATCATGGCGCTGGGCATTGCAGCTCCCGTGGGGGCCCGTCTGGTCGCGTGGATACGCCCCGGCAACCTGATAACCTACGCATTGCTGCTGGCCACCGCCGGGGTGGTATGGCGCAGCAGTGGGTGTCTCACAGGGCTCTTCTGCGGCACCATCATCATCGGGCTCGGGCTGGGTGTGGCTGGTTCAGTCATTCTGGGCATTGTCAAGCAAGCCATACCCACCCACCTGCCGGAGGTCATGAGTGCCTACACTGCCTGCGTCAGTCTCGGCACGGCCATAGGCACAGGCGCCGCAGTCCCCATTGCGCGGCTGCTGGAGGGCTGGCAGGCTGGGCTCATGTTCTGGGCTCTGCCCATGCTGTTGTCCACCATCCTGTGGGCCTGCACCATGCACCGGCGGCAGAACATTCATGGCGGCCAATCCACCATGCGCGCCCCCATGCTGCCTTTGCTCAAGAAGCGGAGCGCCCGCATGGTCACGCTTTATTACCTTTTCCGCGTGGCCAGTTCATGGCTACTGGTGGTGTGGCTGGTCGCGCTGCTGCACCAGCGGGGAATGAGTACAGAAAAAGCGGGGCTCCTGCTTTCGCTGACCACCGCATGCCAGATTCCCTGTGCACTCATATCCGGCATCGTCATCCGCTGGCTGGGAAGCATAAATCGGCTCATGACCATCGCCACCCTGCTCGCTGTAACAGCATGCTGGGGATTGCTGGTCGCTCCCGAGGAGTACTGGCTGGCATCCGCCATAGCCCTCGGCGCGGGGCTGGGCAGCATTTTCTCCGTGGGCATGACCCTCATTGCAACCACCGAGCCCAGTGAGTCCGGCACCATCGCCCTTTCCGGGCTAGCCCAGGGCATCGGCTTCACCGGCGGCGGACTGCTTGCCTGGGCCGCCGGTGCCGGCATGGGTACTGGCAATCCCTGCCTTGCTCTCACCCTGCTCTACACGCTGTTCGCTCTGTGCGGACTCTACTTCGGCCTGCGCTGCGGACAAATCAAGCGGGAGGAGTAGCAGTTTTCAACAATAAAACAAGAGCGGCAGAGCCTGCCGGCCATTCTTGTCAGCAGGTATCATCAGCATTGACTTTGTAAGGGGTGTTTGCCATACTCCCTGCCGCTCTGCTATTCTTCTTATGAAACCTCTTCACCATCTGGTGCTGTCTCTCGGGATTACGCTCGGAATCGCTTCCGCTGCCATTGAGTATGATATACCCGACAACTACACGACGGTCTGGGCGCAAAACGTCAGCGAGACCAGCGGCTGGTATGATGTCAACAAGACCAGCGTGGATGCAGGGCATCCTGAAGCCCTGATGTGCTATGCGGCCTCTGCCTCCAACCTGATTGCCTGGTGGCAGAATATTTACTATGAAAACCTGATTACCAGCTCTACTCCGCCTGATGTCAAGGACATCTGGAATAAGTATGTCGCGAATAATCAGCAGACGTATAAAGGTGGCTTTATCCATTCTGCCATCAACTGGTGGATTTCGGGTGTGTATGTTCCCCTGAACCAGGACGGCACGGATTGGGCTGCTGAGGGCGACCCCATCTGGGAACGTTTTTACGGCACATACGATGAATTTGGCTCAATCTATGCAGAGGATGGTACTACACCTGTGCTGACTCTGACCTATCCATACAACCCCGAAGAGCAGTACTTCTATGACCTGCATAATCTTCAGCAAAGCGACCTGGCCTACCTGCTGACAGAACCCTGGATGTACGATTCCGAATCGCCTGAGGCCTTCGATGTTGATTTTGCTGAAATCTTTGAGGACGGCGGCGGTATTTCCCTTACCATTCTCTCCGATGGCAAGACAGCTCTCTCGCATTCCATTACGCTGTGGGGGGTGACATACAATGAGGGTGGCCTGGTGGCTGGTCTCTGGCTGACTGATTCTGATGATTTTGATCAGGAGAAAGACGGGCTCTTCTATGCAGAAATGCTCATCAACGAGAAGGACGGACGTCTCTTCTTTGCTGACGAAACGCTCTATGGCAGCGATGATGCGTACGTGGCCGGGGTCTTTGTCCTCGACTCCTCCTGGCGTATTGTGCCGGAGCCTGCAACAGCAGCGCTGAGTCTGCTGGCTCTCTGCGGCCTGGCTTCCCGCCGTCGCCGCCGTTAAAATGAATAACAACTCTCACCACAAGGCCGGGGTCCCAAAAGGAACCTCGGCTTTCTTATAGCAAGAGAAGTCGGGCTCGTTCTACAAAACAAGCGGGCTGATTTCCCACATGGAGAAATCAGCCCGCGAATGACTTATTACAAAAACGACTTACTTCTTCAGCTGCTCGGGGGTGGGTGCGATAATCTGCACGGGCACCTTGATTTCTGGCAGCCATTCAGCCTTTACCTTCACCGTGGCAGTACCGCTTTCACCGCGCTTACCGCGAACCACAGCAAGAATACGGCCATTGAAGAAGCTCTGCTTCGGATTCTGCATGCAGGTGTGGTCCACGGGGTTACCGTTGCAGAAGCCCACCAGCTCGGCAGGGCCATCGATGCTGAAGCTTACCTTGCGGCTGTCGGTGGGCACCACATTGCCCTGAGCATCGGTAAGAGACAGGGAGATATAGCTCAGGTCGCGGGCATCACCCACGATGGCGGGGCGATCCACCTCGGCCGTCACGCGGGCAGAAGCGCCCGTGGTCACGCGCTTGGCGGTGGCCCAGGGCTTGCCATCCTTCTTCACCACTACTTCCACGGTACCGGGTTCGTACACCACATCCTCCCAGGTGAAGCGGAACTGGTTCTTGCTCACCACGAGGCTCTTATCCTTCTGGGTGAAGGTGGGACCTTCGCCGCGGCGGCGCACTCCCTGACTCTTGCCGTTCACAAAGAGTTCGGCCTCATCACCGCTGGTGAACACCATCACGGGAGTCTTCTGTCCCTCGCGGCCTTCCCAGTTCCAATGCGGCAGAATGTGAGCCATCTTCTTTTCCGGATTCCACTGGCTCTGGTAGAGGTAGTAAACATCCTTCGGGAAACCGGCCAGGTCTATCAGGCCGAAGTAGGAGCTGCGGCTGGGGGCCTTGTTGCCCATGGCCTTCAGCTGTTCCATGGCAGCCTTCTTCTCCGCCTCGCTTGCGCCGATAAAGTTGCCGATGTTGGAAGCATCCTGGTTGTAGGGGGTGGGTTCGCCGATATAGTCGAAACCGGTCCACACGTATTCGCCAGCCAGGTCAGGAGCCTTGGTGTGGGCGTGCATCTCGATATCCGGGCAGGAACCCCAGCCCGTGGAGGAAAGCGCATAGCTGCTCACCTGGAAATAGCGGGCACCGCTGTGCACATCCCACTGCATCGGGAAGAAATAGGTATCGCGGGTGGATACGCAGCTGCAGGTCTCGGAGCCGTAGTAGGGCTGCTCCGGGTGTTTCTTGCGGAAATCTCCATAAAGATGCGGCTTGTAGTTCAGGCCGTACACATCCATGGTATCGGAGAAGCCATTCTTGTAGGCGCGCAAATCATTGCAGCCCACGGTGTAAGGACGCGTGGTATCATACTTGCGCACCTCATCGCGCAGATTGATGGCAGTCTCCAGATTCTTCTTGTGCTTCGCGGGGTCATTGTGCCCCTGCTCCGGGATTTCGTTACCACCGCTCCACGCAATGATGGACGGATGGTTGCGGTCGCGCAGCATGAAGTTGCGCACGTCCTTCTGCCACCAGTCAGGCCAGTAGAGATGGTAGCCATTCACTTTATCGTATTTCTGCTGCTTCCAGATGTCGAATAACTCATCAATGACCAGAATACCATGCTTATCGCACAAATCCAGCACTTCAGGGGCGGGCGGGTTGTGGGTCATGCGGATGGAGTTGCAGCCCATCTCCTTGAGAATCTCTATCTTGCGCTCGTAGCCACGGGCATGGAAGGCAGAACCGAGGGCACCCAGGTCGTGGTGTTCACACACGCCCTTGATTTTCACCTTCTCGCCATTCAGATAGAAGCCGTCCGTCTTCCACTCTGCAGTGCGCACGCCGAAAGAGCTTTCCTTGCTGTCCACCTGTTTGCCATTCACCAGAATGCTGGTCTGCATGGCATACAGATGCGGGTTCTCCATGCTCCAGAGCTCTGGGCTGTAAAGGCGCAGCTCCTGCTCCACGGTGCCGGTCGTGCCTGGTTCCAGGGTGATGGTGGAGGGCTGAGCCTGCACGCCGTCCACAGACTGCTGCACGGTAATTTCAGCCATCTCGCTTCCCGTATTCTCCACCGTGGTCTGCACCTTCACGAGAGCATAATCCTTCTTGATTTCCGGGGTGGTGATGAAGGTGGGCCACTGGGCGAGATGCACAGGACCGGTCTTTTCCAGCCACACATGGCGATAGATACCGGCACCGGGATACCAGCGGGTAGAAAGCGGCAGATTGCTGGCCATGACAGCCACCAGGTTATCCTTGCCGGCTTCCAGATACGGGGTGATATCCACCCGGAAAGAATTATAGCCATATGCCCACTCACCGGCCTTCTTGCCATTCACATACACCTGAGGATTAGCCATCACGCCATCGAAATCCAGGTAATAGCGGTCTTTCTCTGCGCTGAAATCAGCAGGCACGGCAAAGTTCTTGCGGTACCAGCCCCAGCCATTCCACGGCAGCTTACCGGTTTCATTCGGCTCATCCATGAGGAAGGGGCTCTCGATAGCCCAGTCATGCGGCAGCTGCACGCTCTTGAAGCCGGTTTCATCAGCCCCAATCGCGGCATAGGCCGTGGCGGGCAAGCCCTTCTGCACATGCAGAGGCTGGTTGTTCATACCGGTGAACATCACCTCGCGGATACTGGCCCAGCAGGCAATGTTGGTACCGCCCACACGAATTTTGATGGACTTCACGGGCTTTCCGCCCAGGTCAATGAACGACGCAGCCTGGTGGCCCACATTGATAATCTGCTGGGTTTCAGAACCGCCGTGGTCAACAGTTACAATGGCAGTCATGTTATTGCGCTGTTCCCAGTAGATGACAGCCATCTTGACCGGCTCCCTGAAACCGGGGCGGATGACGAGATAGTGACCATCATTCTGATCCTTAGCACACCAGCGGGTCATCAGATCTCCATCTACCGCATAAGCAGCAGAATGCGTTCCCTGATGAGAATCCGCATACACAGGAACACCAGCCTCTGCAGGGTCACCGGCCCCACAGTACTTGAATTTCCAGCCAAAATCAAAACTCTCACGTTCCCCTGCGTAGGCAGAAGCCACACTCAGAGCCAGCAGGGGCAGCATATATCTTGCTTTCATCATAATCATGGATACGGGACATTTTACCATTTTATTTCCGCATGAAAAGAAAAAAGTTTGGTACTACACTCTCAAAAAGGCCCGATGACGGTAAAGAAAATACAGCATGAGCCATAATAAACCATAGGAAAGGCCCTCGTACAAAAGCGGGAATTCTGCCCAGCGGAAAAGCGGATAAGCTATATTTCCCCACAGACTGCGCCCCCCCATTCCGGGAATGTTGGTCAACAGGTAAGCAAGCAACGCATTGCAACCCACAACCTGCAGAGGGAAAGCGACATGCTTCATTCCAGGCAGCATATCGAACACAACGTGAAACAAGGCCAGCAGCAGCAGGCACCAGCCACCACTCCACAGCACCATAGTGGCGGTGAAAAGATGCTTGATAAGCGGGGTATCCAGCTCCAGCAGCAACGCGCCCCCCAGACACAGCAGCCCGCTGACACAAAGAATCATCACAGCACGCCAGCCACGCTGAAAAAATACCACTCCACCGCCCAGAACGCCCAGCAAGGTCATTGCGCCGAACGCCAGAGAAGTCAGAATCCAGGTATAGGGCGTGCCATCCTGCCAGTGGCCCTGCAGGGTGCAATCAATGTAATAAGCCAGGTTATTCTGCGGCTGAAACAAGCCACCTGGTTGGCCATTATACGGCACAAAGCGCAGCAAAGCCCAATAAGTGACCAGCAGAGTCAAGCAGCAAAGCAGCTGGCCCCTCCAGTTCCAGAACAGAAGCACTACCGCGCTGATGAGATACCCGGCGGCAATAGCCTGAAGAGTATTGCAGAACAAGCTCATCTGCTGGGTATCCCCGCTGCACAGATTCCCCTGCACCACCATACCCAGCACAAAAAGCAGAACCACGCGCCGCAGCACGCGCCAGAGTGTGAGCAGTTTCCCCTGTTCCCGGTAGCGGCTGAAGGCTACAGGCATGGAACAGCCGGTGATGAAGAGAAACAAGGGCATCACCAGATCCCAGCAGGTGAAACCACAGCCCCACTCCGCATGCCGGAACTGACCTGCCAACCACCCAGGCACCTCATTTCCCCAGACCAGACGGCTCAGCTGCCACAACACGGCAGCCCCGCCGGAAAGCAACACCATGTCCAGACCGCGCAGGGCATCAATGCTCACGATACGCTTCTTTTCCTCAGCCATGCTGTGAAGTCTACACAAATTTTACCGCCAGATGAAGAAAAATCTCAATTCCTGCTTGATTTTTGCGGCATGGAAGGTAGAATAGAGCCAGTAAAACCTTATATTTACAAACCATGAAAGTACTCATTACCGGCGGCGCCGGCTTCATCGGGTCTCACATTGCTGAGCATTATCAGGGTATCGCTGAGGAAATCCGCGTTCTGGATAACCTCCGCACCGGCTACAAGAAGAACCTGGACGGCCTCAACGTGACCTTCATCGAAGGCTCCATCACCGACCGCGAGCTCGTGGCCAAGGCCGTGGAGGGTGTGGACTACATCTTCCACATGGCTGCCATGGTGTCCGTGCCGGAATCCATGCAGAAGCCCCGCGAGACCGTGGACCTGAACGTGAATGGTCTGCTCACCGTGCTGGAGGAAGCCTCCAAGGCCGGTGTGAAGAAGGTGGTGCTTGCCTCCTCCGCTGCTATCTACGGCGACAACCCCATCGTTCCCAAGGTGGAGACCATGTACCCGGAGCCCAAGAGCCCCTACGGTATCACCAAGCTCGATGGTGAGTACTACATGGAGATGTTCCGCACCACCGGTCAGGTGAACACCGGCTGCTGCCGCTTCTTCAACGTGTTCGGCCCCCGTCAGGATCCCAAGGGTGCCTACGCTGCCGCCGTGCCGATTTTCATGGAGAAGGCCATCAAGGGCGAGGACATCACCGTATTCGGTGATGGCGAGCAGACACGCGACTTCATCTACGTGAAGGACATCGTGGGCGGCCTTACCTTCGTGGCTGAGCACCCCGAAGTGACCGGCGTGTACAACGTGGGTTACGGTGGTCAGATTACCATCAACGACCTTGCCAACATCATCATTGACGCTGCAGGTTCCACCTCCAAGGTGGTGCATCTGCCCGAGCGCCCCGGCGACGTGAAGCACTCCCGCTCCTGCGCCGACAAGCTCCGCAATGCAGGCTGGGCTCCCAAGCACACCCTGGAGGAAGGTCTTAAGACCACTCTGGAGTACTTCAAGAGCGTAACCAAGTAAATCATTTTCATCCCGGGCCGGGGTTCCACCAGGAGCCCCGGCTTTTTGCTATCCTTACCAACACGTGTACGATGATGAATTCAGCCCCCGTCTGAAAGCCGCCGACCTGGAAAGGCTCGCAGCGGCCCGCCTTGCCGAATACCTGGCAGCGGGGGAAGAATTGCATCCCGTGGTGAACAAAACCCGCAAGCTTGCAAAAAATTTCTGGGGCAGTGCGTGGATGAAGCAGCTGGCGCTCTGCGAATCCGGCGGCATGTGTCTGGCACCGGGCCGCACCCTGCTGCGCCACGCCTGTGTGCTGCATGTGGATATTCAACCCGGCAGCATTTCCGCGCGGGTCAGCGCGGAGGAGGTTTTCGAGGTGGCGCTGAAGCTGGCGCCCCTGGATGAGGAACGCCTCGAGCACCTGGCCGCCACATGCAGCGGGCATATCGACTCCCTGCTCTCGCTCATGCAAGGTAAGGTAGATGAAGCAGTGCTCCAACAGCTTTGCCACCCGGAGGATGGCCTGCTGCCCACGCCGGAAGACTGGCGCATGCACTGCACCTGCCCGGACTGGGCAGAACCCTGCCCCCACGCCGCCGCCGCCATTTACGCCGCCGGCTGCCTTATCGATGAAAAGCCGGAGCTGCTCTTCACCCTCCGCGCTCTCCAGCCGGAGGCCCTGCTCAGCGCCCCTGCCCCCACAAACGAAATTGATGCCGACAAGCTCTCCGCAATGTTCGGCATCGATCTCGACCTTGGGTAGATTCTCGAGACTACGACGACTTTTTGCACGTGACGGCAGGATTACCGGTAAGGGTGGAGACCCCCTCGCGGGTGCGCTGCACCTCGATACGGGCGGCAATGCGCTCGCTGAGCGCCGGCACATGGGAGATAATGCCGATGGTCTTGCCCGTCTCGTGCAGTTTCTGCAGGCTGGAGATAACCTGTTCCAGAGTATCGGCATCGAGCGTACCAAAGCCTTCATCGAGGAATAGCGAATCGATGCGCGTGGCCTGCGAGAGATGCGAAAGCCCGAGCGCCAGAGAAAGACTGACCAGGAAAGTCTCACCACCAGAGAGGTTGGAAACCGTGCGGCCCTCCACAATGCCGAGCTCGTGGTCGATGACTGAAATATCCAGCAGCTTCTTATCCTTCGAACTTCGGCGAAGTTCATACCGGTTGGTGAACTTGCGGAGCTCCACGTTGGCGCGCTCCAGCAGGAGGTCGAAGGTAATCTGCTGGGCAAACTTCTTGAAGCCATCCTGCGAGTCACCAAGCACCTTTTTGAGCAGCGCATGCTGATTGCGTTCGTGCTCCAGACGTTCCCGCTCAACCCTGATTCCGGCATTGGCCTCACGGGCAAGGTCATCTACGCGCAATGCTGCCAGAACCCCAGTGAGAAGCTCATTCTGCTCATTCCGCACGGCGGTCACCTGCTCCAGCTTCTCGGCCAGAGCTTCGGAGGCCTCGCCCTCCTGCAGCGGACAGGCGGCCTGCAGCTCAGCCAGAGCTGCAGCCTCGCGCTCACACAAGGCTCTGCTGGTCTTTGCCCGCTCCACCCGCTGGTTCTGCAGCGTCTGCAACGATTCACGCCGGGGCATGTCATTTCTGACGGCTTCCATGTAATCCCCTGGTTCAGCAAAACCATATGTCTGCAACAGACGAGCAAACTCAGCCTTATGTTCTGCAACCAGGGCCTCGAGTTCCGGCTGCTGGCTGGCAAGCTGCTCATGAGCAGCGCGGATTCCCGTTTCCTTGAGCCGGGCTGCATCCAGCTGTTTCTGAGCAGAATCGGCATGGTGCTTCAAGCACTCCAGAGATTCGGTGATTTGTTTCGTAAGGGCATCAGCCGAGGAGCCTTCACCCCAGCGCCCAACAAACTCCGCGACCAATGCGGCGTATTCCTCCCTCACGGCGGCCAGCTGGCGGGCACTTTCCTCCGCAGCGCGTTTCACCTCCTCAGACCTGACCGATTCCGCATCGAACGAGGCCTTAAGTTCGGCACAATTCTTCTCACCCAGCTGCAGCTCTGCCTGCAGGGAGGTAAAGGTATCATGGCGCTGCCCCAGCAATTTCACCTGCTGCCGGGCCGCAGCAAGGTTCTCCACCTCTGAGCCCAGCACGGCGGTAAATTCCAGACGCAGAGCGGAAACACGAAGCATGGTTTCAAGGCGGCTCACCCTATCGCGGCACAGCTTCACAGCATTCTCCGCCTGCACCACGGCCTCTTCTGCCGCCTGCACTTCCTCATTGCGCACGGCATGGCGCTCGCCCGGCGTGGTAGAACCACAGCAGGGACAGCGGTCCAGTTTACCCTCCCGGAAATCCAGGTACAAGGCTGCCAGTTTGTCCTCAATATCCAGCTGCGCACGCTTCAGCTCCGCAATTGCCCGCAGGCCGTCGGGACGCGTCTCGGCCTCGGCCAGAGCAGCCTGAGCAGCCGACAGCTCGGCCTCAATCCGGGCGTGAGGAAGCAGTGCACCCTGCACTTTCGGAGCCGCCTGCCAATCCGCCAGTCGGGCCTTGATGAGGGGCAGACGCGCACCCAACTGAGCGGCATCGGCCATTTTCTCCAGTTCCTCCTTGTGGCTGAGAAGAGTTGCCAGCTCCTTCTTCAACTGCCCATCCAATTCCGCAAGGTGAGCGATGAGGCTGCTGGCTTTCTTCTGATTCCGGGCATCCACGCCGGACTTATCCTCAACATCCTTCTTCAGCATGCCCAATCTGGTCTCCATGGGACGCATCTCCGCCTGCACCGCATCCAGCTGTTTCTGCAGCGCCGGGGCCTTGTCTTCCATGTCAGCACGAGCCTGCGCCACCATCTTCACATACTGCTCCAGCGATGGTTTCAGCGCCTGAAGCTCAGTATCCAGCGCTACCATGTCGGCACGGAGTTTCTGAAGCTGTTTCATGGAAAGCGCCAAAGCATCAGCCTGCGGCTTTATCTGCAAGGCAGATTCCGCTCGATTCAGCACCGGGGCAAGCTGCTCCTCGAACTCCCTCAACGCCTGCGCGGCAGCCTGAGACTTAAGCGCAGCTTCATCGGCCGCCTTCTTTTGCTTTGCTTCATCCTCCAGCCACTTAAGGCAAAGGCGGATATGCGCCAGCTGCTTGTCGAACTCCGCCAGCGCGGTCTGCGCAGCATCACGGCTGGCTTCCATCTGCTCACGCAGCTCTGTCGTCATTTCCTCCTTCGGTTCAAGCGCATCTATCTGTTTCTGCACAGCGGCAACACGTTCATGCGCAATGCGCCCGATGTGGTCGTAAATCTCTGTACCGGTGATGGTGGAAAGCACCTGAGCCCGTTCGGTATCCTTTGTATTCAGAAAGGCGGCAAATTCTCCCTGCGCCAGCAGCATGCTACGCTTGAAATTATCGAAACTCAGCCCGATAATCTTCGGGACCATCTGAGAGAATGCGGTTGCTGCATTAGCCAGTTCTTTCCACCCCTCGTTCTCCTGAAAACGATGCAGCTGATAGGTGACCTTGCCGAAGGGATTGACTGATCCCTTGCGTGTTGCCCGTTTCTGGCTCACCGAGGAACGGTAATGAATCCCGTCCTGCTCGAAATAGACTGTAGCAGAGCACTCATCGGCCCCGTAGGTCATAATCTCATTCCTGTCCAGCTGGGGCGTAGCCTTCTGGCGTGGCGTTAGTCCGAAAAGAGCAAAGGAGATTGCATCCAGAATGGTGGTCTTGCCGGAACCCGTGGGCCCGGTGATAACGAACATGCCGCTCTGCGTCAGAGCAGGATTCAGAAAATCGATTTCAAATTCCCCGGCAAGGGAATTGATGTTCTTGAAGGCGAGTTTCTCAATTTTCATAAGTCAGAGCTTCGTTGTATACGGAGGCAAACAAACCACGCAGGCGTTGTTTTTCTTCATCGGACAGGGGTTCACCGGCATTGCTGTACAGCTCGAGCTTGCGCTCGAACATCTCCTCCGGCGTGGGGAATCCGCCATTGTCCATGCTGATGGATTCAAGCACCTGGCCACCCTCGCGCCACATGCAGGCGCGGAAATGCGGCACCAGATCCTCCGGCAGATTCTTTGCAAGCCAGGCGGACAGGTTGTCAATACCGCTGCCGTGGTAATGCAGCTCCAGATGCACCTGTCTGCCACCATGCTGGGCAGAAAGCTGCTGAAGACGGGCAGGCAGAGCTTCCAGCTCCTCCAGAGTGTGGCAGACCTCCCTGGTGTGGCAGATGAATACAGGCACGGGCAGTTTCTGCACCTTCACGCCCTGCTCCGCAGTATCCACCAGCAGCACATGGTGCGCATAGGCTGTTTCATCGATGGACATGGGGAGCGGGCTGCCGCTGTAATGCAGGCGGGCGCCATCCGGGGAGTACCCCTTGTGAATATGCCCCAGCGCCACATAATCGAACACAGCCCCGAAGGCCTCTGCCGGGATAGCTTCCACACCACCCACCACAACATCCAGCTCAGAGCCGCTCTTCGTCGCCCCCGCCACCGTGAGGTGAGCCATGCAGATGACCGGTTTGCCGGGGTTCCCGGCGCGCCATGCCGCAGCCTGCTCCGCCACGGCGGCCAGCATATCCTGCACCCCGAGGGGGTAAGCATTCTGTCCCTCTGCCAGGGCTTCATCCGAAAGCACACGACTCACATCCGACGGACGCAGAAAAGGGATTGCACACACCAGAGCCTGCGGCTCGCCATCCGCACCGCAAAGAGGCACCAGGCAATCTGCCACGGCATCCGGAGTCAGTCGGTTCACCAGGCGGGCGTGGTAGCGGTGCAGCAGCGGGCTGGCAGCCTCGAGCACGGGCACGCCATCGTGATTGCCTGCTGTCATGATGATGTGCCGGCAACCCGTGCTGTCCGCCCGGCTCAGAAAATCATTGAATAACTCCAGCGCAGGAGCACCGGGGTCGCGGGTATCGAACAGGTCGCCACTCACCAGCAGCGCATCAACCTCATGTTTCTTCATCTGCTCTATGAGCCAGTCCAGAAACGCCCTGAACTCTGCATGCCGCGACCTATCAAGCAGTCGGTCGCCCAGATGCCAGTCGGATGTATGCAGTATTCTCATATTCTATAGATTCCTGTTTTTTAAGTATTCAGATTAGATTTCATCAACAAAAATCCCCACGGCTCATTTCTTAACAAATGGCCGCGGGGAATAGCAAAGCTAGCGCATTACCACTGGTTATTAAGACTCTTCGTCTCTTTGTGTACCTCCATGTTACGCTCAGTCCTACCGGAGATGGACGGGGCAGTTTCCGTCACCATGAACAAGTCAAGAATCTCAACCGTATTCTTTCCCTGTTTCAGGAATTCTCCAGGGCAGTACAAACGCTCCTGCGGGCCTATATTCCAGTAACGCCCCAGCAAATGTCCATTCACCCAGACATAGCCCTTCTGCCAGCCGGTCATATCAAGGAAGGTATCCATGCACTTCTTCAACTGCACCTTAGCGCGGTAAAGAGCCCCCTGCTCGCGGCTGCGCACGTGGCCGGTCTTGGTCACGGGTGCCGGCAGCGCCTTGTTCAAATCGATACGCTCCACTCGCCAGTTCTCCAGCGGGGTATCGCCCAGCGTCACCTTACCAATGAGACCCTTGCGGTCCTTCTCCAGGTATTTGGAGAAGTTCACATGCCCGAAGGTATCCACCACAATCTTAAGCGTAGTCTCCTTCTGGCGCGCAGGCAGTTCTATTTTCGTCTGGTTCTGGCGGCGATCCAGCGTTCCAATAAACGCTTCGCCCACATATACCTGGGCAAAGTCATGAGCCTGGCATTGCAGCGTAGCAGCCGGGCCGGAAGGAATGCGCGTTGTATAGATACCAATACCCTGGTTCTGCCCCAGGCTCTCCAGCGTGGGTGGTGTATTAAAATGCTTCTTCAGTCGCTTACCTCGCAAGTCGTGGAAATTGCATACCAGCTCAGGGCGGAATTCCGGAATTTCCATAGACTCCGGCTGCACCGGTTCAGATACATCTGCCCCGGCAGGCAGCGCAGATTTGATAATATCGCGATATTCAAAATACTCCTTCGTAAGATTGCCGTTCTCACCAATCGGAGACCCATAGTCATAGCTGGTGAGATCAGGCTCGAATTTACTGCCATCCGGGTTTGTATTGGCACCAGCCGTAAGGCCGAAATTGGTGCCGCCATGCAGCACAAAGATATTGAAGGACACACCATCCTTCATATACCAGCGCACGGAGTTCAGCGTGTTGCGGGTGGGAGTCCAGTTACCCTCACCCCAGTGGCGCAACCAGCCTGGGTACGTTTCACTGCTGAATACCGGCACACCGGGCGCAATGCGCAGTGCGTTCTGCATCTGCCAGGCATTATCGGCAGGATCCAGCCCCACAGCCACTCCCTGCGGCACAAAGCGCAAGTGGTGCGGAGCGCTGCCTTCTGAAAGGTAAAAGGGCCCGGCTCCTTTCTTTGTCCAGAATTTCCTGAGCCATTCGATATAGGCCAGCTCATCGTGCTCACTCTTGTAACTGCCGTACTCGTTTTCCAGCTGCACCATGAGAATGGGGCCACCATTTTTACTGAGCCGGGGCACTGCAATTGCAGCCATTTTCTCCAGATAACGGGTCTGGGCTTTCATGAACTGCTTATTGCCCGTGTATCGCAGCGGGGTGACGTCATCCTTAATAAGATAGGTAGGCAGGCCGCCCAAATCCCACTCGCCGCACACATAAGGGCCGGGTCGGAAAAGCACCCACATTCCCTCCTGCTGGCAAAGGTCGATAAAGGCGGCAATATCATTGCGACCGGAAAAATCCCAGCTGCCGTCCTCCTGCTCCAGCGCATTCCAGAACACATAGAACGCAATGGTATTCAGCCCCATGGCCTTGGCGGCGCGGATTCGGTGCTGCCAGTGCTCGCGCGGCACGCGCTGCGGATGAATCTCACCGGAACGAATCTGGAAAGGTCTGCCATCCAGCATGAACTCGCGGCCCCCTTCACCGCCGAAAGAAAGCACCGCCGGACTACCCGACTGCGGCTTCTGCAGATTCTTCATGGCTTCCACTCCGGCGTCTGCGCTGAGCGTCGCCATTGCCAGCATGCTGAATAACACACGTTTCATAGGCTACTCTCTACCATAATCTCCGGCAGAATACGAGAAAAAAAGCATACCTGCCGCACAAATACGCCCACAGCCACCGCACCCGGATACCAGGCGCAGCGCCGCGTACCTCAGCGTATGCTGATGATATTACCTGCCCGTGAAATAAGGCGTGATATCAAACCACTGCTCCACAGAGTAGTGCTTGCCATCATGCTCCACATCGATAATGTGCATATCATAATAGCGTCCATTCTCCTCGACAAGAGCCTGCATCTGCCGCTCACCAAGCCCGAGGCGCCCCAGCACGAGGTATTCGAAGGAAACAGCCGCACGGTCCTTGATGAGAATCTTCCATGCCGTCTCCTTGGTGAAGCCAGGCCCGCCCTTTAATGCCTTCGGGAAATCGGCCTGGGTGCGTGTTATGGTTGCTCCGTGTTGCTGGATAAGCCTCTGCTGCAACTCCGCCGGTGCAGGCAGAAGTTCTGCAGGCTCCTCCGAGGGCACGCTGCAGCACGCGGCCAGCAGCATACCGACAATGCAAAACAATCCTGATTTAATGCGATTTCTCCTCATCTTCCAACCCTCAGCTTATCATAAAATTATGCAGCTCTCAATGTTTATTTGCGTCTGCGACGCATGGCGAGGCCAGTCAGAGCAAGCAGACTCAAGGTGGTCGTCGTCGGCTCCGGAGTGCGAACCCAGAGAAGATTACCAGACACCAGAGTCCCAACGTTACCTGTTACGAACGTGGAGGTTACCCAGTCACCATTCAGGTTGCGGCCGCGAGAATCGGTTAGTGTAAAGCTGGCTTTATCACCTATGGGGGCGTTGCCAAAATTATTCGCGTCTTCGAAAAGGAACCGGCCGGTTGTACCGCCCACTTGAATAGCCACAAACTCCATACCCATGGAATATGCCTTAGCCCACAGATCGTCTGCCAGAATCAGTGTAAGACCTGTGCCCGTCACATTCACATTCTGGAACTGATCAGCATACACATGCAAAATTTTTGAGCCATCAGAACTGGTATAAACCGTTCCGCCGGTGGTCGTCAACTCCACCGTTGTATTCGCACCTACGGTCACAGTCTCGCCGGCCTTAATCGTTGTCGGCATCTCACCAAGCCCCTGCGCCGCTACAGCTGCTACAGAGGGCAATTTTATATCTCCTGATGAAGTAGCACCCTGCACCGCAGAATTCTTATCAACCAGCACGGCTTCTGTCAAATCCAGAGAACAGGCACTGTGCAGCAGCACCACGCTGTTGTGCAGCTCTGTCTGGTGAATCTTCAGGTTAGTTGCCGTCCCCGTGGTAGAAACAGCGGCATTGGTGACAACAGATGTCTCAGCTGCTGTTCCGCCCAGCTCCACCTGCGTACCGGAATCTTTCATATTCAGGTTCGTGATGCTGGCCGTTTCAGCGCCGCGGTGTGTCACTGCTGTTTCCACGCTGCTCATATCCAGGGTCTTTTCTTCAGCGCTGGTGGTCTTCTTCAGCACGCCGCCAATCAACACATGTCCGCCATCTTTCAGAACCAGGTTATTGATGTACTGATCCGCCACCGTATCAGTAAACTGCAAGGCTGCATTCGCCCCCTGCACCGTGATATCTATATTGGCCGTGCCAGATGCTGCAGAACTGTTTGTATTGGTCACCTGCAGCGTAGTCATACCCTCCACTGTGATATCACCGGTAAACTGGTGGATATCACGAATGGCCACATAGCCCATCTGTGTACCAGTTACACCATCATACCCCAGACCATCGGCTCGCTTCGTGGCAGTGCCGTCTGCCAGCGCCGCGGCGCTGATGAGCTCGTTGTTGAAGATAAGGTTCACACTGGAGCCCTTCATGGCACACAACAGTTGGATAGCGTGACTACTGTTATAACGGCCAAACAACTTATCATTGGATGCAGTGATATATTCATCCGGCGTATAGTTATGCGTGTTGAAGGTCACCGTGGCACCGGTGGCGATGTCAATTCCCACGGTATACTCAATCGATGTATTTTTACCATCAACAGATACGGACGCTGTTCCTTTTGGGCCATCAGTATACCAATCACCAAAGCCGGTAATGGTAGCACCATTGTCAAAAAGCACAAATAAGGAAGGGGCAACAGCCACGTCCTTTGTATTGCCAGCGTTTCCATCAGGCACCTGCACTGTATAAGCGGCAATACCACCACCGATATTTGCAAAAGCATCAGCAGCCCTGTCATTATCGACGGCCAGTATACCGCCGCTCCCCACGGAGACGGCATAGCTACTGCCACCAGCAGACTGACCAATGGAAAGGTGTTTACCATGTTCAACCTGAAGACTGTTCACCACAAGGGCTTCATCCACAATAAATCGGCCATCTGCAACTATCAGTTTGTCCAGCCATGCACTGTTGACAGACTGCGTGGATGCGCCGGATTTCAGCACACTGAGAGCTCCGGCGGAACCTGCACGACCAAAGTGGTGTTGTACCAAGCCTATATCAGAAACAGCTCCACTGTAATCAACCGTCTTCTGGAAATCACCGAAACCAAGTACCCCCTGATATGAGCCGGAAGTGAAGCCCATGAGCTGAAGCGTTATCTGCTTTTCCTCACTCATGCTCAGGGTAGAAGAATTCATGCGACCTGAAGTCTTCGATGAGCCGTGAAGAGAATCAACCAAAGCCGTTTGCTGTCCCGCTGCACTGGAGAAGCCCAAGGCGTCCAGCGCCAGGACGGTTCGTTCTGTCCCGTTGTCTACGCTCAAATCAATCTTTGTGTTGAGCCAGTTGCCATCCTCCGCGGCTTTCTCAGTGGTCATAATCTCCATCTGAACCTTACCTCCGTCTCCGGTCTGGCCACGCAGGTTACCGTCCATCTTCACCGTTCCGTAGAAAGAACCGGGATCCAGCACCTTGAATATAGAGTAGGTGTACTTGTCCGTTGTACGGGAATCTGCAGAGTTACCCATCAGCGTCAACACCGTTTCAGCGCCACCACTCAATGAGGAAAGCACAAGCTTCTTATCATGGGCTCCCATCAGGAAACCATCCACATTGGTAGAGGAAATCGTACCATCCTCGGTGATATAGATAGAGACATACAAAGGGTTGGAAATGGTCGTGGTAACCATCTGCTCGCCCTGATATGAAGTACTCCATGAGCCACTGCTACGATTATCTGCAAAATCACCCTGCAGAATTGCTCCATTCTGAATACTGATACCACCCGTACCAAGCGCGGCTGCATTCTGCATCACAATACGCCCGCCCTCAATCGACGTTCCTCCGCTGAAAGTATTAGCCGTAGCAATGACAGCCGTACCTGTCCCGCCCTTACGCAGATAGGTCTGCCACTTTTCACTCTCCTGAACAAAGTCAGGCAATTTGATTTCACCGTTTTCAGCATCCCCAATACTGCCGGAGGAGCCATAGAAATAGTAATTGGTGCCATCATCCAGCTCCACATCGTGCCGCAGATAATCGGCATTAATGGCAACAGAAACGGGTCTTACCTCGCCTATGATTTCTACCAGCTGAAAATCGGAATACTCAATGCCGTCGATAGCGACCTTTCCGGTCGTACCAGGATGCGATTTATCCCCCACGATGGTTGTATTAATACTGGAAGCCCCCCACTCGCCTTCACTCCAGGCAGTTGGCTGGTAAAGGTTGCCGAACAATACAACCTCACCATTCAAGAAATTATGATTTTCTTTCCACGTGTAGTCAATGGCATCTGTTGTTGCAGCAGTCCAGATTCCCTTACTGGTAGCCTTGTCACCCACATTGCCAGACCATGTGCGACGCGGGTCTCCACTCACCGTCATGACGAGATAATCCACGGAAGAGGAGTTCTTCGTATTCAGAATACCATAATAACCATTTCCCAGCGGAATATATCTAGTCTGGAAGTTAGATGCATCCTTTCCATTTATCGTGATTCCTTTATCAGCCGAGATAAGATAATATGTTTTTCCTGCAGAATTCTTGGCAAACTCCACACTGGTAAAATTCACATTGATAGGGACATCGGCTCCCAGGGTCAGGCTGCCGGTAATCTGCAAAAGCGATTCGCTAGCGGTTGAGCCAAGTTCCGGTCGCAAGACAGAGAACATAATATCACTACCAGTGGCCATGGTAAGAGAACCGGCAACAGAGACAGTTTCATCCCCACCATTAGCTGCAATAACGAGAAGCTCCTTCCCCGACTGAATAGTGAGGGAACTGCTCGTCATATTTGCAATGTTGTTCCATCCAGCTGCCGATGTCACTCCAAGCTCCAGACGAGAACCAGAAGTAAGGTTCAGGTAGCCGGAAAGAGACAAATTATTAAATCCTAATGTTCCCTGCTGCAGAGACAAGGAATCCAACTTAGCTGAATGTATATACTGCGTGGCCTGACCCGATTTCGTAAGGCTGAGAGTTTCGGTACCTAAAGAACCACCACCAACAGAAAAACTGGCATCGGTGTCAGAATCACCACTGAATTCACATATGTAGCCTTGACCATCATTGACATAGGACTGTGCAAAGCCCATGCTGCCGGAATAAACATGTTTAGCGCCATCAGTATTATCACTCAGAGTGAGCGTTGTCTGCCCACTGGTTACTACACGCACACGCCAACGCTCAGAATCCTGATTTGTCGAATCAAGCCAGGTATACTGAACAAAAGTACCAGGCTTATGTCTCCACGCATCATCTCCCTCGTGGAAATCAGCCTTAAGTCCCCTGAGCGCAACGTCACCTTGCAATACGAGGATGTTGTCAGAGGTCACCGCTTTTCCGTTTTCACCAAGTTTCCCAAAAAAATTATCATTCTTGCCAACTTTCTTATCTTTTACTGGATCTAACTCTCGCGTAAGATTCACCACAGCATTAGCAAACACATCATCGCTCAGTACCAGCTGTACAGCACCGGGAAGCAATCGATAATCAACGAAGTTACGGTCTGCTACCGCTGAATGATTAAATTGGTTATGAAGAGTAACAGTACCACTGAAAGCAGACAAGGCAGAATCACCGCCTACACCCAATGCACTCTTATTAATGGTGAACGATGAAACATAATTATGATTAAGGTCAGTTGCATAGCTATACCCATACAACTCCAGATTTCCGGTGCCATAAACACCACCGGCCAGAGTCACATTGCGCCACTCATTGGGCAACTTTGTCTCGCCATACGAAGCATAGCCGAAAGAAACGCGCACCGTCCCCCCTGACGAACCTTGCAAATTCAGAGGATTATTGACATGCGGGGTTCGATAATCTGATGCAGCTGAATTATAATTAACGATTAACTCTGTACCTGTGCGATTAATCGATTTGAACTCGCTCGATGAAGTACCGCTATTCAGAAGCTGCGTCCACGTGGCATTGTTATTCAGAGTAATTACTCCGGTACCCGCAGCATTCGCACAGCCAAGATAAAGGGCACCATTTTGTACAGTAACACCGCCACTGAACGTATTGGACGTATTCAAAACCAGAATAGAACCACCCTCATTAATAATGCTGGTGGGAGAATTCGCAGAAACATCAGCAATGCAACCGCTGCCAGTAAAGGAATATCCATATCTGATGACAGCATTGGCATCATTGGCCCACGAATTAATAATATTATATATGCCGTGTTCTTCCACGATGCCACCGGAAGAACCGGAAGAATCAGCGTTCACCGTAATCAGGCCTGGGGCTACGATACCGGAAATAGTCACGTCTCTCCCACCATTTCCATTGAAAAGCACATTATACCCATTCTGGAAACTGGTGGCAGAACCATTCATAGTCCATGGGGTAACAGAATTCCCCGCAACCCAGGTGGTGGAGCCGGAGCCGGTCCAGGTAAGTACCGGAGCAGCGGCGGCGGCAAGAGTTACCGGGGCTGCAGAGCGCATGGCGAAAAGTCGCATAGGCTGGGCGTAATTCACAGGTGCAGCAGCCCCCATGGCCTCCTGCTCATCAGTCAGGAGTTCGTTGTCCTTCGGCTCGTCTTTCTCCTCTTCATCATCCTTCAGCTCGGGAGATGAGGCAAGGAAATTTTCAACACGCCCCGCCTCCTTATCCATGCCAGCAGTAAAATCAGGAGTCAGAGTAGTGGCAGGAGCCAGAGTAGATGTCTGAGTAGTAGTGGCAACATTCAGAGGCTGGAGAACGGGCTCAGGAACAGCAGAGGAATCAGCAGAGCCGATAGTGGAGGCATACTGCTTCGGAGCCTGGCGATATTGATTGCGGGAATGCACGCCCATACCCCAGGGTGCCAGATAGCCAACCAGAGGATGATACACGATGTTACCGCGGTTCATCTTGAAAAGAGCCTCACGATAGGCAGACATGCTATCCTGACTATAGCGAAGAGAATCGGCAAAGTTCTGCATCAGAGCATCCTGAAATACATTGGATGCCCCCTGCCTTCCATACCCCTGGGAGCGGAGCTGCTGGGCAAGATTAATCAGTAGCTTGCTGGAAGCATCGCCCTCCAGACAATCATTATTCTCCAACAACGCCGAGAGAAGCCACTGAGTTTCTTCCGCGCTCAGTTCAAAGCGAGAGTCCTCTGCCTCCAGCCGAGCAACCAACTCGGCTAATTCACTACGTACCCCCCCCCGATAACACGTTTATATTAAACACATTACACGCTTTCGACCATGCTTTTTCATAAGCTACTGCCGGTATCATGCCAGCAGAAACATATTCCTCCGCAAGCCGCTGAGCCTCACAATGCAAAGAGCGAAGGCGAGCCACGCACGCCTCCTTAATGGCGGGATGGTTTCGTATATCTGCCGGGTTAGGGGGAACCTCCTCAAACGCCTCACCCTTTTCTCCAATATCTCGAATAGCATGCGGAGCATTGGCAGCAGCTTCTTCCTGAGGCAGAACACTCCAGTAATTAAGAAGCACCTGTTCCTGTGCCAGAACACTGCCACCACACACACTGACAGCTGCAGCAAAGTAACGAAGCCAACCGGTAAAGGAATTCGCTGCATGATAAAACATCTGCTCAGTCTTTTGCCCAACCTGATTCATAGAGGATTACATTTTACGCAACTGTTAGAGAGTAATGCACATTAAGTATACACAAAAAGATGTATTAGGCAAGCGTTTTTTGCCATTACTTAATTATTCCTTATATGAAATCTTTTATCTATCATTTCAGTAGTAATATGCAATCAGGGTATCTCAATAACCTGCTCATGACAAATATGGCAAGCAAAGGGTACTAGTCTCGGCGCAGGTGAAGGCGGAAACGAACGCGCTAACAAAGCAAATCGCCACTCCGATTTTACAGGCAATCAGAGGTTAGTGCATCATGATTTTATGTATATGTATTAAGTTCGCGCGCAGCACAGCCTCGGAATATTCCTGGAACCGGATTCAGCCCTGAAGGGCTGAAAGAATTTCCGCGAAACGGAGACAACTACACAAAAAGAGTGTGCGAGATTTTAAAAGATTTCCGCCGCTCCTCCCGTTAAGGAAGAGCGGCGGAAAAGAGTTGCTTTTCAGCAGCTGGTCGCTTTAGTTAAACTTAGCGAGCATAGCCTGGCGCTGAGCCTCGAGCTCGGCGGGAAGCTTGTCACCAACCATGGCAAACAGCTCAGTCTGAGACTCGAGCTCAGCCTTCCACTCGGAAGCGGAGATGGTCATGTTGGTGTTGAAAGCAGCCTCGTCGTAGTCCTTGAGACCCTCGGTGTCGAGCTCGGAGTAGGCGGGGGAGATACCCAGAGCGGTCTCTACGCCGTCCACCTCACCGCGGCAGCGACGGAGCACCCAGTCGAGCACGCGCATGTTATCGCCGAAGCCGGGCCATACGAAGTTGCCCTCGGCATCCTTGCGGAACCAGTTCACGTTGAAGATCTTGGGCAGCTTGCAAGCGCAGGTCTTGGTGCCCATATCCAGCCAGTGCTGCCAGTAGTCACCCACATTGTAACCAATGAAGGGCTTCATGGCCATCGGGTCGCGACGCACCTGGCCGATCTGGCCGAAGGCAGCGGCGGTCATCTCAGAGCCCATGGTAGCACCCACGTACACGCCGTGGTTCCAATCCTTGGACTGGAATACGAGCGGCATGGTGGTAGCGCGGCGGCCACCGAAGAGGAATGCGCTGATGGACACACCCTCGGGGTTGTAGTACTCGGGGTCGAGCGTGGGGCACTGGGAAGCGGGAGCGGTGAAGCGGCTGTTCGGGTGAGCGCACTTGCGGCCGCAATCGGGCGTCCAGTCGTTGCCCTGCCAGTCAATGGCGTGAGCGGGAGCCTCGCCGTCCATACCTTCCCACCATACGTCACCGTCGTCGGTCAGACCCACGTTGGTGAAGATGATGTTCTCCTTGATGGTGTCCATGGCGATGGGGTTGGACTTGTAGGAGGTACCGGGAGCCACACCGAAGTAACCGTTCTCGGGGTTGATGGCGTGGAAGGTGCCGTCCTCGTGGGGCCAGATCCAGGCGATGTCGTCGCCGATGATGCTGGTCTTCCAGCCCTTGGCAGCCAGTGCGGGCGGGGGCACAACCATGGCCAGGTTGGTCTTACCGCAGGCGGAGGGGAATGCGCCGGTCACATAGGACTTGCGGCCCTGGGGATCGGTGATGCCGAGGATGAGCATGTGCTCAGCCATCCAGCCGTTCTTGCGGGCGATGCCGGTAGCGATACGCAGAGCAAGGCACTTCTTGCCGAGCAGAGCGTTACCACCGTAACCGGAACCGTAGGAGATGATCTCGCCGGTCTCGGGGAAGTGGCAGATGTACTTCTCTTCGTTGTTGCAGGGCCAGGTCACGTCTTCCTGACCGGGCTCAAGGGGAGCACCCACGGTGTGGAGGCAGGGCACGAAGTCGCCGTAGCCGTCACGCTTGGGATTGCCACCGCCGTTCACTTCGTCCTCAAGACGCTTCAGCACCTTCTCGCCCATGATGGTCATGATGCGCATGTTGGTGACCACGTAAGCGGAGTCGGTGATTTCGATGCCGATCTTGGCAAGGGGAGAATCAAGCGGGCCCATGCAGAAAGGAATCACGTACATGGTACGGCCCTTCATGGAACCATCGAGATAGGGGTTGAGGATGGCACGCATCTCAGCCGGGGACTTCCAGTTGTTGGTAGGACCGGCGTCCTCTTCCTTCTCGGAGCAGATGAATGTGCGTTCCTCTACGCGAGCAACGTCAGAAGGAGTAGAACGAGCCAGGAAGCAGCCGGGGCGCTTCTCGGGATTCAGGCGGATGTAGGTGCCCTTCTCCACGAGCATGTCGCAAAGCTTGGTGTTCTCTTCCTCGGAACCGTCGCACCAGTAGACGGAATCGGGTTTGCAGAGCTGGCG
>JBGUSR010000035.1:0-25217 GCA_045132635.1 Akkermansia sp.
GGGACATTGCCAAGAATGTGATTGGTAATTACCCCATGATTATCCGCCCCGCTTTCACCCTGGGTGGTACTGGTGGTGGTATTGCTTACAACAAGGCCGAGTACGAGGAAATCGTACAGCGTGGTCTTGACCTTTCCCCGGTGCACGAGGTGCTCATCGAAGAGTCCCTGCTGGGTTGGAAGGAAATCGAGATGGAGGTGATGCGCGACTGCGCCGACAACTGCATCACTATCTGCTCCATTGAAAACCTTGACCCCATGGGTGTGCACACTGGTGACTCCATCACCGTGGCTCCCGCTATGACCCTGACTGCTCGCGAGTACGCTGTGCTGCGCGAGGCTTCCTTCGCCATCATCCGCGAAATCGGTGTGAAGAGCGGCGGTAGTAACATTCAGTTCGCCATGTGCCCGCGCACCGGTCGCCTGGTGGTGATTGAGATGAACCCGCGCGTGAGCCGTTCCTCTGCCCTGGCTTCCAAGGCTACCGGCTTCCCCATTGCCAAGTTTGCCGCCAAGCTCGCCATCGGCTACACGCTGGATGAGCTGCGCAACGATATCACCAAGGTGACCCCTGCCTCCTTCGAACCCACCATTGACTACGTGGTGGTGAAGGTGCCGCGCTTCACCTTCGAGAAGTTCAAGAAGGCAGATGAGCGCCTGACCACCGCCATGAAGAGCGTGGGTGAGGTGATGAGCATCGGCCGCACCTTCAAGGAATCTCTGCAGAAGGCTCTGCGCTCTCTGGAAACCGGGCGCTGGGGCTTCGGCTTTGACCTGAAGGACCCGAAGAACCCGACCCGCGATGAGATTGCCGCCAAGCTGGCTGTGCCGAATGCTGAGCGTATTTTCTGGATTCAGACCGCCTATGTGAACGGCTGGACGCTGGAGGAGATTCAGGACCTGACCGATATCGACCCCTGGTTCCTGGACCAGCTCAAGCAGCTGGCTGAGGCCGGCATGAAGCTCAAGGAGCTCCCCTTGCTGGAAGCCAAGAAGATGGGCTTCTCCGACCGCCAGATTGCACTGGCCCGCGGCTGCAGCGAGGACGAGGTGCGCGCCGCCCGCAAGGCTCAGGGTGTGGTGCCCTGCTACCGCCTGGTGGACAGCTGCTCTGCTGAGTTCGAGGCTATTACGCCGTATTTCTATTCCTCCTATGGTGAGGAGAACGAGGCCCGCAAGACGGATAAGAAGAAGATTATGATTCTGGGCGGTGGTCCGAACCGCATCGGCCAGGGTATTGAGTTCGACTACTGCTGCTCTCACGCTTCCTTCGCACTGAAGGAGCTGGGCTACGAGACCATCATGGTGAACTCCAACCCGGAGACCGTTTCCACCGACTTCGATACCTCTGACAAGCTCTACTTCGAGCCGCTGACCCTGGAGGATGTGCTGAACATCTGCGACCAGGAGAAACCGGATGGCGTGATTGTGCAGTTCGGCGGCCAGACCCCGCTGAACCTGGCTGCTGCCCTGCAGGAGCGCGGTGTGCCCATTATCGGCACCAGCCCCCGCAGCATCGAGCTGGCTGAGGACCGCAAGTACTTCTCTGCCCTGCTGGATGAAATCGGCCTGAAGCAGGCTGAGGCAGGCACCGCTACCAATGAGGACGAGGCTGTGGCTGTGGCCAGCCGCATCGGTTACCCGGTGCTGGTGCGCCCCTCCTTCGTGCTGGGTGGCCGCGCCATGATGATTGTGTACGATGAGCAGGAGCTGCGCACCTACATGCGCGAAGCTGTGGATGCCTCTCCCGAGCGTCCCGTGCTGGTGGACCGCTTCCTGGAGCACGCCATGGAGATTGACGTGGACGTGATTGCCGACGGCGAGACGAGCGTGGTGGGTGCTATCATGCAGCACGTGGAGCCGGCTGGTATTCACTCCGGTGACTCTGCCTGCATGATTCCGCCGAACCGCGTTTCCGTGGGTATGCACAAGGAGATGATGCGCGCCGCCAAGGAGCTGGCCGCCAAGCTGAATGTGAAGGGTCTCATGAATTGCCAGTTCGCCATCAAAGATGAGCAGCTGTATGTGATTGAAGTGAACCCGCGCGCTTCCCGTACCGTTCCCTTCGTTTCCAAGTCCATCGGTGTGCCGCTGGCTAAGCTGGCTGCCAAGGTGATGAGCGGCTGCAAGCTCAAGGACCTGGGCTTCACCAAGGAAGTGGTGCCGCCCTACTACACCGTGAAGGAGGCTGTGTTCCCCTGGAACCGCTTCCCGGGCATCGACGTGGTGCTGGGTCCGGAAATGCACTCCACCGGTGAGGTGATGGGCATTGACACCGACCCCGAGGTAGCCTACCTGAAGAGCCAGATTTCTGCCTTCAACGCCCTGCCCAAGGAGGGTCTGGTGTTCATCTCGGTGAACGACCGCGACAAGCACATCGTGACGGATATTGCCCGCACCATCGCTAAGGCCGGGTTCGACATCTGCGCCACGAAGGGCACGATGATTCACCTGCTGCAGAACGGCATTGAGTGCGAACGCGCCTACAAGGTGCATGAGCGCCGCCGCCCGGATATTGTGGACCGCATCAAGAACGGCGATATCGTGTTCGTGATTAACACGCCCGGGTCTCACGATGCCCGCGAGGACGAGGTGAGCATCCGCGCCGCTGCGGTGAGCAGCAATATCTCCTACGCTACGGATCTTTCCAGCGCCCGCGCCTGCGCCGCCGCTATGCTGCACGCCAAGAACAAGGAGACTACGGTGCGCACGCTGCAGGAATACCACGCTGAGGCTGCTGCCGAATACCAGAACTGAAGCGTCTGATTCATTTCCGCGCCCCCTGACCAAAAACAGGGGGCGCGCTTTTTTTAATGTTAGATGTTTAATGTTGAATGTTTGAATTCCGCGGGCGGGACGCCCGCCTGATTTTTCCAATTGCCAATAGTCATTAGTCAATGTTCTCTCGCACCCTTTCATCCGCCTGCCTGCTGTACCTGCTATTGCCCTGCCTGTTATTCCTGGCGGGGTGGGTGCAGCCCTGTGTGGCCTGGCCGGTGGGGCTGGCGCTGGCGGGGGCGGTGCTGTGGGTGGCGGCACAATGCCCGGCAAGGCCCCTGCAGTGGAATGCGGCAGGGGCGCTGCGCCTGGGGCTTATCCTGCTGCTGGGGGCTGCGTGGGTGCTGACCACGGGGCCCTGGGGCCTGGTGGAGCAAAGCGGCGATGCGACGGTGCGCAATGCTGTGTATGCCGCGCTGGTGCGCGATTCCTGGCCGCTGACGGTGGAGGGTGAGCCGTTCATTTATTATCTGGCTTTCTGGCTGCCCCCTGCTCTGGCAGCAAAGCTGGGTGCGCCTGCGGAGGCGGCCCTGCTGCTGTGGACGCTGCTGGGTGTGTGGCTGGCGCTGCTGGCTGTGGCGGCCGGCAGGGGAACACGGCGCGCGCTGGTGTTTCTGGTGATTCTGCTGCTGCTGGGGGAGATGACGGACTGGGTGAACCGCGTGTACTACAAGCTGGTGGCCGGGTCCGCGTGGGATGTGTTCCAGGATTGGGTGCTGTTCTTCGATTTGCATTTCACGGCATCCTGCGTGCAGCTGCGCAATACGTTTAACCATTATCTGGCGCCGCTGGTGCTGCTGGGTATGCTGGCCGGGCGGCTCCTGCCTGGGCGCTACGGACTGGTGGCGGGGGCTCTGGTGCTGGCCTGCTCTCCGCTGGCGGCGGTGGCGCTGCTGCCCCTGCTGCTGCTGCGCGGGGGGCGGACGCTGCTGAATGTGCCCACGCTGGCGGTGCTGCCGTATGCCGCCCTGCCCCTGCTGTTTCTGGCCGGTGGGGTGGGTGGTCAGGTGGCGTTCATGCGGCCGACAGGGGATTGCTCGCTGGCCGATTTAAGCTCTGCCCAGCTGTGGGGGCGATATCTGCTGCAGACGCTGGTGGTGGCGGGCCCTGCCCTGCTGCTGCTGCGCCGCTGGTGGCGCACCAGCTGGTTTGCCGCAGCTATACTGCTGGCCGGCCTCATGCCCCTGCTCTGGGTGGGCCTGTGGAACAATGAATTCATCTACAAGGGTGCTGCGGTGATGTGGTTCTGCCTTGCCTGGCTGTATGCGGCCGCCTGGTGCCACACGACAGGGCCCAGAAAGGCTCTTCTGGCGCTTTTCCTGCTGCTTTCGGCATCTGCTGCCTACGGGCAGCTGGCAGGGGCCCTGAAGAGCTTCTCGTGGCAGCAGGAGGCCAGAGCACGAAATACACGCAACGAGTGGCACGGCCAGCTGCACCAGCCCGGCGATGCACGCGCAAACCAGTTCAAGGGCACACCCCGCCTGCCCGAATTGTTCAGATTTAATTAACAGCTGACAAAGTGAACAAATATTTTCGTTGACTATACTTTACCTTTCAGGCAGAATACCGCACCTCATGCGATTCCCCCTCATTCTCATCAAGAACGGTAAAGATGCCTGCCCCGAGCTGATCACAGCACCGTGGCAGCTGGGGCAACCTGGTCTTGACGTGCTGCAGAAGCGCGATGTGTGGGTGGGTTCCAATTGCTACATGGACGGCACCTTCTGCCGCGTTCTCGAGGTGAAAAGCAAACGCAAGGGTGGTTTCCTGGAAAGCCTGCTGCACCGCCGCGATACGGCTTACTGGAATATCCAGATTGAGATGAGCCCTGCCACCAGCTACGAGCTGGACAACGTGAAGATGGAACTGATGCAGGCTGTGGAGCAGGATGAGATGAACCTGACCGAGTTCTACTCCCCGGAGTGCATCACCTATCTGATTAACCGCTGCGAGAGTTTTGCTGAAATTGTGGTGGTGGGATGTCTTACTGGTATGTGGGAAGCTGATAACTCCGCTGCCCACCTTCCTACCCTGGTGAAAAATGATACCAACCGCGATTGCGTCCCTTGCGTGACAACACCGGGTTATGATGGCCCCTTCTCTGAGGCCAATATCCGCGAGCTGGCTTCCAAAGTGCTGTTCACGGAACACACCGGGCTTTTTGAAATAATCCCCTCAGCGGAGTGATGCCGCTATCTTTTCCGCAAGTTGACGCGGAGTATCCCCTGCCCCTGCAGGAATGGGCGTAAGCCATTTCTCACGCCGTAACCACGTGCGCTGCCGCTTGGCATACTGACGCGTGGCCAGAGATATGGCAGAAACGAGCTCAGAGCGCGTACAGCGGCCTTTCAGATAATCCTGCACCTGTGACAAGCCAAGCGTCTTGGAGGCCGTTGTAGAGAGCGTGAGACCCTGCAATGCGGCAACCTCGTCTATCGCACCATCCCGGAGCATCTGCTCTGCGCGGCGCGCTATGCGGGCATCCAGCTCGGCAGTGTCGCGCACTATCCAGAATCCCGCTCCACGAGGCTCCTGCCAGTTATTCCGCCAGTAAGAAAGCGGTTTGCCACCCAGCAGCACGATTTCCAGATTGCGTACCACATAGCGCTGGTTGCATAAATCAGTCGCCGCAGCCCCCTCCGGGTCAGCTTCACGCAGCCGTGCCACAGCTTCTTCCAGAGTTAAGGCATTCAACTCCTCCCTCAACGCTACATCAGAAGGTGGCGCAGGGGAAATTCCGTGGGATATAAACTTAACGTAAAGCCCTGAGCCTCCTGTGTGTATGGGTAGCATGCCACCCGTTTGGAGTTTCGTAGAAATTTGCTCAGCGCGACGCGCATGCTCAGCCGCATCATTGTTCTCTGTAGGCTCCATAAAACCTACCAAATGGTGTTTCACACGCAACATTTCCTCCTGGGTAGGAGCAGCGGTGATAATAGGCATCCTCTTGTAAACCTGATAGGCATCCGTGCTGATAATTTCAGCATTCCCGAGAATCTCAGCAAGCTCAACCGCTACTGCGCTCTTCCCACTTCCCGTAGAACCAAGTATAAACAGGGATTTTGTTCCATGTGGAACATCGAACTGGGAAAGAGTGGTCATGTTCGGTAAAAATTTATTTCTTATATGTTCCATGTGGAACATTTATCGTGGGAGATAGGAGAAATCAGTCCTTTTGTAGTAAAAAATTACGACTAACGGAGGCATTTTCACATATAGTAGCTACAAATTGACACAAGACAGTGCAAACATGCCTAATAAATCCATGAACGTGACATATCACACGCTTCGAAGAAAAAAAAGCAGAGAAAAACTCAAGATAGTTCCTTATTTTGAATTGAACTCTGAAATTCTTCTTGTTTGAAACAACTTGTAAACTTTCTTTCAGATAAGGAAACTTCTCAGATACCAATGAGGATGCCTTCTGAGCATCATCACAGCAATTCGTAAAAGCAAATGCATCTTTCCGCCGCATTTCATCGAATACTTCATCCGACACGCTGTTAACTTGAGATTCAATTGATGAAAGAGCAACATCCTGCCCTGCACCATCTACAAACTTCCTATTGTTCCATGTGGAACAATAAGCAAATTCATCACGATTCCCATCATCAGAGGAAGAACCTATAAACACGCGAGATTTCTGGCTATATGTAGCAGCGCTTCCATGCATTCTACTCTCAGCAGTCAACTCATTAGCGAAATGAGCGCACTGGGCATCTTCAAGGCTGAGAGATTTGCATTTCATGGCTGCAGAGCTATTATAATCATTCATAACGCTAATATCAAGCATTCTTTTAAAGTTTTTTTCTTACATATTCTTTATATTTGATATAATCAAGTTCTTTTTACATATGTAAGTACACCCAGATAATTTGGGCAGAATTTTTACTCAATATTGGATGAGATATGGTAGGTTCCAGAAAATAACTTGTACGAACCGAGAGATATGGTATAATATCCTCAACGTATGAATTCTTTACCTTTCATCAGTGTTCTCGTGATGAGCCACAATCAGCAGGCCTTTATAAGAGATGCTGTCGATTCAATTCTTTCTCAGGAATATGATGGAGAGCTTGAATTCATTTTCTGCGATGATCATTCAACAGATTCTACTTTTGAAATCATTCAGGAACTTGTTTCCCAGTATAAAGGAAACAGACGCATTGTCACACATAAGGCCGAAGTAAACGGCCGAGTCGCAGCAAATATGAATATAGCTATTCAATTTGCTAAGGGTGATTGGTTCATGAGAGTCGATGGTGATGATATTCTTCATCCAGACAGAGTAAGACTCTCCGCCAAGGCAATCATGGAACACCCCAATGCCGTTGCCGTAAGCGGTAAATTTGCCTATTTTGAGACTGATTATCAACCTGTTACAAATCCAGGTGATTCCGATATACGGTATAATGTATTCAGTTTCAATGATTTTAAGACAAAAAGAATCCCTAGTGGGCTTGAATGGTGGGGAGGCATCATGACCATGCACCGGAGCATATTTGATACATTCGGTCCCCTGCCCCACGAGTGTCACGTACTGGATGACACCATGTTTGCCACTCGAAGCTTAATGCTGGGTGATTTTGTGATTATTGAGAACGCTGTTCTGCTCTACTACAGGCGTCATGGTGGTAATATATCCTCCTCATGTGATAAGGAAAACAGTATACGAGCATTAATCAAGCAGGATAAAGCATCCCGTGACTATTATCGCCGCGGTATTCCCTGTCACGAACCTATTCTGAACGAAATCAGAGAATTTGCATTACTTCACCCAGAACTAGAAAATCTTCTGGAAAGTTTCCAGGACAGATTTGCTCAATTATCCAGACAAGCTTACTTTTGGGATAAAACCTGGAAGGAACGAATTGATGATGCACATATCTCAGGCCCGTTCTGGAAAAAAATTCCCTGGGCCCTACGTGTGATGAATCCTTTCACCTATGCCCTTGCTGCAAAAATAAAGAACAAGTCCTGATTTTCCGTAAAAAATCAGGACTTGTTCTTTAAAGGTTGACCGCCATGCCGTCAGTGGTAGAAGAGCCACGTTCCCTGTAATCAGGTGGGTGCGGAGCCTGGGTCGTCTGAGGTATCCATTGGACGGAACATAATACCCATATAAGCTTAATTGCCCCTTGTAGTTCTATAACGGTCCGGGCCTGTGAAACCACGCGTCACGAACACAGCAGCTGATTATGTATATACCACAGCTACCCCGAATTTTCAAGAAATTTTGCCAACAAAATTGTTCCACATGGAACAAAAATGCTCCTTATCCAGGCAGTGCAAGATTGACAAATCGTGGCAAAAAGTGTAGAATTTGCGCAACATTATGACTATACCTAAGCTACTTTCGGAACAGCTGGCAAGTGCTCTTCGCAGTGTATTAGGCGATGCACTTCCTGAAAATTTTGCACCGGCAGTAACTCCTTCTCAGGATTTACGATTTGGTGACTACCAGAGTAACGCCGCCATGATGCTGGCTAAGCAGGCTAAGATGAATCCGCGTGCTCTTGCCACGGATGTAGTGGAAAAATTCGGTGAATCTGAGATTTGCACGCTGGAAATTGCCGGCCCTGGTTTCATCAATTTCCGCGTGAAACCGGAATATTTTGCTCAGCGTGCAGCTGCCATGCTGACAGATGAGCGTCTCGGCGTATCACTTGTAGAGGATCCCAAGACCATCGTTATTGACTTTTCCGCACCGAATGTAGCCAAGCCGATGCACGTGGGGCACATTCGTTCCACGATTATCGGTGATACGCTGGGTCGACTGGCACGTTTCCTGGGTCACAAGGTTATTACCGATAACCATATTGGTGACTGGGGCACCCAGTTTGGTATGATTCTGTGGGGCTGGAAGCATATTCTTGACCAGAATGAGCTTGAAAAGGATCCCATCGAGGCACTTCTCAATGTATATAAGGAAGTCAACACCCGCTGCAAGGAGGATGAAACGCTTCTTCCACTCTGTAAAGAAGAGCTCGTGAAGCTTCAGGGTGGCGATGCTGAGAATCTGGAAATCTGGCAGAAGTGCATTGCCGTTACCAAGATTGGTCTGGAGAAGATTTATTCTCAGCTGGATATCAGCTTCGACTACTGGTTAGGCGAAAGTGCTTATAATGATGCACTTGCACCGCTGGTGGATTCTCTGGTAGAGCAGGGGATTGCCCGCGAAAGCGATGGTGCCATCTGCGTATTCTCTGATGGTTTCCACAAGCCGCAGAACGATCCTTTCCTCGTACAGAAGGATGGTGAATGGGTACCGGTGCCTGCTATTATCCGTAAGGCGGATGGCGGTTTCCTGTATGCCACCACCGATTTGGCCACGCTGGATTATCGCACTCAGAATTTCAATGCCGATGCTATCTGGTACGTGGTGGGTGCTCCCCAGGAGAAGCACTTCAAGCAGATTTTCGACATCGAACGCATGCGCGGCATTACCGGTGATTTCCGTCACGTGGCCTTTGGTTCCATCCTTGGTAAGGACCGCCGTCCGTTCAAGACCCGTTCCGGTGATACGGTCAGTCTTCAGGATGTAATCGATGAAGCTGTTACACGTGCAACAGCTGTGGTGGAGGCCAAGAGCCCCGACATGCCGGCTGAGGAAAAAGCAGCTGTGGCTCAGGCTGTGGGTATCGGCGCCATCAAGTTCGCCGAGCTTTCCCAGAACCGCATGAGCGATTACATCTTCGACTGGGAAAAGATGCTGGCCCTTACCGGCGACACCGCACCTTATCTTCAGAATTCCTACGTGCGCGTACGCTCCATTTTCCGCAAAATCGAGGGCGAGTTCGTAGCCCCTGAGTCATTGACTATCAGTGAGAACGCCGAAATTCACCTGGCTCGTCTGCTGGTTCGTTTCGGTGAAGTGGTACCGGCTACCTTGGACGATTGCCGCCCGAACCTGCTGGCCGCCTACCTCTATGAACTGGCCAAGGCCTTCCATAGTTTCTACGAAGCCTGCCCGGTTCTCAAGAGCGAAGGCGCTACCCGCGAGACGCGTCTGGCCCTCTGCGACCTGACCGCCAAGGTGCTCAGGAAGGGCATGGGACTCTTCGGTATTACAATGCCTGAACGCATGTAAGGACACCCCTTATGAAACCATTAAATCTTATCCTCTGCCTGGCTTGTGTAATTCCTTGCTGGGCAGAGGATAACACTTTATCAGACATGCCTGTTTCAAGTGCAAAAAAAACGCATATATCTCTCCCATTTACCAGCGAGAATGAAGCACTTAAAA
This sequence comes from Akkermansia sp., assembly GCA_045132635.1. Taxonomy (GTDB): domain Bacteria; phylum Verrucomicrobiota; class Verrucomicrobiia; order Verrucomicrobiales; family Akkermansiaceae; genus Akkermansia. The sequence continues at coordinate 10,024 of JBGUSR010000035.1, forward strand.
TGCACCTGAATCAGGGTATGCAAGCCTGCCTTTTCAACTACAGAGAGAAAGCAGTCTACCACTTTAACCAGGCCACTAAACTGGATCCCGAAAGTGTGATGGCACGCATATGCCACATGCTTCTTCACTCCAGCCGCAGTCAGGAATACAAAGACAGCCTGCAGGCAACCAATCAGCTACTGGAGGACGCTATGCTCACCCCCGTGGAGGAGTGGTATGTCTCCACTTTTCTGCAGCATATTACCGGCGATATACAAGGTGCTGCCGATGCCTTCCACAAACGCGCCTCGGTATACCGGCGAGACCTCACCGCAGCTCTCTGGGATATCCAGCTGAACCTGCATAGAGCAGGGCAGGGGAGCGATATCATCACCCGCGCAGACGCTCTTGCAGAGCGTTTCCCTGATAATCCCCTGGTACATTATTGCCGCGCTCTGCTTGATGAGCACTCTGCCACGCCCTCTGAAAAGGGCCTGAAATGCGCCCAGAAAGCCGTAGAGTTGATGCCCGGCTCACCTGCTGCACACCAACTACTAGGGCACCTTCTTGGCCGTTCTGGACGCCATAACGAGGCTATTCCACACATCTCGGAGGCTCTTCGTTTGTACAAGGCGGATTTAAGCCACATTGAGACCTCCCATGCTGCAGGTTATCGTACCAGTCAGCTTGCAGAGGCCAGCGCTTATTGGGAAGCCGGTAACAAGGCAGATGCTCTTAAGCGTAGTCTTGCGCTTATCCGCGAAATCCCCGGAACTATAGCAGGCGAGGGTGATATTCTTCTGCATTGGGAGGCCCGCACACTACCGCTCCGTCTTCTGGTCATGCAGCCTGTGGCACCTACAGGAGCTGCCATCAATGCCGCAGCCAAGGCCTGCAATGCACCTCAGAATACCCCTCTGGAGCTTGTACAGAACTGCCTTGTTGCGGCCATCCAGGCACGCGCTCTGGCGGATTCCGGACGCCCCATCATTGCCCAGCAGACCCTCACCAAATCCGAAAAATTCCTGGATGAACTCTGCAAGGAAACAGACAATATGATACAGCAGGGCGGTGTGACACACACCTGTTACAGCCGAGCATTGAGTGCCTGCATGGGGGCTACAATTCGCGCCAAAATCGCCCTCTACAAGGATAGTACAGACATCTGGCAACCCCGCCTTGATACCATATTAAATCGCCGTCAGACACGCTTCCTGCCACCCGTTCTACCTCGCTTACCACAGTCTTAAATCACTATTTCAGGGATGTTCCACGTGGAACATCCCTTATTTTTCAGCCTTTTCTTTACAAGGCTAAATCCATATGCTAGACTTAAGTCATGACGATAAAGCACCTCATGAAGACCGGCCTGTTCACAGGCGCAGTTTTCCTGTCTTCATGCGCTTATATGCAAACGCATAAGAACATTGAGGAGACAGGAAGAGAACACACTGGATACCAGCTGAATTCCGAAATGCAGCTGTACAGGGCAGGGGGGGATTACTACCTTGCCATGGAGCAGCAGCGCCTGCGCATGCATTATCCTGCTATTTATGATTCCATTTTCTTAATCCAGAACAACGAGCCGGAATTCATTCAGATCGGGAACGAGCAGACCAGGGTGTACCATAAGATTTCTGCAGGAACAGCCACCGTGCTTCAACGCGAGGACGGCTACGCCGAGCTCAGCGTTCTGAGCGATGAGCTCCGCAGCAACGATACAGGCTGGCTCAAAACGCTCCCTGCAGGAGCCCAGTCTTGCAGCATCAAGGCAGACATCGCCGGATCTGCCATAACCTGGGCCGAACCTGGAAGCGGTACAGAGGTATCAACCGGCATGCAGATCCTCAGCACCCTTGATGAGGTGATTATAGACTTGCCCGGCACCATTCTCTACAATCTGGCCATTCCCGTTATGGCTCCTTTTGTTTTCTTCCACGAATTTTTAAACGAAAAATAATACCATCATGAACAAAAAACAGTTAACCCTCATGACCACCGGTGCACTGTTTGCCCTGGGGACCAGCTCCTGCAGTGTCTGCAGCCACACATCTGTGGCAGATATGGGCCGCAGCGCAGAAGCCATCCTGCTGCCTCTGCAGCACCCCACCCTCTACAAGGTGGACAAGCAGTGGTACATGCTGGGCCACAAGACCACCGTAGAACGCAGCAATGCCCCCTGGGTACGTCCGGAGCAGCTTCATGCAGATAAACGCCACCCTGAGCGCTACAGCATCGATAGCGATGAGATGACCCCCATCTACTCCCCCATCCCCACGGAGCTTGCCACCAGCCTCCAGAATGGCAGATACACCCATTCTGACGCCATCAGCTTCATCAACCGCAAGTGGGTCGATGCCCTGCCGGCAGACAATGCAAAGGAGGTCAAACTCTCTGTCTCTGCCCCGGATTACTTCCGCAACATGTCCTCCCACCGCCTCATTCAGACCGAGCAGGGCTCTTTCCTGCTGGCCAATATCGGGGAGATGACCGCAGATTTCAGCGCTGTTCTGGCCTATCCGCTCGCTGCTCTTTCCGCTATTGTGATTGACATGCCTGCCAGTTTCCTGTACAGTCCTCCCGTGAAGAAGAAGCAGATTGCCCAGCCTGAGGTTATGGAATAAGCCTCTTCTCCTCACCATCTCTGTACATGCCCCACTTGTGAAGAGCGGGGCATTTTCACATCTATAAAACTCTCTTTTTCAATATTTTATCATAGTTATCCACAATAATTGTGGATAAAACTGTGGATAAGTTGTTAATTTAGCTGTTTATAACTTTAACCCACATTGAGAGTAGTGGTTTTCAACAAGGTTACCAACAGATTAGATATTGCTCTAATGATTGAATAATAACTACTTGTTATACTTATCCACTTATCCACAGGAGTGAATATGATGGTTATATTTATATACTGTAAATTCATCTATCCAATAGAAAAAGGAGACAGTCACTCCGAGGCGCGACTTGACAGGACAACATTGCCTGATACAATACCCACATGCAGGAACAGGAACATCAGCAGTGGATGCAGCATGCCCTTCAACTTGCCCGGCATGGATTAGGACTCACCAGCCCTAATCCGCCGGTAGGTGCCGTGATTGTGCTCAACGGCCAGGTACTGGGCGAAGGCTTTCACGAAGTGGCAGGAGAGGCCCATGCCGAGCGACGGGCCATAGCCGATGCCTACGCGCGTGGAAACGGTCATCTCTTACCAGGTGCCACCATCTATGTTACGCTGGAGCCCTGTTCCAGCGTGGGCCGCACCGGGGCCTGTACCGATGCTATCATTCAAGAGAAATTCGGCCGCGTGGTCTATGGTTCCACAGACCCCGATTTGCGCCACCAGGGCCGCGCAGACGCGCTTTTGCAGGCCCAGGGTATAGAAGTATGCCCCGGCGTGTGCAAAGATGCTTGTGACCACTTCCTGCGCTCCTGGTTCCATGCTATCCAGACCGGGCGCCCCTGGGTCACTGCCAAGGTGGCCACCACGCTGGATGGCCGCATGACGCGCCGGCAGAATTTCTGGCTGAGCGGGGTCGAGACCCTGCGGCACGCGCACCAGCTCCGGTTGGAGAGCGATGCCATCCTCATCGGCGGCAACACCCTTCGAACAGATAACCCGGCATTGACCATCCGGACCCCGCTTCAGACCCCGTCTCCCCGCAAGCAGCAACCCTGGCGCGTGGTACTCACCAATAACATGCTTTCCCTGCCACCCATGGCCACCTTGTTCACGGATGAGCACAAGGAGCGAACCCTCCTGTGGGAAAACGTAAAGGATTTCCGCGTTCTCCTCAACGAGCTCTATACTCGTTATGGTGTGGTGAATCTCATGCTTGAATGCGGCGGCCGCCTGTTGCGCCGGTTCCTGGAGGAGGGGCTCGTAAATGAATGGATGCAGAGCATTTCTCCCATGATTGGTGCCGGCCCCGATTTCCTTGTACCCGGAGCCTTTCTGCCCCAGGAGTTCATTTTCCAGCGGGAGTCCCTCATCGAATGCGAACGCGACATCATCATCCGGGGCACGATTGGATGATGGCCGCATGGCAATTGTTCCACATGGAACAAAATACCCGGGACTGCATGATTATACTTGCCGAACCGGGTAATATGGGGTAGAATGCGCCACCTTTTTTACCGGAAATGAGAAATGGTACACATCAGTTAGTTATATGCATACTAGCTGCGTTGGGGCTGGCTTCCTGCTATCCTCCGCAGATTCAATATCCGTATACCGAGATGGTGACAATCCGCCGGGCAGAGTTAAAGGATAATCTGCTGTCCCTGCTGCCGGCAGAAGAGCAGCTGCAGCCGGCTGCGCAGGCGGAGGCCACCTGGCTGGCCGACACAGCCTACAAGGCAGCCGCAGGTATTGCCCGGTTGAATGGCTCCTGTTTTCCCGGTTGGGCAGGGAATGCGCTTATCAATGCGCGCCTGCAGGATCGCGGGCTCTGCTGGCATTACCAGCATGATATGTACCGGGAGCTTCGGCGGCGTCCTCTGCAGTATTTCCGGATAGGCTGCTGTGTGCGCGACTGCGGGAAAGCCTCGGAGCACAACTGTGTGTACCTGGCAGCGAAAGATGCTGCATGGCCGGCAGCCTGGGTGCTGGATGCCTGGATGTGGAACGGACGCTTGAAGGTGGATGATGCCCGCAGGCTGAGTGCCAGCCGTTGGGCCGATTTACCGACCATAGCCCGTCTTCAATCCATCTACTACACAGAGGGGCACCAGTGGCCCATGGAACATTGGAGCGTGCTGCGTGGCCCGGAAGGGCAGTACGAGGGGTATTGGCTTCCGGAGATGCGGCAGTCTCCCCAATACCGCCGCATGTACAACAATATCGAGGCCGGGAAGAAGGAACACCCCGGTTACCTGACCAATTATTGACATGAAATATCTTCATCTACTTTTCCTGATTGCCGTATCGATGGGCTTTGTGGCCTGCCAGAGCGCCCCCAGGCTGAATTACGCAGATTTGCCTCATGTGGTTCAAAAGCGTCAGGACTTGCGGAAAAAATTGCTCCAGATGCAGCCGGTGGCATTGAGAAGTGCCGCCGCGCAGGAAGCCACCTGGCTGGCCGATACCTCCTACAAGGCCTCCGCCGCCATCGCCCGGTACAATGACCCCATCCTTGTGAACTGGCTCAACAACCGCGCGGTAAACACCCGGAACAGCTATCGCCAGCGCGGGCTCTGCTGGCATTATCAGCATGACCTCTACCGCGAGCTGCGCCGCCGCCCGCTTAAGTATTTTGAGCTGGGCTGCTGCCTGCGCGACCAGGGCAGGGGCGGGGAGCATCATGTGGTCTTCATCAAGGCCAGGTCTGGCAAATGGCCTTCCGTCGTCATGCTGGATGCCTGGTGGCTGGCTGGCCGTCTCGTGGTGGAGGATGAACGGGATACTGATGGCTGGTCTGTTGACCCGAAGAGCACCGAGCGCCTGAACAAGATATACCCGGAAGGGCACAAGCTTCCCTTGGAGCATTGGTCCATGGTGCGCTCAGGTACCCGCTACTCCGACTATGTATACAGCGATTCTCCAGCTGCCCGCAATACTGTCCAGTGGAAGTACATGCAGAAGCAGATGAAGAAGGGCCTTCAGGCACGCAAGGGAAAGCCCTTCGATTATTAAGTTCATCTAACCGTTCTAGAGCAAACTCTAGCAAAATCCGGGCAGGCACATATTTTGCTTGCCAATGGATGCCTAATCACCTAAACTTGTGGCGTGCAACAGATCGCTTTCAACGAAATCAGTGCGGCAGAGGTATCTGCTATTCCCGCCATGCAGCAGCTCAAGCTCTTCTTCTCCTTCAAGGTTGATGAAGGATGCCTGAAAGGAGAGCCCACCGACCCCCGTTTCGGTGTGGTGGAGCGCGATGGCCGTCGTATCTTCCGTTTCCGTTCCGATGAGGACGACTACCGCATCTACTTCACCGTGGAAAAGAATGCCGACGGCGACAGTGTGGTAGTAGTGCAGCGTGTGCTGCATGCCGACTCGCTGAAGGATTTCCTCTTCCGCAGCGGCATGGGGCATGATGCCGAGGACAAGAAGCTGGGCAATTCCCGCAGCTTCTGGAAGCTTATTGAGGACGGCGAGAAGGCAGCCCGCAAGTAAAGGCGCTGCTTTGGAGCAACCACCGGCATGAGCTGTATCCTGCAGTATCTGGTGCACATGCCTGCGCGGGTAGCAGCCGTGGCAGGGGTCACGCTCACGCAGCTGGTCCGCATGCGGCTTTTCCTGGTGCCGGCAGTGGTGGCTCTGCTTTTTCTGGGGCTGCAATTCATCCCCTACCAGGAAAATATCGGCGTCGAGTTCCAGGGGCTGGCCCAGCTGCAATTCATCAAGGATGTGAGTCTGGGCTGCATGCAGCTCTTCGGGCTCATCTTCTGCGTGGCGGCCACGGCGCTGCTGCTGCCGCGCGATACGGAGGACCGCATCCTCTACACCATCCTCTGCAAACCGGTACCTCGGTTTGACTACCTGGCCGGCAAGGCCCTTGGGGTAATCGCCCTGCTGGTGCTCATGACCGGCACGCTGGATGGGCTCATGAGCCTCATCCTCGCCCACCGTGAATCCGGCATCTGCGCCGAACTGACCGCCGCCCTCACGGCCAATGGATACAGCCCGGAGGAAATACGCCCCTACCTGGACCAGGTGCATGCCGCCGGCAACAGCTGGAACACCCAGCGCGGCGTGCTGGCCACCCTGCTGGGCTATTGCGTGCTCACCACCCTCACCCTGCTTATCTCCTGCTTCACCAGCGGCACCATCGTGAGCATCATCTTCGGCCTGGGTGCCTACTTCATCGGCATGTTCCAGGAAATGCTTTTTGCTGCCATTTCTGCCGGGCAGGGCACCACCGCTGCCATGCGCCTGGCAGAGCAGACCTGCGCGGTGCTGCTGCCGGATTTCGGCTTATTCTCCGTGGGGGATACCGCCTCTGCCGGGGCAGAGCTCAGCTGGGCGCTGTTGGGCGGCCTGGCCATGATAGCTGCCGGCTACATGCTGCTGCACCTGCTCACCGCCACCTGGATTTTCAGCAAAAAGGAATTCTGAAGCACCATGCTGGATGAGCTGAGAACACGCGCCGCCGCCGGAGATATGGACGCCTGCCTGCACCTGGCAAAAAAGCTGATACGCGGCCGCGGCGAGGGGCGCAACTTTGAGGAAGCCGTGGAGTGGTTCGACCGCGCCGCCCGCAGCGGCAGCGTGGATGCGCTCTACTGGCTGGGCAAATGCTACCTGAAAGGCCTGGGCTGCACACGCGATGCCTCCGGCGGCTGCAGCTGCCTGGAGCGTGCCGCGCAGCAGGGACATGCCGCCGCTGCTCTGAAACTGGGCGAATGTTTTGAACGCGGGCAGGGTGCCCCCGCCAGTTCTGAGCTGGCCGCCTACTGGTACCGCAAGGCCGCTGCACGTGGAGAGGCCCGCGCTTTTGATAAGCTACTGAATTTAGCGCGCCGCCGCCGCTGAATCATTACTTTTTGCTCGCCAATCCCGCAGCAGATGTGATAGTATAATTCTGAACGTTTTTATAATCTTATGCGTACCTGGTTCATCGGAACAGTGATGAGTGTGATATGCGGTCTGGCGGGTGTTGCCCAGGCCCAGGAGGAAGTGGTGCCTGTGGTGGCTCCGCCGGCAGAGCCTGCCTGTGCTACGCACGGTACACCGGTTGTGCCCAGTGTGGAGGAAATCCGCGCAGAAGCCCAGGCCAAGGAAGCGCTCATCAAGAATCTCAAGCTTTGCACCTCGGCAGAGAATGCCCTGCTCATTGCCGCCGAATCCATGAGCCTGGAGGCCCTGCAGGCTTACCTGGCCAATGAGCACCACGCCTATGATGGCCACAGCGTGCTGGAACATGCCACCATGAAGGTCAGATTCGCTCTGCCCATGGCGCACAAACCCTGCCCGGAGTGCGGCAAGACCGTCTACCACGCAGACCCTAACGGCCAGCTGGCAGCCTGGACCCACCACTACACCGACGGCAAGCTGCAATACAGCCGTTTCCCCATCCCCCTGCAGATTTACGCCAAGGCAGAGCAGGGCATGGGCCTGTGGGATAAACTGGTGCACCGCGTGAAGGTAGATAACTTCAACCTGGCCGCCACCCTCATCTTCCTGATGGCCATTCTGCACACCTTCATGGCCCCCATGTTCCAAAAATGGGCACACCATCTGGAAAAAGCCCACAAGCAGAAACTGCGCGATAACAAGTTCCGCATTCTGCACCCGGAGCAGCGTATGCCCGTTTCCTTTGGCAGCACTCTCTGCCATTTCCTGGGTGAGGTAGAAGTCGTATTCGGTCTCTGGATTATCCCCTTTGCGCTGGTCTGCCAGCACTATTACAGCATGGATGATTTCCTGCGTTATATCGACCACGACACCAGCTTCACAGAGCCGCTCTTTGTGGCCGTCATCATGGTGATTGCTTCATCGCGCCCCATTTACCGCCTGGCGGAGAATACTCTCAAATTCGCGGCCGGCATGGGGGGCGGGACTCCGGCAGCCTGGTGGCTTTCCGTGCTGTGCATTGCGCCGCTGCTCGGTTCATTCATCACAGAGCCTGCCGCCATGACCCTGGCTGCCATTCTGCTGGCCAAGAAATTCTACCACCTCAAGCCGGCACCATCCCTGTGTTATGCCACCTTGGCGCTGCTGTTTGTGAACGTATCCGTAGGTGGTACTCTCACGCACTTTGCTGCCCCTCCCATTGTGATGGTGGCCAGCAAGTGGAACTGGGACATGGCTCACATGTTCGTGCATTTCGGCTGGAAAGCCATCATCGGCATCATTATTTCCAACGTCATCTACTTCCTCATCTTCACCAGGGAATTCAAGCGTCTGGCCGAGGTGCAGCGCCTCAACAGCGCATTCGACAGCTCCGTACCCACCTCCTGGGAAGACCGCCAGGATGTCATCCCTGCCTGGGTGTACGGCGTATCCATTATCTTCCTGGTGTGGACAGTTTATTTTGCGCATCACCCGGCCATTTTCATCGGTGGTTTCCTGTTCTTCCTGGGTTTCACCATGGCCACACCTCAGTATCAGAATGCCTTCTCTATCAAAGTACCCCTGCTGGTAGCCTTCTTCCTGGCCGGCTTGCTTATTCTGGGCGGTGTGCAGGGCTGGTGGATGCAGCCTGTGCTGCAGGCACTGGCAGATCTTGGTGCTACCGCCACCATGGGGCTTGCCAGCATCCTGACCGCTTTCAATGATAACGCCTCCGTCACCTTCCTTTCCAGCACTGTGCCCAACCTGCCGGAGCACATCCGCTACGCCATCGTAGCCGGTGCCGTGACCGGCGGTGGTCTTACCGTGATTGCCAATGCTCCCAACCCGGCGGGCCAGGCGATTCTGGGCAAGTATTTCAAGGATGGCATCAGCGCTCTGCAGCTCTTCCTCTGGGCCGCACTTCCCACCTTCATCATCTTCTGCCTGTATAACTTCATCTACTTCGGCAACTAAAGACTTATGTTCACTGGACTCGTGGAATGCACCGGCAAGGTGCTGGAGCGCACCCCCGTGGCTTCGGGCGCGCGCTATGCGGTGGAAATCCCCTTTGCGGCAGAACTGGCATTGGGGGATTCAGTGGCGGTGAATGGCTGCTGCCTCACCGTCGATAAAATTGATGGCAACCGGGTGGAATTTGACCTCCTCACCCAGACCATGCGCGTCACCAGTCTGGGGCAGCTCCAGGTGGGTTCCCTCTGTAACCTGGAGCGCGCCATGGGCGGCAATGGCCGCTTTGGTGGGCACTTCGTCATGGGGCATGTGGATACCACCGGCAGCGTCACCAGCATCACCCCCGTGGGGCAGGACCACATGGTCCGCATCCGCATACCCCAGGAATACATGCGCTACGTCATCGATAAAGGCAGCATCGCCATCGATGGCGTCTCCCTCACCGTGGCCAACATCACCGGCCCGGATGAACTCGAATTCTGGATTACCCCCCACACCTGGGAACGCACCATCATGCACTGCTACTCCCCCGGCAGCATCGTCGATATCGAGGTCGACATGATTGCCAAATACGTGGAAAAGCTCAAAATTCACCAGTAAGCTGGTAAACGAAAAGCCGCCTGAGGAGAATATCCCAGGCGGTTTTCTTCATTCTCGAAGCGACCTCCCCGGTATCTATGTTTACGGGACTAAAGTCCCGTGCTCCGACGGAATTGAGCCGCACGCACTATCAAGCGTCTGCTCAATCAGCGCTCATGCCGCTGGCCTTCAGCACCTCCCAGCCCCCTTCCAGCACATGGATGGGGGCTTCGATGATGCCCAGCTCGCGCAGCTCTGCGGCAATTTCCTCTGCGGCGGTGCATTCACCCGTGCAGAACACTACAATGCATTCCTGGCGCTCTGCAGCCTCCAGAAGGCGGCCTACAGCGGCGTCAATCATCTGCTGCAGCTCTGGCCCCTTGCGGATGGGGAACATGCGGTTATCGGGCAGCATGAGGTGGTTCAGCTCAAAATCTGACTGGCTGCGGGCATCCACCCACACCACGCGGTTATTATAGCGCGTGGAAATCGTCTCCAGGCAGATACGCCCCTCCGGCAATTTCTCCTGCACACAGGCAGGAATGCGCCCCGGTTCAAAGATGAACTTATCTGCCCAGCCCAGCACAATAGCCAGAATGAGCATCATAATACCGAGCCGTATAGCCTGTGTGAATGTATCCTTCATTTCCGGAGAAAGAAAAAAGCTCACAACGTGGTGCTGTGAGCTTTTTAGTAGGGCTACAGGGACTCGAACCCCGAATAGCGGTGCCAGAAACCGATGTGTTGCCAATTACACCATAGCCCTGTGTTCTTGGAACGGCGGGAGTATATACCTTTTGCGGCGTCCCGTCAAGCGAAATCCGTAAAAATTCTGCAAAAAGGCGAAAATTTATCGTTGTTTCTGCACCCAGACGAGCAGAAGGGCGATATCTGCCGGGGTGATGCCGGGTATGCGGGCAGCCTGGCCGATGGTGCCGGGGCGCACGCGGGCCAGGCGCTGGCGGGCCTCGTTTTTCATGGCGGGAATGGAGTCGTAATCAATATCGGCGAGGATTTTCAGTCTCACCACCGCGACCCGCTACAACGCCGCCGGGCAGCCGCTCACCAGCACGCAGAAGCAGCTTGTCTCGCAGCTGAGCCCCACGCTGGAAAGTAAAGTGATTTCTGTCAGTGAACGCGGCTTGACTTCCACGCAATGGAGCGCCTATAATACGGATACGAAACGTATCCGGTACATCAGCTACGACGTCGAAAACCGTCCGACGGACTTCACTAAGGTAGACAGCAGCGGCAGCACGACCATCCACTGCGAATACGACCACATGGGCCGCCGCGCCACAAAGCAAGTTAGCGTCAACGTGAAATTTATATACATATTCATCCTTCTTTGTAACATTTGTGTTTCTTTTGCAACGGAAATACATGGCGAATTTTTAGCTTACTGTTTTGGCTTAGATATACCTCGTGATTATTATACGATAATAATTACAGAACCAGAATATGAAGAGGACGATATGTTTGCTTGTGTTCGCATTAGCAATAATTCTTCAGTATATGATGCGGTAGTTAGATGCCATGATTTTGAATTCATGGGGGCCCCTGGTACAGAATGGATAATTGCAGGAAGAGACGGCATCTTTGTAGAACCAGGCGAGTCATTGTGTTTTTTTATCAAGTGCCCTGAAAAATGGAAGACACTTTCTCGCAAAATATTAAAAGGGAAAATCACGTTATTTGATAAAGACGGTGAGTGGGCCGACATGGAGATTATCTTGCATGCAGAGACGTTTACTTTAATGAGTATCCCCGATGCGACACCGGATGCCTTAAAGACAACATTGACAAAAAGAATAGAGAACGATATATGTCATTACACAATTCGCCATGAATGTGAGATGAATAAATCGGCATACGTGTTATGTGCGATGGAGGAATTTTTTGATGCTGACCCAGTTGTCGTTATTCGTGATGACCGAGGCGACAAGCAACCCGAATATGCTTATTGTAGCCTTTCTCTACCGGACTCTGAAAATATTGTAAAAGTTCGACTTTTACCAGGCGATGTTGTGTCATCTGCGGAATGTGAGTTTTATAAAAAAGCAGCCCACAAAGGCAAAAAATCTCAATTTGATTACTTTTCATTTACAGAAGAGGAATTACATGAACAAATGACTCTGATTTCGGATGATCTTTCCCTGTTTCCTCGTAGTTTTCAGAAAGCCTCTTGTAAAGCGATGGAGGAATCTCATTCATTGAATGAACAGATATGGAGCGACATTTCCGGAGCTACTGCTTATAATGATGATATTGATTTTGGCATCGATGCAGATGTAGCGTTAGACCTATTGCGGACGACTTATGAAATATTCCCCCTGGATAAACCGAAAAAAGATTATTTTGCTGAAGGTGTGGTTACAATTAGAAATGCAGCAACAACTCAAAATAAAATCCTGACGAATGAAGAAAAAATCGCATTGAATCAGTATATACATGACCACGCTACAGAGTTCTATAAAGTTCAGAAACTACGGCCACCAAGCAACGCAAAGCTTTTGACATCGAAAGATGCGGAATATTGTGTGACTCATAAAGCTGTCTATTTATTCATCCATAACGGAGCATCATGGGAAAGATATAAGATTGAGAGAAGTGAAGACGATTCTATCTTGCTGAAAGTTATGGAATGAGACCCTTTATAACGTACCTGCCAGTTCTCCGGGAAGGTACGTTTAAACCACTTAAACTAAGGAGAAAATTCGCTGAAGAGGCACTCAGTGCTTCTGAATCCAGACGAGCAGAAGGGCGATATCTGCCGGGGTGATGCCGGGAATACGGGCAGCCTGGCCGATGGTGCCGGGGCGCACGCGTGCCAGGCGCTGGCGGGCCTCGGTCTTCATGGCGGGGATGGCATCGTAGTCGATATCGGCGGGGATTTTCTTGTCCTCCTGGCGCTGGAGGCGGGCAGCGGCGGTGCGCATGCGGTCAATGTGGCCGGAGTAGGCAATCTCCGTGGCAATGGGTTCCCAGAGTTCATCCGGGTACTGGGAGCGGAGGGGCTCCGGAAGGTTGTGCCAGTCGTTGCCGGGGCGGCGGAGCCAGAGCTCCAGTGAAACGCCGTCCACGCGCTGCTGGTGGGCGCGGGCGATGCCCTGGTCTATGGCCTCCTGGCGTTCTGCGGCGGCCCGGCCCTGTTCCTCGCTCACCAGGCCCAGCTTTGCAGCCAGGGGGGTAAGGCGCAGGTCGGCGTTGTCCTGGCGGAGCAGCAGGCGCATTTCTGCACGGCTGGTAAACATGCGGTAGGGTTCATCGGTGCCGCGGGTCACGAGGTCATCTATCATGACACCGAGGTAGGCTTCATCGCGGCGCAGAATGAGGGGATCCTCCCCGCGCAGGGCCAGCATGGCATTAGCCCCTGCCAGCAGCCCCTGGCCGGCGGCTTCCTCATAGCCGCTGGTGCCGTTGATCTGGCCGGCGAAATAGAGGCCGCGCACGCGCTTGGTCTCCAGGGTGGGCTGCAGCTCGGTGGGCGGCACAAAATCATACTCCACGGCATAGCCGGGGCGGATGAGCTGCGCTTTTTCCAGCCCGGGAATGCTGTGCACGATATCCAGCTGCACAAAGAAAGGCAGGGAGCTGGAGAGGCCGTTCAGGTAGAATTCATCCGTGCTGCGTCCTTCGGGCTCAATGAAAATCTGGTGGCGGTCCTTATCCGCAAAGCGCACCACCTTGTCCTCGATGCTGGGGCAGTAGCGCGGGCCTGTGCCTTCGATGACACCGCCGAAGAGCGGACTGTGCTCCAGATTGCGGCGGATGATGTCGTGCGTGCCCTCGTGGGTGTAGGTGATGCCGCAGGGGAGCTGCTGCAGCTCGAAATCGGCATCGGCAAAGTAGTTCAGCGTGCAGTGCGGCTCGGTGGCGCGGCTCAGGCGCTGGCGCGAGCTGTAGCTGAAGAGCGGCGGCGGTGTATCGCCGGGCTGCATGTCGAGCGAGGAAAAATCGATGCTACTGCCGAGAATGCGCGGCGAGGTGCCGGTCTTGAAGCGCTGCAGGGGGAAGCCGAGCTTCTCCAGACTGGTGGAAATACCGCTGGGTGCGCCGCCCAGGCGACCGCCGGGCAGGTTCTCCATGCCCACATGCAGCAGACCACGCATGAAAGTGCCACTGCAGAGCACCACAGCTTTTGCCGCAAAGCGCTGCCCCCAGGTGGTGGTGACACCGGCCACACGCCCCTGCTCCACCACGATTTCATCAACATCGCCCTGGAAAAGCTGCAGACCGGGGGTGGTCTCGAGCACCCACTTCATGCGGGCGCGGTAGGCGCTCTTGTCGCACTGGGCGCGGGGAGCACGCACGCTGGGGCCCTTGGAGGCATTCAGCATGCGGAACTGGATGGCTGTGGCATCGGTATTCAGCCCCATGGCACCGCCCAGGGCATCGATTTCGCGCACCATGTGCCCCTTGGCCAGGCCGCCGATGGCGGGGTTGCAACTCATCTGCCCCACGGTGTCGAGGTCGTGGGTGAGCAGTGCCACCGTGCCGCCCAGACGGGTGGCAGCCAGCGCAGCCTCTATGCCGGCGTGACCACCGCCAATGACGAGCACATCAAACTCTGTGGGAATGAGGTAGCTCATGCGGTGGTGAGCGTTACAATGAGCTTGTGGAGGATATCGCGGGCATCCAGACCGCTGGAAACCAGCGCCTTATCTGCCGCTGCACAGGCCTGCAGGTCGCGGCGTGCCTTGCGCAGGCTGAGCTTGCCCACCGTGCGGGCAGCGTTGAACAGGCCGTAGGTATTCGGTGTGCCGTCCTTCTTGAGCGGCAGCAGCTTGCGCCCCTCGGCAGGCAGGCGGTTCAGCGCGGCATCGAAAGCGCGGAAATTACCCGTATCGGGCTGGTAGGTATCGATGAGCAGGCGGGCGCAGAAACGCTGGCGCACCGTGGGCACAATGGCCGCACGCATGATGGATACCCCCTGCTCGCCATGCTCCAGCTGCTCGTTCACCAGGCGAACCGCCAGACGCGAATTGCCGCTCTCGATGGCACGGGAGATTTCGAACACCACACCGTTGCGCGAAACAGCCACCATAAGCTCCACATCCTGCGCCTCCACCAGGCGGCGCTCCGGGCCCAGGTACACATCAAGCTTCGCCAGCTCATTGGCAATCTGGCGCGTGCTTTCGTTCACGCGGTGAATGAAGAGGTC
>JBGUSR010000036.1:0-21866 GCA_045132635.1 Akkermansia sp.
TCAAGTACTTCAAATACATAACACTGGGCATGGTAGGAGTTATCTCCTCCATGCTCAATGTTTTTCTACCTTTTGCTGATATTTTTTCGTTCTCGTTTTTCGTTATCTGGGGATTCATCCCACAAAACTAGCAGAAGAGCCTAGTTTGCCCGCTTCCGCTGAAGCTTCAGCGTGGCAGCCTCCCTTTTTTATTTCGCGTTGCTGCATAAAAAAGTTAGCTTGGCAAACCAAAAGGCTTGCCAAGCCGAAGTTTTTTCTCCGAAAAAACGGAGGCTGGAGCATAGCGGATTCGAACCGCTGACCTTCTCAATGCCATTGAGACGCTCTACCAACTGAGCTAATACCCCGTTCTGTATTGCCCTCTGGTGAGGACGGGCGGAGTTTAACAGAAGCCGAGAGGAAATGCAAGACTAAATTTTCACTGTTTGCATATTTTTTCCTATTTTTTCACGTATCTTCATCCCCTGCCCTGCCATTATCTCTGAAAAAGCGCTGAAACAAAGCGATTTACCCCCCACCCTGCAGCCACATCGTCCGCGCCATTGGCTTCGCATGGGCGGGGTTTTACTGCTGGGGCGTGGTGGGGGCGGCCTGCAGGGCCTGGTTAGCTTCGGGGGAAAGGCTCTTGTTTCCGGGCGGTTTGGAGCACGAGATGTACCAGAAATTGACCATGTAGGCCGTGTAACAGATGGTGAGAGCGAGGCCCAGGCCGTTGATAATCTTGCTCAGGAGCTTCCAGCGGGTGATAAGCGCTACGGCAAGCACCACCAGGGCGACAATAAGCCCGACCAAAGCAATCATGATGGTACCCGCTTCATCGTACACAAACTTCTGGCCCTCCTGGGTCCTGGTTGTAGCTAAGTGAATAACTGCAGGAGTAAGCCCGAGCATGAGAGTTGCGCCAAAGCAATCCCAGCTGTTGAATGCATTCATATCTTCTTCCTGTTCACTCATGCAGGGAAAGTATATCGCGCCGCACGCGGCAAGGCAATTCCTTTTTTCGCTTAGTGTGTTCTCGGGGTAAAATTTGCTTTACAAAAACAGAATTATCGTGCATTCTCTGCGCCGTCTATGTCATTCTCAGAACTTGGAATATGCCCGGAAATTCTGGAGGCCATTGAAGTGCTTGGCTTTGAAACCCCTTCTCCTATTCAGGAACGTGCCATTCCCCCGGCACTGAACGGGGCGGATATCCTGGGGCTTTCCCATACCGGTTCCGGTAAGACGCTGGCATTCTCTATTCCCGCGCTGGAGAGCATAGACCCGGCGGTGCGTGCGGTGCAGGTTCTCTGCCTGGCGCCCACCCGCGAACTGGCTGTGCAGATTTGCCGAGAGGTGGATAAGCTGGCTCTTTTCCTGGATGGCGTGTCAGCCGTGCCGATTTATGGCGGTGCATCCTTTGGTCCGCAGCTGGCTGCGCTGAAGCGTGGTGTGCAGTTTGTGGTGGGCACCCCGGGGCGCGTCATCGACCTCATGGAACAGGGCGAGCTGAAGGCAGACCATATTTCCATGCTGATTCTGGACGAAGCCGACGAGATGCTGGATATGGGGTTCCAGGAGGATATTGAGCGCATCGTGGCACTGCTGCCTGAGGAACGCCAGACGCTTCTTTTCTCTGCCACCATGTCACCGGCTATCCGCAAGTTGGTGGATATGGTTGCCGAAGACCCGCAGGTGATTGAGATTGAGCGGCCCCAGCTCACCGTGCCCACCTGCGAGCAGCTTGTGTATGAGGTGGTATTCTCCTCCCGTATCGAGGTACTCAGCCGCCTGATTGAGATGGGGCGCATGAAGCGAGGTCTTGTTTTTGCCAACACCAAGCGAGTGGTGGATGATATTGTGGATGGTCTGCTGGCCCGTGGCTATGCCGTGGACCGCCTGCACGGCGACATGCCGCAGACATTGCGTGAGCGCGTGATGGACTCGTTCCGCAAGGGGAATCTCACCGTGCTGGTGGCCACAGATATTGCCGCCCGCGGTCTGGATATTGATGATGTGGACACCGTGGTGAACTTTGAGCTTCCCCGCGACCCGGAGGATTACGTGCACCGCATCGGCCGCACCGCCCGAGCCGGCCGCAAGGGCCGTGCTGTTTCCTTCATTGGCCGCCGCGATTTCTCGCTGCTGGGCCGTCTGGAGCGCTTTGTGGGGGTGCGCATGCAGCGCGAGAAGGTGATGACCGGTGCCCAGGTGGAAGAAGTGCGCCGCGAATCGCTGGTGGATGAGATTCTGGAACGCGCTACTGCGGAAAATGAGTTGCCGGAGGAACTGAGCGCCATCGACATGCCGGTGGAGCAGCTGCTGTCGGCCATGTTCAATCTCCTGGTCGCCAAGACCAGCCGGGAGCTCCAACCCATTCCCGAGGATCGCCCCAGCAAGTTCTCCCGCCCGAACCGTGTGGCAGATGATGATACGGCTCCCGTGGAAAAGGGCAATGACTGGAGCAGCCTGCAGCAGAGCGTAACCCTCTTCATGAACGGCGGAAAGTTACTGGGTCTGCGCCCCAAGGATATTGCCGGCCTTTTCTACAACGAAGGTGGCGCACCCAAGGGCTCTGTGGGAGATATCCGCCTCTTCCTCAAGCATTCTCTCATCGAGGTGACTCCGGAAATCGCACCCCAGCTTATTGAGCGCCTGGGTACCTGCCAGATCTGCGGCTACGAGGTGAACGTGCGCGAAGATAAGGGCCGCCCGGAAGCCGGCAATGCCCCCTACGAACGCGAATACCGTCCGCGCGAGCGCGAACGCCGTGGCGCTACGTACGGCGGACGCGGCAATACCAATTTCAAGCGCGAGCGTGAGCGCGAGGAACGCGGTGGCTCCTTCCGCGACCGCCGCAGCCGCGGCGGTGACCGCAACGAGCACGTGTTCTACGATAAGTTCAGCCGTCGTCCGCGCCGCCGCGATTAAGGCACAGCCAGGAATAGAGTTTCATTTGCATGCAGCGGCCACCCGGCCGCTGCGTTTTTGTAACCAGGCCGGTTGAAGGGAAAAGCCCCCCACCGCAGCCACTCAAAACTCAGCTTTCGATAGATAGCTAAGGGCTTATTCAAAACGGGCTTGATACAGAGGATAGAAACTGTTATATTCTCTGCATGAATGCGCAACTACCCGACCGCAAACCCTGGCGCAGAAAAGCCGGCATCGGACTTGGAGCCCAGATAGCAACGCTGGCTCTGGGCTGCGGGTATATATGGCTCTTTGGCTGGATGTGGAAAGAGGCTCCGGAATTTCACGAAAACTGGACGGAAGAGGAACGCGCCGCGCTCATCGATTTTGATACCTGCGTGCAAGGCATATTCCACGACAGTATGGACATGCTGACAGCAAAGACCTTTGCCGCCATGAGTCTCTGCGATACCATGCAGAACATCATCCAGGTTCGTAACATGTGCGCCGATGTCCGGGTGCAGCTTCACCACTTCGCCCGCTGCGGGCACGCAAGGGATGAGCGCATGGTCTATGTGGAGGAAAACTGGCAGCGCTTCGGTATCACCCCTACCCTCCTGGCGGCAGGGCGCGGGCATCTGCGGGCGGTGGAGGCACTGGTGGCACATGGGGCCAATCCGAACACAGTCTCACGGCTGGAGGAGCACTACTACCACCCACTGGAGCTGGAGACTCCGCTTTCTCCCATCCTCAGCGGGCATTTCATCGGGGGCGAGACAATACCCTGGGAGACGCGCCGCAGGACGGCAGAGTTTCTGCTGGCAAACGGAGCGGATATCAACGGCACGAAACGCAGCATCGGTTTTGCCTGTGATATTGCACTCATGCTCAGCCATCCTCGCGACCCGCGTCCCTGGATGTGGGCCATTGACCACGGCAAAACCGTGAGCGTGGAAAACTTCTGCACCATGCTTGCCCTTGAAGAAGCCGGGGAATTGGTGGAACGAGTGCTGCGGGAAAAGCTGGTGAATCTGAATGATACCAGCTACGAGCGGACGGCACTGCAATCTCTGCTTGCCAAGCTGATGGGAAAGAAGGCACCGGCCGCAATGGAGGAGCAGCAGGCGCGACAGTTACTTGAAAGGCGGCTGGATATGCTGCTGGCTGCAGGCGCAGACCCGAACCTGGTGCCCGATGATGCAGCACCGCTCCGCCCCGGCGAAAGTGAAGAGGAGTATCAGGACAGGCTGAACCAATTTAACGGCATCAGGGAGACACCGCTGGAAATTGTCGAACATGCACTGCAAGCCCCCGGCTCCACTGAGTATCACAAGCTCTGCGAGAGGTTGCTGGAAAAACTGCATGATGCCGGGAGGAATTGAGATAGAGTTTTTACTGATATGGCCGCACCACTGCTGATGCAGCGGTAACCAGTCGCCCCTCTTCATGAATTACGCAGCCTGAGTCGGGCGTACCGAAATCCCTGAGCCCTTGCTCAGGGATTTTCGAAGAGGCCCATGAAGAAAGGGGATTGCGGGAAATCCAGATTCATGATAGCCCAGATGAAGGGGCGGTTGAAGATGAGCCGTTCAGTCCGGCGAGGGGCGGCGGACAGAACCATAATAGCGGCGGTAGCTGCTGCGGCCCTGGTGCCCTGCTCGTCCACCTTCACATAGCAGTTCTGGCAGACATCGCTCACATACAGCGGACGATTCATGAAGCCGCGGAAATCGGCCTGCGGGGAAAACAGGCGGCGCAAACCGCAAGCCTGCAGAATGGATTTCCAGGATTTTGTCTCCGTGCGCAGCTCAAAGCGCGGCAAACCCAGCACAATGCGCCGCCGGGTGAACTGCTGCAGCGCCGTGGTCATTTCCACATACTTCTCTGCCGTAAGCGTAGCGACAAAATCGCGGGCATTCCCCGTGGGCAGAATGGCCACCAGGCAGGTTCTGGAAGGAGCATCATCCTTCCCCTTGTAGAACAGCGCCACGGCATCCCAGTCCTCACCGTGTGCCACATACTGGGGTCTCCTGAGCATCATCATCTGCACATCGGGCGTGCTGCCATCCGCGCAGTAAAATTTCTGCTCCTCCGTCTTATCCGGAGAAAAGGGAAACTGCCAACGTGCATCCATGGCCGTGGCATTCACCGCCACCATGGCCATCGGGCTGGCGCCCCGCAGGCTATCTGCATTGAACAACTCCGGAATCATGCCACGCGTGTGCCCACTCACCCAGGAATTGATGATGTTCACCGCTTCCTGCGGATTCTTCTGCAGCGGCAGCGCCCTTATATCAAGGCACCGTACAGCAGGCAGCAGCGCCGGCTCCAGCGAGGAATCCACAAACAAGGCCTCGGCCTCCCGCACCCCGTTACCCGCCACAGGCGAAACGGGCGATATGCCCGCACTATCCAGCTCCGCCGCAGTCTCGCCCTGAGCCCCGCGCCGCAGCAGGCGCAGCACCCCCTCCATGCTGGAAGGAGAAAAAGCCACATTCCCCGGAGTTTCCTGCACTGATTCCCGGAATATCTTCAGCGCAAAAGGCTCCGGTTCTTCGCCCATGGCGGGCGGAAGAACAGCCAGCGCACACAACAAGGTACCAAGCAACTTATTCATGGTTCTGTGACAATCTTCGCATTCGGAGAAAGGCCGTATACCTGCGGCTCATACATGAGCTGGGCCTGGGCGGGCGGGGCGGCGGCGGTGCCGGCGCGTTTTACGCGGGCATAGTAGCGCATGTTGAGCAAATCGCGCCCGCCCCAGCGGGTGCAGAAGCCGCGCACGCGGTCGGCCAGATACTCGCGGTGGTCGAAGGCAAGGCTCCATGGCATGGGCTCCAGGCCGGCAGCCTGGCTTGGCACCTCGGGATTGATAGCCTCCATGCTGGCGGGCAGATAATCCTCCAGCACCAGGTATTTAAGTTCATCCGCCACCTTGGCGCAGGTCAGCGTCACGCGCACCACATCGCCAACCTTGAAGGAAGTGGCCGGGCGCCACACACCATCGGCCCCCTTGGTCTCATACAGACGCGTCACCTGCAGGCCTCGCTCCGTCACGCCGGGGTAATCGGTCGTATTCGGCAGCGCACGCACGCGCAGCGTGGCATACACCGTGCCCGCTGCGGCGGAAAGAGCCGTGGGCAGCGCCTTCATCTCCTGCCCGGGCTTCCAGGGCAACGGCACCACCGTGGCCCCCTTGCCCAGGGACAGCTGAGAGCCATCCTGCAGCACCAGAGTGGCAGCAGTGCCCTGCTCCTTCTTCAATTTCAGGTATTCCACCAGAGCAAAGAGATTCCAGGCATTGCCCTGCGTGGTGCCATGGCGGTAATCGCGGCCGGCGGTGCGCAGCCAGGTGCGGAACGCAGCATCCGCGCCATCCGGATTCTCCAGCATGGTCAGCATGAACTGCATCGCGGCGCGGGTCTCGCGGCCCAGCAGCGGGAATTCGTATTCTTCCTCCTCTTTCAGCATTTCGCGCAGAATATCCTTCATCTGCCCCGTCTTTTCGCGGGTGCGGGCAATGGCAAAGCGGGTGCGGGCCGAGGCATGGCTATACGGAGTCCACCAGAGGTAGCGGTAGAGCTTATCCATGGCCTCCTGCGGCACTTCGTAGCCCTTTTCCTGCGCCAGTTTGAGCACATAGCCGGCATGAGCCGTGGCCCAGAGGCAGGAATGATTCCACCCGCCCCAGAAGGACAGGCCGCCGTCCTCGCACTGCCGCGGCAGCAGGTCTGCAATGGCCTTTTCCACCACCTTCTTCACCTCCTCCGGGCGGGTCTTTGCCAATTTCGGACAGAACGGCGCCAATTCATCATACAGAAGCCAGGGAATCAGCGCCGAAGCCCGCTGCTCGGTGCAGCCGTAGGGGTACGCCAGCAGATAATCCGCCGCACCGGCCAGATGCAGTAGCGGATTCGCCGAGGCCACCAGCTCCAGCTCGCCACGTGTTGCACAGCCCACCTCGCTGCCCAGCAGAGAGGCCAGCTGCACCGCCGCATCGCCGGGGCTGAGGGCCAGCCGGTGCGTTTCCTTCAGCACCGGCGCGGGGAAACGCACGGAGAACTCGCCCTGCACTGCATCGCTGCCGGGCTTGCCCTGCGCCGTCCAGCGCAGCTTCTGCTCACCCTCCGTGACCGCCTTGAAATCGAAGAAAAGCGTGCCGCTGCCGCGGGCTGCGAGCGTAATTTCCTGCGGAGCCGCAGCACCCTCCAGCGTGACCGTCCAGGTACCGGCTTCATCCGTGTTGTTCACAATGGAAAGCGGCAGGCGCAATTCATCTCCCAGGCTCATGAAAAGCGGAGTGCCGGGCGTAAGCATCACCGGCAGCGCTACCGTAAATTCGCCCTTATTCGTGCCGAAGCGCTTACCGCTGCGGTCTACCGCCACAGCAATGACCTCATAGGTAGTCAGCGTGTCGGGCAGCGTCACCTCTGCGGAGAAACGGCCCTCGGCATCTGTCTTAAGTGCACCTTTCCACACCGCAACGGGACAGAAATTCGTACGGAGACGAGGCTGCGCCTCACCCTCTGTCATTGCCGGGGGCACATAGCTTACAAATGCAGCTGGGGGACCTTCATCATCTTCGCCTTCGTACTCCTCATCATCCATGCCACGAATACTCTTTTTCTTGGAGTAATAGGCGCTTCCGGATCGAAGCCCGGAGGCCATGCAGGGTACCACCGGGGCCGGAGCACATTCGTCATATGCCATCTGGTACTGCACACCACCATCCAGCGACCAGCACGGCAGCTCACCATCTGCCACCGCATGATATACGTTTCCAAAGACAGCGCCCAGCAAGCCAGAGTGGCCATAGGACTCCTCCGGCGAGAGGGAATAGCCATTCCCCACCAGATCCCCCAGCCAGAACCCCATGAGCATCTCCACCTCAGCCGACGACGGAGCCACCTTGCGCCACGCAAGGCCCGGACTCGTCAGCGTGAAGCTGCGGGCATCCCGCTTGCAGAACCAGGATTCGGGGTCAGGGTAACGGTACTTTGCCACCGACATCATGCCGGCATCCACCGCATAGAGCGTCACCTCGGCATCCGCCGGTTTATCAGCCGCCAGCACGCGGCCGGAAACAGTCACCACATCTGCCGGGCGGCACACCTGCTGCGGCACATCCAGTGCCACATCCAGATGATAGCGGCGAATGGGCACGAAGCAGGAATCACGGCAGGATTTTACCTCTTCCCCAGGAGCCTCTGCCGGCAGCACGAGCGTGAAGCTCAGGCTACCTTCCTCGCCCTCCTGCAGGGGAACCTGGTACGAATGCTCACCCGTCTGCACCGGCAGATTCACATGGCGCAGCTTCTGCCCGCAGCCCACAAAGAGATGCGCCGCGCAGGCACGCGGGAAATCCCCCTTCAGCGAGACAGTACCATCCCCGGGAGTTACCTTTATCTCCGGCTCACGGGAATCGCGTGCATAGCTGATGTGGCAGGATACCTCCACCCGGCGTCCCTCCGCATCCGTGCCGAAAGCCACCAATTCATGCGCCTTGCCACGCCATTCATCGACATTCACCGGCAAGGGCACACCCAGTTCACTATTGGCGGGCACCGTGAGCTCTCCGCTCCAGAGCACCTTCTTCTGCTTCTTCACATAGCCCAGGCCATTGGCACCGGGCATGGGCTTTTCCTCCTCTGCCACCAGCTGGAGCTGCACCTGCTGCTCGCGAGCCAGCACCTCATCCGTGCGGGAATCGTACAGTTTGATTCTATCCAGCTCCAGGTCGATATGGAAATCCGCCGGGTAAATGTTCGGGCAATCCACCGGCAGCATCACATATTCCTCGCGGTCATTCACCACGCTGCCGCCGACACTAATGTCGCCCGACTTCCGCATTTCCTCCGTCACCGGCAGGGTGAGCGATGCCTTACCCTCGGCATCCAGAGTCAGGTGATGCTTCTCCTCGACGACCTCCAACTCGCAACGTGCCCCGCCCAGCGGGGTTCCGCTGTAATCCACGGCAGACACCCGCACCGTAAACTCCTGCGGAGCCACCGGGTCCACCTCCACATCCAGCGTGGTCTTGAACGCATCTCGCCGGAATACCTGACAATTGGCAGTGGTGGATTCGAGGAAATCACCGCATTCCACCCGGATTTCATACGAGCCAGTCACATCATCCTCGCCCGTGGGCAGCGTGAAGCTGGTCTCGAATGCGCCATAATCACCCAGGGAAAGCTCTCGGGTCTCCAATTCCGAACCATCGGGACGGGAGAAAATCACCTTGGCCGATTTTTCGGCTGGGAGAGCGCAGCTGCCATCCGTCTTGCACAGACGCAGCACACCGCGCACATTCACCGTATCACCGGGGCGGTAGAGGGGGCGATCCAGCACCAGCATCGTGGAGGCTTTCTCTGCATCCTCATCGTGTTCACCATACGATGAGAGATATGGGAAAACCGTCATGACCACATCATCTCCGGCGTGAACCCAGGCCCGGCGCCCATCCGGGCATGCCTTGGGGAACCAGCCTATGCCATCGCGGATACTGAGCTGGTGCGGCTTGTTCTTGTCATCCAGCCAGGAGAGCACGGCATGCGGCACCGGCTTGCCATCGGAATAGCGATTCACTAGAATGGCATCCTGCCCGAAGGTCACGTTCAAATCCGTTACCTGAACCAGCACATCCTGATGCGCATCCAGCGATTTCTCCGCCCGGTTCAGCAGACGCAGGGCGCTGCGCACCTGCGGATTCACCTGCTGCTGCAGACGCAGCAGGTACATGCCCGGGGCAGGCTTGCCGCCCGTAGCATCATCCAGCTTCAGCAGGCACTCCCCGCTCTGTAGCATGCCCCCCTGCCCTGCCTGCACCCGGCAACCGGGGAAAGCAGTGGCACCCTCCAGCACCTTGCGGCTGCGGGCGGCATGCTTCCGCTCTGATTTCACGGCGCTGTCCAGCATATCCTCCACCTCACCGGATGTATTTGCCGATAGACGATACCCACGCCACTCGCGGGCATTCAACACATCATACACCAGGCGATGCCTCGTCACCGCCACGGTATTGCTCAGATTGAATCCAAAAGCCGTAGCGGTCATCTCATGCGCCAGTTTCCAGGCATTCACCTGCACGCCGGACACATTCGTATACGGTAGGCGCAGAGTACGGTCACCCTTGGCGGGCAGAATAAGGGAATCGCCGGCTTTCAGCACCGGGGCCGCCGGATTCAGGGATATACGGTGGCGGTGTTCACTGGCACAGGAGAAACCAAGATGAGATTTCGTATCCGCCGGCAGCACCACATCCAGCAGCACCGGGGCCGCTGCTGAGACCTCGATGAAGAAGCCCTCCACCACACCCTGCGGCGTGTAGGAAAGCACCTTCTTTTCAGCCTCTTCTTCCTCACGAACCTCATAGTAGCCGCCATCATCCGCCTCGACCGGCTCTACCTCAATCACCCCGGCATAGCGGAATTCCAGGGTGTATCCATCCATCTGCAGCTTCTTCCGGCCACGCCCGGCGGGAGCAGCCTCGCGCGTGCCCACCATCAGTTTCATGCGGTCGAACAAGGCAGGCATATCACTCAGGGCCATGGACTCACTGAAAGAAACCTCCAGCAAATACTTCTTCTTATCGTCAGATAACTTCCAACGCACCCCCGTGCCCAGCTCCGGCTCCGGAGTAGCCTGCTGGCAGACGGGATCCGCATCGCTGAAGCCATCGCCCTCCCTGGGCACGACCAGCAGATGCCATTCATCATCCAGATCCAACGGCTTGGCCGGGCGCACCACCACATGTCCGGGAAGTACGCTATCCTGCTTCAATGCTTTCCAGACAGACTCTCCCTTATCCGCCAGCACGCGAAGTGAGGCAGGTATAAGCCCCTGCTTCATATAGGCCGGTTCCGCGATACCCTCCACGCAGTCAACATAATAGCGCTTATCAGTCCAGAATCCACGCCGAGCCCTGCGGAACACAAAGCGGGGATGTTTCCGGTCAGAGAACTCCATATCCTCGCGGGATTCCAGGGTTCGCGGGCATACAACAACGCCCATACCACGCTCATCCATGATGCGCCGCCCCGAAAGACGGCCGGGCGGCATGCGGAACACCAGCTCGCGGGACTCGACTGGAGCGCCGCCCAGATAGGTGGTGCCCGGTTTTATCTGGAATTTGTACTCCGTCTGGCAGGAAGTACCCTTCGGGTAGCGGATTTCCAGCCTGTTCTGGTCCATCCAGCGGGTAATGGGCTTGTGCTTGTCATCCCCGGTCAGGGTGAAGATATGCCGCCCCAGATCCGCATCCGAGTAGGCCGACTTATCCGCAGATGTGCCGTTACTCACCACCGTCTGGCTCACCAGCGGCTCTGGGAAATACAGACGATGCTCCCGGGCATAGGTATCATCATACACGCGCGGGCATTCCGGCTGCTCAGACGCACCCAGCGAGCATACCGCAAATCCAAATAATATCAATAAATAACGGAACATAGGGAAAATCTTTTCACCATTCTATCATACCCACCCGGCAACACAAGCAAAAATTCCCGGTGAAACGGGAGCCCTAATAGACAAAAATGGCGATTTGTGTGGGGGCTCAAATCTTTCGGAGCACGGGACTTCAGTCCCGAAAACTCAAGCGATGAGGGACTAAAGTCCCTTGCTCCGACAAAAACAGTTGCTTGCCAAACTTCAATTTGGCGCAGCAATCTTTGGGACACATGTGAGCAAATGGGTATCATTCAGAACTCCGGATATTTCTGCCTTGCCATACTCAAACCGGCTCGTTATACTTACCGCAGACCTTGGAAAAGACATGCCCACCAGCTGCGGGCGGGCAGCCACCATTCACCAACCATGCAGAAAATCAGCTTTTTCGGCCTCAGCCTAGTACTTACCGCCTGCACACAGACGGTGCTCACGCCCACCCCTGCCACCGGGGAAGATATGAGCCGATTCAAGCCCATCATGTTCCACAATGTTGTCATGACAGGCCAGGAAGATCCCTATCTGGAGGAAAAACAGAAACTGGCGGAGGCAGCAGAACGCATGAACACGCTTACGGACGAGGAGAAGAGCATCTTCGCCCTGGCGCTGGTTCACGAATACGATAAGGAACTCTCTAACCTGGGGATGGATATCGGCCAGCCTGATTTCATTACCGATTTTGCTCTAGCGGTGAACAGCAATCCGGAAGTGGCTCAGGCAGACGAAGATATGTGGGAAGAAATGCCTGACTGGAAGGGTGTCTATTCCCGTGCTATCAGCCAACTGGCTCCGGAGTTGCATAAAAAACTACAGCACGACTACATGGGCGCACTGATGGATTGCTACGCGGCTTACATGATTGCCCGCCACGCCGAGCTGAATGAGACAGTGCCTGCTGAGCAGCGCACCAAAGCCCGCAACATTGTGGCGCTTATCGCTCAGCATGCAGATGGCGAATATGGCCACCGCGACACCGGACTTAACGAAATCGAAGGCTATTCCACGCAGAAGCTGGATGTGAGCAGACTCGCCCCGCTGCGTCAGGGTAATTGAAATTCGGCCAGTTTCCAGCCTTCAATATCATAGACGCGTACCTCATCATCCACGCATTTAAAGAGTCGCGGCAATCTGGTGCTGCGCACCACCGGGCTGGAGACATGCTGCCACACGCCATTGCGCAGACGGTAGAAATCCAGCTGGCGGGCTCCCGCATAACCGCTTATACCAGACCGATGAACCACGGCCAGGTCATCGCGCAGCCGGATGGGGAAGAAGCCACCGAGCTCGCCCAGCTCCGGCATGCCGGGCTGCAGAACTACCGCCGGAGCGAGGGCTCCGGTGGGAGCCGTGGGGGCCACATCATCCGCCAGATACACCAGGTCCACGCGTTCTTTTCTCATTAAGCCTTTGGGATTGGTACTCCTCTTCGTTGCAAGAGCAAGCTGGAGCTGCACCTTTCCGCGAGGCGGCAGCAGAGTTTCTTGCAGAAGTCTCACCAGCAGGTTACTCCACATCACCTCGCCCTGCTCGGTGGTGATAATCTTCACCCGCCCTGGGCGCAACAGAACGGGCACCCTGGTCAGGTTCTCGGCCTCGCAGAGAAGCAGGTTATCGTCGGTGCCGGTCAGGCGCAGGCGTACCCATTCCGAAGCCGGGGCATAGAGAGCGGGAGGCGTCTCCCACATGGGCATACGCGCCAGCACCTCACCATTCGAATGGTATGCCAGCACGGTGCCGTTTTTCAGCGAGAAGCGGGCAAACTGGTCATCCACCGCCGCCACGGCATGCGCTTTCACCAATGGGAAGGCATCCTTCGCCCTGCGGGTGACGCAGTACATGTGCGTGGCGTTATCGGGCATCAGGCAGCGCAGCAGCTGCACATCATCCGACAGACAGAAGCTTTTCCAGCCCGTGGATTCAGGAAACACCCGCTGCACGCTCTCCAGCGGAGTATCCGCAGAGGTTTCCCCGAAGACCGGCGCCATCACCACCACACCGAAAAGCCCTGCGCAGCATTGTCTGATGATAAAGTGTCGCATACATCAAGTATTTAAGCATAAGCAGGCTCACGGGGGAAGTTTTTTCTCCATCCGGGGATATTTTCCTGTTCATGAGCAGGTCCCGATGCTACAATGGCCATATGAAACGACTTCTGCCCCTTTGGTTTCTGATACTAACCGGACTGGCACCCTGCCCGGCAAATCCCGGAGATGCCGTCCACAAGGCACGAGCTAAGGAAGTGGCAGAAGAACTGCAGTGCCTAGCAGGAACCGAGGCTCCTGTGCGGATCCGCATCACTCGCCATGCGAGGCGAGGCGGACCAGGCTCGCTGATGCAGCGTGAATTAGGTGCAGACGAGGCCACCCTCATGCTCCGGATACTCCGTAAGGCAACACCCATTCTCAACCGGGGAGACAGGATGTTCACCCCCGTCTCGGTCACCCACATTGCCATAAATTCTGCGGCCGATGGCCGCACGCTGATGAAACTTCGGGATTTTGAGGTCGACATCACCGAAAATGTCGCAAAAGGCCAGCATAAACGCCTTGCCCATCTTGCCCTGCCGCGGCAGGATTACCAGCGTTTCCGAGAGCTTCTGAAGCAGTCCCTGGAGTGAAAATGAGCTCCCATTTTTCAAAGTCCTCAAGAAAATGTGTCTGATTCAGGCAAAAGTCCTCAAGAAAATGTGTCCGATTCAGGCAAAAGTCCTCAAGAAAATGTGAATAACACTTGATTATCAGTCGCTGTCGAATTATAATCAGAACCCAGTGTAATCCATGATTTTCCTCCGCATCATCCTTCGTCTTTTTCTGGGGTTCACCCTGCTGCCCGCAGTGATAGC
Organism: Akkermansia sp.; assembly: GCA_045132635.1. Lineage (GTDB taxonomy): Bacteria > Verrucomicrobiota > Verrucomicrobiia > Verrucomicrobiales > Akkermansiaceae > Akkermansia. Next base: position 14,174 of record JBGUSR010000036.1, read on the forward strand.
TCTGCTGGCAGCGGTGGAGCTGCTGCAGCTGCACTGGTACAATGCGAATCCGCCTATTCTGCGCACGGAAGATGGGCCTGTGGTGGTGCCATATGAAGTAGAGGACTTACTTCCCGTCTGGGCATGTCTGCTGATAGCTGGCATTGCCCTTGTCTACACCATTGCCGCAATCCGCTGGATTTTCAAGCGTAAAAAAACGTCTTCACAGGGCAGCAGATAAGGGAGTAAGCTCCATGAGGGTATGCCCCTTATGAGTGGCTACCAGTTTACCCTCCACCACCTGCCACTCCACGCGGAAAGTAAAGCTGCCAGCGTTTTCCTTCCAGACATGCAGCGTTCCGGGGGCATCGTCATCCGGGTCCAGTTGATACAGAACATAGTCCGACAAGCGCCGACCAGAGCACACACAGGCACAGGAATCCGGCGTAAGCCAGTAAATATGCTGCATCCACCCCCCGGGCTGTGCGGGGAATTCGCCCACCGGATTGCGGTGATAGAGGAACAGGCGAGAGCCATCCTTCCGGCGGAGCGCCAGCACCTCGCCCTGAATATCGGCGCGGCGCAGCAATTCCACGACCGAGCCATCGGCATTAGCAGCAGATTGCACCAGCGGCTCAGCCAGTGCAGCATCAGGCAGAACCTTGCCGTATTCCTCTGCCGCTTGGCCTGTAACCAGGCAGAAAAGCCCCAGAATAGAGAAGAGAAAGTGTTTCATACATATGGGATACGCCCGGTCACCAAGGGGTCTTTCATTAAGCAGTTGTTTCTACTCGGAACAGAGGGCCCTTCCTGTCTCGTCTTCCGATTGATTTGCAAGCTCGAAAAATTACCATTTGGTGCAACAGTCTTTGGGTTTCATGTGCCCAACATGCATTGGGTTGACATTTCTGCCGCTGCATGCTATACACCGGGCATGACTACCTTTCTTGCAGACACCAGTTACCTGACCGACTCTCCTTACGGGCTGTGGGGCGTGGTGATGGTGGTATTCCTGCTCGGGCTGCTGTGCTACAATGCCTGGGTGGATGATGCCGCAGAACGCCGCCGGGGGTATTACGTCCTGGCCGCTGCGCTGGTGCTGGGGCTGCTGATTCTGTTTGCCCTGCACTTCTGGCAGGTGGACCCTATGGAGCTTTTCCGCCCCCTCTACAAACGGCACGGCTATGTGAACCGGCACCGTTCCTATAACGCCCTTCTCTTCCTTTCCCTGGGGTGGATTGCCGCTTCCTGGGGCATCGGCTACATGCTCGATAAACTCCTCCACCGCCCTGCAAACGATGATGCAGAGGAAGCGGAAGATTAAGCCACATGCCGCCGGTAGGCGCGGCAGCCATAGAGCAGAAACAGCCCTGCCCCGGCCAGATTTACCAGCGCTGCGCACCAGAACGCCAGCCCGAAACCAAATGCCTCCGCCAGCACCCCGCCCAGCAGCGTGCCGAGCCCTGCGCCTATATCCCAGGAGACAAAGAGGGTCGAATTCGCCGTACCGCGTTCATCCTTGCTGCACACGTTGATGAACATATTCTGCACCGCCGGGAAGAAATGCCCGTTGCCCAGGCCGCAGATGAGGGCCGAAACATACAGAGCCCACTCCTCATGCACCCCGGCAAAGAGCATATACCCCACCAGTCCCGGCTGCACGGCTTCCACATGAGCCCCGGCAAACAGATAGACCTAACCGCTTGAATAACAAGGAAGCGATATCTACAATCGTCTTCCATGAACCACAAGCTCACCACCGCTGCGGGAGCGCCCGTAGCAGACAACAATCGTTCCCTCACGGCAGGGCCACGCGGCCCCATGCTCATGCAGGATACCTGGCTTTTCGAAAAGCTCAGCCACCTGAACCGCGAGGTCATTCCGGAGCGCCGCATGCATGCCAAGGGCTTCGGCGCATTCGGCACATTCCGCGTCACTAATGATATCACCCGTTACACTTGTGCCGATTTATTCTCGTCCATCGGCAAGGAAACGGAGGTTTTTGTGCGCTTTTCCACCGTGGCGGGCGAGCGCGGCGCAGCCGATGCCGAGCGCGATATCCGCGGCTTTGCCGTCAAATTCTACACCCGGCAGGGCAACTGGGACCTGGTGGGAAACAACACCCCGGTCTTCTTCCTGCGCGACCCTCGCAAGTTTGCCGACCTGAACCACGCCATCAAGCGCCACCCCGCCAGTGGGCTGCACAGCCCCGCCGCCAACTGGGATTTCTGGACCTCCCTGCCCGAAGCCTTCCACCAGATTACCATCGTCATGAGCGACCGCGGTATACCGGACGGCTTCCGCCACATGCACGGCTTCGGCAGCCACACCTTCTCGCTCATCAACGCTCAGAACGAGCGCATCTGGTGCAAGTTCCACTGGGTCTGCCAGCAAGGAATCCGCAACCTGACTGATGCGCAGGCCGCTGCCATCATCGCCGTCGACCGCGACAGCGCCGGCTCCGACCTCTACCGCGCCATCGAGCAGGGCCGCTTTCCGAAATGGAAGCTCTGCATCCAGGTCATGACGGATGAGGAAGCGCGCGACTTCCCCTTCAACCCCTTTGATCTGACCAAGGTGTGGCCGCACGGCGATTTCCCGCTCATCGAGGTGGGCGAAATGGTGCTCAACCGCAACCCGCAGAACTACTTTGCCGAGGTGGAACAAGCCGCGTTCAACCCCGCTCAGGTGGTGCCGGGAATCGGTTTCTCACCGGATAAAATGCTGCAGGGCCGTCTCTTTGCCTATGGCGATGCACAGCGCTACCGCCTGGGGGTGAACCACCACCTCATCCCCGTGAATCGCCCCCGCTGCCCTTTCCACAGCTTCCACCGCGATGGTCAGATGCGCACCGACGGCAACCTGGGCGATACCCTCAGCTACGAGCCCAATAGCTACCACGAATGGCAGGAACAGCCGCAGTTCATGGAACCGCCCCAGCACATCTGCGGCGATTCCGGCCACTGGGACTACGCCAACGATGAGGCTGATTACTATGCCCAGCCCCGCGCCCTGTTCCTGCTCATGAACGCAGAGCAGCGCCAGGCTCTTTTCGACAACACAGCCCGCGCCATGGCCGGCGTGCCGGAATTCATCCGCCAGCGCCACCTGGAGCACTGCTTCGCCTGTCACAAGGAGTACGGCGAAGGCGTATCTGCCGCCTTGGCAGCTATACCCTGACCCGGAGGTGGAAGTTGCAATTGGTCTTCGCGCTCCGCTCGGGCGGCGGAAGGCTAAGCCACATGCCGCCGGTAGGCGCGGCAGCCATAGAGCAGAAACAGCCCCGCCCCGGCCAGATTTACCAGCGCTGCGCACCAGAACGCCAGCCCGAAGCCAAATGCCTCCGCCAGCACCCCGCCCAGCAGCGTGCCGAGCCCTGCGCCTATATCCCAGGAGACAAAGAGGGTCGAATTCGCCGTGCCGCGTTCATCCTTGCTGCACATGTTGATGAACATGTTCTGCACCGCCGGGAAGAAATGCCCGTTGCCCAGGCCGCAGATGAGGGCCGAAACATACAGCGCCCACTCCGCATGCACCCCGGCAAAGAGCAGATACCCCACCAGCCCCAGCACCACGCCCACCACGCCATTCTGCACAATCTTGCCCTGCCTCAGCGTGCGGCTCCCGATGAGACGCGAGGTGATGAGCCCCACCGAAAACAGCAGGAAGAAAAAGCCCATGCCATGCGTGATACCCAGCACCTGAATACTGTACAACGCCACATAGGTGGAAATAACCCCGTAGGCAAAGGCAAAGCAGATGGTGGATACCCCCTGGCTCCACCCGCGCCACAGCACCAGCCGGCGCCAGCTGAACGGCTTGCGCGGCAGCGGTCGCGGACGCCGCGGCAACCGGGTCGACTGCGTCACCAGTAACCCCAGCACCGCCAGCACCACAGCCACCCACATCAGCAAATCGAAATCCGCCCAGGCCCCATACATAGCCAGCCCCACACTCGGCGCCAGCGCCGAGGCCACATTATTGCTCAACCCATAGAAGCCGATACCCTCTGCCCGGCGGCTGAACGGCAGCGAATCCACCGCCACCGTGCTGTTTGCCACCGTAGTAGCGCCGAAAGGTGCACCATGCAGCGTGCGCACCACAGCAAAAGCCAGCAGACTCCCCGCCAGCAGATAAGCCCCCGTGCACACCGTGAACAGCAGGTAACTGACCACCAGCACCACCATGCGCGGAAAACTATCCACCAGCCACCCGCTCACAAAACGCGCCAGCACCGCCGTGATACTGTACCCCGCCAGCACCCAGCCAATCGTATCCTTATCCGCCCCGAACTCACGGCTCAGATACACCGGGAAAAGCGGCGTCATCACCATGAACGAAAAGAACAGCAGGAAATTCGCCACCCAGGCGCGCGTGTAATTCGCCGTCCACAAACGAGACTTCGGCAGCTCTGCTCCGGGAGTATCCATATCTGGCATCAGTTATACGCTCATCCGCCGCGCGCGTCAATCACACAATAACGCCCACGGCCTCCTACATACAGATAACAAACCGCCCCACCGCGTTCAAACTACAGACAAAGCCCCCGAAAGCGTGCAAATTTGCAATCGCACTGCAAAATTGCACGCTTATCTTATCCATGGCTATCCCCTTACATGGCAGATATGGGGAATGCATAATTACCTTTGCCCAAGGGGAACATCTCCATAGCAGAGCAAAGGACAACACCCGGCTTCAATTCCGCCTTGCCGAGAGGAATTGTGGCGGCAGCCCTTAAATCCGCCAGAGTGGGGCTGCTGCTGCGTTTCACCTCCAGCGGGAAAATGCATCCATCCTGCTCTATGAGGAAATCCACCTCTGAGCCACGGCCATCACGGTAATAGCACATGCGGGGCATAATCCCCCGATTCGCAAAACTGCGGCACAACTGGCCATACGCCCAGGTTTCCAGAATAGCACCGGCCATAGCCCCATTCTTCAACACCTCCGGCGATGTCCATCCACACAGCCATGCGCACAAGCCGGTATCCATGAAGTATAACTTCGGGCTCTTTGCCAGGCGTTTGGTTGTGTTGACATAATAGGGAGGCAGAAGATTAATGATGCCCGATGCCTCCAGAATGGAAATCCACTGTTTTGCCGTGTTCACAGAAACATCTGCATCCTTGGCAATATCGCTATACACCAGCTGCTGCCCCGTCCGCGCGGCGGCAGATTTCATGAGCGCAACAAAAGCGCCACGGTCACCCACCTGCTTCAAAGATTGTACATCGCGTTCAAGATACGTCTGCAGATAAGCACTGAAGAATTGCTCTGCACGGGTCGTCTCATCACACACCATCGCCGGATATCCTCCGCGCCAGATGCGCTCATAAAGCTCATTGATATTGCAGATACACCCCTTGCGGGCTCTTTCTTTCAGCGCCTCCGGCTCCGTACTGAAAGGCCGGGTCTGACTATGACGGCCCACAATCTCATCCTGCGAGAACGTGTACAAATCCAGAATCCCGATGCGCCCTGCCAGCGTCTCACTGACACCCTGCATCAGATGAAAACGCTGAGACCCCGTCAGCCAATACATCCCCTTGCAGCCGGGGGATGCGTCAATCTTCATCTTCATGGCACGCATCAGCCCCGGAGCATATTGAATCTCATCAATGCACAAAGGTACATCGTACCCCTCCAGGAAACCAATGGGGTCATCCTGAGCCTCCTTTGCCAGACGATAGTCGTCCAAGGTAATATATTCCATACCCGGAGGAAGCAGACTCTTCAGCAGAGTCGACTTCCCCACCTGTCTGGCACCAGTCACAAGAACACAAGGAAAACTGCGGCTCAGCGCCAGCACCTCCTCAGCCATCGTTCGGGAATGTAGTCTATACTCACTCATGCAATTTTGCACTATTATTGCAAAATTGCACGGAATTTCAAGCCAAATCATCTAAAAAGCGTGCAAATTTGCAATCACACTGCAAAATTGCACGCTTTTACACCTTGGCACACTTCACTTCTCACCTTCGTACAATTGCCCGGAGGCGCGGCTGCCATGGGGACAGAACCGGGAAACAAGGCACGAGAGGAAGGCGGAGAAAGCTGAATTATTTAACTTTTCCTGCCTGTCTCGGCGTAGCTTTAGCGAAGACGGACCTGTCACGCCGTAGATTCATCGTAGGCGGACCTGTCTCAGCGTAGCTTTAGCGAAGACGGACATGTCTCGGCGTAGCTTTAGCGAAGACGGAAAAAGAAAAGGATGGGCAATAGGAGGGAGAGGGTAATATAAAAATGGGCAATAAGTAGAGGTGGTGGGTTGTTTAGTGCGCGCGGGGAGCCCTCGCTGCGCAAGTTGGCGGACGGTTACCGGGGGCTCGTCCGGTGGGGCTGGGCATTAAACTTCGCCTCGTCCGGGCTATAAGCGGGGCAGAGGGAATGAGGCGATGGATTATTTCAGCATTCGCCAGAAGCGGGCGGCATTGAGGCGAGAGGTGGGCATCATATATCGGCTGCGGAGCAGCGATAAATCCCGATGTCCCATTTCAAGCTGCAACTCCGGCAGGTTGCGGAAATGCGCGGCATGGTAACTCGCAAAAGTGTAGCGGCAGACATCCGGCTGCAAAACGCTCGTATCATCAGCGTGAGCGTGTGTTGTGTATCAGCTTAATCCTGACAATGAACGCATGACCAAATCCACGTCCTGATTCTCAAGCTCATGTATGATGTGGAGATACGTCTTTTGTGTGGTTGTCATATTGGAGTGTCCCAACCGTCTGGCAACGCTTGCAATGGAGACTCCGGCGAACAGGAGCAGCGAGGCATGAGTGTGCCTCAATCCATGAATCGAAATGACCGGAATGTTGGCTTTCCTGCAATGCCTTGCCAGTACATCATTAACAGTTGAGTTATAGACTTTTTCTTTGGTGACAAAGATGGGTCTATCTGCGGGCAAGTTTTTTACAAGTTCAGAGAACTGAATGACGGTCTGCCAATCAATCTGAATCTTCCGCACCGAAGACTTGTTCTTGGTTGGCATAAACCCGGTTCCGCTTTTGTAATCCCACGTTTTGCTTATCGAGAGCATCTGGTGAGTAAAGTCAAAATCCTTGGATGTTAATGCCAGTGCTTCTGAAAAGCGGATGCCCGTCTTTGCTACCAGCAAAATGAGCCAGTCCCAATTGATGCCCTTGTGCAATTCAAGGCAACTCAGGAGAGTATGAACCTCAAATTGGTTAAGGTACTTGATTTTCTTGGGAGCCGGAGTCTTCCCTTTTATGATTGCCTTGCGTGTAGGGTCTCTGGAAATCAGCCCCTCATCGACAGCATCTGCTATCGCCCCTTTGATAAGGTGGTGAAAATCCATGGTCGTTTGCTTTTCATGCGTAGCAGCATACTCATTGAGTAGCTGTTGGTATGTAGCCCGATTGACATCTTGTAGTCGTAGATTCGGCACAAGACGTTGAAGCCAAGTAAGAGCCATGCTATACTTGCCCAAGGTTACTTTCCGAACCGCCCCCTCTTTGTACACTTTTATCCATTGAGCGTAGTACGCACAGAAGAGGTCTGTTTCTTTGGTAGTACTTAACATAATTAGTATTTGGGTTTGTGTGAGTGAACTCACGCTGATGAAGGGTGATGAGGCGGTCGATTCTGGTTAAGAACTCTGCTATTGTTTCTTGTTCGAGCTTAGAGGGGCACAGTGCAGGCAAAGTAATGAGTTTATTTACAGCCAACCCTGGTTGTGCAGATTGTGCAGAATATT
>JBGUSR010000037.1:0-81363 GCA_045132635.1 Akkermansia sp.
GGGTAGCATTGCCACGCTGGGAGATGATGAGGTGCTGTCTTGCCCGGTCAATACCGGTGTTCACATGACCAAAGGTGAGTTCCGGGTTATCGCCTTCACCGACCAGGCGGGAACAGGGGAAGAAATTACCATCCACCGATACGGCGATTTCCTGTTCGCCGATATGGCACCGGGCGCAGAATTGGTCGGCGGGATATAAGGCACTGCGCATCTTATCCTCAAAATTGGCTATGCGCATGGGTTGCCCGCAGCGGTAGGATTCGAGTATGAGCTGCTGCAACGGCTCCAGCTGGGCTTTCAACGAGTCAAACTGAGCATCACTCCACTTGCTCCAGAAATCAAAATTGAGCCCTATATTGCCGTGGTGGTGAGTGTGCAGCCACTGCATCCCTTCAACCAGCAAATGATGGTTAGCCGGATTCACCACGCAGATGATTTTGCAGCGCAGGGAAGGGAACTGCTGTATAAGCTCCAGCGCGGCTGCTACCTCGGCATGACTTCCGCGCCCATCTGCATGGCAGCGGTTCTGGTTGTGCATGGCGGGGGAGCCATCAATGGAGAGCCCGACCAGGAAATCCCGTTCAGCCAGCCACTCCAGTCGGTCGCGGGTCAATAGGGTGCCATTGGTGGTAAGCCCGAAACGCACCCGCACCCCTTGCGCTGCGGCCCGCTGTTTCATGTAGCCATGGCAATGCTGCAACAGCTCCCACTCCATCAGGGGCTCACCACCGAAGAACGACAAATCCACGCCGCGCCCGGTGCGCAGCGCTTCTGCCAGCCCGATGTCCATGCCTCGTTCCGCCGTTTCTCGGCTCATGGCATGGGCATACTTGCGCCCGGCGTAGCAATAGCGGCAACGCAGGGTGCAATCGTGCGTCAGGCACAAGGTGAGCTGTAACGGCCTGCGCATGGCTGAAAACAGGGCTTGCTTATGGCTCGAGATTCAGATTCTCCACCGGCACATCGCCTCCGAGTATCTGGGGCATTTCTTCCGGCTCTGCTTCTGTGGGCGTTTCTGTGGGTGTCTCAGGCTTGGTCGATTCGGTGGTAAACTCCGGCGGCTCACCGGGAAGCTGGCTTGGTAAATCTTGCGGATTCGGGTTCGGTACGCTGCCCACAACACCTTGTCGGTCGCAGCCGGTCACCAGGCTGCCCAGCAGAGCAGCAGCCGCAGGCAGAATGCCCGAGTATTTTTTTACAGGTTTGATGTTCATTACTTATTAAGTTGTCTGGATTTCTGTTTCTTCCAATAGACTCTGGCCTCGTGAAGCTCGGCCAGCACCGTATCAACAAACTCTTTTTCTGTGAGTCTGGCATAGTCAGCCCAGGTCAGCATGCGACCCATGCGGCTGAGCACATGTACCCCGAAGGGATGCTTTTTCTGCTTGTCCACAAAGCGGAACAGCGTTTCAGCTGCCTGCTTTGCTTCCAGGTCAGGGGAGGGAATCTTGCTTGTGGCGTTGATATCCTTGCAGGCAAAGGCCTTTTCCAGCCACTTACCGGCAGCCCCGGCTATCTGTTCCGGCGTTTCCTTTACCGGATTCTCCCGGGCTTGTTGCAGGATGCTCCTGAGAAGTTTCTCATTCTTACCGCCAACGCAGGCGTCCACGGTAGCCCCCTTGTTGGTCACGGCTCTGGTATTGGCCCCGTGATTCACGAGCCACTGCACCAGCTCCACATGCCCCATGCTGCAAGCATAGTGGAGTGCGGTGTTGCCCTTGGTTTCAGGCAGCGTCAGGTCCGGGTCTCCGCTCATCTGGATGAGCGGCAGGAGTGCCAGCAGCCGCTTGCGATAGAGCTGCTCTGCTGCGGAGGTGCAGGCGCGCTCCTCCAGCCCGGCAACGATGTCGAACATGCCGTCATCGAGCATCTGGGGGTCGCCTTCGCAGTCATCTATGGCAGGCAGGGTGACCGGCTCAAAGGTCGCGACCTGCTTCTCCATGCGGAAAGTCACGTGGCGCATGTGGTGCGTCAATCCGTCTTCATGCAGATATACCTGTGCCGTTCCTGCTGCGGAGTCGGTGAAATTCAGCACCAGTAGCGCGCTGAATGACGGGTTTTCCACCTTGACGTAGGCCTCGCTTTTCTCCGCATTCGGGCTGTAACTTACCTGAATATCAGGCCATGTGTTGCTGGTATTGTTGTGCGGGTGCGGGGCAGTGTACTTGTTGCCGCCATTGTCCGGGAACTCCAGGCGCAGCGGGGTGCGCGGCATGTCGGCCCAATAGCCTGTGGGCTCCTGGTACATCTCTGTGCTGCATTGCTGGGCCTGGTACAAATCGACGCTGATGGTATAACCTGCCGCAGAGGGCGGCGGCATCACCGCCGCCTGCACACACGGAGCAATGCAGAAGAGAAGTGACAGGGGGCATGATTTCATGGCATCAGGCATGAGCATGTCGGGGTTTTCTTTTTTTACGAACGAGCAGCCAGATGAGGGCAATTATCACGCCCAGCGTCAGCACCGCAAGAAGGGGACGGCAGAACAGCCAGGATACAGAAATGGTTAACAGACTACCGATGGTCCCTAGTATCAGGGATATGACCACAGCACCGTCTTCTGCCAGCTTGCGGCACACAGGAACCATGCCGGCCAGAGGTTTCAGCATACAGGCAAAGGCGCCCCAGAACATCAGCCAGCCGCCCATGCGCACCATCCATAAGTTCATGGTGTTGGTGGTCCTGGCTTCCTCAAAGCACTGGGGGAGTCCCAGCGTATCGGTATAGAACAGGTCAACGACGGCACCGTTGGTCGCGGTGTAGGGCTCAAAACTATCACCCTTCTGAATGGCGACCAGGCTGACCGGCCGCTGCGGACTTGTCTGCCGCCAGGAAATGCGTACATCCCCCACACTGGGGGCCTCCGGGTTCAGCGGATAATAGGAACTACCCTCCGGTGCCCGGCCGATGAACAGGTACTCCCCATGGAGCATGGCGTGCTTCTGCAGCGTCGCCGGTACCAGTTGCGGTGTCACCCTCTTACCATCGCTGGTAATGCGCTTAATCTGACTATTGGTCAGCTTGTAGCTGCCTACCTGTACATCTGTTGCCCACTGCTCCAGCGTATCCGCCTTATAGTGGGTGTAGTTTGCGCTTCTGTATTCTTCGTGGTGAAAGGTTGCGGAATTGACAGGCTCGTTCACCCAAGCCAGGTGATAACTGTATATCCACTCGTTATCGCGGCTGCGCCTGTATTCCGTATCGGTCATGTAAGACGGCTTTTTATCGTCGCCGATACGCTTTTTCTTTTTCTCTACCCATTGCGCGTACTGCACATTGCGGCGAAGCATGATGCCCTGGGCCTGGACCCCATAGGTTTCATCAGTGAGCACATCTCCGGTGGTGGCCGTGCCACTCAGGTGCACGGGTTTGCCTTCCAGCGCCGCATCGGGCGTTGCCGTGTTCTCTACATGTTGCACGAGGGGCTGCAACTCATCCAGAGCCTGTGCTGTGTTGAGGTAGTCTCCCTCGTTGTTGAACAAGAGGTATGCAGCCATTGCCAGTATGGCTGGTCCCAGGAAAAAGCCCAGGCAGCCTTTGCCGGCCTTCACGGCGCACCCATCCTTTTCTGCTGCTTTTGCCATACTGTTGTACGGTTAGAGACTTAACCGATTGCTTATACCCTGCCACCAGGTCTGCAGGGGGGCTGCGGCATTATTGCCCTGCAGCTTCAGGTACAGCAGTACGATGCCCTCCGGCGTCTTCTGTACCGGCTGCGACATCAGCCACTTGCCTTCCGCATCGTACAGGTTCAGGTAAAAGCAATCTGCCGGTGCGCAGCGGGGCGCGGCGGATTTGACACCGTCCAGCAGAGCAAGCAGTCCGGCGGTTTCTGCGGAGGAGAGGGGGAGCTCCTTGGCATCGATGCTGACCATCACCTTGGCGGTCTTGCCCAGCATCTCCTTCAGGTATGCCGTGGCTGGGGCGTTATAAGCATCGTACCCGATGGTTTTCACTGCACCCGGAGCCGGAACCACGGGGGAAGCTGTTTCAGGCATGGTTACCGGGGTGCAGGCCGCAATAAGGGCGGTCAGTGTGGCCGTAAAGAAAAACTTCTTCATTTGATTTGGAATTGAATATTGCGTTGTTTGTAATCATTATCCGCTCCATAGCCTTCTTTCGTAGCCGTGCCGGAGATCGGAGTGTCGAAGTTCAGGTAACAGGTGTGAGCCATTTCCGCTGACTCGAAACGAATCTCTCCCGTGTTTGCGCCTGTCTTTCTGTAAGTCATGCAGGTGGTCTCCGTCGGCGTGATTGCTGTCCGGTACTGGTTGTTCGCATCGAACAGAAAATCAAATTTGCATCCGTAGCGGAAATTGGTCCACGCCGCCCACTCACCGGAGCCGACCGGGCACTCGCATATCTGCGCGTGCCGGTCATCCAGCGTGATGATTCTGCCAGCCACACTATCCGGCGCCATATCCGGCTGGTTGACACAGCTGCAGCTCGTCAACACAAGGCCAATCGGTACACAGATAATACTGGTCTGGCAATGAATCATGGTAAGGGAAAATCACAGGGGTGAAGCACTGGTGCGAACTACCCCATACGGATGAGCTGCACCCGAGCCCCAGCTGGGTACATAGCAGCCGGAATACAGGTGATTCGTCTGGTAGATGAGGGAGCCCTGCTTGGTGTAGCCATATACCGGGCGACCATCGGCATAGCCGTAAATCGGTATGCCATTGGAGTCATATCTGGCACGCTGCCATTCTATACCATTGGTAAAACTTGTCTGGGCTGCATTAGTACCTGTTTGCACAGGTGCCTGGGGCGTATAGTATCCATTTGTCAGAAAATCTTCCAACATGACTTCGCATGAGCTGAGAGAGCAGACTAACCCTGCAGCTACCAAGGCTTGAGTAATTTTTTGTTTCATCTTAATGCGGATTGTTGTTTAGGAGGGAATGGGGTATTCAAGGAGTAATCCTCTTTGTTGTGAGAGTCAGCGAGAGCGGCTCTGTCCAGTGCTCGGACGGCTGACTTGCGGGCGGGTGGTCGTGCTCGGGCGCGTTACGTTGGACGGGCGACTGACCTGCGGGCGGGTGGCCGTGCTCGGGCGCGTTGCGTTGGACGGGCGAGAGACCTGCGGGCGGGTAGTCGTGCTCGGGCGCGTTGCGGTGGAGGGACGAGAGACCTGCGGGCGGGTGGTGGCTGCCGGACGCTGCGGGCGAGTATCCGGGCGGCTTACCGTGCCGGGGCGGTGTCCTTTGTCCGGCTTCCGGTCACTGTGGTGGTGGCCGGAGTCGTGGTGCGGCTTGGAAGCGTGGTGATGGTGCTGCGGCCCTTTGTGCGGTTCATGCTTCGGGCGGTGCCCCGGATTGTGGCCATGGTGATACTTCGGAGGCTTGGGTGCGTGGTGGCAGCCGCTCGGGTAGTGGTGGTGGTGGACACACCAAGGAGCGGGACGCCAGTCAGGCACATAGCAACCGGCGTACAACTCGGTCACCACATAGATGGGACGCCCCGTGTGGGTGTAGCCGTAGACCGGGCGGCCATAGGCGTAGCCGTAAATCGGGAAGCCGTTGGCATCGTAGCTGGCAGAGGTCCACGCCACCGAGGTGGAAATGGAGGTGTGCCCGTTACTATAGCCATAGGAGGTGTAGACGTCATAGTGCTCGCAGGAGGTGGCCAACATGGCGGCCACTGCCAGGAGTGCTGCTTTGGTATATTTTTTCATATTGTAAATAGATGATTATAGTGAGAATGGCAAAACAGGTTCAGTCTGTCTGGCGCGACTTATTCGTGGCTGGAATTTGCGTCGCGGCAAACTCGTACATGTCGTTCAGTTTTCTGTTTGCTGTGTCAACTTGTTTCTGGTAGATTTCCAGCAATGGGTTCATGCCGGAAGGTAATAATTTATGTTTCTTAAAATCAGTTTTGTCGAGGAAATCATTCATGCTGACCATGGGCTCAACCATGAGCCGCATCCACAGAACTGTCATAGTGCCTTCGTTGCCGATAATATTTCTGAAGGCACTATCTCCCATAAGCTGCTCGTTTTCCGTTTGCTTTATCAGTTTTTCCAAAGCTTGCAGTGCCTCGCCGGCTCCGATTCGGGCGGAGGTTCCAACGGTTTTGATGGTATCCAGACGGGAAAGGGACCATTTGTCCAGCAGCTTCATGTAATAAATTAACTGATTAGTCTGATATGTGGGCTGTTGAATCACTCTGCCACCGCGGATGTCAAAGTGCTTCCACGGTGCATAAGCTTCAGTGTGCGGCTGCACACCATAGGTCGGACCATTATATGACGAAGAAATGCGCCCGCCCAGTATCACATAGCTAAGCCAGCGATCCCGCTCATCTGAGCTGATTTTATTGTGGAAATGGTTGAAAAAAGCCAGTGAGTTTCCTTTATCGTTATTGCGGAAGGTTACAACTATTTTGTGCAGTCGCTCTTCCAGCATATCAGCATTGAAGGTCTTGTGCAAATGATAAAACGCGTCCATGGTTTCCTTGCCTTGCTTGAGGCAGAGCTGAAAACGCGCCGATTGCTGCAGCATTTCCATGAAATCCTCGTGGTAAGACTGGCAGGCTTTCCTGAATGAGTCAGTAAACCACTGCATCATCAGTTCGCTGCGCTTGATAATAATCTCGCATTTAACATATTGTGCCTCCATCATGCCGGCGCGTGCCTTGGCAAGGTTCGAGCGGTTGAGTACGCCTTCCAGAAATTGACCGCTACCCGGCGCGAAGCACCCGATGTCCATCAAATCATTATAATATTTGTTGAAGATATCGGCCGGTGCCGGGTGATCCGTACATTCCAATTCATCATTGATTGCCTGTATTTCCTTGAAGCATTTGCCGAAGGCAGTGATGATTTTGTTGTACTCAGCCACGCATACCTGCTCATATTTGGCGGCATTGCCGATGAGAGCCATCATTTCCTGTTCATCTTCCTCTGCCTTTGCCACATCTTCATCGGTAAAGACAAAGCCTTCATCTACCTCCTCTCCGGAGAAGTCAAAGCCGGCTTCCTGCGCAGAGACAGAAAGTCCCCCGCATAAAAGCGCAAAGAATATATTTCTTGCTTGGTGCATAGGTTTTATAAATAAAATTGTCTGGATGTTAATAATAATTTGCAGCGGGGTGATTCTTGGGGACTTCATCGACGGCGGTCATGAGCAGACGCTTGAGGGTGCTTCTCAGCTCATTTAACGCATCCTTTGCGTTGTCCAGCACTGTACGCCCCTTGGATTTTTCCTGATTAGCGAGAAACTTCGTGTTATCTTTCAGATATTTATCCAAACCACACAGCAGCTCAGCGAATTGAGATGCCTGTGAGCCAATATAACTGTTGAGTTGATGATAGGTCTGTGTATAAATATCTTTGGGACCATTTTCCGCAGCTTCGGTGTATGCCTTGAACTCACTGGTGAAAGCAGAGGTATTGAAAGCATCTACAATCGACTTTCCATATTCCATCGCTTCTTCGGTGCGGTCTTTCGGCCATATTCTCAACATGCCTTCGTAAAAAAGAAGGTGAAAGGCCTCGGTGGTATAGGTGCAACCTTCTTCGCGCATATTGACATATCGCAGGGGGTAGTTATTCGGGAGTCTGTCACAGACATCCTGGTACCATTCATTTCGCTCGGAGGTGCTTATATTTTTTCCGTAGGCAGTGAGGAAGTTTATGGCATTTTCGTGTGGGTGGGAGGAATGTTTGATATACGACTCGATACCTGCATTATCAAAGGCTCGCTTGTTGTGAAAAAATTCCCAGACTTTCATATATTCTGAGTCTACTTCTCGTGCTTCGCTCGATTCAAGATACAGCTTCAATCGTGCTACCGTCTGCACTTCCACATAAAAATCCCTGTTTAAGAGGGCGCAGCCCTTGGCAAATCCCCCCATGTAGAATCTCAGCATGATTTCGGCACGGGTCATATTCGCGTCGATCGTTGCGTATGTGGCCGGTGACAGGAATGGTTTTGCCTTGGCCAGATTTGCCCGGGTGAAAGCACCCTGATTGATGGTGCCAGTGGCCGGATCCACGCCGAATTGGCTGATGAGTACATCAGCGTATTGTTTGTGAATGGCAGCAAGAGGGCGTTCATCGATGCAGTCTGCCGGGTCTACGGATTTTCTGAATGCGCGGAAACAGTTACCCACAGTCATAATAAGCCGATTATACTCGAGGGCGCAGGCTCTCTTGTACTCCGCCTCATTGTGAAGGATTGATTCTAATTTGCGAGCTTCTTCCTCGAACTGGGCCACTTCTTCTTCCGTGAATGTGAAACCTTCCTCTTCTGCAGGAATTTGCGGCAGCAGTAAAGCTGCTGTTCCGGCGAACAACAAAATAGCGTTTTTTAACTTCATATTTTGTTAAAACATTTATTGGAAAATCCAGGTTGCATCAGAAGCGGATTTCGTAGTCATCCACATACCAGCGGCCGCCGCCCTTGCGGATGAGTCGATGCACATTCTTGCTGCCCACCTGCTTGCCGTTCTGGTCAAAGGCCTGGCTGGTCACGGTAGCCTGCTCCACCTTCTCACCCTGCATCTTGATGAGGTGGTCACGCTGTGCGTCATCGAGGAAGAAATTCTCGAGGTCATTCTTTTCGTCCTGTCCCTTTACCACAGTTATCTTGGTATTGCTGAAGGTTGCGTGCACATATTCGCCGTGCAAACGCTGCTGGTGCAAATCCCAGTGGTAACGGAGGAGGGATTCAGCGGTTTCGGTCTTGTAACGCTCGGGGTTGATGCACTTGAGGTAGAGGTCGTAGTTCTTTTCCTTGATGGAAGCCAGGAAGATTTCCATCACGCGCTCGGGCGTTGCGTTCTCCGGCACGTCTTTCTCGGTATACCAGCCTTCCTTGATGCCGGCCACCTTTTCTTCCTCGACGTAGGAGCCGCTCTTGTCATGCTTGGCATCGAAGGTGGCCACAACGTGACCGTCGATGTAAAGCGCCTCCGGTTCCACCACCCAGCCCCAGGCCATGTTGGTGCGGCGGTTGCCGGGAATTTCGAAGGCGGGACCGGAAATTTTGCCCAGCACGGTGAAGTTCAGATTTTCGCCGATGGACGCATCCACCTCTCGACGGAAACGCTTGACGGCTTCATACGGTCCGAGCCACTCGCGGCCACCGATGTTCACGAAATAGAAGCCGGTGGAAGGTTTGCCGACGACGATGTATTCACCGGATGCGCCCACAAACTGGTTGTCGGGGTATTTGACACCGGGCAGCACAATCGTCTTATCGGTGGGGTTAGTTTCCTCGGTGCACTTCAGCGGATCCACAGTGGGGAATACCTTGGTGATAAGCTCGCGCCCCTGCTGCAGTTCATTCCATTTTGCTACGCTGAGCTGGGCATATTTCTCGCGCAGCTGTTTCTCATTGTTGAGGTAAGCCACCATGGCAGGGGTAATCTGCTGGTAGTTGCCCTTGCTCATCATGAGCGCTGCGCGCGCGCGATCGTAGAGAGCCTTCACTGCGGGGTCATTCGGGTAGGCCTTCATGAGCGACTGGATACGGCTGAGGGCCTCATTCTTATTGCGGAACAGGGTGTTGGCATTACCGCCGGCGCGCTTCACTTCAGCTTCGAATTCCTTAAGGTAGTACTCCGTGTAGCCCAGGTCGCGCTGCGGAGCCTTTTCGGCTGCACTGCCGATTCCGGCGCAGAACAGCAGCATGGGAAGTAGGGGCAGAATGGATTTCTTCTTCATATAGTATTCTTGTTTTTAGTGAAAAATGATGGGTTAGTGAGAATGGTGCGGCTTGGGCGCCGGCTTGCTGTGGTGCGGCTTGGGCGTCGGCTTGCTGTGGTGCGGCTTGGGCGCCGGCTTGCTGTGATGCGGCTTGGGCGCAGGATGATGATGGTGATGATGGTGGTGAGCATCATCCCAGTCATACTCAATCAAGGCATCGAGCACGAACTCACAGGAGGAAAAGAGCAGCGAACACGATGCGGCGAGCGCTATTGCTAATGATTTGAACTTCATGATTAAAATTTTTATCGATTTCGGGCCTTTTTAAGAATGGTACGGATGGCCTTGGCATTCGGTCCACCTACGCAGGTTTCCACGCTGGCACCTTTCGCTGTTTTGGCGTTGATATCGGCACCGTGCTCCACCAGCCAGCGAACGATTTCGACATGACTGAGGCCGCATGCATTGTGCAGGGCAGTGGTGCCGTTGGCATTGGCGATGGTGGTATCGATGGGGGCCCCCTCCATAATCTGGGGCAGGATGGTGAGCAGACGCTTCTGGTACAGGCGCTCCACGGCAGTCTTGTACTGCGTGTTTTCCAGCTGTCTTACCAATTCACCCAGTCCATCGTCCACGGTTTGAACCGCACCGTCCTGTTCCTCGGGCTGTGGTATGGTGATGAGGCCGGCCGTAGATTTGGTGGGGCTTACAGAGAAATCTGCACCGCGCACATACCATGACCCGGTTTCGTCATGCCATTCGATATGGGCTGTGCCCTCTTCGCCGGACTTGAAGCTGAGCTTCACCAGCACGTGCATATCATTGCCGATGATATGGATGTGGCCTTCTTCGGGTGCGTATGTCACCTTAACCGGTGGCCATGGGCAATCTGCTGTCTGCTCATCCAGCTGGTAGCTGTATGAATTACTTCCTCCTGCAGGAAACTGCAGCATCATGGAGGAAGAAGTGCATTTTTTCCACTCAATCGGTTCCTCTCCTCGTTCTGTGCTTGCATCCTGCGCATCGTAGAAATTCAGAACAACAAGTTTACCCGCCATGGAAACGGGGGCGGGGTGCGCACCCAGAGCAGAACAAGTAGAAGCCAGCAGCGCAAGAAGGGAAAGAGTTGGTTTCATATCAGAATAAAATGAAGGAGACTTTTATTTTAACGTAAATGTTCCGTTGTACGTACTGGTGTCATCGTTTTTAGCGCTATCGGTGCAAGTGGCTGTGCCTTCTTCCGGTGAAGTGAATCGCAGGTCGAACTCACGTTTCGCCCAGCCGGTGGCTTTGTACCCGCCGGGGGCCCATTCGGACTGGCGTACAATCTTTGCCGTGTTGTTTCCGGTGCGGTTGTATTTGAGAACGATGACACACCAGTCTTTCTTTGGCGTGATGGCGCCTTCGGCTTCGGTGTTCATCTTCGTCCATTGGTACTTGAACGGTAATTCAAGACCAGGGGCGGTGAAGGTGAATGTCTTGCCCGCTGCATCCGCTGGTGCGATGGTGACAGGTGTGCGCTCGAAGGGCAGGGAACGGATGGCTTCTGCATTGGGTGCGTTTGCCGGCAGTTCACACTCATCGCCTTGTTCATTGGTGATGCGGCGGTCTGCGCTGTGCTCCAGCAGCCATTGGAAGAGCTCCACGTTTCCTTCCTTTGCTGCGCGGTACAGGGGCGAGGCTCCGTCATAGGGCATGCCCTCTTCCTCGCGGTGCAGAATCATGTGCGGCAGCAAGGCCAGCGCAAGGCCTTCCGTGCGGCGCACCACCTGCATTTTCCTGCGGCGTTGTTTCAGCTCGCTGAGCAGGCGCTCCACAAACATCTCCTCGCTCATCTTGGCGTTCAGCACCCGGATAAGCAGCTCTCCGGGGGTATCTGTGGTGCATATGCCGAGGGAGAGCAGGCCGTTGCCTGACTTGACATAGCGGTATACCAGCCTTGCGCAGGCTTCGGCTTTCTCTTCCTTCAGCGGAATGATGAAATCGGGTGACTCCAGCTCGATGCCGCTGAAGGCGACATCGAGATAGGCTGCGGATTCGCGAGCTTCATCGGTATCAATCTCCGCTCCCTGGTAGGGCGCATCGCGCCATGCCCGGGCCTTTTGCAGAATGCTCCTGATTTCAGTAGCGTTTCTGCCACCGATGCAGGAATCGATGCTGGCGCCTTTATCTGTTGAAAATTCTAAATCTGCGCCGTGGTCCACCAGCCACTGGACTAGCTTCACATGGCTGAGCGCGCAGGCGTAGTGGAGTGCCGTGTTGCCCTTGTACTCAGGTGTTGTGTACGATGCATCATACGACATCATAATCATCGGCAGCAGGGATACCAGGCGTTTCTGGTATAATTTTGCCGTGCCCTTGTAGCTGGCTTTTTCGAGCTCCTGCAGGATGTCGGCAAGGCCATCATCCCACATATTCGGGTCCATCCCGATTTGTTCCATCGGTAAATGCACATGGGCTGCATTGTCCGATTCCGGGCGCAGGGTAAAGGGAACATCCGGGAAATGACGGGTATCGCCGGCTTCGTGCCAGGCAATGTCGGCGGTGCCTGTCTGCCCGTCGGTGAACCTGAGCGAAATTTCCACCAGGAAATCCTTGCTCTGCACCTTCAGCTTGCCCGGCTCTGCTTCATAGGTGACAGTAACATCCGTCCAGGTATCCGGGCAGTATCTTGCCGGGGCTGTGAAGGAATCACCATCCGCGAAATCCAGCGCAAAATCCGTGACATTGGAGAGCAGGTACCACGGGCCTGCAGCAGGGCAGTTCTGCTCTGTACGGGCTACAAGGACCTCCTCCATATTGAAGCTGATGCTCTGCCCAGACATCGTGGCCACAGGCTGCGCTGCCCACAGGAGCTGGGGCGCAAGCAGGAGAGATGGAATGATGCTCTTATATATCATGGCTGGATGTTTTGAAATGATGAGCAGGGGCGAATCAAGCGGGCGATTCGTAGCCCATCATGCGAAGCAGTTCGTTAAAGGCATTCTGCACCAGTTCTCCGAACCAGGCACCGATATCGTCAGCAAAATAATAGAGCGTGCACCCGAAGGCAATCAGGGCCAGAGCACCGACAATTTCCTTGATATAATAACCAATTTCCTGCATGGTGGTCATCTCCGGTTTTTCCGGTCTTCCTGCTTTCCTCTTAGTCATTTTTCTCGTTGAAACGGAACTGATAAATTGCTGCATGGGTACCGCCTGCCATTATCGGGCGCAGGCGGTACCCGGGTGGCGTGGCTTACTCGCCGCAGGGTTCTCCCTCTGCCTCGGAGCCCATGAAGGACTCCAGCAATTCGGGGGAGTCAAGACCCAGGGCAATGCCAATCTTGAGCAGGTTGGCAACGATGTCAACGGTCTCAATCTTGGTCTTGGAAGAAAGGGTGGCAACAAGGGCCATGGGGTCGCCCTCGCCGGAAACAGCGGGCATGACCTCGGCGGCTGCCTTACCTTCTGCCAGCGGGGCTGCGGCCATGGCAAGGGCATTCATTTCCTCGCTCTCCATGAGGGCGGAAACAACAGCCATGCGCTGTTCGTTGGTCAGCGGCTCAAGAGTCTGCAGAATGCCGGGGGTGCAGCTGGAAAGTACGGAAGCGATTTCCGACACGATAGTGGGCAGGTCCTTATCCTGTGCACCGCTGAGCTGGGTGCTCAGCTGGGTAACAGCGGCTTTAATGGTATCCTGGGCAGTTACTTCCGGGGAAGCCTGAACAGTCATGCAAGCCATGGGGGCAAGCGCCAGTGCGATATAGGTGTATTTGTTCATTGTGTTATATGGGGGGTGAGCTTTTATTGGTTGTTCGATTCTTTGGTGGTAACCACACGGGAAACATCTGCGTAGTCGATTTCTTCCTTGGTCTCGAGGAAGTTAATCATGCAGGCTGCTCCATCTGTATGGAGCGACTCTCCCGGGTCAGCGGGCATATCCTTAGTGGTCGCGCAAAGATATGAATTGATGGCCAGTGTGTAACGGGCATCCGGCTGAATGGGGGTGCCATCCTCCAGCGTGGCTTCCGTGATGTGCATCCCATTTGCGCAGGGGTAGATGGCCTTGTAACGCATGCCGGATACACAGGGAGCGCCATGGTCATCATTTATGGTGATGTTCTCCAGCACCCGGACGAGCTCCTGGCCGGTGACAGTCATGCGGACGATATCATTACCGAAGGGGTCGAGACTGTAGACATCTGCCACAGAGAGAGGACCTGCAGCAAAGTTATCCAGACGCACACCTCCCATGTTCACAATGGCGATATCTGTGCTGGCACAGCTGCGGATGGAATCAGCCATCATACACCCGAGACTCTCGCGGCGGGGTATGTCGCGTTTCACGGCAGTGAGCACCCGCTTGAAGAAGGGCTGCGCTTTTATCTGTTCCACCTTGGCAGCTGTCTCGGCATCGGCTTCGTAGGAACCCAGCGGCAGAAGCTCTGCCTTCTTGCTGACCACTTTGCCGTTTTCCACCTCCAGGGTAAGGCGGGTCAGGTACTTAAGCTTGTTCTGAGTCTGAGTAATAAGCACACCATTCTCTGTATGCCCGTTTTCTACTTTTGTGTGGCTGTGCCCACCGATAATGGCATCTGCCTCGGGGAAGAGGCGAGCAAGTTCAATATCTGTTTCGTAGCCCAGGTGGGTCAGCAGGATGAGGATATCACACTGGCTGCGCAGATAGCGGAATTGAGTTGCTACTTCCAGCGGATTCACGAAGCCGATACCTTTACACATGTCCGGGTGGGCATCCGGGCGTCCTGTGGCATCCACCTGCAGCAGCCCCAGCACGCCGATACGCACGCCGTTGCGCTCGAAAATTTTGTACGGCTTGAGCTGAATTCCGTGCTTGTCTGAGGGGAACACATTGGCGCTTACAAAATCAAAGTCTGCTGCATCAATGTAGTAGGCGAGGGCCGCGGAACCGGCATCGAACTCATGATTACCCAGGGCAGACAAATCGAAGCCGATGTGGTTCATGAGCTTAATCATCTCCGCTCCGGGATGGTCGCCGCAGTCCACATACGGGTTACCAGTGCGGTTATCACCGGCAGAGAGCAGGAGCAGATGCGGAGCTTTTTCCCGCTCCTGGCGCACGCATGTGGTCAAGCGGGGAACTCCATCAATATTGGCATGCATGTCATTGATGCCCAGGATGGTAATCTGCTCAGCAAAGGCTGAGCCCAGTAGACTCAGAAGTGAAAGGAAAATAGACTTTTTCATCGTGTTGAAGAAATGGTTACAAGTTAGTCTTCAATGGTTACGTCAATACGGGAAACGCCCTCATAATCCACTTCTGCCTTCTTTTCCAGGAAGCGGATGAGGCATTCGGCTCCATCGCTGTCGATGGCGATGCCGGCATCTGCCGGCTTGGCCGGCGCGACAGAGGCAATGTAGGAATTATAGGCCACGGTGTAGCGGGCTTCGGGGTCGATAGGTGTGCCGTCTGCCAGTTTCGCCTCCGTCACTCGCATGGGCTTGAGCTCAGCAGAGGGCTTCACGCACTTATAGGTCATGCCGGAGACACAGGGGGCTCCATAGTGGTCTGCCTGCGGAATGCTTTCAATCAGGGCAATGAGTTCCTTGCCGGTCAGCGTGGCGCGGATAATGGCATTGCCAAAGGGGTCCAGACGGTAGACATCGGCCACGGTCAGCGGGCCTGCGGGGAAGTCATCCAGTCGCACACCGCCGATGTTCACAATGGCAATATCGGTGACGGCGCGCACGCTGATGGCATCGGCCATCATGCAGCCCAGGCTCTCGCGGCTGGTAATCTTGCGCTTTACCGTGGTGAGCTGGCGCTTGAAGAAGGGCAGGGACTTGGTTTTCTCTACCAGCTCTGCTGTGGCGGCGTCAGCGGGCAAATCGGAAAGGGGAAGAAGCTCGGATTTCTTGCTGACCACCTTGCCGTTCTCTACATCGAAAGTGAGGCGTGTCACGAACTTGAGCTTGTTCTCGGACTGCGTGACGAGGACGCCGTTCACCAGATGTTCCTTCTCCACGCGGGTGTGGCTGTGGCCGCCGATGATGGCATCGGCTTCGGGGAACATCTGTGCCAGTTTTACATCGTCCTCGAAGCCCAGGTGGGTGAGTACGATGAGTACATCGCAGAAGGCACGGAGGTGTTTGTAGCATGCCGCCGTATCAAAGGGAGAGGCAAACTGCAGTCCCTTGCACTTGTCGGGGTGGGCATCGGGTATGCCGGTCTCGCCGACCTGAACCAGACCCAGCACGCCGATTCGCACGCCGTTGCGTTCAAAAATCTTGTAGGGCTTTACATTGATGCCCTGCGTATCGGTGGTGAATATATTGGCGCAGATGAAATCGAACTCAGCAGCGTTGACGTAGTCGCGGAGTGCAGCGGTGCCGGAGTCGAACTCGTGGTTGCCGAAGGTGGAAAGGTCGAAGCCTACATGGTTCATCAGGGTAACCATGGGGATACCGGGGCGGTTGCCGTTGTCCACATAAGGATTGCCGGTGCGGCTGTCGCCCGCAGCCACGAGCAATAAGCCGGGGTCATTCAGGCGCTCCTGCTTCACGCAGGTGGCCAGCTGGGGCATGCCGTCGATATTGGCGTGCATGTCGTTGATGCCCAGAATGGTGACTTGCTCGCCAAAGGCAGAGCCCAGCAGGGCGAGGAGAGAAAGTAAACAGGATTTTTTCATGAGTCCGATTGGTTGTAGTTGTGAGAATCAGCGGGGGGATTTGGTAAAGATGTGGCGGCCGTCGCACATGGGGCTGTCAGAGGCAATCACATTGCCCCAGGCATCGTACAAGTCGCCTTCATGCAGAGGCGTGCCGGTGTCCGTGCAGTAGCGGCGCAAGGCATCCAGCGCGGTTGCCCCGGTAAAGATGGTAACGGGTTTGTCGTTAACGTATACGAGCATGACTATTCTTCCGGGTTCAGTGTGATGGTGATGCTGCTGGGAGTGGCGGTGAAATCCTTTCTTGATTCTCCTTCAAATCCTTTCATTTCGCCGTGTACGCGGAATGTGTAGGTTTTACCTATGTGCTTTGAGAGCAGCATGGTGCCGTTGAAATGTATGGCGCAATGTTCACCAACGCCGTCAAATGATATTTCGGCCAGGCGCCCCTGGGGCTTCCATGTGAAAACCTTCAACTTGGGCATGGCTGTACCTGGCCCCATCCTGTATGTTTTGTCTTTGCTGCATCCTTTTTGACGCCCGGTCAGCGTCAGGGTGCAGTCGCCGAGTTCTTCCGGGACTCTGAGTACCGGCTGTAAGCCAGCTTGAAACTTGCGATTTACGAGTTCCGATTGAGCTTCTTTATGGCCGAGCAATGCTGCCTGCTCCAGCCATGCAACGCTTTCCTGTTCATTAGGACTGGCTTGTTCCTTTTTCGTCCACTTGCTCATATCGGCACAATGCAGGCCACTTGCTGCATTGTAATATTCTGCCATTTCAAACATGGCAGCTGCATCACCGGTGCATGCCTTTTTCCAGGTGTTGAGGGAAGCCTCACTCAGCAGTTCAATCGGCTGCTTGTTTATCAATAAACGGCGCAGTTGCGGATGCCCGGTTAAGTCTGCCGGGGTGCGGTTCAGTTTATCCTGTGCATCTGTCCTGGCACCAAAAGCAATCAGACGCAGGGCCATACGGTAATCGTTAGCATTTGCAGCCCGGTGCAGCGGGGTAAGATTTGTGGAACGCTCGGCCAGGTTCGGATCAACCCCGGCCAGCAGCATCAGGTGTACTAATGGGGCATCACAGCCCGGTAATTCGAGAAGACTGTATTCCAACAGGCTGTTGCCGTAGCGGTCTGTCCAGGTCGCGTTGCCGGTGCTGCGCATGTTGGACAGGTAGGTATTGAGCGTCGGCCAATGAGGAGTGCCGAGGTAGCGCCCGGCCATCTCTTCGCTGAGGCGGTTGAGATAGTGATTGTGCTCCGTTAATGTTGTTGCTGACGCATCAACTATGTCCTGCCTGGTGAAAGATACAGGAGAACAGGAGGCGCAAAGAAACGCCATGCCTGTCAGAAGCAGGGAAAGTGATGTGGTTTTGGCAGTCATAGCGTTTAATTTACTTGGTCCTTATAAGGGAAAATGCGGGGTGCCGCAGCACCCCGCGTAGTTACGATTTCAGTTGTGGCTATTACTCTGCAGATTCAGCAGGAGCTTCTTCAGCGGGAGCCTCTTCTTCCTTGGCGACCTTAGCAGCCTTGGCTGCCATTCTCTTCTTGATGAGCAGGAAGAGCAGACCACCTGCAGCGGCCAGCAGCACAATGCCCAGGAGCGGACGGTAGAACAGCCAGGCGATACCGATGGTGATGAGTGCCACGGGAGTAGCGATGAGGAAGGCAACAATGCCGGTGCCGATGCCGATGATGTCACCCAGGATGGGCAGCACATCACCAAGAACCTCGAGCGGACGAAGAACCATCTTAAGACCCATGTACATCATGACCCAGCCCACGATGCGGAGAATCCAGGTCATCATGGTGTTGGCATCCTCAGCGTTCTGGAACATCTCTTCCTTGGTCTTGGTGCCGGTTTCGAGCAGGTCAACGGTGTAGCCGCCAGCAGCGGAATCCTTGGCCACGTAGGGAGCGAAGGTGGTGCCGGTCTGCACGGCAACAATGCTCACAGGCATTTCTGCGGGAATCATGGTCCAGGAGATACGCACGTCACCCACCTGCGGGTTGCCGGGGTTGGCAGTACCCTGCATGGTGCCGGTGCCAACAGTTGTGCCGGGCTGAGCCATAGCGGGCTGCATCATGGCGGGCTGTGCAACAGCAGGCTGTACCATGGGTGCGGTGTTGTAGGCAGGTGCAGGTGTGGTTGCTGTGGTGCCTACGGTCACGGGAATGGGTGTGCCGTTCACGATAATCTGGCCGGCGTTGACGGTCTGACGTACATAGGGAGCCAGAGCGCCGGTAGCCAGACGCACGAAGGTCTTGTTCTCAATGGTGAAGATAGGCAGGGAACCATAACCGGGAATGTCGGCATACTGCACAACGGGAGCGGCAGGGTATACAAAGCCATTACCCGGAACGGTAGCTGTGATGCCATGCAGGTTACCGGCGTAGTAAATGCCGTTGGGCATTACCGGAGTGGGGGTACCATCGGGGGTGATGACAAAGGGCACGCCGTCCACATTGGTCACGGACATGCGGTTGGGCTGAATCGTGGGAACAGTTACGAAACCTCCCATGGTAATCTGCGGTACAGCGGCGATATTTTCAACAGGTACAGGCGCTGTGGCAACCGTCTGCACCATGCCGGGAGGCGTTACACCGGGCATCATGCCGGGGGCGGGGGTCATGCGGTTCATCATGCCAGGCATCATGCCACCTACGGGGAAGCCCACATAGGCATAATTGCCGGAGATGGTGACGCGGCCCTGCAGGGTGTCCGGAATGTACTCGGGCTTGAGCTCCACGGGCTTGGCACCACCGATACGCTTGATCTGGTCAGCCGTGAGCTCGAACGCGCCGTAGCGGGCGGTTTCGGCAACAAGTGTTCTATCCGAAGCTTCAGGGAAGAATACCTGGTTGTCATGTCCGGCCTCGCGGAAAGAGGAGGAATCCACAGGCTTGCTGACCCACTTCTTGGAGTAGGTGTAGGTGGTAACGGTTGTCTCGGAGCCGCCTACGTTCTTCTTCTTTTCCTTCTTCTCATTCTCTACCCACTGGTAGAATTCTACCTTACGGGTCAGGCGGATAGCCTTGGGATTCAGGCCGGGGAAAAGGTCATCGCCCAGCTGTTCATCTGTCACGGCAGTACCGGTAACGTGCACCAGCTTGCCGTCCATGGTGGCGTCGATTGTGTCAGCGTTGGGGAGCTTGACACAGACAGATGCACCTTCTTCGAGAGCCTTGGCTGTCTTTACAGCGCGACCTTCGTTCCAAAAAAGCAAGGGGATGCCTGCAATGAAGAGAGCACCACCGATGGCAACTCCCTTAATGGAGCCACCAAGGCGGCTGCCCCAGCTTTCTGTTGTTGTTTCAGTAACTGCCATAATTTTTTATGATTGGTTTTGGTGTTAGTAAGTTGCTGCAAGCAGCGAGGATTTTTATTCGAGACTGAAAGAACCGGTATAGATGATTTTATCAGCCCAGATGGTTGTAGGTTTACCTGTTACGGTACAGGTGGCTTTACCTCCGGTTGGAGAGGTGAAGATGAGTTCATAGGTGCGGGTGTACCAGTGGGAAACGTTGCCGCCCGCGTGTGAGAATTCAAAGGAATAAGTCACGGTAGCCGTGTTCTTGCCTGTCCGATTGTAGGTTGCGGCAATTCTGGTTCTGCTGCCGTCATCAGATGATGAAGTGATGCCCTCCTCATGGTTCTGGCTGGCCCATGAAACAACGTACGCGGCTTCGCCATCCGGTTGCAGGAAGGCGTAGGTGTTTTCATTGCGGTAGGAATCAGCATTCACTATTTCCTCTTTTTCGCAATTAAATGTGAGCGTTTTTCCGCCTACCTGTTCGGGCGCAAGCGAATCCATCGCCTGCATGGCGGCTGCGTCTCCCGCAGCGGCTGCCAGTGAAAAGAAGTAATTGGAGCGGGCTCGGTCCTTAGCTACGCCACGTCCCTGGCGGTAGCGCCAGCCCATCCAGCGGGCGGCGGTGGCATCACCGGCTTCTGCAGCCATTTCGTACAAATCTACAGCCATGGCTGAGTCTGTGCTCTTGCCGTCTTTGCCTTCAGCATAGCATACACCCAGCTCGCGAATCTGCGCCGGGGTCAACCCCTCTGTTTCATCATAGGTGGGCGCTCCTTCTGTTGCAATACCGGCAGCTTCCGGCACCTCGGGCAGGTTGCCGTCCTCATCTGCCAGATTCGGGTCTGCGCCAGCCTGCAGCAGGTAATGCTGAGCCATGGCATGCGATGTGTAGTGCAGCGGGGTGCGGCCGATATGGTCTCTGACATTGGGGTTGGCCCCGTTCCGCAGCAGCATCTGCGCTGCCTGGGCTGCATCGTACGGCAATCCCAGCGGTTCAGATTCAAACTCGGCCTGGTAGACGGAGTCCTGCAGCAGGGCACAGAGCAGGGGAACGCGGTAGCCTTTCTGGATTTCCACCTTGGCGTTTACATCAATGCCGTCCTGGATGATTTGCTCAATTTTTTCAAGTGGTTCACAGCGTAGAATGGCCTGTTCTAGCTCATTAAGGGTGGCAGCATACCCCCCCCCCCAGGAAGGAAACAACTAACGCTATTGAACTAAAGTGAAATCTCATCGAAAAAATAACATCCTTTCAGTTATTCAGTATACTCCCTCGCCAGGCTGTTGTCAAAGTAAAACGGATTCATGACTTTATTTTGTTTGTTTTGAGCGACTGTTTATCTTTCTTGAAAATCTGCCATGCTTCCAGACACCTGCGATTACTGTATGGTATTGCCTGTATTTGTAGCCTTAGAAAATCGTCTGCAGCATGGGAAGAGCTGTAGCCTGGATTCATCTGAAGAAATCCCCGGCTATATTTCTGCCGGGGAATATGGCAGGAGCAGGTTGTCAGATGACCTGCTCCTGTATGTAACAAATTATAGTGAAGAGTTATCTTTTAGAACCGGCATAAGAGCCGCTCTTGTTGTAATAACGGGTGCCACTGCCGCTTTGCTCGGCACTGCCCACGAAGGATCCGCTCTTGTTGTAGTAACGGGTGGTGTTGCCGCTCTGCTGAGAGCTCCCGGTAAAAGACCCGCTCTTATCGTAGTAGCGGGTGGTGCCTCCGCTCTGTTGGGCGCTTCCGACCATAGACCCACTCTTATCATAGTAGCGTGTGGAATCACCACTTCGCTGAGCACTTCCTATAAAGGAACCGCTCTTGTCGTAATACCGCGTCACGTTACCACTGGTTTCAGACTTGCCGATGTTGCTGCCATGCGGCCCGTAGAACGTTTCTGCAAAAACAGGTGCTGCCAGCGCCAGGATGATGAACAGGTGTTTCATTGCGGATTAAGAGTGATTGGTTAAAATCTTACTATACTCCAAATTGAACAGCTTTCAAGAAAAATGAGTTCCCCGGATAGTTTCTTGGATCGGTATCAGGCATGTTGTCATCGCCCTGCATATACGGATCTGGATGCTTCTCGTTGTAATACTCGACAATATGAAAGCCGCATTTGTTCACGTAGAAATGGATATTGCGCCTCTCGAAATACGGGGTGCCGGTTTCCCACACAATGCCTTTGCTTTGTACTCCGTGTTTCACATACGTGCAAACCCCGGGCGTTTTTCTCAAATCGCTTGATTCCCGCGTCCATTTGTGGTCGAATCTCGTGCTGAGAGAAATCTCCAGTGTTACTATTTCATGTATCATATCGGCCCCCGGGTGTTGCCGCACCGTCAACGGGGGGCCTTTTTTTAATTGTGGCGGGGCAGGTGGAGGTGATAATGATGAAGCACCACTCCACTGTGGTGGGGTGGTGCATTGAATGATTCGTAAACGGAGGGGTGCAGGCTTAGTTGAGGATGCGGCCTGCCACTTTCAGCACGTTGCCCTTGGGTTTGGTAAGGAGCTTCAGCTTGCTCTTGCGGAAGTTCTGTTCCACGGCGTCTACTGATTTGCTGAGTTCGTAGCTGGTGCTTACGGCTTCGCCATTGTTTTCTGTGGTCTGGGTGGCAGACTTACCGCCCTCGCCGGCAACGCGCTGGCCTTTCAGTTCTGCCTTGCGCACATTGAAGAAAGCCTCCCAGCGCTTGAGGTAATAGGCTGACATCAGCTCAGAGAGCTGCCTGTGGGCATAGTCGTTGAGCATGCCGTTGGTGGGGGTCCAGGTGGTGATGAGCTGGAGCATGGCTCTGCGCATTTCCTCACGGGCCTTGGGATTCTTGCCACCCTTGGCTTCGGCTCCAGCCAGGAATTTACCCAGCAGGAAGTCCTCAGAGGTGGCGAGGATGGCCGCTGTGTCGCGGATGAGCTTCAGATAGGTTTCACTTTCCTTGTTGAATGATTCGAGGTTCTTTGCATCGAATGCGGCCTTGACCCTGGGTAGCTGCTCGCGGGCTATATCGGCCAGCACTTGGCGGCATACGTCGGCCATGTCGTGGCGGAAGGTTCTCAGTTTGTTGAGTTTGTGTTTTCTGCCTGCTTTGAGCATGAGCCTGGCGGCTTCGCGTACCTTGGCTTTGTCGTAGTAGTCGTCGGGTTTGGACCAGGTTGAAGCCTTGCGGGCTGTGAGACTGGGGCGGGCACAAAGGATGCTTTCCTGGCAGCCCTCCTGCAGGCGCACGGGGGCGTACACGCTTTCTCGCAGCAGCTTGAGCGCCTTTTCCAGGTCGGCGTCTTTCACGCTGTAGCGGGCTTCTGCATATTCCCGGATGAAGGTATCTGTGTCAATAGCCTCGCGGGTGTTGATGCGCTCGGTGAGCAAGGCGTAGTAATACGGGTTGGTTTCCAGCCCCTCGGAGATAAGGCCGATGCCCATGGCGCCGCCGGGTCTGCCTGTCATGTTCTCCAGCAGTTCTGCGCCGCCGTACATGCCCTGGTTGCCGCCGAAGTTGAGCAGCTCGCACCATACATGGGGGCGGCCCTGGTAGTTGCGGGAGATATTGTGCCCGGGACTCATGTCCTTATCCAGCGCGAGGATGATGGTGTGTTTCGGGTCTGTTCCGGCCACGAGATTGCGGTGCGGGTTATGCCCCCAGGCCTGGATGAGCCAGGATGAGCCGGGGGCCGCTTTCAGCATGGCTCCCTGCACAGCTTTTGCTGCCGGGGTAAGAGGGGTTCCGCCGGTGCTCCCTCCTTCGTGGAAGAGGTCTCCGCCGAAGTATTTACCCTGGTAGCCGTATACGGACTCGAGGTGCTTGTACCAGAGCGCGGCCAGGCGCGGAAAATCCTCTGCTGTGGGTTGCAGCACCGCAGGTCGGTTGTAGTGCGCACACCATTTGCCCTGTGGGATAATGCGGCCTTTCACCTTGTCTGCCGGCATATCATGCGGCAGGAAGCCCACATAGCCCTGCAGCACCGGCTCCATGCCCAGCTCACGCATGCGCTTCACCAGAAAACGGCCCAGCCTGGCTTCGTGCTGGATGATGGTCTGGCTGACGGGGCCTCCTTCACCCTCCAGGTTGCCCATGTTCCACCAGGCGGCGTAGGCCGGGTTGGGAATAAAACCGTCTATCTTGCTTTCCGGGTAGCCGATTTCCTTGAGGAATTTCTGCCACACGGTTTCGAGGCCCGCAGTGACGAGCACATGCGTGTAGCCAGCCAGGGCCAGGCGGTCCAGCTCCTGCTCCCAGCGTTGTGTATCCCAGTGGGTGCAGGTGTAGCTCAGCGTGCAGTAGTTGTAGGCGTAATTGAAGGGCAGGGCTTCGGGGACGGTGATAGTCTTCTCCGGCAGCACGAAAGAGGCGGCGCTGGTGTTGTCGCCGTTCCAGGAGAGGTGCACCTTGGCAATCTTGCGCAGGTAGTATCCGTATGCGCGGATGCATTCCTTCACACTGGGGGCTTTGATGTGGAGTGCCCCGTCTTTGCCGGAAATGGTGGCCTTTTTTTTCTGGGAGATGGAAAAATGAACATTCTGCGCAAAATCCGGTGTGACTCGGCTTACGAGTTCTATGGCCGGTTGCACCTGTTCAGCTGCTGCGCAGGGCGTATACGCAGCAACCAGCGCCGGGATGGTGCTGGTTGCTGCGAGAAACGCCGTAAATGTACGGTGATTCATATGGTTTAAAAGGTTAATTTACCAGAGTTTGATGTTGGAAATGTTGTCTTCGTTTTCGCCCTTCTTGTTGGTGCTGTCGCCCTGGCCATCCGGGCCCTGGGAGAAGATATCGAAATCAGCATTGATGCCGGAGCCGGTCTTGCCCTTGTCGTCCTCGGCCTCGCAGCCCAGGCGGTAGCGGTAGGGCTTGCCCCAGGGATCCACCACCACGAATACCTTGCGCTTACCCTTGTCCCTGGTGCGGATAGTGGCGCGCAGCACGGGGATGCCTTCGCCCTGTTCTGCCTCCTTGGTGTTCTTGATGACGCTGAAGGTGGGGCAGTAGGGCATGCGGGTCACGCCGTTGTCGTCGTCGGGTTCGCCGTCGCCATCATAGTCGCAGGAGAGTGCCTGGTACATGATGCTGGAGCTCTCCTCATCACCACGACCGAAGGGCAGCAGCCCACCGTTATCCGTGCGGTATTCGTTCATGGCGGCCTCAAGAAGGGTGATTTCTGTTTCGGCCTTGTTTTTCAGCTTCTTGCTCTGGTAGCTGCCCACAGCTACCCACATGCCGGAAGCCAGCATGGCGAGAATGGCTACTGCAACCAGGATTTCAACGAGGGTGAAACCCTTGCGTGCCTGCTTATTCAGTTTCATGAGCGGACTGGTCAGGTGGGAGATTAGACGTTCTTGATGATTTCCATCATCGGCATGAACATGGCGAGCACGATGCTACCTACCACCACGGCCAGGAACACAATCATGAGCGGTTCGAGCATGGCGGTGAGGGCGGTCACGGTGTTGTCCACCTCTTCATCGTACACTTCGGCCACCTTCATGAGCATGTCCGGCAGCTGACCGGTTTCTTCACCCACGTCCACCATGGAAATCATCATGGGCGGGAATACGCCGCAGGTGCTCATCGGGGTCACGATGGATTCACCCTCGCGCACGGCGTCGTGAATCTTGGTCACGGCATCGGCCACAACAACGTTGCCGGCGGTGTCGCGGGTAATGACCAGAGCCTGCAGAATCGGCACACCGGAGGATACCAGCGTACCAAAGGTACGGGAGAAGCGGGCCACGGAGCTCACCCTGGTCAGGTCGCCAATCTTGGGTGTCTTCAGGATGAGTGCGTCCACCGTGCGGCCACCCTTGGGCGTGCGCTTCCAGATAGCCACGCCTACGATAGCTGCGGCCAGAAGCACCAGGAAGAGCACGGCATTCGGCACGAAGGGAATCAGCGAGTCGGCCATGCAGTTATCGGAGAAGTTGAACACGAACTGGGAGAGTGCCGGCAGCTCCATGTTCTGGCCTTCGAACATTTCCTTGAACTTCGGCACGATAACCAGCATGAGGAAGGTAAGAATACCCACGGCGATAACCAGAATGATGGTGGGGTACACCATGGCGGAGGTAATCTTGGCACGCAGGCGGTTTGCCTTTTCCTGGTATTCGGCCAGACGCTTGAGCACTACTTCGAGCACACCGCCGATTTCACCGGCCTTCACCATGTTCACAAAGAGCTTGTTGAACAGCTTGGGATAGGCGGAAAGAGCTTCGGAGAAGGTGGAACCACCCTGTACAGATTCACCCAGGGCCACGATGGTGGCGCGCAGGTTCGGGTTGGGCTCCTGCTTGCTGAGCACGTTGAGACTCTGCAGCAGCGGCAGACCGGCATCAATCAGCGTAGCCAGCTGGCGGGTGAACACCATGAGCTCTTTCTGTTTCACGGGTGCACCGGCCTTGCCCTTGGCGCTGTCTTTCTTTGCCTTCTTGCCCTTTTCTTTCTTGGCGTCCTTTTTCTTGGCTGCGGGGGCACCGCCCTTGGCTTCCTCGCATTCGCGCACGAGCAAACCCTGGGCGCGGACCATTTCCATGGCGGCTATCTTGTTGTCTGCAGTAACAAAGCCTGTTTTTTCAGCGCCGTTCTGGTCAAGCGCAGTGTATTTGAAATTAGGCATAGTGATGAGTAAGTTTGTAGGAAAGTATCGTTATGTTGAAAAAATAGCAGATGTGTGCGGGCGCGTCAAGCTATTAGGTATATTTCAGCACTTCTTCGATGGTGGTATTGCCTTCGAAGATGTTCTGGATGCCGTCCTCGCGCAGGGTGGTCATGCCCAGCTCGATGGCCTTTTGCTTCAGGATGATGGAGGGCACGTTCTGCGTGATGAGCTCCTTGATGGGGTCGGTCACGTTCAGCAGCTCGTGAATACCCTTACGCCCCTTGTAACCGGTGTTGGAGCACTTATCGCAGCGGGCGCCGGTGAAGAACTGCTGCTGGCCGATAAGCTGCGGGTTGATGCCCAGCTGCTGCAGCAGGGTGGTGGAGGGCTTGTAGGGGGTCTTGCAGTACGGGCAGATGGTACGCACCAGGCGCTGCCCCAGCACACCCAGCAGGGTGGCGGCCAGCAGGAAGGGCTGCACGCCCATGTCCACGAAACGGGTCACGGCACCGGCGGCATCGTTGGTGTGCAGGGTGGAGAGCACCAAGTGACCCGTCAGAGCTGCCTGAATGGCAATCTGGGCGGTGTCTTTGTCTCGAATTTCGCCCACCAGAATGCGGTCCGGGTCCTGACGCAGGAAGGCGCGGAGTACGCGCGGGAAGGTCACGCCGATGGCTTCGTTGATGGGAACCTGCACGATGCCGTCGATATCGTATTCCACGGGGTCTTCTGCGGTGAGAAGCTTGGAGTCTTCCGTATTCACCTCGCGCAGGGCGGCGTAGAGGGTGGTGGTCTTACCGGAACCGGTGGGACCGGTCACCACGAAAATGCCGTTGGGCTTGTTCACCGTGTCGATGATGTACTCATGCAGGTGGGGGGAGAGGTTCAGGTTGTCCAGGTTGAGGCTTACGCTGTTGCGGTCGAGCACACGCATTACCACGGATTCACCGTACTGGGTGGGCAGGGAGTTCACACGCATGTCCACGCCGGCTTCGCCCACCTTCATCACGATGCGGCCGTCCTGAGGCACGCGGCGTTCGGCAATGTTCATGCCGGCCATCACCTTCACACGGGAAATCACGGAGTTGGCCAGGTGCACGGGGGGCGGGGCCATTTCATACAGAGCGCCGTCCACACGGTAGCGAATCTTGAATTCGGTCTCGAACGGCTCCAGGTGAATATCGGAGGCCTTTTCCTTGATGGCCTGCATAATCACCAGGTTCACAAACTTGATAACCGGGGCGGCGTTGGCTTCCTCTGCGCCGTCCTGGCTGCCCACGCTCATGGTGTCCAGCTCAGCCAGCAGGTCGCCCATGGCGGCTTCGGCGCCGCCGTAGCATTCGGTG
This sequence comes from Akkermansia sp., assembly GCA_045132635.1. Taxonomy (GTDB): domain Bacteria; phylum Verrucomicrobiota; class Verrucomicrobiia; order Verrucomicrobiales; family Akkermansiaceae; genus Akkermansia. Next base: position 27,541 of record JBGUSR010000037.1, read on the forward strand.
ATGCGGGCGCGCACCTCGTAGTCGGCGGCCACGTACAGGTAAATATCCTGGCCGGTGGCAATGCGCAGGTCATCCACCGTCTGCGGGTTCAGCGGGTCTTCCAGACACACGTAAAGGCCTTCGCCCTCGCGGTATTCGATGGGCAGGGCGCCGTGCAGGCGGGCCTGGGCGCCGGGCAGCATGTTGAGCACTTCCTCGGGCGGGGTGAAATCTGCCAGGGAGATGTACTGGGCGCCCACTTCCATGGCGATGACGTTCCAGTAATCCTCCGGTGCGCTGATGATGCCGAAATCAATCAGCGTTTCCCACAGCTCCTTACCGCTGTTGGACATTTCGTCCATCACGTCCTTGGCAACGGAACGCTCCAGCATGCCGTTGTTGATGAAAACATCAATTGCAACCTCGTTGTTCATATCTGTTGTAAATTGTTGTGGGGTGAGTGGTTAGCTGGCGTCGCCGGTGGTTACGCGGATAATTTCCTCGGCAGAGGTGAGACCTGCCAATACCTTGCGGATGCCGTCCTCGCGCAGGGTGCGCATGCCGAGTTCGCGGGCGCGCTTGCGCAGCTGGGCAGAGGTGAGGTCGGAGTTGATGAGCCCACGCACATCGTCCGTTACTTCGAAGATTTCGAAAATACCCAGACGGCCCTTCATGCCCTTGCCGCGGCACTTGTCGCAACCGCCGGGGCGGGGTACCTTCACCGCGCGGGTGATGTCGATGCCCAGGGTTGTGGCCTGCTTCTGGGTGAGCTCGCCGTCCATCTTGCAGGAGCAGAGGCTGCGGCACAGACGCTGGGCCATGATGGCGCGCACGGCGGAGGCAATGAGGAAACGGTCCACACCCATATCGGCCAGACGGGCCACGGAGGAGGGAGCATCATTGGTGTGCAGGGTGGAAAGGACGAGGTGACCCGTCATAGCAGCCTGAATGGCGATGCTGGCGGTCTCCCCGTCTCGAATTTCACCAATCATGATGATGTTCGGGGCCTGGCGGAGCATGGCGCGCAGGGCTGCGGCGAAGGTCATGCCGATTTCCGTGCGGATCATCACCTGGTTGATACCGCTCATTTCGTATTCCACCGGATCTTCAGCGGTGATAATCTTCTTGTCCGGGCGGTTCAGGTGGTTCAGACATGCGTACAGCGTGGTGGTCTTACCGGAACCGGTGGGACCGGTCACCAGAATCACGCCGTCCGGCAGGGTGACCAGGCGGTCGAAGGTGGCTTCGTCGTCAGAAAGGAAGCCGAGCTGCGGCAGACCCAGAGCCAGGGCAGATTTATCCAGAATACGCATCACCACGGATTCGCCGTGGTTGGTGGGCACGGTGCTCACACGGAGGTCGATATGGGCGCCGTCGCGCAGGTCCATTTCGATACGGCCGTCCTGCGGCACGCGCTTTTCTGCAATGCTCATGGAGGTGCTCATCACCTTGAGACGTGCCACGATGGGCCCGAGCAGCTTCTTCGGGTGGTTGGCTACCTCTACCAGGCGGCCGTCCACGCGGAAACGCAGGCGCACGCGGTCTTCCATGGGCTCGATGTGAATATCGGAGGCGCGCATCTCGTGCGCATCGTTGAACATGTTGTCCACCAGCTCAATGATGGGGCCTTCGGTGTCACCCTTGGCAAACTGCTTCTTCTCCGGGTAGTATTTATCCAGCGCCTTCTGGAGCAGCGGCTCGGCGGTTACAAAGAAACTTACATCGCGACCCAGGAACTGCGGCAGGCTGTCCATGGTCTGCATGTCGAACGGGTCGCAGATGGCAACCTGCAGGGAGAAACCGTCATCCCCCAGCGGCAGGAACTTCACGCGGCGGGCCAGTTCACCCTTCACGGAGGCGATGATGCTGGGGTCAATTTCAAAACTGGTGACATCAACATAATCCAGCCCGGAATTAGCGGCTGCCACCTGGGCAATGTATTCGTGGGTCAGGTAATTGTTCTCGATGAGATGCTCGATGATATTATCCAGCGGTGAAAGCTGCATGCGAATAGAATCGAGGGTGAGCTCATCGATTGCACCGGCTTCTACCAGGAGCTGCAGGAGAAAGTCTTCGTTTGAGTACACGGCCGTAAGATGGTAAAATGAATAACGCTGCGTGGGTATAGTCTACGCCTGTTTTGCAGTCTACATCAAATCCCCCCGCTCGTCAATCATTCAGTTTGTATCGGTGCCCTTTTTTCACTCATTTTTTGCAATCTGTGGTTTTGCAGACCGGTCTTGCCTGCAGGCCCGGGGCTCTTGCAGGGGGAGTGGTAATCTGTCGCGCAGCCCAGGCAGGAGTCCGCTCAAGATCTGACTCTCATGGTTATTTGCCTGTTTTTCTGCCTTTTTTGCTCTGTTTTCATAAATTTTACTTGCGGGGATGCCGCATGCGTGCTATAAGCGCCGCGCTCACCATGAATTACCGAATCCATACCTCCGTATTTGCTGCTGCTCTGCTGTTTGTTCCTGCCTGGGCAGAGCCGGAGCTCAACGCCGAGGCTCAGACGGTGGAAATTCCCGTCTCTGCTGAAACGGTGCTGGAGTCTGCTCTCGGGCAGATGGAGCAGTTGGTGGATGCTCTGTCCGCTGTGGTGGATGCCGGGAGCGCCGCTGCGCTTGCCCCTCAGATTGTGGCTCTTTATGCCACCTTGGAGAATACGGATTTCTCCCCGATTGCGGATGAGGATGAGGAGCTGGTGGCAGCGGATTTTGAAGAGGTGTACGTGCGCCTGGAGGAGGAAATGATGCGTCTGGCAGATATCGGGTGCTATGGCAATGCTGCCCTGGCTGAACTCTGCGGCGCGGCAGATGAGGTCACGGTCGAACCGGAGAAGCGGAGCGCCCAGCCCCAGCCCCAGGAGGAACAGGAACTACCTGCCCCCGAGGCCGGCACCGAAGCTCCGCTGCGCTGAGCCTGTTTATTGCCCCGGCAGCCCTTGCTGCATGGTGGCCGGGTCGGGGTCACGCCCCATGAAGTCGCGGAAGAGTTGCCGCGCCGGTTTGCTGCCGCCCGGTTCCAGTATATGTTTGCGGTAGTCTGCGCCTGTGGCCGGGTTCAGAATACCTTCCTTTCTGAATCGGGAGAAAGCATCCCTTGCCAACAGTTCAGACCAGAGGTAGGTGTAGAAACAACCGGCATATCCCGGAGTCATGGTGTGGGTGGTGGTGCGCAGCTCGCAGGGGAGGGTGCAGGTGTAGGGTAGCTGCCAGGGCGCCAGCAGCTCTGCCGCGGCTTCATCCAGCGGACGGTCTTTGAACTTATCTGCATAGTGCATGTTCATCTCCAGGTCCAGCTTTGCTGTGTGCAGCATCTGCATGGTGGGCAGAAGGGATTTCTTCCTGCGGCTGGAGACCAGTTTCGCTGCCAGCTCGGCGGGCAGGGGCTCATCTGTCCGGAAATGACGGGCAAAGGTGGCCAGCGCCTCCGGTTCCCATATCCAGAGTTCCTGCAGCTGGCTGGGCATTTCCAGAAAATCCTGCTCTACGCTCATGGCGTGCTGCCCCGGCAGCGGCGGCTGCGCCAGCAGCATGTGCATCAGGTGCCCGAACTCATGGAAAAGAGCATATAAATCCCCGTGGTGCAACAGGTGCCCCTGCTGCCCTGGAGGGGTGATATTGGCCATCAGCGCCGCCAGATTCGCCTCCCGTGGTGAATCATCCGCACGCGGGATGGCCAGCTGCAGCGGCATGCACCAGGCTTCTCCCTGTTTTCCGGGGCGCGGGTACAAATCCATGTAGAAGGAACCGATGTGCCGCCCGCTGGCTGTATCGTGCACGGTGAAGGCCCGCACCAGCGGGTGCCATACCTCCACCACCCCTGCCGGGCTGGATTCGCCGCGGGCGGGGCAGTGCACCTTCTGCTCCGTGATGCGGATGCCCAGCAGCTTTTCCCATAGCCGCAGCATGCCGCCTATCACGCGCTCCCCCTGGAAATAGGGCGAGAGCTGCTCTATCTGGAAATCTTCTCCGTCGGCAGGAATATCCTTGGCATAGTATAATTCATTCCAGGGCTCAATGCGGGTGATGCGTTCTCCCTTCACCCGGCTCAGGGCCGCCAGGTACTCCGCCACCTCGGCATCGAAGGCTGGTTTGTAGGCGGCCATGAGCTGGTCAACAAAAGCCAGCGCTTTTTCCGCCGTTCCCATCATGCTGCGGGCCGCCTGCATGTCTGCAAAATGCCGGTAGCCCAGCAGTTCTGCCTGCTCCTGGCGCAGCTCCATGGCTCGGCGCAGCAGCGGTTCATTGTCCACCGCCCGTGCCGTGCCCGGGCTGCTTACCCCCTCCCAGCACCGGCGGCGGGTTTCCTCCACCCGGCAGTAGGTCATCACGTCCATTGCCGGGCACATCATCAGATCTACCAGCCAGGCCGGGGCGTCTTCTGTACCAATCCCCAGTGCCCGGGCTGCGGCGGCAGATTGCTCCATCCATTCAGCCGGCATGCCTGCCAGCTCCTGCGGGTCAGTAATCACCAGCTTCCAGGAAGTCAGGGCTCGCTCCAGATTTGCGCTGAACTGCTGGCGGAGCTGGTGTAATTCCTTTTCGATGCATGTTTTGCGCCCCTGTTGTTCGGCGCTCAGCCCGGCGCCACTGTTCCTCAGCTTCTCCAGCACCTGCTGCACATAGCGCTGCTTCTCCGGTTCCAGTTGCGCTACCCAGGGCGCCTTCGCAGCCTCCATCAGCACATCCTCCACCCGCCTTTCGCCAATGCGTTCGGCACTGAATCGCACCACTGCTTCCATCATCATCTGCTGCGCCTTCTGCAGCTCAGCCGCAGGCCGGGTCATCATCAGGTGCCCCACCAGCGTCTGCACCTGTTGCAGCTGTTCTCCCACTCGCACATAGGCCACAAAGGTGTTCTCGAAGGTGTACTCCTCCGGCTGCAGGGCACAGATGGCCTCCAGCTGCCGCCGCGTTTCTGCCAGTGCGGCCTGCGTGTCCGGCATCACCTGCTCCGGAACCATGGCTGACCAGCTCGGCCACCCCGCCGCTCGAAAAAACGGTCGCTCCGCCGCAGCATCCTGCACCAGGCAGATGCCGCACACACACGCCAGACCCCATGTCAGCACATTCTTCATACCCGCATCCTACACCATTCCCCTCCGGGAAGCAATCTCATTTGCATGACAAAACAGTTTCATTTTTCGCTTGCATCCCGCCCCTTACTTCTGTACACTCCGCGTGGGGCTGTAGCTCAGCGGTTAGAGCAGGGGACTCATAATCCCTTGGTCGCGGGTTCGAACCCCGCCGGCCCTAGCACAAAAAAGCGCACCATTTCGGTGCGCTTTTTTGTGCTTTATTCCGGCGGGGCGAGAACGAAGTTCGAAAGCGGGCGACGGCCCCGTTTGGCCGCTCGCGCAGCGAGCGGTAAGCCCGCTTGGACAAACAGCTCTGCTGTTTGCCCCGTCAGGGGTGAGGGCGCGTGGGGCGAGCCCGAATCAACCCCGCCGGCCCTATTGCTAAAGGCTGCATTCCTGAAATTGAGGGAATGCAGCCTTTTTTTTGTTTATGTGCTGATATTTAGGCTCTCAAAACGCCCTGATTTTGCCCTTTCTTACTCCCCGGGGACTCTAAAGGATTGGGGGCGCGGCATACAACAAACCCCTATTTTGATGCAAAGGCATAATGATGAGTGGATTGGATAAAAGTATATGGTTTGCTCCTCTCAAATAAAAGTGGTGTTGATAATGAATACGTTATGAGCTTGACCCATAAAAAGACTATACTTTTGCCCCTTTTTCAGCCCGGAAATCGGCAAGCTTTTTAACGATTCGAGCCTCTCCTCAACCCGGCAGACCACACCCACCTCCTATTTCACTCACGGTGTCACTGTGTGAGCAGGCGAAAGAGCCCGAAACAGGTAGTCAAGCAAGCGCTTATCCTCCGCATTGCGGGGGCGGGTAAAGGTGCCCGAGCGCCGATCGGACATGATGTACACATTCTTTTCACTCCACAGCAGAGTGACACTACTCAGACGACATCCGGCAACAAACGGCTCTGCGGCTCCGAAGCAGCGAAGGCAATGGGTAGAGTTGTGTGCGATTTCCCACGCCTGCCAGATTTTATCGGGCTCATTATCCACACTCTCCTGAGTCCACTGATACGTGCTGGACTGCCCCTGATGCCACAGCGTAATCTGTGCCGGAGCCATGAAAGGGGTATCCCACGATTTGTACCCGACGTACACCTTAGAATACACGGTATCGGTCAGAAAAATACCGGCACAGACACACAGCAGCCCCAGACAGACACGGCGAGTCACGCGCGAGCTCGTGGCTTTCATCACCAGAGCAATGGTCAGCACCGGCCAGATTCCCCACAAAAAGCACCAGAAGAAATGCGAAAGCGCCCCCAGACCATGGCTGGAGTACGCCCCCAGCAAACCATCCTTGAGAATCCAGCAGATAGGTGCCGTAAATACCCCCACGGCTCCCGTCAGGATAGCCGCAATCCACCACCAGCTGAGGGCATATTCTTTCTCTTGCATGTTATATCTGATACGCGTTGGAATAATTATTTTTTAGAAAAAATGACGTTATAATGTTTAAAACATGGTCGCATAATGCATTTATTTATAGTATAATAAATGCGCTAACAAATATACCAAACGCATTATGCAACCACAAGCTCAGTTTGACAGAATCCTTTCGATTTGCAAGCTTTTTTCTCCCCTTGCGTTCAATTCTAAGGGAAAATTGCCTCATCCTGGACCTATACCTGCCTGTTCAAACATCGAGATTATTGCTCTTTCGCTTTTTCAAAGCCTACTTTCCATTGAAAGTGAGTGCCGTTTCTTTTCTACGCTTCGTTTCTTGTTACCCGGACTCGGAGCCTTACGAATGATGCTCCACTGGGCATCATGGGGCAAGGAGTATGAACTCGTGAAAGCACTCGACATACAGTTGCCAGACCACCGCGGATACACGCTGCACAACGAAAATTTCCAGAGCCTGAACCAACTGGGAATCCGGCAGAGCCCCGAAGGCATCCAACTGACTGATGACCAAGGCCAGGTTTTCGTAGACACGCCGCTTATCTCCTACCCTGCATTTCAGGAGTGAGCAACTATTTTGAGGTCCTCCCAATGAAGCATGCTATCACGTCTTTATTTCCCTAAAAAATATAGGAATTGAACAGAAACGACAATTTCTGTATAATCACCGGGATGAAACGAACCAACAAACGCAAGTGGATACAACCGGCCAGAACCCTGGTGCAACTGGTCTTTTTCGCTATCTGCCTGCTCGGCATCATCGGCAGCAAGCAGGTGTCGGATTGGCTTCTGCCCACAACCCTGCTGCTTGGCGTACTCTTCTGCGGCTGGATATGCCCCCTGGGTACATTGCAGGATTGGGCTTACAAGCTGGGGCGCAGACTTAAACTGCCTCTGCTCCGCATGCCTTATAAGGCACAGCGTTATTTGCAGCTCAGTAGGTACATACTCTACTTCATGCTGACTCTCGGGGTGGCCTTCACCGTACTGCAAGGCACGAAAAATCTTAGCGCCCTCATGAAGGGGAAGGAAATTGCGCTGGCCTCATTGATTGTGCTCATCATCTTTGTGCTTGCCGGATTGTTCTTTAACCGACCGTTCTGCAATTACATATGCACAGGCGGAGCCCGGCGCGGTCTGTGGAGCGTGATTCGCATCATTGGCATTCGGCGCGATACGAGCCGCTGCATCAACTGCAAGCTGTGCAGCAAATCATGCCCCATGAATATTGACGTGGCCAACACCGATTTTGTGCGCCACCCCAACTGCATCGGCTGCATGTCCTGCCTCTCGGCTTGCCCCAGAAAATGCATTTCATTCAAACACATGCCAACCCCTAATCTACCGGGCAAGGCAGGAAAATCTTAACCCTTTACATGCAATGTATCAGTCTCCAGAACAGAGCAAAATCACGCAGAATGGCAGGCTTGCGGTGACGATTCGTGAGTTTGAGGCAGCCGATGCTACAGCAGTAGCGGATTTATTCTATCATACTGTACACAGCGTAAATGCGGCAGATTACAATGAAGAGCAGCTGAATGCCTGGGCACCGGCGGAGGTGTTGTCAGAAGATTGGAGCAGCCGATTTAACGGGCATCTGGCTTTGGTCGCATTTTACAACGGAGAGCTTGTAGGATTTGCCGATATGGATGTGCCCCATGCTTATCTGGATAGGCTCTATGTTCACCGGGATTATCAGCGCTGCGGCATAGGAACAGCCCTTTGTGATGCTCTGGAGTCTGCGTGCCCGGCCGGGGGTGAGATACACGTGCATGCCTCCCTGACTGCGGAGCCGTTTTTTTTCGCGCGCGGATACCGAATACAAGAGAAACAAACGGTGCAATGCCGAGGAGTGTCGATGCGTAATTCTCTGATGATTAAGAACCTCGCGTAGGCTGCATATTGTTCCCCGGGGGCCACGGGGCTCTCCCCCTACAGGATGCGACATCCTTCAGGGTCTGTTTTTCGCTTTCCCTCACTAACAGCTTGCCGCTCCTCCCGGATTCTGGTAACATGACACCGTAACAAATACACGCTTAGTTATGACCATGCCCACCATCCCCAGAATCCTGACCACCACAGCCCTGTGCCTCGCGGCGGGGTCGTGCGAGGTTCATGCCGACGCGAGCCGTGTTTCAGAAGCAGTCCCTCTCCATGCAGCACATCAAACAAGCCTGAGTATGCAGGCTGAGGAGGTCTTTCTGGCTTTCACTCTCTTTCCGTCGAGCGAACTGTTGAAAAAGCTCGTGAACCCGGTAGATGGAGAAGTAGACGAAGAGCTGCTCGCTATGGCGAGAGCGGACATCGCCGCCATCCGTCCCTGTTGCGAGATGCTGCGCACTATGCCACCGGAGCGAGTGAAGGAACTCATGTTGCTGGCGGATGCAGTTTTGTGGCAGAGCCAATGGTTGAGCAATGTTTACATGGGTGAGTTCGGCGTAGAATGCGAATACCCCTTTGATGTGGGCTTGTTGGAGTTAAGCCACTCTACAAAAATCGTGAAAGAGGTATTGAAGGGTGAAAAAGAGGTTTCGCCCGAAGTAGCGTCGCTGCTGCGTGAGCTGGTGGAGCAGGTGGGTGGTGAGCAGGTGCTGGATTATCCTGCCGCTTGGTATGATGAACAACTGGCTAAGGATTATAAGACCGCCTTGCAATTTTATAAGGATTTCTGCGCGGCGGCATCCACTGAAGACGAAGCACAGGCTGTTGCAAAGCTGAAAGAACTGGAGCAGTTGATTGGCTATTTTGCGGCTAAGGGAGAGGGCGAAATATGGAGAGTCAACAAATTAGCATACTTTTTCCACGCCACCCTGACATCGCTGCGGGAGTATGAGCTTTCGCCCTATCCTGAGCCCGTGGTGCAGGCAAAGCTCCGTACCCCGGCCAGAATGAAGGCGCTGCAGATGTTTACCAATGCTTTCCCGGCATTGAAAGAATTGCTGTACCGGTAATATCCTGTTTCGGTGCACATGCCAATCCTCCACCGCTAATCCCGAGTAACCGCAAAAAAATAGCCACTCAGCCATGCCCACCATCCCCCGAATCCTTGCCACCACAGCCCTGTGCTTTGCGGCAGGACGAGAATGAGCCTTGGGCTCGTCCTTTAGCTATCGCTTGCAAGTGTCTTTTTATCCCCTTGCAAGCGATGTTTCATTTTAGGTTGGCACTCGGTGAAAAATGGCACTTAAACCGCCGATTCTGTGTAGCTTGCCAGTTCGAGACATCTTTGCTTGCCGCAGAGCCTCCTTCTGCTCAAAATCGCCTACTTGTCTCGGCGTAGCACGCAGTGCGAAGACGGAAGCTCACAGAATCAACAGATTGTAGATTCGAAGCATCTTTAGTGACCCTAAAAGGCTTTCGCGCTTAGAAAAACGGGCTTCCGGCTTCGAGTTCGGGCGTGCGCTCTCCTTTCTACGCCGTGACGGGTAGGCATGCTTCCGTCTCCGCTAAAGCTTCGCCGAGACAAGTAGGCTTTTTGGTCTTTTGGGGGCGTTTTGCGCCCGGTGGGGCGGTGCGCGGGCTTGCAAACGTGAAATGCCTAAGCGCGCGTAGGTGATGAAAATCAACGCAAAGCAAAAACCGAACCAGATTATTTTCTGATTCGGTTTCTGGGATTAAGTGGAGATAACGAGCCATCAGCTTGGGAAAATTGAGCCCGGAATTCGCTTTTTTCGTTTTTCCTACGTTCAGCCAAAGCAAATCAGGGAGAAATTATAGTTTGTTGTATATAAGATACTTTCAAAAAAACTTTGTCACAATTTAGGAGGACCTAACATCGCTTGTAAGAGGACGGGCAAAATGAAATACAGCATTCGTGGGAGTATTATAGCTATATAATGAAGCAATAAGTCAAAATTACGCTGTCCGGATTACTTGAAAGAGTATCTCCTATCTGGTAGAACACATCCGCTTTTCCGCCACCACTAGTCTGGTGGGTGGCCATGTCACCTCTCAGCGGGGAGTATACCAGCCCTGTCCGCTGAAGTGATGTGTCCGCAAGGGTACGGAACAACAGAGAACTAGGTTGGAGGAGAAGCGACTATGAACTACCGTATCATGGTTGAGCTGATTATGCTCATCTTACAGGCGATATTGTTTGTAATGAACTTTATTCGCTGAGTCTAATCGGCACCGTCCGGGGGGGGTGACTCCCCCACCGGACACCTCCATGTATAACTCAACAGGATTTTTCAAAACAAAACATTGACTTTTTAATGAAAAGTTCTACAATGAGGCCATCAGGAAACGGTAGTTCTGATAAACAATTCTCCTGAAACGCTCCCGCCTAGTCACCGGGGGCGTTTCTATTTATTCTGCCCGCTTGGCCACCGGGCGCATTCAGTGCCGCCCGTCCTACAGCTTCCCGGCCAGTATCAAGGCCGCCAACGGCGAGGGTAAGACCATCCGCATCAAGTTCGACCCGCTGGGCGTAAGCGTCTGCCACAACCTGAAAGGCACGGCGAAATCACGGGACTGTGCTTCCACTTCACACGAGAAGCCAACGACTAAAGACTCAGCCGCCCACAAGGCGGCTTTTGCTTTGCCTTTTGACAAGTGTCCCAAAGTATGGACACTCACTTTCATTCCAATACTTCCGTTCGGTCTTTCTTCAAATCCATCACGTCCGAGTCTATGGGCTCCGTCCACCCGGACAAAGTTTCTGCCGTTATCACGGACGCCATCCTCGATGCTTGCGTAGCGCAGAATCCAGAAAGCCGTGTTGGCTGCGAGACTCTGGTAGAGGGCAATCAGGTTGTGCTTGTCGGCTATGAACAACTCCGTCGCAGGGTGGTGTAGGCAATCAGCATGGTCACAGATCCCATAGCGAGAAGGATGGTGAGCGGTTGAATGATATCCGCGAAATCGTATCCTTTCAGAAAGATACCGCGTGCGATGATAAAGATGTAGTACAGCGGGTTGAGGCGGGTGAGATATTGCAGGATATCGGGCATGTTTTCTACGGGCGCGAGAAAGCCGGACAGCAGCACCGCCGGGAGCATGAAGCAGAACATGCCGATGAAGGCCTGCTGCTGGGTGGAACAGAAGGAGGATATGGAAAATCCGATGCCCGCCAGTGCGAGTGAGTAAATGACCAGAGAGCAGAACAGAGCCGGCACCGAACCCTGCACCGGCAGGCCGTATCCCAGTGTCGCGACGGCGAAGATGACACAACATTGCACCATGAGAATCAGGGTGGCGGGTACCACCTTGCCTGCCAGCATTTCAACCGTTGCCAGCGGGGTTACGCACAATTGCTCGAAAGTGCCGGCCTCGCGTTCCTTGGCCAGAGCCATGCACGATATGTTCATGCTGGTAATCATGCCCAGCATGCCGAAAAGGCAGGTCAGAATAAACCATTTGTAGGAAAGATTAGGGTTGTACAGGTGGCGTACAATGGGGGTAGTCGCGCTTGTTGACGGACGGTAGAGTTCATTCAGGATGGCGGAAACGTAGCCTATCGCAATCTGGGAGCTGTTGGAGCGCTGCCCGTCGCCAATCACCTGAATCGGGGCTGCGGCGCCGCAGGCGATGTGCCGCGAGAAGGTCGGGGGAATATGGATGCCAACCATGCATTGCTGCTTATCCAGGGCCAGTCTGAGCTGCTCGTCACCATAGAGCATCTGCACCTCTGAGATGTATGGGGCGGCGCTGAGTCGTTGCAGAAATTCGACTGCCTGCGATCCGGCGTCTTCGCAATAGACGGCGACCTTGCAGTTGGTGATGTCCTGTGTAGCTACGAAGGGGAAAATGAGCGTCTGTATGAGGATGGGTACAATTAGAACCGCCACTCCGCGAGCGGAGCTGACCTGTTCCTGCAGTTCCTTAATGATAAGCGCTATGACGCGGTAAATCATGAATCCAGACGTTTTGGGGTGACGGCAAGAACAAGGATGAACCAGAAGGCACCGGACAGGCTCATGAACACAACATTCAACAGCAGAACACCCCCGGCTGAGCCGGAAAGGAAGAGCGGCGTGAGGCTTGTGCACAGATAGCGTGCCGGTATGAAGTAGCTGATGGCTTGCACAAACGAGGGCATGCTGCTGAGCTCGAATACGAAGCCCGAGAACAGCATGGAGGGCAGCATGGCCACCATGAGCGATATCAGAGAGGCGCTGTACTGGTTGCGCACCAGGGTGGATACCAGCAGCCCCACGCTCAGCACGCTGAGCAGAAACAAACCCGCTATGCCGAAGATGAGCCAGATCGACCCTCGCATGGGTACTTGCAGTATACAGGTAGCGCACAGTACGCATACCAACATAGTACCCATGCCCAGCAGAAAATAGGGAATGAGCTTGGAGAGCACAAACTGCAGCCGCGATATAGCCCCTGCCAGCAGGGTTTCGATGGTGCCGCGTTCCCATTCCCGCGCTACTACCATGGCGGTGAGAAAGGTGCCCACCATGGCCAGTACCAGGGCAATGGCTCCGGGGACGATGTAATGGCGGCTTTCAGCAGCAGGGTTATACAGGAAGCTGCTCCTGATATCGACCGCTGTCGGTCGGTTTTCCCCGAGTGCCATGGTCACGATACTTTGCAGGTACAGTGCGGTGAATTGTGCGGTGTTGGGTGAGGAGCCATCAGTTGCTATCAGAATTTCTGCTCCCCCTTGTTGTTGAGCCAGTCGGCGCGAGGCATGCACGGGAAAGACAATCACGCCCTGAACCTTGCCCCGGTGCAGCATGTCAAAGGCCTGTTGGCGATTGGTTGTAACGCAGGCCGAAATGTGCGGTGATCCGGTTAACTTTTCTATCACTCGGTGTGCCTGCGGGCTTTCATCCTCACTCACCACGGCAATGGAGGTGACGCTTGAGTCCATATTGATACAGAAACCGAACAGCAGCATCATGAGCACCGGTAGTATAAATGCCAGGATAAAGGAGGAGGCATCCCGCCATAATTGCAGGAACTCTTTGCGCAGCAATATGGTGAGGATTTTCATGAGTGGAGCTGAATGAAGTGTATGAAGGCGTCCTCCATGGTGGGATGAGGCGTGGAATCGGTTGCTGCGGCTTGTTTCAGTTCTTCGGGAGTTCCCTGAGCAATCACCTCGCCCTTGTTCATGATGACCATGCGGTGCAGGTATTGAGCCTCATCCATGAAGTGTGTTGTGACGATAATGGTAATACCCTGAGCGGACCACTCATTGATAAGCTCCCAAAAGTAACGTCTGGCAAAGGGATCCACACCCGATGTCGGTTCGTCGAGAAACAGAAATGACGGGCGGTGCAGGGTGGCGCAGGCCAGGGAAAGCCGCTGTCGGAGTCCCACGGGAAGTCCGCCGGATGGCGCATGCAGATAGGGTGCCAACTCGAATCGCTCAATGGCTTGTGATATTCGTTTGCTCTTGGTGTTGCCCTTCAGTCCGTACACGGCAGCAAAGAAAAACAGATTTTGCCGAACGGTGAGCCTGGCATATAGGGAAAACTTCTGAGCCATGTAGCCGAGCTGTTCTCTGGCTTTGCGGCGCTCTCGCAGCAGGTCCAGCCCCATGAGTTCTGCGCTGCCGCTACTGGCCGGTAGCAGCCCGCATATCATGCGGAAGGCCGTAGTCTTGCCCGCGCCGTTGGCTCCCAGTATGCCGAAGATTTCCCCGCGGCGTACCATCAGGTTCAGTTTGTTCGTGGCCACAAAATCGCCGAACTTTTTAGTGAGGTCGCGGGTAATCAGCACTTCATCGGGGGCTTGAACTATCGGTTGCAGAGCGGCAGAGGTTGTTTCCGTCGATTTGGACGGAGTTGTTCTCATGCCGCCTATCAGGTTGATGAAGGCCTCCTCAAAGTTGGGTTCCACTTGCTCCGCATGGTGTGGTAGCTCAGCCGTGCTTTCTTGCCGTTCTTTCAGAAGAACGCGCACTCGGTTGCCCTCCAACATGGCGTCCATTACCACAGCATTTGCCTTCAGGCTGCGCAGGGTGGGCAGTCGTTTGGTTGTGGGGCAGGGTACGGCAAACACTCTGCCGCGCACCTGCTGCAACAATGCATCGGGTTGGCCGAGGTATAAAACCTGACCTTCGTGGAGAATACAGACACGGTCACAGTATGCGGCCTCGTCCAGATACGCGGTGGCCCATACAATAGTATGCCCGGCGGTGCGGCTCTGCTCGATGAGCGCCCGCAGTTCGCGGCGAGATACGGGGTCTACGCCCACGCCCGGCTCGTCCAACAGCAGGAGCTCGGCATCCCCCTGCATGGCACAGATGAGCGCGAGCTTTTGTTTCATGCCACCGGAAAGTTGCCCGGCCCGGCGCCGGGTGAAGGGGACCAGGCCTGCCGCCTGCAAGAGCTGTTGCGTCTCCTCCGGCTGTGGAGAAATCCCCCTCAGTCCTGCGGTGAGCTGCATATTTTCGGCCACGGTGAGATCCTCATACAGGCTGAACCTCTGCGACATGTAGCCGACTTTCGGACTGAGTTCCGTGTGTTGCTTCAGCGGGTCTTTGCCCAGTATGCTCAGGTAGCCCCTTGTCGGGCGCAGCAGTCCGGCCATGGTGCGCAGCAGAGTGGTTTTGCCCGCGCCATCGGCCCCGATAAGCCCCAGCATTTCGCCGGGGTGAAGTTCCAGTGAAATTCCGCGCAGCGTGTCCCTATCGGCACCTTTGTACCGGTAAACGAGGGCTTCGAGGCGGGCGCTCATGGCTGGAAAATCAGGGGATGATAACGGTGACGGGGGCTCCGGCATTCAGGTGCTCCGCTCCGGGCTCCAGAGTGACGAGAATACGATATACCAGAGTTGTTCTGATGTCGGCGGTCTGCACGGTTTTGGGGGTAAACTCCGCTTGCGGTGAGATGTAGGTCACGGTGCCGTGGCATTCAGTCCCGCCGTCTGTCCTCACGTTTACCGACATGCCGAGTTTTACGGCATCCAGATGGATTTCGTCCACATAAGCACGCACCCGAATCGGCGAGCGCAGAGAAATGCTCAGCACGGGAGCCCCGACCTGGAGCATGCTGCCGGGTTCAGCTATACGAGTGGTCACAATGCCGTCTGAGGGAGCCGTGAGCCGGGTGTCTGCCAGATTGAGCTCAGCTTGTTCCTCTCGCACGAGGGCTGCGGCGTGCCGTGCCCTGGCTTCTGCAACGGCAGAGGTTGCAGCCTGTAGTTGAGCCTCTGCGCGTTCTATTTCCTCCTGACGGTAGCCGGCTTTCAGCATGCTCAGGGCTGCACGATGAGCAGCAACGACTTGTGTCTGTGTGTCGAGTGTTTTCTGCGCATCGTCAAACGCCTGCTGAGATACGGCTCGGTTATTCAGTAGGCTCTGTTGGCGTTTGAATTCCTGCTGAGCATTGACCAGTACGGCCTCCTGCGCGGCGAGTTCCGCTCGCGCTTTCTCTATTTCCTCCGGACGATAACCTGCCCGCAACAGTTGGAGCGAGGCCCGTGCCGCGTTCTCATTGCCTTCTGCTGTGGTGATGGCTTCCTGTGCCACGGCGACATCCCCCTGGGCCTGTCGCAGGGCTATTTCGTAGGGTTGAGGGTCGAGTTGTCCCAGTCTTGTACCGGCTTTGACCATGGCCCCCTCATCGACCTCCAGCGTTTGCAGGCGTCCCGCCACCCGGCCGGAGACATCGACGCTGCGTATATCCACATTGCCGTTCAGGGTCAATCCCTGAGTGTTGCCTGGTGCCTGCCTCAGCCCGAAATAAGCTCCCGCGCCGAGAATAAGTGCTAACACGATGATTCTCAGTAAAGTTTTCATAAGCGGATTCCGTTGATGGCCCATTCCATTCGTTCCAGAGTTGCGACCTCGCCGGCCGAGTGCTTTAATCGCTCCAATAGTTTGATTTCTTGCGGTAACTTGCCGTTCATGGATTGAAAGACGATGATAGGCAGACCTATGGCTCCCATCAGGTAGGATAATAGTGCATCTCCGTCGGCTGCAAGCAGGTAACCATCCTTACTGGCCTGTATAACTGCTCGGCGTATGTGAGCCAGGTGGGTGAGTCGCGTCTCTTGAAACAGCGCGATAACGCTTTTTTCGCCCGCTGCGGCGTCCATATACAGCTGCACCAGTACCGCGGAATTACGGCAGATGAACCCGATGGACGCCCGCAGCTCGGCCTTCAGAACCTCCAAAGAGCTGCCATGAGCAAGACTCTCGCGCTCAACCGATTCCCGCAGCGGCTCATACCATTCGCTCAGGATGATTTCCTTGAACTCCCGCAGCGTGCGGTAATGCGAGGTGAAGGTGCCGGGGCTCACCCCGGCTTCCTCGCATATCGGCCGTATTTTCAGACTGCGTATCCCGCCCCGGCTCAGCCAGGCTTGCCCTATGCGCTTCAGCTTTTCTTTGGCGTCCACTTTCATTATCGTACAGGTGTACGATAATATCGTACTCCTGTACGGCTGCTTTGACAAGTACTTATTTCAAAATAAGCGAGGGAAGTTGGTCGGATGCAAACATACAAAAAGCGTCGGTGGATTTTGTGGTTGACATGCTGCGCGAAACATACTTTAAGTAGGGGCATGAACAGGTATTTGTCATCGATAGTTCGCCATGTTGTCGTACTTGGGGGGGGGGCGTAGGGGCTGCTGCAAGTGCTCTGGAGATTGACAGTACGTCGAATGCCGTGTTTGACCTGTACTTCTTTGGCAACAATGAGGCAGGTTTGTTCGGAACTTCAACTGGGGTACCCTCATAAGACTCCATCCGAGAGACTCGAGGTTCTGTGGCAGACAGTTCAACATATTACTGGAATCAGGAGGTGCAACAGGCCATGCGCCATGCGGTGAACACAAGGACCACCGCGATTGCCACTCCTTACGATTACGAGAAACATCCCCGCAAATTACGTATCGGCTACTATGGGAGCGGTCGTAACCAAGACGAAATGGTAACGACCGCTCCTTTTTTTGTGCCCGGATTTCAACGACTTATAAAATCGAAACTCATAACGAAAAACGGACTTCCCTGGCTGATTTTACATCCATCTTACCCCCGTTTTGCAGCCAAAAGGACTCGCTTAGACTCGTGCGGTTTCTGTTACAAAAGAAGATGTTCAGACTTGAAAGGCTGGCGGCTATATGATAGGCTTTCCTCGCTTTTCCGCCGACATGCCGCATGGCGGGTGTCTACGTGCACCGTCAGCGGGAAGTAAGCCAGTCCTTACCGCTGATGGTAACGTAGCCGCAAGGATACGGAACAGCAGCTAACCATGGCTGGTGGAAAAACAACCTCATGAATCTTCGACTCATGATAGAGCTGATAATGCTCATTTTGCAGGTAATCCTGTTTGTGATGAATTTCATCCGATGAGCATGTAAGGCTCCGCACGGCGGGCGGCCACCTGCCGTGCGCTATCTGCTTTCAGAACGAGAACGAGTTAAATGCCAAAAAGAGTTGACAAAACGCTCTAATATGCTAGTATAACTTCATCAGGAACGAAGATTCTGATAATGTTTTTCCAAAGACCTCCCGAGTGGCCGCTCAGGGGGGTCTTCTTTGTACGACCGACGCGATATGCGCACTGCGGTGAAAGTCCGTAAGGAGCCGCGATAATGCGGAATCCCCTCATTTGGAATGGACAGAGATAATACATTCGGTATCGGATTTATTTCGGAAAACAGGTGCGCTCTGACACTCAAAAGGAAATCTAAATACTATACAGGTTGCATAGATGTTGATGGTAATGAAGTCATACCATTTGAGTTTGCGGAAATCCGGCATTTCTCGCATGGGTATGCTTATGCGGAGCCTCAACAGTTCGGGGTGGATTATTGGGGCTCATATTGATCGTGGAAGACAATATAATTGCTGGCAATTTGAATTTATGCAAACTGTAATGTTAATGCGTTTTATAAAGCTTTGACAAAGAGCATTTTCCGGAATATTCTGCAACCCGTTATGAGACATGGCGAATTTCGGGGTAATTTTCAGAAAATAGCCCCAATTTTCATAAGTTGCTTATACACAACATTTCGGAATCGGCAAAATCACAGTCACAAAAAGGTTATCAAAACCTCCGATGCACATGTGTCGGAGGTTTTTCGTCGCTCAATTCGGCCTTCAGGGCTTGAGCAACATGGAAAGCTGAATAAGCCAGAGGAGGGGTTGGGCCTGTTTTCTTGCATTTGGGGAGCGGTATGTGCTTGCTAGAGGTGGCGGGTGTGGTATATACTGGCAGAGTATGAAAACAAGAACTGTGTTATCTGTTCGTACGATCATGGCAGCGCTGGCCATGAGCTGCGGCGCGGTTGCTTCTGCGCAGGATGGTGATTTTGCAGCGCTGCGGGCTCACTGGAGCTTCGATGAGGGCCGTGATTGGCACAACATGCCGATGCCGTATGTATGCAATGCCGGTAGCACTGCAGAGTTGACAGGCAAGGGCGAAGCGCTGATGCTGAATGCAAAGCAGCAGGCTGATAATGCTGCCTGGATTTCCGGTCGCCAGCATTCCGGCATTACGACTGGCCGCGCGCTCAGCACAAAGAAGGCGCTGCCGTGCCTCAGTGATTCGGTGACTTTCTCTTACTGGACCCGCCTGGGCACTGAGCCGAATAAGCGTGGTGTCATCGGCTCGAATTACTCTACCCTGTGGGGCGCGATGAATGACAAGGGGCAGGTGAGCCTGCGCCTGAAGGGCAACATTGTGGTGGAGTCTCCCGTTGCAATCAAGGATTCGGACTGGCACCACATCGTTTTCACGCGCGATGCCTCCACGGGCAGGGTGGTGCTGTATCAGGATGGTAAGGAAGTAGCCACGGGCACAACCCCCAAGGGCAAGCTGCCGGGCGAGTTCAACACCATTTACACGAACAACGCCGCGCTGGATCAGATTCACATTTTCGAAAAGCCGGTATCTGCTGCCACCGTGGCTGCGCTGTATGATAACCACGCCCCGCAGATTTTCGACCAGGACCACCTGGTGGAGACTTCCAGACCCTCCGTGACGGGCAGTATCCTGCACCGCTTTGGTTACGATGTGGACCAGGACAAGATGTGCGTGTCCAGCTACACCCAGCCCGAGGGCGGCAAAGTGACCAGCAATGGCGATGGTACGTTCACCTTCACGCCCAATGAGGCATTTGTCCGCACGGGTAAGACTTCCTTTGATGTGGTGGTGACGGATGGCCGCGGTGGCTACACCAAGGCTACCATGAGCCTGCACGACAGCCGCTTCGAGGTGGCTCCCCCGGTGCGTGAGTTCCGCTACTTCGGCGCCCTGCCGGAGTTCACCAACGGCGCTGGCAAGAAGCAGGGCCACCGCAACCCGATGGCTATTTACAGGAATGGCGCCAGGCCCGACCTGCTGATTCAGGGTGACTCCCGCCTGTGGTACAGTGTGAATGAATCCAAGCCGGGGAAGATTCTGTTCTCTGTACCGCAGCTGTTGCGCACAACGGCCAATGCTGATTTCGAGACGGATGGTGCCGCGGTGCTGGAGGATAACAAGCTCATTGTCCGCAAGCCCGATGGTTCTCTGGTGCTGGCATATGTGATGGGGCAGGATGTGCCTGCTCTGGAAATCGGGGCTGAGGTGAAGGATACTACGGGGGCCGCCATGAAACTGCCCGCCCGTCATTTCTCGCTGGTGGACTACGATCACGATGGTACCCCGGACCTGGTGGCCGGTTTCAGCGATGGCCTTTATTATTACAAGGGCAGGGCCTCTCACTATGGTGTCGGGGGCGGGGTACAGAAGATTCGCGATATTTCCTTTGCACCGGAGAATCAGGTGATTTATCGTCGCTCCTACAATATTGCGCCCGGCGTGGGTGATTTGAACAGCGATGGCCGCACCGACCTGCTGCATGGTATCAACTGGGGAACCCTGCATGCCTGGGTGAACGATGCATCGAAGCCCACTATCGGTGATGGTGCTTACATGGAGCTGGCGCTTGAGAATCAGCCCCGGGAGAAGTTTGTGCGCGACCTCAACGGTGCCCATCTGGCTGTGGATGATTTTGACGGCGACGGCACGCCGGATATGATTCTCGGCGGCAATGCCGGCCGCGAGCTGGTAAGCGCGCTGGGCGTGAATCCTGAGACCTGGGCCGGAAATCTGGCGCTCATCGAGAAGGAGCTTTACGATGGCCACGAGACGGACCTTGGCAAGGTGTTGGAGTCTGATAATCAGAAGGGGTTGAAGCGCTACCGCGAACTCATGAGAGGCTGGATCCGCTGGGCTGTGGCTCAGAATACCCCCGCTAAGCGCAAAGCTGCCTGGTATATGCTGGCTGCCCATGTGCAGAAGTATCCCTTCCTGCAGCGCGGTGTGCTGAAGGAAGCCTGGGTGAAGCGCGAGAAGGGGCAGGTAACGAGCTATGGCGATATGCACCATGTGCCCGGTATCTTCACCATGAACTGGATTGTGCTGCACCGTCTGCTGCCGGATTCTGCTGCTCACCGCATCGCGGTGGCCGATGCTCTGGGAATGACCGGCCTGGACCGCGAGATTTATCTGGACAAGGGCATGCCGCTGGCGGATAACAACCGCTGCTCCGAAGGTCAGCTTCGTGCCACCCGTGATCTGCTTCGTTACCATGCGCCCGTTCTCTTCCCGGATGACCACATCTCCATTAGCCAGCACTTCGATGACGGACGCGAGGCTATGTGCTACATCTTCGAGTCCAACAAGAACACCTTCAGCATGGAGGTGGGTAATAATATTGCGGAGATGCACGGCGATATGGTGAAGCTCACGGAGGATTGCTTCGGCACCAAGGGGGCCGCCAGTGGTGATTACTACACCTTTGTGCTGGCTCACGAGGTGTGCCACTCGCTGGATGCCTATGTGAACAGACGCGAGAACAAAGACCTGCGCCGCCGCTGGGGCGACCAGAATTTCTACGCCGCCACCAATGCCGGTACCAATAGTGATATCGTGGCCGATGAATCCGGCTGGTGGAACCTGAACCTGACCCGGGAGCGCTTCAAGCAGCGCGGCCTGTGGGATGGTAAGAATGAAACCTGGAATGATGCCTGGAAATCCTATTGGCAGGAGTGCCCGTACCGCAACAAGGTGTTCATGCGCGGCGATATTGACTGGTTCCTCTCTGCCCAGCAGGAGACGCTGGCCACGCAGGCAAATCACCACTGGGCCCGGTCCGAGTCCCGCCTCATCGGTGCCATTCTGCGTTACCTGCAGGGTTACAAGTCCAATATCAATGAGGTTGTGTTCTATCTCGACGTGCTCTCCGCTGGCCAGAACAAGCTGCCCATAGTGCACCCCTGGGGCTCCGGCAAGCCGGCTCTGGTGAACTTCAACGTGGAGTATGCCTGGCTGACCCGCAATGATAATGGCTACATCACCGATGTCCGCATCGGCGACCGCCACTACGGCTTCAATGTGGATGCCAAGGGCCGCGTCGTCGGCCTGCGCACCTATCCCTTTGCCGATAAGATTCAGGCTGCAGCGAAGAAGAAGTAACAGCTTGTGAATTTCACGCAGAAAAGCGGTTCTCCCTCCGGGGAGAGCCGTTTCTTTGCGTGAAACACTGCCCGGCGGAATGCCGGGCAATTTAGACCGGGTTTTCCGGATTCAGATCGCCACGTTATCACGCGGCAGCGGCGAGTTGTGCCATCTCGCCAATTCCCCATTTATCGCGGAAAATTCATTATTTCCTTGCCACGCGGGAGTGGATTGTATAGAGTAGTCAGCATGACCGCAAGACATTTATTGACGACCTTATGCCTTGGCCTGGGGTTCGCCGGTGCCACGGTGCAGGCAGCTGCAGAACCCGCTCCGTATGGCCCGCTTCCCACCCGTCAGCAGGTGGACTGGCTGCGCATGGAGTGGTATGCCTTTGTGCACTTCGGGCTGAATACCTACACCAACCGCGAATGGGGGTATGGCGATGAGTCGCCGAAGATGTTCAACCCTGGTCATTTTGATGCAGAAAAGATTGTGCGCACCTTCAAGGATGCCGGCATGAACGGCATGATTTACACCGCCAAGCATCACGATGGCTTCTGCACCTGGCCCACTGAATCCACCGGCCACAATATCACCCAGTCTCCGTGGAAGGCGGGGCAGGGCGATGTGGTGAAGGAGTTTGCCTCTGCCTGCCAGAAGCATGACTTCGCCTTTGGTACCTACCTTTCCCCGTGGGACCGCAACTGCGCAGAGTATGGTCGCAAGGGGTATCTGGATGTCTATTACAAGCAGATTGAGGAACTGCTGACTCAGTATGGCCCGATTTTTGAAATCTGGTTTGATGGCGCCATGGGCGGCGATGGCTACTACGGTGGAGCCCGCCAGAACCGCAACATCGGCAAGGCCGATACCTATTACAACTACGAGCAGGTGGTCAGGAATATCCGCCGCCTGCAGCCCGACTGCATCATCTGGGGTGCCGCAGAACGTGGTGATGTGGCCTGGGGCGGCTCTGAAAAAGGCTTTGTGAAGTACCCCATGTGGAATACGCGGGGAAACAAGTGGCTCTCTCTGGAGGGCGATACCCCCATCAACCACCGCGGCTGGTTCTGGCATCCGGGGCAGGGCGGGCATGTGAAGAGCCCAGAGCACCTCATGGATGTCTACCTGTCCAGCGTGGGCCGTGGTGCCAACCTCATTCTCAACCTAGCCCCGAATCGCGATGGACAGCTGGACGCCGCCGATGTGGCCTCCTTGGAGGCTTTCGGCAAGATGCGCAAGCGACTGCTTGCCAAGGATTACGCCCGCAACGCTGCCGTGAAGGCATCGTCGGTGCGCGGTGGCGATGCCCGTTTTGGCGGCAGCGCCCTTACGGATGGCGATATCGAGAGCTACTGGTGCCCGGAGGAGGGTGCCGCCACCCCCGTTGCAGAAATTGAGCTTCCGGAGGAAACCACCTTCGACGTCATCCGCCTGCGCGAGCAGATTCGCCTGGGCCAGCGTGTGGAGGCCTTCCAGGTGGAGGCCCTGGTCGGCGGCCAGTGGCAGACCATTGTGGAACCGGGTAAGCCCGGCGAGGTCGAGACCCAGTTCAACCTGCGTGGTGGCAAGGGCCATACCATCGGCAATCAGGTGCTGCGCTGGCTGAAGCAGCCGGTGACCACCAAGCGCCTGCGCCTCACCATCACCCGCTCCAAGGCTGTTCCCTGCATTTCCGAATTCTCGCTGCTGCGCATGCCCAGCGTGGAGGAAGCTCAGACTGTGGTGGAGGAAACCGACGCCGACAAGCCTCTCAGCAGCCAGGGCTGGAGCTTCAGCGGCTTTGCTGCCGGGAAGGCCCACCTTGCCTTTGACGGCAAGCCCGAAACCATGTGGGAAATCGGCCGCACGCCGTCTCACTTTGTGGTGGATATGAAGAAGCCCGTCATGGTCAGCGGCTTCTCCTACCTCCCCCGCCAGGATGGCAAGACCCATGGCATGACCACGCGCTACCGTATCGAACTCAGCATGGACGGTACCAACTGGCAGCGCGTGGCTGAGGATGAGTTCGGCAACCTCCGCGCCAATCCGGTGGAGCAGATTATCTCCTTCCCGGCACAGAAGGCCCGCTACTTCCGCTTCTTCTCCACCGCTGCTCTCGATGGCGTGGGCAGCAGCGTGGCAGAGCTCCGTATCATCGGTAAGTAAAACGAGATAGTTCAGATTCTCCATTGGTAGAGCATGCGGCCCTCCCGCAGCTCTGCCAATTTTTTTGGGGATTGTCAGGTGGCACTCGTGCCCCGGAGAATAGTTTGAGAAATTGCAGTCTATCGAGGTCACAAATCAATCGGAGCATGGGACTCTGTTCCGAAGGTATAACCGGTGAGGGGTTCCCGTTTACCACATGTGTCCCAAAGATTTCACAAATGACTGCATTATCAACACCGTTTTGGAGCCTGACTCCCCTCTTTATGCGCCAAATGGCGATTTGTGTGAATGATGGCTCGCGTCAGCGAGCGGAATTTAGAACCCGCGTCAGCGGGTGTCAGCCAGTAGCCCAGCGTGCAGCCGCTTAAGCGGCGGAACGCTGGGTAACGAGTAAATAAGAATTCAGAACCCCGGAGCGTAGCGGAGTGGGTGGCAGGGGCTATGGCTTAATATATTAGCCGCGATTTCTGCCACCCGCTCACTTCGTTCGGGGTTCAGTTAATTTACTTAGCCAACCCAGGGTTCCGCCGCTGACGCGGCTGCACCCTGGGCTACCAGCTGCCGCCCTCCGGGCTCAATGTTCCGCTCGCTGACGCGAGCCAGCTGCCCGACAAACTCCAATTTGGCGCAGCAATCTCTGGGACACAGGTGCGCAAATATAGACTGGAATCACAGCCCGAGCAGCCAGTGGAGCTGCATCATGATGCGCTCGGCATCGTCCTGGCGGTGAATCATGGGAAGCTGAATGCGACTTTCCGGGGTACGGAGGACGGGAATGTGCACCTGAATGGTGCGGCGGTTGCTGCGGTAGGCACCGCGGATTTCTGTGCGCGTGTTGCAGGTGATGGAAAGCTGACTGAGCGGCATGCTTTTCCGGCTCCAGCAGATGCCGAATACGGATTTTCTGATGATGAGGGTGTCACCCTTCACCTGCAGACTGCATTTGCCAAAGAGGGGAAGCAGGCTGGTCAGGAAAAGGGCCAGCAACCAGACGACAGCTTGAACAGCCCAGAACAGAAGGAAGAATGCATCTTTTTGCTGGCTGATGCTCAGGCATAAAACGCAGATGTTGAGAACGACCAGGAGAAAGATAACCAGCCGCACAGCGACAGGCACACCACTCTCGTATCGGAGCCTTACAGGATTCATTGCAGCAGAAAAAGGGCGGGTATCAAACCGAGGAGATAGGCAATGCAGAGGATGTAATCCCAGTTCCGGCTGGAGTAGGCATAGGCCATGCCTAGCGGTGGCAGAACGAGAAACGACAGCGGCAGTGGAATCCAGAAGTAGCTCTCATGTCCGCAGATACTGCCCCATGCCACAGCCAGGGGGAACCAGAGGGCCGCTCCAGCCAGCAGCGAGAGCAGGGATGACCTGCGCCTGAAGCCAAAAAGCATCAGCAGTGTGTATGCTGTGGCGAAGTACGGGAAGGAATATTGGAGCCGTATGATGCCTTCGGCACTACAGGACTCGCCGGGATTGGCGTTCCTGAGAACATAGCCAATCCCGGCGGTGATAAGCAGATTGATGGCGATGAAGTACCGCATTTACTTCATTTTCTGCACCGTAATGGTACCGCAGGGGGGCTTCAGCAGCCAGGGCTGACCTTCCGATTGAGCGGGATAAATGTCACGATACTGAATCTTATTTCCGGTGAAGGTCACATCATCCGCTGAGATGGCCGAGAGCAGGGGAACACGGTGAGTGATGAACTGGTTGCCGGTGATGCGTACGTTGCGGTGGTAGCACTGCTTCTGCTCGGCGGGTTTGCGTACTTCCGGGCAGATGGCGATGAGCGCATCCGTGAACTGGTAGAGACCGGTGAGTCCGTGGCGGAACACGTTATCCTTGATGAGCACATCCTGGCAGGCGCCGCTTTCATACCAGCCCTGGGCATCGCCCGCCAGCAGAATGGCGGAGCCGTGGGTGTGGTCGAAGTGGTTGCCGATGACGCGCACGGGCTTGGGGGTGGTGAAGAGCGCACCGCGGGCGCGGTTGTGGCGCACGGTGTTGTGGCTGAAATCCACGCTGGGGTGCCAGTCGGCATTCTCGATGGCATCGCCTTCGCCGATACCGTCAGGCATGTCCTCGGTGAGTGTGACGCGAATATGGCGAGGGTCGATGACCTCCACCGCCTCCACCTTACGGAGCTGCGGGTTGAGCTCCAGCGTGGGGCCGTGGATGAACTGCAGCTGCTCGCCGGGTTCCATGACCTCGAAGCCGTAGGCCTGGCCGTGCATGTAGCGGGCAATGAACGTGCGGGAGGATTCTACCTCCGTGATGCCGAGACAGGTGGCGTGCACGTTGATGGCATCGTCCATCATGGCCTCGTAGGTGGCACCCTGGACGCTGATGTGGCCGCGGCAGTTTGAGAAGTGCGTGGCATCAGCCGCCGTGGTGTGCATGCGGCCCTTGGCGCGGATGCAGCCACCGCCGCGGATGGTGATATTCTCACTGCGCTGGGCGATGAGGGCCATGCCCTGGCTGTCGTGGAATACCACGTTTTTCAGCTTTGTATCCTTGGCGCGGTAAAGCAGCATGCCGGGGTGCGGGCGGTAGTAGCTGCGCAGCACGAGCGTCTGGCCCACGGCGAGTCCCTTCTTGCTGGCATCCTCAGCAAAGCGTACGCGGTTGCCGGGCAACTGTTCTGCTGTGGCCCCCCAGCCCATGTCGCCGGACTTGCCGGTGGGCACCATGCGGCCATCAGGCATGAAGGCAAGTATGCAGTGTATCCTTTCTTTGCGACCATTGTTGGTGAGCAGAAACTTGCCATCCTCCACCGTGTAGCGGCTGGCTGGGCTGAGCTTCAGAGTGGTTTTACCATCCTTGATTTCCACGATGCGTCCCTCGGAAGAGAAAGGCTCTGCTGCGTCAATGCTGATGTTCTTGATGGTGATGCCCTCGCAGTCCATCAGAACAAAGGGAAGCATTTTGCCATGGAAGATGAATTGTGTTTTCCTGCCGCGCAGTTCCACATTCTTCAGATTGACCAGCGGGACACCCACGGGGTGCACTTCCTGCTGGTCGTGGTTGGAGATGAACAGCTGCATGGGCAGGGCGCTTTCCGCATGGAAATGATATTCTCCCGGGGCGAAATTGATGCGGCTCACCCCCTGGGTGCGGGCTGCATTGATAAGCTCCAGCATGGCGGCGCCGTTGTCCTTGCCGCCGGGCACCACCCCGTAATCTACGGCATTGATTTCTGCAGCCATAACGCAGGACGCCGCCATTGTGCAGACAATAGCGGGCGTCACGAAAAGGGATTGAATGTTTGTGTTCATTATATGCAGGTGGAACCTTGGTCGATAAGTGTCTTTAAGGAGATGCCGGAGAGGTAATCCTCGATGACCTTGTGCAGCCCTTCCCATACAGGAATGGTGAGGCAGGTCTGGCGAATCGGGCAGTCATTCTCATCCAGCGAGAGGCAATGCACCGGGGCAAGACCGCCCTCGGCAGTGCTGAGAATTTCATACAGACCGTATTCCTCTGCCTTGCGGGTCAGTCTGTAGCCGCCGGATTTACCGCGGATGCTCTGCACCAGGTTATCGCGCAGCAGGAGAGACATGATGCTTTCCATGTACTTGGGCGTAATCTTCTGGCGCTCGGAAATTTCACGCAGCGCCACCGGCCCATCCGTTTCGTGTTGGGCCAGATCCAGCATAATGCGAAGGGCGTAACGGCCCTTTGTAGAGATTCTCATCATAGGCGTGCTGTTATACTATATAACACAAAGGCATTCGTCAAGATAAAAGATACTTTTCTTATAGGAGTATAGGGGATTTAGTGGTGAAAGCTGGGGTAATATGGATTTGTGAAGGATGTAGAATTTTGAATTTTTGATTTTCCGTCTCCGCTAAAGCTTTATAGAGACAATCACCCGTGCTGAACGTGCGCAGGCGGCTGCCCATGCACTGCTGCATGATGCTTGCGGCCCATTCGCCTGTGCAGTGGGCTGTGTAGTATACTGTAGGAAACTGCAGCAGTGCCTCCGCCAGCTGCGCGATGCGTCCGGCGTCCGTTTCCTTCATGAGGTGAAAGCCGCCCACCAGGATATCCGGCTGGAAATGCTGCACAATATTCAGAATGCCGCGGTGTGAACAGCCGCTGAGCAGAATGCGATTATCTCCCTCCTGAATAAGAAGGTATTGCTCGTGCCGGAAGTCATCGGGAATACGGTTACCTTCCCGCATGGTGCTCATACCGGCATCCGGGGTGGGGTGTTGCATGGGGACCTGCGGCCCCTGATGCAGGGTGATGCCCGGGTATAGCTCGGTGACAGGGGCTGTTGCCAGCTGAATGCGGGGATGCGCCTGCAGCGCGGGCTGCAGGCCTATGTCCTTGCCACTGGCGTTGAAATGCGACTCAAAGGCATGCGGGCTTGCCCAGACCCTGGCCTTATGATTGATTTCCAGAAAGCGCTCCAGCCCACCGCCGTGGTCATAGTGCCCGTGCGAGAGGATGGCCGTATCAACCGTGCGTAGCTCCAGCCCCATACACTCCGCGTTTTCGGCAAAAGAGGCCGATGCGCCGGTGTCAAACAGAATACGGTGATCTCCGGTCTCAATGAGCAGGCTGAGCCCATGCTCCGCCTTCAGCAGCCCGGAGTCGCATGTGTTCTCAATAAGGCAGTGAATTTTCATCGGCCAGGAAAAACCAGCCCGGAGCGTCGAGGTCTCCGGGCTGGTGGTTAGTGAAATTACTTGAAGATAACCTCGTTCAGGAATCGGTGGTCCTGTTTCGGGTGAGTAATGCGGATATTCCGGGTGTCCTTGTCCACATTGTATCGGCGCACATGCTCGCCCATTGAACTCGGCGTTGCGCCGGTTACCTTGCAATTGGCATTGCCTACCAGAATCACCTCCTTGGTGTCTTCCGGCACTTGCAGCGCGACATCCAGTGCGGCTTTGCTGCAGAAGTAGGGCGTGGCAATGTCGCCATCCTGGAGGCAGCGGGTGTCTGTGTCGAAGGCGTTTTCGGGGATGCCGATGTTGAACGTAGTCAGCTGGACTTCCTGTGCCTCGTTGCTGGTGTTCTCCAGACGCATGGAGATGATACGATCCATGGGCAGCTGCTCCTTGGAGATGTAGATTCGGCCGTTGTTTATCTTGGGATGCAGTCGCATCTGCTGACCGGATTCGAGTGTCAGAGAAACTTCTCCCCAGCTGGTAATCTGATCGTTTTCCATATTGATCTGAATCCATTCCGGGGAAATCGGGGTAGGAATTTCCAGAGCAATCTTATCCTGCGGCTGCAGGCAGAATACCTCCATGACGCGGTTGATACCGATGTCTGCGGTGTTGCTGTAGGCTGTCAGATTCGGGCTGGCGATGTTTGTGGACACATACGGGGGCAGGGTGCGGTTGACGGCAAATTCGCAGATGGAAAGCCAGTTCGGACGCGCCTTGGTAATGCGGAAACGCACATAGCGGGCGCGCACCGGCTTGCCGGCGAAATTCACAATGGCCATGTTACCGTACTGCGGTCTGCCGACCGGTGTCCAGTTGGTGGCATCATCGGAGATTTCGAACTGGATGCCGCCGGGATAGTCCCTCTGGCGGGAGCCGCCCGTCACGAGGCTGATGTTGTTGATGCTGATGGAGGAACCGTAGTCCAGGCAATACCACTGGCCTTCCTTTTGGAAACAGTCGTTGGACCAGAAGGTGCCGGTGCGGCCGTCCATGATGCGGGCGGCTTCTACCTTGGGTCTGCCGCAGGATGCCGTAAATTTAGGCACCACTCGTTTCTGCCCGGAGAGCTCAGCATACACGCGGGTGTTCAGGTAGGAGAAGGCGGCATTCAGCACGGGGGTCATGGCAAAGCTTGCCACTTCCACATCATCCACCTGGCGCACGCCGTTCATGCTCCATTCGCTGCGCATGGTTGTGCGCATGTCGTAAAGGGCGTTCACGGTATCGAAGAAGTAGTGGAACAGGTATTCATCCTTGGTGCGGAAGGCGGTCATGATGGACGCACCTGCCACGCCTGTCAGCTCAAACTGGTCGAGCCACGGGCGGATTTCCTGGCAGAGCCCGGCTACCGGGTTCTGCGTGTGCTTGAGCTGTCTGGCGGCGCTTACCATGCGGTCGTATTCCAGCTGCAGAAGCTGGGCTGCCTTCAGGTCGGGAGTGTCGGCATCCAGACTACTGATGAACTGCTGAGCAGTGGGGGCAATATGCACCGATTCCTCGCGGAAGTAGCCGTGCCCGTTGGGCAGCAGGTAGGAGTTGTGGGCGCAGAAGATGCGCATGGCCTCGCTGTGGCGCGGGTAAAGGCGGCGCATGCCGGCGTTCCAGGTGGTCTTTGATTCAAAGTCCTCGATGTTCCAGGTGTAGTTGGCCACGCCGAAAAGACCTACTTTGCTGGCTTCTGCATGCTCCATGGGGTTGGCCACAAAGCCGCTCATCTGGTTCTTCATGTCGGCATCGGTGTCCAGACCATAGGTGCGGCCCATGGAAAGGCGGCTGCGCTTGAAGTCATTGCAGGGCCAGTTCCACCAGATGAAGGTGGGGCGCTGCACGTGCTGGTTCACCCATTTCTGGCCGGCAAGCGTGATGTCGTGCACCACGGTGTCGCCCGTCCACATGACAGGGATATTCTTATCCAGCCCGGAGCCGAGAGTCTGGAGGAACTTTTCATTGGTCCAGCTGCGGTTGTAGCCGGTGGGGCACATGATGAGGGTCTGGTTCACATCCGGGTGCTTGCGTATGAAGTTCTCCATAATGTAGTTGGAGAGCTGCACCTGGCGCTCCGCCTTACCGATTTCTCCGCTGGAGTCATCCACCAGCACGCCGAAGTCGCGCACGCCCAGGTCATACATCTGCTGCAGCTTGTGGCAGAGGCCGTTCAGCTGGTTGAGCCCGCTGTTTTCATTCCAGCGCACGGTGTTGGCCGGGTGAATGGCCCACACAAAACGCACATGGTTGCGGCGGGCGTAGCTTACCAGGTCGCGGAGTTCGGCAGCCTTCAGGTCAGGGTACGGGGTATAGCAGCCCTGGCCATGGTGGTAGGGGTCGTCCTTGGGGGCGTAGATGTACATGTTCATCTTGTTGCGCCCCATGAAGCGGAAGATGGAGCAGCGGGCCTCGAAGCTCCAGGGGGCGCCGTAGTAGCCTTCCACCACACCGCGGAACGGCAGATCCGGCCAGTCTACGAGAATACCCATGGGCAGCTCGCCCAGGCGGGTGATTTCGCGCAGGCTCTTGTCTGCAAAGACATCGTTGTGGGCCAGGGTGGCATCTTGCACGTTGTACAACATCTGGATGATGGATTGGCGGGCGTAGTAGCGGCCGTCATCATCATTGGCATAGATGGTCAGCTTACCGGGAGTAATGTCGACAGCATAGCCGCCGGGCACATTGGGAAGGCGCTCCCACATGCCGCCTTTGCTGTCGGGCGTGCGCAGGTGTGTGATGACATCTGTCACCTTCGTGGTAACGGAGCGCATGCCGTTGTGCTGCGGCTGGGGGTAGATGATGACGCCCTTTGCCTCCTGGTTTGCGCCGAACAGCCCGATGACCGTGCAGCAGAGAGTCAGAAACAGAGAATGAAACCTTTTCATAGCTAGGTTGATTAAGAGAGTAACCTGAAAAACCGCGATTTTTCAGATATTCTCTAATATTACTTAATCAAATGCGCTTTGACAAGCTGGAAAATAACATTTTTTCAAAATGTGGCGAAAGTGCTGCGGCGATTTGTCGCATGGGGCGGGTGCGGCATTTTGTGCATATGCGGCAAAATGTCTCAAATGCTGCATGCCAGCATGAGGGGTGAAAATTTATATGACATTATGCCAAATGTTTAAATATAAGCAGTTGTGGCGGATTTTACGTTCATCCTGCAGAAGTTGGCACGGAATTTGCAACTGAGAAAGGTAAGAAACGTCTGCGCGAGTGCAGACCAATCGGATTTCAAACAACACAGCAAAATAGAAAGAAACAAAACCATGAGCAAAATACTCGGTATTGACCTTGGTACGACGAACTCCTGCATGGCCGTCATGGAAGGCGGTCAGGCCACTGTGCTTGAAAACAGCGAGGGCGCACGTACCACTCCGTCCATCGTCGCCTTCACCAAGAACGGCGAGCGTATCGTAGGCCAGGCTGCCAAGCGCCAGGCTGTGACCAATCCCCGCAACACGGTGTTCTCCGCCAAGCGTCTCATCGGCCGCAAGTATGCTGAGCTGACCGCTGATGACAAGAAGGTTCCCTACACCATCGTGGAAGCCGCCAATGGCGATGCCCACATTCAGGTGGAAGTGGGCGGCGAGACCAAGGTGTACTCCCCCCAGGAAATCAGCGCCATGATTCTTGGCAAGCTGAAGGCTGATGCTGAGGCCAAGCTGGGCGAGACCATCACCGAGGCTGTGATTACCGTGCCCGCTTACTTCAACGATGCCCAGCGTAACGCCACCAAGGCCGCTGGTGAAATCGCCGGTCTGAAGGTGCGCCGCATCATCAACGAACCCACCGCCGCCGCTCTGGCCTATGGTCTGGACAAGGGCAGCAATGAGCAGATTGCCGTGTATGACCTTGGTGGTGGTACTTTCGATATCTCCGTGCTGGAAATCGGCGACGGCGTGTTCGAGGTGAAGGCCTCCGATGGTGATACCCACCTGGGTGGTGATGACTGGGACAACGCCGTCATCAACTGGATTCTGGCTGAATTCAAGAGCCGCGAGGGTATGGATATCTCCAAGCAGACGGACGCTCTGCAGCGCATCAAGGAAGAGGCAGAGAAGGCCAAGATTGCCCTCTCCTCCACCCAGAGCTACGATATCTCCCTGCCGTTCATCACCATGGATGCCACCGGTCCCAAGCACATCCAGCTTACGCTGACCCGCAGCAAGCTGGAGCAGCTCACCGAGACCCTGCTGGAGCGCACCGCCCGCCCCGTGCGTGAGTGCATCGCCGCTGCCGGCCTGAGCACCAGCGATATCAACGAGCTCGTGCTCGTGGGTGGTATGACCCGTATGCCCGCCGTGCAGGAGATGGCCAAGCGCCTTGCCGGCAAGGAACCCCACAAGGGTGTGAACCCGGACGAAGTGGTGGCCGTGGGTGCCGCTATTCAGGGTGGCGTGCTCACCGGCGCTGTGAACGACGTGCTCCTGCTCGACGTGACCCCGCTGACCCTTTCCATCGAGACCATGGGCGGCATTGCCACCCCCATGATTGACCGCAACACCACCATCCCCGTGCGCAAGAGCCAGGTGTTCTCCACCGCTGCTGATAACCAGCCGGCTGTAGACATCCGTATCTGCCAGGGTGAGCGCAAGATGTTCAACGACAACAAGCTGCTGGGCAACTTCAAGCTCGATGGCATCCAGCCCGCCCCCCGTGGTGTACCTCAGATTGAGGTGACCTTCGATATGGACGCCAACGGTATCCTCAAGGTGACCGCCAAGGATAAGAACACCGGCAAGGAGCAGAATATCTCCATCCAGGGTTCCTCCGGTCTCTCCAAGGAAGAGATTGAGCGCGCCAAGAAGGAAGCCGAGGCTCACGCCGAGGAAGACCGTCGCAAGGCTGAGGACATCGAGGTCATCAACAAGGCCGATTCCCTGGCTCACAACGTGGAGCGCCAGATCAAGGATATGGGCGACAAGGCCCCTGCCGAAGTGGTCAAGCCCATCCAGGAGAAGGTGGACGCCCTGAAGAAGGCCGCTGAGGCCAAGGACGTGGCCAAGGCCAAGCAGCTGACCGAAGAGCTGGAGAAGACCCTCTCTGAGCTGAACGCCGCTGCTCAGGCCGCTGCCCAGCAGGGTGGCTGCGCCGGTGGCTCCTGCGATGCCGGCTGCGATTCCTCCGCCGACAATGGCCCCCGCAAGGCCAAGAGCAAGGTGGTGGACGCCGAAGTCGTCGATGAATAAATCTTAAAATCTCCCGGGGCAGGGGCGCAGAGCTTCCCGCCCCGGAGAGCTTCCCATATTCGTAAATCTTAAATCGTAAATCCAAAATACACTACTATGATCAAACCATTAGGAAATCGTGTGCTCGTGGAGCGCGTTGAAGCTGAGACCAAGACTGCAGGTGGCCTGTTCCTGCCCGACACCGCCAAGGAGAAGCCGCAGGAAGCCATTGTGCGTGCCATCGGCACCGGCGGCCGCGACAAGGACGGCAACATCATCCCCTTCAATGTGGCTGTGAACGACAAGGTGCTCATCACCAAGTACGGCGGCACTGAAGTGACCTTCAACGGCGTGACCTACACCATCCTGAGCGAGAGCGATATCCTCGCTGTCATCGACTAATAAATTATTCACTATTCACTTTTAATTATTCACTTAAATTATGGCTAAGCAACTTTCATTCGACGAGACCGCACGCCAGAGCCTGCTCAACGGTGTGACCAAAATCGCCAAGGCTGTGAAGAGCACCCTGGGCCCGGCCGGCCGCAATGTCGTTATCGACAAGAAGTTCGGTTCCCCCAACATCACCAAGGACGGCGTGACCGTGGCTAAGGAAATCGAGCTCGAGGACGCCTACGAGAACATGGGTGCCCAGCTGGTGCGCGAGGTTTCCAGCAAGACCAACGACATCGCCGGCGACGGCACCACCACCGCCACCGTGCTGGCCGAGGCCATCTACCGCGAAGGTCTGCGCAACGTGACCGCCGGTGCCAACCCCATCTCCCTGCAGCGCGGTATCAACAAGGCCGCCGCCGCTATTGTGGGTGAGCTCAAGAACATCTCCAAGCCCGTGGATTCCACCAAGGAAATCGCTCAGGTGGCCACCGTTTCCGCCAACTGGGACTCCGAAATCGGTGATATCATCGCCGAGGCTATGGACAAGGTGGGCAAGGACGGCACCATCACCGTGGAAGAAGCCAAGGGGATCGACACTTCTCTGGACGTGGTGGAAGGTATGCAGTTCGACAAGGGCTACCTCTCCCCCTACTTCGTGACCAACGCCGACACCATGGAGTCTGTGCTGGAGAACCCCTACATCCTTATCTTCGAGAAGAAGATTGGCAACCTGAAGGATTTCCTTCCCATTCTGGAGAAGGTGGCCAAGAGCGGCAAGCCCTTCCTCATCATCGCTGAGGACGTGGAGGGCGAGGCCCTGGCCGCCCTCGTGGTGAACCGCCTGCGCGGCACCCTGAATGTGGCCGCTGTGAAGGCTCCCGGCTTCGGCGACCGCCGCAAGGCCATGCTCCAGGATATCGCTATCCTCACTGGTGGTCAGTGCATCTCTGAGGACCTCGGCCTCAAGCTCGAGAACGTGGACGTGGACATGCTCGGCCTTGCCAAGCGCGTGGTCATCACCAAGGACACCACCGTCATCATCGAAGGCGCCGGCAAGTCCTCCGATATCTCCGCCCGCGTTTCCCAGATTCGCCACCAGATTCAGGAGACCACTTCCGACTACGACCGCGAGAAGCTCCAGGAGCGCCTGGCCAAGCTCGCCGGCGGTGTGGCCGTCATCAAGGTAGGCGCTGCCACTGAAACCGAGATGAAGGAGAAGAAGGACCGCGTGGACGACGCTCTGCACGCCACCCGCGCTGCTGTGGAGGAAGGCATCGTTCCCGGCGGTGGTGTGGCCCTCATCCGCGCCCAGAAGGCCGTGTGCGGTCTCAACCTCACGGGCGACGAAGCCACTGGCGCTGCCATCGTGTACCGCGCCGTGGAGGCTCCCCTCCGCCAGCTGGTGGCCAACGCCGGCCGCGAGGCTGCCCTCATCGTGGAGAAGGTGAAGAACCTCGAAGCTCCCACCATGGGCTACAACGTTGTGTCCGATGAATACGAGGACCTCCTCGTTTCCGGTGTGGTGGACCCCACCAAGGTGACCCGTTCCGCTCTGCAGAACGCCGCCTCCATCGCCGGCCTTATGCTCACCACCGAGTGCCTCATCACCGACCTGCCCGAGAAGAAGTGCTCCTGCGGCCACGGCGCCCCCGGTGCCGACGCCATGGGCGGCATGGGTGGCATGGGCGGCATGATGTAAGCCCCCACCTCTGAGGACGCAGTCCGAAATTTTACTGATAAGCAACGCTCAGCAATTTCACCGACCGCAGGGAGATTTCACTTCGCACCCTGTGCGAAATAAATCCCAGCCTCAGATACCAACCTTAAGACTCCCAACAACCCAAGTCAGAGTAATTTACTCATAACACTGCCCAACAACCCAGCGGCGGGTTCCGACCAACGGACCCCGCCGCTCCTCTTTGCTCCCTCCAGGCAATGATTTCATCGCTTCCAACGGAAGTGATATTTCATCCGCCCCCGCCGGATTTCATACCGCCAACGGGCGGTATTTCATGCGGCAATTTGCATGCGGAATCATGTACCCTCCTCACTTTTTTTAGATTTTCGAGTTGACTTTGTGCCTTCTACATTGTTTAATGATGTCAGACAGGTGACTCTCGCTTGCGAGCGCCATAAGTGCTTGGTGAAAAAGGTCACATTATACAACTTTGACCCACCCGGTTTCTGCTGGGTGGGTCTTCTCTTTAGAATACACAAAAATGCCTCTTAAACCTTTTCTTACATTTAACCAGCAAGCAGAATTGCTGATTAATCGCGGAATGTCGAGTATCAACGGCATGCCTAGGCAAGACTTGGTTTCTACGATAGAAGGTGACTTGACCTTTATTAATTACTATCGCTTTTCTGCGTATTGGTACCCTTTTTATTTGGAAAATCAATCGGGGGAGAAAATCTTTTTGTTCGGACCTGATACTTATTGGGAAACGGTGCGCTCTTTTTACATGTTTGATCGTAGGCTGAGGAGGCTGATGTTTGATGCAATATCGCGAATTGAAATTGCGTTACGCACACAGATTGCCTACATTTGGGCAAAACGTACAGGCGTTTCAGATCCCCAGAGAGAAGCAAAAAATTACCGGACTAAATTTACAAAGGGAAAAAAAGATCCAACTACCAAACAACTGCGAAAGTCTCCTTATATGGGGCTTCTCGAAATTGTAGACGACTATTACAAAAAGAATAGACATAGCTTTACTGAAAAATTTACTAGAACTTCAGCACAGCATGCAAAAGACCTCCCCATTTGGGAGTTTGTAGAGTATGCAACGTTTGGAAACCTTTCCACCTTGCTGGAGCAGGGGCTTCCATTACATATTGTTGATGAAATAGCAAATGTCTTCGGGTTTCCTAATCGCGATGGCTTTTTATCTTGTGTCGCTCTTTTGAAGGAGGTTCGCAATGCTTGTGCTCACCACGGTCGGTTGTGGAACAAGACGTGGACGCATGCTCAGGAGAAGCTTCAATCCAATGGGACAACAAAATTGAATGTCCTCGACATTTTGAAGAAACTTTCGTTCCCGGAGTGGGACTATGTCTGGGATGGAACTTCCCTGCGTTGGCGTAAACCCCGTAAAGGAGAAAAAGGCGTGCTATTACACGCTGCGAAAAACAGAACTTCAGCGGTGTTGACTGTTTGTAACATTTTGCTTAAAGCCGCAGCTTCGCGCAGCCATTGGAAAGACCGCCTGTGCGATTTGTTAACTAATCAGGATGCACCGTTGCCGGATATGTATGTGCACCTCGGGTTTACTACTACCCACTGGCACGAGCACCCTCTGTGGAAATAACTTGTTCGCCCTTTTTTATAGCTTTGCAAGAGGGCTTCGTTTTTGCCTGGAGGCAAGGATTTCACGCCGTCCCTGCCTCTATTCATAAGCGTGCCAGTTGATCAGCCGTAAAGAGGCTGGAATTTTGCTGCAGTCAAAATTGAAGTCTTGAAAAATGAAGCAAATTGTGCTAATCTTCTTCGCGGAAATGAATTAAAGCACCATGCAAAAAACAGAAAACAAGATATATAGCTCCATTAGAGGAAAAGGTGCAGGGTGTGTAATTACCAATAGTGACTTTTACCATCTGGCTGCAAGGGGAACGATAAACCGTTGTTTAACCTCTTTGCGCGAGCGCGGAATCATTCGTTCCCTCATAACCGGCATCTATGATTATCCCATCTACAGCGAGCTCTTGCAGGAGCAACTGGCCCCTGATATCGACCTGGTGGCACAGGCGATTGCCCGGAAGAATCAATGGCATATTCAGATTACGGGAGATGCGGCATTGAATTACCTTGGCCTGAGCACTCAGGTTCCGGGACGTTATGTGTACCTGAGCGATGCACAGAGCAGGGAATACCAGATCATGAATCGTACCCTCGAATTCAAGCGGGCCCCTCTCAAACAGACAAAGTTTCAAAGCCGCCAGACAGAAATCATTACCCAGGCACTTCTGGTATTGGGTGAATCCAACACCAATGAGACCACGCTTGCCAAAATTGCAGCCTATATCAAAGACAAGGAGAGACCTCGCATTCTGAAAGATAGTCGCTATGCTCCCTCCTGGATAGGTGAGTTGCTCAGAAAAATTATTACCGAAGTTACCGTTATAAAGAATGAGACTGCCACCTGAATAGAAATGGCGCATCCACTGTGTAGTAGATGCGCCACATTGTGGGGCTTTCGGTTGCTGCTGATTTATCTTCAGCGCATCGGCCAGTAGTTGCGCTACCTGTTCATGGATGGTGAAATTAACAGTAGCGGCACAGGAGTATAGCAGGGGAACCTCTCTCTTCCTCTCCCACGTAAATTGTAGTTCAGCTTTTCATGATTGCCGTTGCTGCGCATGTAGAAAAATTAGATCTAATCTTTTCTGCATATGCATGATATAGCATCTTGTAACCCCGATTCTTTTCTGTTATAGATTCTCCATAATTTTTTCAGGATGTCTTTATAGTAATTGCTGTCACTTTTTAGATAGTTGGAGGGAATAAGCGTGTCTTGATTTCTTTCTGCTAAATCGAGAGCATTATCAAAACATGCTCCGAGGACATCCTCCCCAATGATGCTAAATATTTTGAAAAATAGATTTTTCTCATCAGAAATATTGTTGTACACAATATTCGTCATATCTCCCGTTTGTTTGAGGATGCGTTTGAGTTCGTCGGTGTTATTCAAAAGACCCGCTATGGTATCATATGAAAAAACACCGTGTTCTAACTTGCATAGAAAAGATATACAGGCAAGTTGGAAAGTTTTTCCGTTACGTATCATGGGCAATGTTGTACGTTCATCGTAGCCTGCATTCTTAATATCATGTTTTACGAACAGGTCGTAATAGTGAGCAATTCGTAAGGTGTCGGCAATTATACCTGCTTGGGCACTGTCACCGAAGAGTGAGTAATAGTATTCATCTTGGTACATTTTTGATGACTGACTCCGTGCTGTACCTGGCATTTGCAGTACTGTTGCGAATCCGAGCTTTCCTACCTGTTCGAGTGTAGCATAATGGTATGGCTCAGAATATTGCTTGGGAACGCGGTCACCCTTTTTCGTTATATAGTATACGTGTTTTGCATAGAGCTTCTCTTTCAACCTATATTGTTCTTTGGTGTTCGATTTAAGGTCAGCCTTTTTAATGGTTTTCTGGGAATTTGATGCTTCGGCAATTTGAAGAGTAAACTCATCTTTATGTGATCGTGATTCTCCTTTGGTTTTAACTACTTTACATTGTAAATAAAAATCTCTTTCAATATCCAGATGTCCGAGTTTGTGTGTTGTTTGTCCTCCGTTTACAATGGAAAAATTGTGTAGTTTCAGAGTTCTTCCATCAAGTTGATAATTTTCACATACAATTATGATGCCGTTGTTTTTATACCAGAAATTATCCGGTTCCTTTCTTACCGTATTTGAAATTCCTTCATCAACAGTTTTTTGCCGTATGTAGTACCGCAGATTCATACCAAGAAGACCGTTTCTTCTCCTGTTTTGCAAATCTTGCAATGATTGTGCGGATATATTTACAATGATGGAATCTTCGTAGCTAAGAAAATTGTCCGTTTTGTCAATCGTTAACTTATCGTAATCTACAAATAGTTTTCCGTTGTCAATGGATTCGATTTGAGCTTCAATGTCAGCGCAAAATGCCATTTCGACATCAAAGAGATTAAATAATGAAGCGTTGGCTTTTTCTATCTTATTTTGTTCTCGTTTTGTTTTGGGCGCATATGATGTGCAGAAGAAAATCCGGATACATCCCGTATCTTCCATTTGACTTTTTGCATTTCTATATGCGGTCAGAACTTTTTCATTGTAACCTTGTGTTTTGTATCTGTCGATGTTCTTTACGGTCTCCGCAATCTTGTATAATTCACCAGCAACGTCTTCCCCTGTCAATTTAGTGTTTTCATAGTACTTACTTTGAACGATGATCATATCGTTACCTTCACTATTAGGGTCATTGAAAATAGCGTCAATTCCTCCATCATTTGCTCCATCCGTATGATATTCCAAGCACGTATCTGGGTCGAAACGGATCCCATCGCTAAAGAAGAAGTATTTTAAACAGAGCATTGTGAAAATATGACAATCTTGCATATCGCGTAAGATTGCATATTCGCTTTTCAATGTATTAATTCGTTCGGATATAAAATTTTGATTTGTCATACGGCCCGTAGTTTGCCCTATGCTAACACTTGTGCATTATAAGTCAAGTAAATTGTGTTGAGTTTTGGATTGAACGGAAATGGCGATGAGTCATTGATCTCTTTTCATGTTAATACACCGACCTAGAACATAACTTTGAGTTGTAATGACAAAATATGTTTTTGCTTAAGTGATTTCACGTGTTTGTAAAATTGAGGGGGAGGATTATAGGTCATATTGATATTGTCATCACCTCAATATGTGACTGCAGCTCAGTTAACAGCCCGTTGTATGCGATGCGGTGGAAGGTGCCGCAATGTTCTTCTATTTCGGAGACTGAAATATGGCTGTGAGTGGTTTGGAATGCGGTGATGAGTGTAGCCTGTTGTTGTCGGGCTTCTTTCAACGATTTGAAGGGCCCCTGGCAATCAATGGAAAGCGCACCTTCTTCGTCGATGGAGGCGTAGTGTAGAATGTAAAGGGGCATAACTTAGTTGATTTTTCGATAGACACCGCGGGTGGTAAATTCGATGAGCCCTTTGTCTCGCAGGAATTGAAGCTGTTGGCGGATTTTTGCTTCGATGTTGTTATTGTGGGGATGCTTAGCCTTCAAATCTGCTACGAAGGAGTACATTTGTTCCAGTGTGAATGTGGAGTCAAGTTTTTCGGTGCATTGGAGTACATCGAACAGCCAGCCGCGGCTTTCGATGCTCTTTGTCTGCAACGAATACACCTGGTTATATTTTTGGCAGACCTCGCTGGCATCGAGAACTACACCGTTGCGGATGATGGGAATCTTGGCTACTTCCGGAACCTTCCCCAGAAGAATGTTGCATCCCTCCCACCCGGCACGTCTGGCAGTATCAGGGAGTGGTTTACGCTTCTCAATGATTTCCGGGATGAAGAAGCATCTGGGGACAATAATGAGGTTATTCACCGCATGGCGGTCATAGTGCAGGAAAAAGAAGCTCGGGTTGTCGAGCGAGGTGATGCGGTCTATCATGGTGCGATAGACACCATCGTTGACCGTGCTGCGGAAGCGGTCGGTGGTGGATTTCTTGCTCTTCAGTTCGTACTGGGCGCGGCAGTTCCGGCAGATGTAGTCCTTCACCGGGGCGTTGGGTTCGGCTTTGTGGATGGAAACAGCGCCGCAGATGGGGCAGTACATGTTGCGGGCGAGCCAGTCTTCTGTCAGGACCCGCGCAATCTGGGCGGGGCTTTTGTAGCCTTGAATCAGGGCTGTGTTGAACGTTAAATTCATAGGTGGGGGTGGCGGGTCTGCTGTCATTCTAGCAGAATGAAGCCTGCTTGCAAGTTCGGAAGTAAGATTTTCTGCGAAAAAAGCGGGCGATTTCTGTATTATCCTTGTTTCCACAATGGAAGAGGGCTATAGTGTTACGCAAACAAAGGAGAGGACATGACGGAGCATAACGAAACGGCGAAGCTGGAGAAACTTCTGGGGCGAGTGACGCGGGAGGATCTGGAGAAGTTTGTGCTGGAGCAGGGGCGGAAGAATGAGGAGTTCGGGTACCAGCTGCAGCATTGGCTCAAGGCCGGGTACACGCAGCCGGAGGAGAAGAATGAGGCGTATTACCAGGATGCGACGCGCGAGGCGTATGAGAGGACCTTCGAGCTTTGCCGCAGGCAGCACCGCCGGGGCAGGAAGGCAGAAGAGCCGGTTTTCCCCATGCCCGTTCTGCTGGATGAGGTGGAGCAGGAGTTGCGCCGCGGCCATGGCGACTGCGTGGTCTGGGTGGGGCTGGAGTTTTTCCGCCTGCTTGTGGCCAATGGCGGGGTAGACCACAATTTTGAGGAGTTTTACCGGTTCATGCACGATTATAATCGCCTGGCGAAGCTGCTGCCCGAGGCGCTGTCTCTCCCCGATACCCCGACAGATACGATTAAGTCCGTGATTGCCGAGCTGGCGCCGCTCTGCAAGCGCAATTTTTATAAGAAATATGGCGTTTTCAATCTGCGTGCGCTGAAGCAGCGCATAGAGGAACTGGCAACGGATTGAGGAA
The DNA here is from genome assembly GCA_045132635.1 of Akkermansia sp. Classification (GTDB taxonomy): domain Bacteria; phylum Verrucomicrobiota; class Verrucomicrobiia; order Verrucomicrobiales; family Akkermansiaceae; genus Akkermansia. The sequence goes on from JBGUSR010000037.1 coordinate 69,935, forward strand.
ACCTACTATGCATACCAGGCGCGGCTCATTCGTGAGCTTTGAGGCGAGCTGTGGAGCGTCTTTTCCAATCCGACTTCGACCGCCAAATGGAGCTGCCCAGACTGGAAGAATAAACATACATGAGGTAAAAATAAGGAGTCATCATGATGCGGTTTCTTTTCATTGTTCTTTTGACGTTACAGGGAGTGACAATGGCAGGTATGCGGCATGGGACGGCAGTGGCTCTTAATGGCGAGCCGGTGGCGCAATTGACCCGCTATGAGCACGATTTTTTCCCCCTCATGAGTGTGGTGAAGCTGCCGCTGGCTGTGGTGGTGCTGCACCAGGTGGAACAAGGCAAGCTCCGGCTTGTAGAACATTACCAACTGGCGGAGGCGGATATGGCACCGAATACCTGGAGCCCCATGCAAAAGCGTTTTCCGAAGGGCGGTTCTTTTTCTCTGGAATCCCTCTTGCTGGCCTCATTGTGCGAGAGCGATAACAATGCGTGCAATTATCTCTTCCGGCTTGTAGGTGGTCCGCAGAGTGTGCAACAGTTTTTCAACATGCACTATGGTACGGATTTTCCCTTGCACATAGCCGCTACGGAGAAGGAAATGGCTTCAGGTGTCGCTGCTATGTCTTTGAATTGTGCTACACCTGCGGCCATGCTGCGTGTGCTGGAGGATTTGCATTCCTCTGCGTTTCTGCACACACAGCACCCCCTGCTGACGCCACACATGGCACGTTTGTTGCTGGCTTACATGGAGCAGACCTCAACGGGGCAGGACCGTTTGAGAGCGGGGCTTCCGAGCGAGATGCTGTCATTCGCCCACAAGACCGGCTCGTCCGGTACTGTGGGCGGGAGTACGCTGGCTCATAACGATGTGGGAATTATCCGCTTGCCGGATGATCGCTATGCCTGCATCGTTTCCTTCATCACCGCATGTACGGAGGATGCTGCTACCATGAACCACGCCCATGCACAGTTGGCGGAAATGACCTACAGCGTCCTCACAGACAAGTAAAAGCGTGTGAGGGCATGAATGCGGGGGCGCTCCATCTCGCTTTTGAAAATATATGTATACAAATATTGTTCTTTTGTATACATTATCTCGTCATTGCTCCCAATTAGGAATAAAACAAAACGCAAGATAAGTTGCGCGATTTCCTGCATTTTGTTTAAGGGTGGAGTTTGATTGACTAGGTTCCCCTGATTGCAAGCAATCTTCGTAACTTGGGGCTTCGAGTCTCACATCCGTTTGCTTTCTACGCCCTCACAAGGAGGAGCAGGGTAGCACTTATGACTTTTTACGAACTTTTATCCGCCGATTTCAGCTCTTGTGGTTCCCGAAAATGTGTTTGGGCTTGACCCCAAAAACGAGCCCGATTTCAAAGCGGGTCACGAAGTGCAGAGTGCTCAGGAGTGCCTGATGTGAATACAATAGGGTAGGATAGAGCTGTACCAGGCTGAAACAAGGCTACAACACATGCAACAGAGTGCGCGCTAAGTAGTGTATATTGTGTGAATTGTGTAAAAAAGAAAAGCGGGTCACGTTTTTGTAACGTGACCCGCTTTGCGGGTCCTTCAAGGGGGGGGGGAACTCACAGGGACTCTGCCATCGATTTTTGCGACATTAAAAACAGAAACATTGATATATCAATGTTTTCATTTTGCCAAACTGCAAAAAATGCCATTTTTGGCAGTTTATCGCTCCGTTCGGCCTACAACTCAGACAAATGGTATTTTAAAACTTGGGCATGTCGGTTCCTGAGATTTTTAGAATGATTGCAAGCTCATTTTGTGCTGGAAAAAAAACGGATAAGTGCTATAATACGAGTGCGATATGGGTAAGTACACGCCACCATTTCAACAGAATACTACAGTTGTCAATCTACTGGCTGAGATATGCGAGCTTGTAGGGCGAGTGGAGGTTACGCATCGAGACATCATTTCAGTTCAGCTGCGCAGGCAGAATCAAATCCGCTCTATTCATTCGTCTCTCCAAATTGAACAAAATACGCTGTCGCTGGAGCAAGTTACGGCTATCCTGAATGGTAAACGAGTCCTTGGGCCACCGCATGAAATCCGAGAAGTACAAAATGCGGCAGAAGCCTATGCGCTCATGCAATCACTCAACCCACTTAGTGAAGATGATTTGCTGAAAGCGCATCGGCTGATGATGAATAGTCTGGTTAAAGAAGCCGGACATTTCAGGAGTGGGGGCGTGGGCGTAATGGCCGGAAATCAGGTCATTCATATGGCCCCCCCGGCTCATCTGGTGCCATGGCAGATAAAGGATTTGTTTACATGGTATCAGGAATCTGATTTGCATCCATTGGTGAAAAGCACGATATTTCACTATGAGTTCGAGTTCATTCACCCCTTTGCCGATGGTAATGGTCGCATGGGGCGAATGTGGCACACACTGCTTTTGGCTCAGTGGAAATCTTTCTTTGCATGGCTTCCTATAGAAGAACTGATTGCAAAACGGCAACAAGATTACTATAAATCCTTGCAAATGGCCGATGCTGCTTGCGATTGCGCCTGTTTTGTTACCATGATGCTGGAGGTTATTCGTGATGTGTTGCAGGAAATGCCTCACGCAACAGATGCGGCGCCTGTCGACCGACCAAGCTCCGACCAAGCTCCGACCAAGTTGTCACCAACCGAACAAGAGGCATTACGCGAGCTGACAGAGGCTCTTGGTTCTGATACTCTCTCTGCATCTCAGCTTATGGAGCGCATGGGGCTGGTGCATAGACCTCATTTCCGCCAATTTTACCTTGCTCCGGCCTTGGAGAAATGCATCATTGAACGTACGATACCGGACAAACCAAACAGTCCTCGCCAACGTTATCGTGTTAAAAGTCAAGAAAATATTTAACATAGGGTACAACAATGAAAGGTTCAGAATGTGAGTTTGTTCGGTACATTGGGAACTCAAACTCCCGCTTTATTATTCCCGTATACCAAAGAAATTACGATTGGAAGGAAGAGAACTGTAGACAACTCTATGCCGACTTGGTGAAAATAGCGAAGACCGGCAGAAAAAGCCACTTCTTCGGGAGCATTGTATCGGCCAATGTGCCTGACGGTCGGTATGTGTCTTTCATCGTGATTGACGGCCAGCAACGCCTTACTACTGTATCGTTGATACTGCTTGCTATGTATAACCTTATAGACAAGGGTATACTCATACCGAAAGACCCCAATCTGAAGCAATGCATCTGGGAGGACTTTCTCGTAAACAAGTGGCAGCCGGAGGAGACTCGTATCAAGCTGAAACACGTCAAGGATGATCAGCTGGCCTTTTCTAAATTGTTCTCCTCTTCTGACGAACACATAAAGGAATCCAATCTGACCCTCAACTACAATTTCTTCTACGAGAAGCTCCAAAAGCAGGAGGTAACACCTGATGAATTGTTTGATGCTATATACAAGCTGTATATCATCAACATTCAGCTAGAAGCTGAAGACGACCCGCAGCTAATTTTTGAGAGTCTGAACTCTACTGGGTTGGATTTAAGCGAGGGCGATAAAATCAGGAACTTTATACTCATGGGCTTACCTATTGAGCAGCAGAATGAGTATTACGAGAAATATTGGAACCGAATTGAAGCATATACGAAACAAGATGTCAGCGCCTTTATACGAGATTATCTCAGTGTAAAACAGCAGGATATCCCCAAGCAAAAGAAAATCTACGCTATTTTCAAAGAGTATGTTGAAAGCCGACAGCTCAGTATCGAGACGCTTCTCTCTGAAATGCTCGATTATGCAAAGAGATATGCCTATTTGCTAGGGGCAAAGACTGGCAACATTGCTCTTGATGCGTGCATATACAGACTAAACAGATTGGAGACAACTGTAACAAGACCTTTCTTCCTTGAAGTTTTGCGTCTTTACAATGATGCAAAACTGACCATCAGTCAGGTTACAGAGGTATTCCTTGTTGCTGAAAATTATCTGTTCCGTAGAAGTATGTGCGAGCTGCCTACGAATGCTCTCAACAAGATATTCTTGCTACTTCATAGAGAGATTGTTCGCTATGACGGGACTGATGAGAATTATGTGGAAAAATACAAGTATGCGCTCTTATCGAAGAAAGAGAAGGCTCGTTTCCCTGATGATGATGAGTTTATAACGGCTTTTGCGAATCGTGCTGTTTACCTCATGAACAGCAAGAATAAGATATACATTCTGGAACGCCTTGAGAACTTTGGGACAGCTGAAGATAAGGATGTATACCGCCATTGTGATGAGGGGACGTCATATTATGCCTCAGCATCTTACTCCAACATGGCATAATGAGTTGGGGCAGGACTATGCCCAGATACACGATGAGTGGCTGCACAGAATAGCCAATTTGACGCTTACCGCATATAACTCCAAATATAGAAATGCCTCTTTCTCAGAGAAGAAGAACATGGAACACGGCTTTATCGACAGCGGCATTCGCATGAATATGTGGATTGCCCGTAAAGATAAATGGACATTGACGGAACTTGAAGAGCGCAGTCAATACTTAGCCAACAGAGCTCTCACTATATGGGCTGAGCCCCAGACATCGTTCGCGCCGGAAGAGAAGCAAATGGATTCTTATGACCTTTCTGACGATAATGAGTTAATGATAGGTCGTACTATCGCGAGATTTGCCTATAAGGCTACCGAGCAACCAGTCACAAGTTGGGTAGACATGTACCAAAAGGTATTAGCGATACTGTACGCCGAGGATAGTTCTATCCTCACCAGAATGGCAAACTCAGACGGGGCTGGGCTGGAATCCCACCTTAGACCTACCGGGGCAGGCTTTGCCAAGAGCGTGGAAATAGCCAATGGGGTACACGTCTTTACCGATAACGATACCCCCAGTAAGCTTTTCGTATTGAGAAAAGTTTTCCAAGCCTACGAAATAGATTTTTCTGAATTGGTGTTCTATTTGCGTGACGAAAACGAAGAAAACAAGGTGGAAGCAGGTACTCGATATGAACGGAGAAAACGCTACTGGACTTTTGCCTTGGATTTCATACACGAAGTTCATGGCAAGGGCGCATTCAGCAATGTGAACCCATCGAAGCAAAACTGGATAAGCGGTTTTATCGGGGTACAGGGTGTCAGTATATGCTGTGTGGCAAATCGAGATGGAGCTCGAATTGAGCTTTACATTGCAAAGAACAATGTAGAAGAAAATAAGCGCATCTTTGACTCGCTCTTTGCGCAAAAGGACGAAATTGAAACCAAGTTAGGGGCGTCACTCACATGGCTTCGCGGCGATAGCATCAAGTCCTCCAAGATTGAGTACCAGCTCGTAAAAGTCAGTATTGAGAACGAGACTGATTGGCTACAGATGGCCAAGTTTCACGCAGAGTGGAGCAAGAAGTTCTACGATGTTCTGGTGCCATACATAACCGGATAGTTCTCAAATCTGTAGTAAATTGACAGGCGTTAGCCATAACAAAAAGCCCTTAACCAAAAACTAAGGGCTTTTTGCTGGTGCATTATTAGTAACTCTTGCGGCGGTCTGGGTTACCCTCGCGATCCAATTTGTAGGATGAAATGAACTGACTTGTCATCTCAGAGTAACCGACCTCACCGCTGTAGGGGCAGTTGGCTGTTTCTCTTTCCTTACCGCCAGGGGTTACAGTTCCCCAGATTTTGTATGCGTATTCCTGACCGCACTTTTTACATTTAATGATTGTCATCGTAATCGCCCTCGATTTTGAATATTTGCGTGTTGTGTGGCGACGGCTTTCTTTAGTCTTACGCCGATGCTTTGAACCATGGTTATGCTACTGATTTTTCCACTGATTGTCAATTCTGAGGTATGTACGTTGTTGCGCACGTTGAATAAGGCTTTTTTGGATCGCCTAGGGCTTAGTCAATGAAGGAGCCGTCCTCGACCAGCTCCTCCGTGTCCATAGCCTCGCGCTCGGCCAAGTATGCGCAGAACTCTGCGTAGTCATCCATCTTGTCCTTGTCCTCGGCATCAGCTTCAGCATATTCTTCATCGGTGAAAGGCTTGCCACTTGCGCGCCGGGCTGCGTACTCGTTAAGTGGTGTTGCTATTTTCTCGTTAGTCATTGGTGTTAAGCATTCTGTTTATAATGAGAGTATAGTATATAGGGCATAATAGTCCAGCTTTGAAATTACGCCAAGTTTACTTCATGAGACTCCAGAGAAAACACAAAACGACACGTTCTTACTACCAGCAAATCTGAAACAGACCCGAAAAATAAGTCAGTCCCGGATTTTGACTTTGACTCTGCATGAATAAATCGGTAGAATTACAGGTGGATTTTTAGTCACCAGTCAAACATATACATGTTATGCAAGAGCACGTACAAGCTAAAGGAAGAAAGTATTTCTTTGGATGCGATAAAGAGAGGGAGATTTTTAGCAGCTCTCTTTCTCAATTATGGCAGTTTGACTTGGTGAATGGAGGTACTATTGCTTAAATCACCCAGACGGGACACCTAGGTATATATAAGGAGAAAGAGAAAAATGTCCAACAAGCTAGAACTCACTTGGTACGGAAAAGACGAGCCGATACGCATTGAGCCTCGTCTTTTGATAGAAAATGCTTCATTATCAAATATAGGAGATGATCCTGATACTGAAAATATTATTATACACGGAGATAATCTACTTGCTTTGAAAGCATTGGAATTCCAATATGCTGGGCGAGTAAAATGTATTTACATAGACCCTCCATATAACACAGGTGAAGCGTTCGAATATTACGATGATAATATGGAGCATAGCATTTGGTTGAAACTCATGCATGCTCGATTGGTTTTGTTGCGCGAATTACTTGCGGACGATGGGTTCTTTTGTTGCCATATAGATGATTCCGAGGGGCATTATCTTAAAACAATTCTTGATGAGATTTTCGGACGCTCAAATTATTTAACAACAATATATGTGCGTGTTCGATATCCAGAAAAAACCCTCAAGCAAGATATGGATTTCCACAAGGAAATTGAACAAGTCCATGTGTATAGGAAAACAGCTCTTGCAAAGCCAACGTTAAAGTTGGAAACTTCTGGATATGAAAAATTCCAGTACAGAGTTGTTACAACTGCGCCTCCGATTAAGACAATGGAGTTGGGTGGAAAAAAAGTCGAAATCTATGACAAGTCTGCTTTTAGTATTGAGAAAGAAGAGGGGTCAGAGTATGGGCTTAAGGAAATATGGGCAAGTGGCACTATCTTGGATGGTAATTCATCAGGTCGCTTTTTCCGAGACTATTTAACAGACCGTTATACTGAAGATGGCTATGGGGTTCTATACAAGGTATATGGAATCGGTGATGACCGATATGACTATCGGTACTTCACTGGTCCGAGAAAGCCCAAGGCTACAAAAGGTAAATACTATCAGGGGGTTCCCGTAGATAAATTAAACAATGGTGAGATTACAAGGGAAGTTCCGATTAACGGCTTTTGGGATCTAGCGGCTAATTTCGGTAATTGTCGTCATGAAGGTGGTGCTGGATTTAGAGGTGGTAAAAAGCCTGAGATTTTAGTTAAGCAACTGCTTGAATATTTTTCTGCCCCAGGAGACTTGGTATTGGATAGCTTCCTAGGCTCTGGTACAACTGCTGCAGTTGCACATAAAATGCATCGACGTTACATTGGTGTTGAAATGGGCGAACATGCTTATATCTTATGCCAACCCCGTTTGAATAGAGTAATCTCTGGTGACAAAACTGGTATTTCCGCTGACGTACAATGGAAAGGTGGCGGAGGCTTTCGTTTTTATGAATTAGCTCCGACTCTTATAAATAGGGATAGTTTTGACGAATGCATTATTAACGAAAAATACAATGCTGACATGCTGGCCGCAGCTGTAGCTCTTCATGAGGGGTTTAGCTATCAACCAGACAGTAGCCTATTTTGGAAGCAGGCTGTAGGCAATGAAAAGAGTTATTTATTTGTGACCACGAGACATCTTAACAGTACATATTTGGATTGTATCAAGGATACCATGGAGGATGGAGAATACCTTATTATCGCTTGTCGTTCCTATGACCGTGGATTAGACAAGTTGTATGGTAACATTACTATCAAAAAAATCCCCCAAATGCTTCTTAGCCGTTGTGAATTTGGTAAAGATGATTACAATTTAAATATTGTAAGACCCCCGAAATATAACTACAACGAGGAGGATTGCGATGAATAATTATTTCCCCCAATATACTACGGACTATATCAGCGGAGTAATGTCTCTGCGTAAGCCTCAGGATAAGTCCCTCAAGATTCTAGACTCAATCGTAAATAGTGTTGTTCTCCGCAAGGAGATGAACTTAAATGCAGCTCTAGGGGCAGTACATGCTATGTACCCGATTTGCTCTAATTTTGAGCGCGAGTTTATGTCTCTGACCTTCGCCCTTGCCACAGGTGTAGGTAAAACTAGGTTAATGGGGGCATTTATCACTTATCTGTACACTCAACACGGGATAAAAAACTTCTTCGTTGTTGCTCCGAATGCAACTATCTATGATAAGTTGAAAAAAGACTTGGGCAACTTCAGCAACGACAAGTACGTATTCAAAGGCCTCGGTTGTTTTAGCTCTCCTCCAGAGATTATCACAGATGATGATTACAGGAACAAGCCCATATCCCTTTTTGAATCGGATATACGCATCTTCGTATATAATATTGACAAGTTCAATAAGGATGGTGCAAATATGAAAAAGGTGAACGAGGTTATTGGTGATTCTTTCTACCAGTACCTTTCGGACTTGCCGGATTTGGTTCTTATCATGGATGAGTCTCATCACTATCGTGCAGCAAAAGGAGCTCAGGCTCTTAATGAATTAAAGCCTTTACTTGGTTTAGAGCTGACTGCTACTCCTCTTGTTGCCGATGGGGCAAAGCAAGTACCATTCAAAAATGTTGTATACGAGTATCCTCTGTCTAAGGCTATCGAAGATGGGTACACGAGAACTCCTTACGCTGTCACTCGTTCGGACATTGATTTCTACAATTTTGGCAATGAGCAGCTTGATAAAATGATGCTTTTGGACGGCATCACATGCCATGAAAGTACCAAACGAAAGTTAGCAGTTTACGCAGCTAATCACTCAACCGCTGAGAAACCTATACGTACAGTTAAACCTTTCATGCTTGTTGTATGTAAGGATACCGACCACGCATCATGGGTTGAAAGTTTTATCCGGTCAGAGGAGTTTCGGAATGGGGAATATCAGAACAAAACTATCATTGTACATTCGAAGCAAAAAGGAGCAGAAACAGAAGCGAACACTAGACTTCTTTTAGGCGTAGAAGATATCGAAAATCCTGTTGAAATTGTTATTCACGTCAATATGTTGAAGGAGGGCTGGGACGTTAATAATCTCTACACAATAGTCCCGCTTCGTACGGCTGCTTCCAAGATTCTGCGTGAACAGATGGTAGGTCGAGGACTTCGTTTGCCTTATGGTGAGCGTACCGGAGATAAGGATATTGATGCCGTAATGCTGACCGCCCACGATAAATTTAAGGATATCCTAGAAGAAGCTCAAAGAGGGGATTCAATCTTCAAAGCCGGTAATGTTATTAAAGTAGAGGATATTGCGAAAGAACAGAGCGCTTGCACTCAACTTTCTTTTGATTCAGCTTTGGACACTTCGTTGGATAGTGCTTATAAAGCTACAAATTTACCTAAAAACGAAGCTACAGATGCATTGATAAGAAAGGCTTCTGATATCATCAATAAAGAAGTTTCACAGCGTATTCAGCGTACACCGGAGCACACCGTTACAGCCGAACATGCACAGAGTATTGTAGAGACAGTGCGTGACAATGTTTCTAAAGACAGCAATATGGGTGAGATTTACAAGAAAAATGAAGACACTCTGGTTGAATGGCTGCTAAAGAAAACGGAAGAAGTTCACCAAGTTGCCGTAAGTAAATTTATTCGTATCCCCCGCATTAAAGTCACTGATGCAGGAGTAGAAGAGTATGTGTTCTTGGATTTCAATATGGAGCTGGATGACTTCAAGCATGTCCCTATAAAGAACGAATTACTAATCCAGAACTTGGAAGACTTGCAGGATCGTCAACGAATCAATGGTGATGCAATTGATTTTGAGGGATATAACCCTAAGAAAGCAATATTAGAGGAACTGCGAAAAAAACCTGAAATTGATTATGAAAAATGTTCTAGCTTGCTGTATCAGTTAATCACACAGGTATGTGATTATTACCAAGCGAAACAAGGCGTCGGCGGTATGTTGAATATCGTCATGATGTATAAGCGCGATATTGCTAATAAAATATATAAGCAAATGCTTGAACATTTTTATTGTGAAAATGTTTTTTTGCAAGAAGAAGTGGTTGGAACAAGAGACTACAATCTTGAGCAACATTATAATTATGTAGAACGGGTGGGACTATTTTCTACATATAATGAAAAGATTCAGTCAGTTCTCTTCGATGGAATTAAGAAAGGTGTGTTTGATAGTGCAAAGTTTGACAGTCATCCAGAGTTAATCCTTGCTCGAATACTAGAGACAGACACTGATGTCTTGAATTGGCTTCGCCCAGCTCCGCAGGAATTTAATATTTCATATAATCGAGGACATAGTTATGAACCTGATTTCGTAGTGGAGACCAAAGATGTTGTGTATTTAGTTGAGGTAAAGGGGGAGGATAAACTCGGTGACCCTACCGTAATTGCGAAGAAAAAAAGAGCTGTTCAGTATTGCGAAGTCGCCAGCCGATGGGGTAATTTAAATGGCTATAAAGAATGGCGATATTTATTTATCCCTTCAAAACAGGTGATGCCAAACTCATCATTTAAGCAATTAGCAAGTCTGTTTCATTCGCTGTAATATCCGCAATGTTGAAATTCTAATAGCACCCCTATCGCAAAATACTCGATTGGGGTGCTATCTTATGTGAAGTTTGTCTTGGTCAACGAAGTAGCCATCCTCGTCCAGCTCCTCCGTGTCCATAGCCTCGCGCTCGGCCAAGTATGCGCAGAACTCAGTGTAGTCATCCATTCTGGCCTTGTTCTCGGCACCAGCTTCAGCATATTCTTCATCGGTGAAAGGCTTGTCACTTGCCTTGCGCTCCTCGTGCTCCTTCTAAAGATTCATTATTTCCTCGTTAGTCATTGACGTTAAGCGTTTTGTTTTTAATGAAAGTATAGCATATAGAGCACAAGAGTCCAGCTTTTTCTCAATTTATTCTCAATAAGTTATGATACTAGAGTGGATAACAAACGGTAAGAGCGGATAGGCTTGTAGCCAATTTTCTTCAGAAGCCCCCTTGAAGCACCCCTCAAGGCAAGAAATCTTGGCTCTTCTGCTAGTTTTGTGGGATGAATCCCCAGATAACGAAAAACGAGAACGAAAAAATATCAGCAAAAGGTAGAAAAACATTGAGCATGGAGGAGATAACTCCTACCATGCCCAGTGTTATGTATTTGAAGTACTTGA
>JBGUSR010000038.1:0-39660 GCA_045132635.1 Akkermansia sp.
TGCGGCCGATGCTCATCACCTCACCTACGCTCTTCATGGCGGTGGTCAGGCGCTCGTCAGCCTTCTTGAACTTCTCGAAGGTGAAGCGGGGCACCTTCACCACCACGTAGTCGATGGTGGGTTCGAAGGAGGCGGGGGTCACCTTGGTGATATCGTTGCGGAGCTCGTCGAGCGTGTAGCCCACAGCGAGCTTGGCGGCAAACTTGGCGATGGGGAAGCCCGTGGCTTTGGAAGCCAGGGCAGAGGAGCGGCTCACGCGGGGGTTCATCTCGATAACCACGAGACGACCGGTGCGCGGGCACATGGCAAACTGAATGTTACTGCCGCCGCTCTTCACGCCGATTTCGCGGATGATGGCGAAAGAGGCATCACGCACAATGGCGTATTCGCGGGCGGTCAGCGTCATGGCCGGAGCCACGGTGATGGAGTCACCAGTGTGAATACCCATGGGGTCCAGGTTCTCAATGGAGCAGATGGCGATGCAGTTATCCGCCACGTCGCGCATCACTTCCATTTCGATTTCCTTCCAGCCCAGCAGACTTTCTTCGATGAGCACCTCGTGCACCGGGGAAAGGTCCAGACCGCGAGCCACGATTTCCTCGAACTCGGTCTTGTTGTAGGCTACGCCGCCGCCGGTGCCACCCAGGGTGAAAGCCGGGCGGATAATCATCGGGTAGTTGCCTACCACATTCTTGGCGATATCCCAGGCCTCGGTCATGTTATGGGCCACGCCGCTGGCCGGCAGGTCCAGACCGATGCGCATCATCGCATCCTTGAAACTCTGGCGGTCTTCACCGCGGTCAATTGCCTCGGCATCAGCACCAATCATGCGCACGCCGTACTTCTCCAGCGTGCCGGCCTTGTGCAGAGCCATGGCGCAGTTCAGAGCCGTCTGGCCACCCAGGGTGGGCAGCATGGCATCCGGGCGCTCGCGGGCAATGATTTTTTCTACATATTCGGGCGTAATCGGTTCCACGTAAGTGCGTGGCGCCGTCTCGGGGTCAGTCATGATGGTGGCCGGGTTGGAATTCACCAACACCACTTCATAACCTTCCTGTTTCAGCGCCTTACAGGCTTGAGTACCGGAGTAGTCAAACTCACACCCCTGACCGATAACAATGGGGCCCGAGCCAATGACGAGAATCTTCTTGATAGATGTGTCTTTAGGCATGGTCAGTGTAAACTTGCAGATATATGCCACATCTCGACCTAAAATGCAAGACTAATGTGCAACGAAATTACGAAAAAATTACCAGATAACCCGCATTTTAAGCCTATTCAGGCAAGGATAGGCCTGTTTTATCCTGGTCTGGCATGCGGGCTGCCACTTGCGCCAGGGCTGTAAAACGGCTCGCCGCCGCAACGCGATGAATTTTTTTTATTGAATTTTTGCTTTTCTGCTTGCTCTGTGGGGGGCGTTTGGCTATCATGATAAGGCATTAGAGTGGGGGGATTGTATCCTCTTGCTCGCTTTCGATTTTATCAACTAATTTATACTTATGAAATTACACCTCCCGAAATTGCTTCGCAACTCCGTGTTGGCCTGTATCACTGCCGTAACCGGTGTTGTCAGCTCCACTGTCGGCTCTGCCACATTTGCTGGTGGGTATATTGCATTTGCGCTGTCAGGTCAGGCCAATGCAGCTACATACACAGACCCCACCACCTCCTTTGCCAATGGCGATGTGCTTGAACTTGGTGATGGTGCCACGGTCAGCGAATCCATCAGATTTGAGGGAGATGCCACGGATGCCAGCATCACCCTGAATGTGACCGATGGCACGGTGACCTGGGCTACTACCCAGGCAGAGAATAAGGGTGTATCCACCGTGAATATTGCCTCGGGTGCCACGCTGGACGTAACCTCTGACGAAGGCCGTTACTGCGTATTTGCCAGCAAGCAGGGTGCAGATGTCACCATTAACCTTGAGAGCGGTGCCAAGCTGCAGTCGAAGAACCTGTTCGGCTGGGAAAATCAGTCTCGTGGTGAGGCTCTGCGCACGGTGAACATGGCCGCAGGTTCGGAGTGGATCATTAAGAGCCCTGAGAGCTTCTATCTCAACAATACCACTATCAATCTGAGTGGTGGTAAGATTATTCTGGAGAATGAAGGAACCGCTGTATGCTACGAACGCCGCTTGAGCTCCATCAACACCACGGCTGACGCTACACAGATGTCCGAAATTTCCGGTCTCGGTGCCATCAAGGCTGGTAACAATGGTACCGGCGGTGGTGATGTAGGCTATATCTTCAGCGTAGCACGAGGTGACTTTGATATTGATGCAACCAATACGGCCGACCTTCTCATGTCTGCTCGTCTGGTTAATGGTGATGGTGGTCGCCGTGTGCAGAAGGTGGGCAATGGTATCATGGAGATGACCGCTGCCAACACCTTCTCTCATACTTTCTACGTGCGTGAGGGCGAGCTTAAGTTCACCGGAGCAGGTAACATGAACTGCTCCGATATGAGTGTTATGGCAGACGCCACGCTTACGCTGAACACTTCAGCCGCTTTCTCTTCTGTTATCAACCTCCAGGAAGGTGGTGTTCTGAATCTGGGCTCCGGTCAGTCCCTGGGGGCCAATGCCAACCTGAATGGCACGGTGAAGTTCGCCGATACTGTAACCCTCAGCGGCGGTACCACGAGTTTTAGTGAGGATACAGCTATTATTGACCTCAGCGGCTGGACAGGTGCTGAAGGTGATACCTACCAGCTCTTCACGGTGAATGGCGGTAATATCACAGCATCTAAAGTTCAGGTTGCCGGTTATGAAGGAACAGGTATCTGGGTACTGGACTCAACGGGCTTGCTCAGCCTCAGTTCATATGCAAACTGGAGCAGCGGTTCTGAATTAACCTGGTCTGTCGGTGCTTCTTTCGACGCTGATGTGGCATATGCCAACAATATGATTGTTACATTTGCCGGTGAGTTGGGGGATGTGACTGCCACCGTGGAGGGTGCGATCTCTGCTACAGAACTGAATGTGGAAGCCGGCACGAATCTTATTCTGACAGGCACGGGAACAGTGACAGCCTCGAACACGCTGCTGGAAGGTGACCTGACTGTGAAGACCACGGGTAACTCGCTGGGAACGATTACTGTGGGTGAAGCCGGTAGCCTGATTATCGCCACCGGTGGCGAAACAACTCTTGCAGATAGCATTGGTCTCAGCAGAGCCGACAATCTTGCATTCAGTGTAGCAGATGGCACCGCGTTGAACGTAACGACAAGCGGTTCGCTTGCTGGTAATGTTACCATTCACGGTACTTTGAATCTTGGTGCCGGTGACGTTATTAGTTACGGTGTAAGCAATGATCAGCTTATCACCATTGATGGTGGTACACTGGAGCTGGGCGAGTTCCGCCAGTCCTTCTCTGCCAGAAATAAGCTGGTTCTGAATAATGCTACCGTGAATGGCACTGGTGATCAGCATGGTGCCCTGGACTTCTTCCAGAACGGCTGCTCCATCACCTCCTCTGGTGAGAGTACGATTAATGCACCCATTCGTCTTCGAAATTCTAATGAGACCACTACAGTGAATGTGATAGACGGCACATTGACTGTAAATGCTTTCTGTAATAAGGGTGGTGGTGCAAGTGGTAACCTGAATAAACTGGGTGATGGTACTCTGGCTATCAGCGGGGCTGTAGAGACCCGGGGCACGGTGAGCGTGAGCGCCGGTGTGCTCAAGATGCTGGATGGTTCAACTGCCACCTCTGCGGTAAATCTTGCCGGTGGTTCTTTGAGTGCAGAAGGCACGACGGCCACCATGGCGACCCTGGGTGGCAGCGGTGATGTGGTGTTGGATGCCGGTGTAGTGCTTACGGTGAACAATGTCTCCGGTCTCTTCAACAAGAAGGGTGAGGGTAACCTGGTCATCAACAACATGGCGGGTTCCAAGCTCAACATGAACTACGAAGGCGCGCTGACCATCAACAACATGAGCCTTGCCGAGGATGCCGTTCTTACCTACGGAATCATGGAAGGCTCCCTGTTGCAGATTGACAGCCTGAGCACCAATGTCGTCATCAACGTGATGGAACTGCAGGATAAGCTGGCCGAAGGTATTGACCTGGGACTTGCCAGCAGCATCTCTGCAGATAAGATTTCCGTGCTTGGTCTGGATGCCGGTGAATACACCCTGGAAGACAGCAATGGATACTGGAAGCTCATCAGTGATGTAGAGCTGCACACTGACTGGGATATGAACTGGGGCATGGATGCCATCGCTTCCTCCCCGATGTCTTCTGCACAGGTTGCTGTGCCTGAAAGTGGTGATTTCACCCTGGTAGGCACCGATGCCGATAACCAGTCCGGCCGCATTGCTGCCGCATTGACTGGTGGCGGCGCAGGCGTATCGGTCTTTGGTGGTTCCCTTCTCCCGAACGGTAACTCTAACACCGCTTTCCAGGGTGATACTTGGATTCGTGCAGAAGAGGGGCAGTACAAGCTGATTGTGGGTGGTCATTTCGCTAACTCTTGGGGTTCTGGTACAGTTGGCAACTTCAATGGTGATTCCCATATCGTGGTTGATGGCGCCACCGTTGGCTCCATCGTGGGTGGTTCCCACCAGGACGGCCGCGGTCCGAGATTCACCGGCAACAGCTACATCTCCATCTTCAGTGGTGATGTGACCGCCGCCATCGTCGGTGCCGGCACCAATGCTCACGGCAATACGACTCATTTCGATGGTACCACGAATATCTATATCTATGTGCCGCTGAGCACGGTGAACACCAACGGTATGGGTGGTGCTTCTCCTGGCGATGCTGTGATCGGCGCTGGTACATCCTTTGACCCGCAGAGCCGTGATTGCACCAACAACCTGACCGGCACCACCAATGTGACTGTGGATCTTGCCAAGTACGAGGGCGATGCTGCCAACTTCAGCAAGAAGCTGATTGGTGGTCACTATAACTGGACCGGCACCTACCAGGCCAACATTACCGGTGATACCAACGTGAACATCATTGGCAACTCTGGTGTGACCTTCACAGATGTGGTTGTGGGTGGCTCTTGCAACAACGGTGGCACCATCAACACCACGGGTACCTCCTCTGTCAACATCAGCGGTTCCTCCACCTACTCCTCCAGGATTGTAGCTGGTTCCTACCTTACGGGTAACTCCACTTCCACCACGGGTGGTACCGGTCTTTCCATCTCCGGCGGTACCTTCAATGGGGCTGTATACGGCGGTGCCTATCATGGTAATGCCGGCACCAGCACTACGGGTGATGTAGTCATCTCCCTGGCCGGTGGTACCTTTGCTGGTAATGTGGTGGCTGGCAGCCATCTCGAAACCGGCGCAGGCACCCTCACCGTGGGCGACACCAGTGTGAGCGTGAGCGGTGGCACCGTGAATGGCGACCTTATCGGTGGTCTCTATATCAACGGCACGGGTGATGCAGCCGTGACCGCTTCCATGGGCGACAGCACCATCATCATCTCCGGTGGCAAGGTGACCAACGTCTACGGCGGTACCTACACCGTGCGTAACACCGCTGATTCCACCATCACTCAGGGCGATATCGTCATCGACCTGCAGGGTGGTGAGATTGCCGGCGATGTGTACGCAGCCGGTTACCAGGGCAACGCAACCAACCTTACCACGGAATCCACCACGGTGAAGCTCTCTGCCGCTGCTACCATTGCAGATGGCAAGATTATTTCCGGTGGTTACAAGACCAGCCAGACCAACTCTGTGATTACGGGTGATAGCACGCTTGTGTTTACCGGTACGCAGGATCGCGCGGGCGTAAGCTTCACTGGCTTCAACAAGGTGGAAGTGGCAGACAAAGCCACCGCCACGGTGGGTGCTCTGCCGACTGCTGGCGTAACCGTCGATAAGGTGGGTGCTGGTGTTCTGGCTACCACGGTGGGTGTTTCCGGTACTGGTACAGGTATCAGCGTGAATGTGAACGAAGGCACGCTGCAGCTTACCGGCACCGCCAGCATGGCCGCCAGCACGGTGAATGTTGCAACGGGTGCTACCCTTGAGATTGCCACCACGCAGGAACTGAATGCCGGCACTGGCTCCATTGCAGGTGCAGGTTCCTTGGTGAAGAACGGAACAGGCGCTGCCACGGTCGACACCTTGGGTGCCGATTGGACGGGTGATGTCACAGTAAGCGGTGGTACCCTGAATCTGGGTTCCGTGGGTGGTTCCACCTCTGTGGAGGTGAAGACCGGTGCGGCCCTGAATGTCGCTGGCGATGTGACCTGCGAGATTACCAATAACGGTGCGCTGACAGCTGAGGATATCTCCGGTAAGCTTAGCTCTACGGGTGGTTCTCTCGAAATTGTCGGCGAGGGCGCCACTATCACTTCCTCCGATATTAGCATTTCCGGCACCACGCTGAAGGGTACCTGGAGCGCTGCTGGTGCTGCATTGGGTGCAGGTGTGGTAGTAGATACCACGGGCACGGTAACCCTGACAGGCGCTGACCTGAGCAGCCAGATTACAGTGAATGCCGGTACGCTGGCTCTTACCGGCGAAACCACGCTGAGCGGTTTCTCCAGTGTCCAGAATATCACCTATGCTGATGAAACCCGAAACGGCTTCGACTACACATCTGATGTGTACGCTGGCGTCATCGCTCTGGGTGAAGGTGGTTCGGTGGATACCACGGGCCTCAAGGTGAACGGTTACGCTGTAACACTGAAGGAAGGTGGTTCCCTGGTAGCAGACCACGGTGTAAGCACTACCTACTGGGTAAGCTCCGGCACGGTTACCTACAATGATGCGCTGAACCTTACTAATGATGACGGTGATTCCGCCGAGTTCTTCAAGCTCAATGGTGGTGAACTGGTCATCGGCAAGGACCTGGGTACTACTATCAAGCTCGAGGTGGCAGCCAATGGCGGCACGATTAACATTGCCGAGGGTCAGACTCTGGACTCCTCTGATGATTTTGTCGAGAACAATGCCGGTACGGCCCAGCTGGCTGGTAAGGGCGTATACCTCAATGGTGATTCCCTGACCCTGACCGGTCCGGTGAAGCTTTCTGCTGACTGGAACGGCATTGTATCTACCACTGCTGCGGTAATCGACACTGATACGACACTGGCTCTGGGCAAGAAGGTGGAATTCTCTGCCGATGCCCTGACTCTGGGTGGTGCTCTTAATGCCACAGGTGCTGAGCTGATTCTGGGTGAGCAGCTTACTTTCAATTCCTACGATGCTGTGCTGGAGGCAGATACTCTGTCCATGCGTGGTGGTGATCTGGCTATCAGCCTTTCTACCGCTGCCCTGAGCAATGTGACCGCCACCAGCACCACCCTTATCACGCTCAAGGAAACCAGCACGGGCAAGATGAGCTATAACGGCCTTGATATCCTTGCTGAAGGTACTTCCATTGAAAAGGGTACCGGTAAGGATAATCTGTATGATGCCAAGCTCTGCTGGGATGGCAACAAGCTGGAGCTCATTACCACCCTTCGCGAGGGGCTGGTGGTCTGGGAGGATGATTCCGCATCCGCAGTTCTGGACAGCGATTCCATTGCCGAGGGGTCTGACTTAGCCTTCATTGGCGGTGGTGCCTCCGAAGTGGAGGTGAGCGGTGATGCCAGCGTGCAGAATATCATCGTCTCCAACCACACTGCCAAGGAAGATTACGTCCTTACGGGTGATTCCATTGACGTTGCCGAAAACCTGACGGTGAACTATGGCGCAACCCTTACGGTGAAGAATGAGGTGACCGTGGAAGGTGATACCGTGGTGGGCGAGGATTCTGCCCTCACCGTGAGCGGTGGTAGCCTGACCACCGGCAGCCTGCAGGCAGCTACTGCCCAGGTGACCGTGGGCAGCGGTGCAACCCTGGCCGCCAAGGGCGATGTGGAAGCCAGCAGCATTGTTGTGCAGGCTTCTAATCTGACTGCTCAGAGCGTTGTGGTAACCGGCGATATCGATGTTGAGGAGAAGGGTTCTCTGGCCGCTAAGGGTGATGTGGTAGCCACCAACATTGCTGTTGCAGAGGCTTCTACCCTGAAGGCTGATAGTGCCGCAGTGAAGACCGTGGAAAACAAGGGTACTCTTGATATCAAGGGCATGCTTGTGGCCACTTCTCCGACCTCCGTTTACAGCCTGCGCTCCGCATCCATTGCTGAAGGTTCCATTGTCAATAGCGGTGATATGACTGTGGGCGGTGTAGTAGCCGATTCCTTCACCATGACGGGCGGTACACTGGAAATTACCTCCAAGGATGGCTTCCAGTCCGCGGAAACCAACATTGAGGCTGGTACTCTCAAGGCCAACAACGTGGATTGGAGCATCGACGGCGGTACCCTTGGTAAGGTGACCATCGAAGGTGATAAGAAGATTACGCTGAGCAACGTAACCCTGACCGATGCTCTGACGAACGAAGGTAACCTGGAACTTACCGGTGAAATCAATATCAGCAACCTTGAGTACAAGGGAGCCAGCGTGTTCACCAATCTGGACGGCGAGCTGACCGAGAGTGGCAACGGCTATGCTTCCACCACGAATATCTACACCGTCGTGACAGGCAATGCTGCGATTGTGGATGAGTCCAAGGTGCAATGGAATTCCGGCTCTGATGCAGATTATGTTTACAACAACGGTATCCTGACAGAGAAGCTTACGTTCTCTTACGATACATACGTTGTCAATACTGATCTGACCTACAATTCTGCTCTCAGTGCTGCGCTGAAGAACAACGATACCAAGGAAATTCTGGCCGCTGGCGGCACGCTGAAGGTGCAGACTGCCCTGGTGAAGCAGAGTCTGACGGTGGATGGTGGTACAGTTGATGTGAAGGCAGCCGTGGCCAAGGAAATCAGCCTGAAGTCCGGTCTGGTGGATATTAACGCCTCTGTCAACGGCATCGCTGCCCAGGGCGGTACCATTAACATTGGTTCCGGTGCTACCGGCGAGGTGAAGGTAACGGGCAGCAATGTTTCCATCACTGGTGGTAACGGTGTTGCCGGCCTCACTATCGACAAGGGTGTTGTAGCCAACCTGGCTCTTGCTGACACCACCGTGACCACGGCTAAGGAGGGTGTGACCCTGAATGGTACTCTGGAGAACGGTGTGCTTTCCGTGACCGAGGGAACCAAGCTTACCGGTAACCTTGTTCTGCAGGATTCCAAGCTCAACATTACTTCCACCAATACTGGTCTTACGCTGACCGATGCTGAGGTCAAGTCCCTCACGAATAATGGTCTTGTCAGCCTCGATTCCATCACCGTGGATGTAGACGACATTGTGGTAGAGGGTGTTGCTGCCTATGACAAGTACTTCTCCGGCTGGGAAGTGAAGGATGGCAAGGTGGTGGCCGCAGGCCGCAACACCAGCAACTACACCGATAAGGCCGGTAAGGACGTGAGCGCCAATGCTGCTGCAGGTCTTGCCATGGCTGATGCTGCTCTGGTGGCCCTCAACCCGCAGATGACCAAGGGTAGTGACCTGGGTACTGTGCTCAGCATCCTTGATACCGCCAGCGGGGCTAAGGCTGAAGAGCTGGGTGCCAGCCTGGCAGGTGCCAGCACCGCTGTGCTCGGCATGGCCGCCATGGGCGATGTGGAACGCCAGCTGAAGGCTATCCGCAACCGCACCACCACCATGGGTGTAGACCAGAGCGTGGCCAACGATGACATGCCCTATTTCAACGCCTGGATTAATGCTGAGGGCGATCGCTCTGAGCTGGGTGAGAACGGCTCCGAAAGCGGTTACGAGCTCAACAGCTGGGGTGGTACCGTGGGCTTCGATGTGGACTTCTGCCCGACGGTGACCGCCGGTCTGGCCCTGACCGCCATGTATGGTGATCTGGATGCAACGGGTACCGATACGGCAACCGGCAGCATGGATTCCTACTACGTGAGCGTGTTTGCCCGCTACGCCCCGAGCGCCTGGACCCACACCTTCGTGGCCACCATCGGTTCGTCCGATATCAGCCTCGACCGCACTGTGGCTGGGGTGCAGCTTGAGGGCGAGACCTCCGGCATGAGCTTCGGCTTCATGTATGAACTGGGTCATGTCTACGCGCTGGATGAAGATGGCACAGCCTGCCTGCAGCCCGTGTTCAATGTGGCCTGGCGTCACACCTCGGTGGATGCCTACACGGAGACCGGCAGCGACCTGGCTCTGGAAGTGGGTGAGCAGACGCTGGATACCATCACCATCGGTATGGGTGCTCGTCTGCAGGCTGTTGTCGGCGAAAGCATGTACAACCGCACCAGCATCCTGGAAGCTCGCGTGCTGGCCAAGGTTGATGCCGGTGACCGCTGCGGCAGCAGCAAGGTTGCTCTGAATGCTCTGCCTGGCGCCTCCACCAACGTGGACAGCACGGAGATGGGTGCCTTCGGTCTGGAAGCCGGTGCCGGCCTGACCATCCCGGTAGGCCAGGAAGGTGGCAGCATCTTCATGGATGCCTCCGTGGAGCTGCGCAGCGACTACACCAACGTGAACGGCACGGTGGGTTATCGCATCAACTTCTAAAGAAGCGCGATAAACAGACCTGAAATGAACTTCCCCGCCGCATCCTGAAAATGGGTGCGGCGGGTTTGTATATCCCCGTGCGCAGCGCCCGGGGAATGAGCACATGTGTCCCAAGGATTGCTGAGCCAAATTGGAGTTTGTCGGGCGGATGTTTCTGGTCGGAGCGGGGGACTTTAGTCCCCCCCAACGGTTATGTTTTCGGGACTGAAGTCCCGAGCTCCGAAAGATTTGAGCCCCCGCCAAATCGCCATCTTTAGCGCATAAAGAGGGGGGCAGGCTCCAAAACGGTGTTGATAATGCAGTCAAATGTGAAATCTTTGGGACACATGTGGGGGATGAGTGTATGAGCTAATAAAGGGTTGAGCTGCGGGCAAAAATCAGGTAGAATGGGCGCGCTATGCAGCGTATTGTCCGCAGAATTTTCTTTTTTATGCTCGCCGCTCTGCCTGTGGCATGGGCGGATTCCCTGTCGTATTGGGAGCGTCAGGGTATCGTGAATATTAACTTCGATGAACCGGTGGTGACCCGCACGGTGGTGGAGAATCAGTACATGACCGGCGCCACGGCGGCTGACAAGGGGTTGGATTTGTTCACCATCAGCGGCGATGATGCCCACAATCCCCGCGTGGTGTGGGTGGACCAGGATTGCCTGCGCATTGAGCCCGCCCTCGGTACCAGTATCAGCACAGAGTTCTGCCTGAAGTTCCGGAATGGCGTGCGCTACCAGAGCGGCCGTCCGCTGCAGCAATCTGAGTTCCGTTTTCATGCTCCTGCCACCCTGCTGGTGAATGAGGAGCTGTGTGAATACCCGAATGGCGCTGCCCTTGTATCTGCCCGCCACCAGTACACGGAGGAGGCCCGCAACCTGAATCCGCAGAGCGGGGTAAGCTATACCTTCCGCCGCGTGAAGATGGATGATAAGGGCGATTTCTTTGAAACCGGGGAAACTACCCGTGGTATTGCAGAGCAGGCCCAGCTGCGCCATGGCTACAGCTACAGCGTGCTGCGTTCCCTGGCCCTGCGCGGTGTGAACTGGGAAGAGCTGCGCCAGGATATGCCCCTGCAAGGCTACGTGGTGGTGCGCCCGGAGCGCCAGCTGCCTGCCAACAGTATCTGGCGGCTTACGGCTACCCCGACCCAGGGCAGCGCTTTCCTGGAAAGTAATCTGGGTGATATTCATGTCGCCCGCTCCCTGGTGGCTACCCCGGAGCAGACTGCCGGCAAGGCAGAGCAGGGGCAAACGGTCAATGTGCTGGCGCTTCGTCTGAATTCCCTGGTGGAAAGGGAGCAGCTGAAGCGCGCTTTCTGCGAGATGCGCCTCACGCTGGATGGCGTGGAGACTACTCTGGCAGAGGATGGAGTGACCCGCACAGCCACGGTGAATGGCCGCGAGATGAAGGTGCGCTATCTGGGTGAGCTGGAGCCGCAGGAATTCACCCTGAAGGCTGCCTCCCCCGAAGCACGCGATGAGGATGAGGAACTGGTGGACGAAGAGAAAACCACCGGACTCATGGTGCGTTATCATCATCCCACCGCTTCCCCCGGCATGAAGCTGGCTGTGGAGACTCCGGTGCCGGTGCGCGCGGAATGCACCTTGAAAGCCGGGTTGGAAGGTACACTGGGCCTTCGCCTGGAAAAGGATTTTACCTGCCGCCTGAGTATTACCCCCATGGAGCCTCGCCTCCGTTCGGACGAAATGCACTACCTGCCGCTGCAGGGCAGGCACAGCCTGGAGTTGCCGGCGGTGAACGGCAGTCGTGTGCGAGCCCGTCTGCGCCACTGGAAGGTGAATGAACTGGCTCAGGCCCTGCCCAAGGTGCGCCAGCACCTGGAGCAGCAGGAGCGCCGCAGCAGTCTCGTGATGCTGAATTACGAGCGCGCCGTGGAACAGGCCCGCATCGATATCGGCCTGGCCAAGCCGGAGGATATGCCCGCCCGCCCGGCGGAGTATGAGCGCGCCTGGGAGGTGCTGCAGAACCGCGTTTTCCTGGAAGGCGCCGGTGGTCGTCTTTTTGAGACGAAGGAAATTGCGTTGCCCGGTGGTTCGAATCCGCTGGTGGGTGAATGCAAGGTGGAGCTGGACCTGGACGCCCTGTGCGGCGGCCAGATGGCACCCGGTCTCTATCTGCTGGAGATGGATTTCTACCCCTCGGAGTCTGTGGCTGCTGCAGCCCGCAATCTGGGGTTGAACCCGGATAAGATGGTGGTGCGCCGCGATACCTTTGTCACGGTGTCCGACCTGGCGCTGTGCATCATCGGTGAATCGGAGGAAGGGTACCCGGCGCTGGTGCTGCGCCATAGTGATGCCTCTGCGGTGGATGGAGCCCTGGCTACCTGCCTGGAAGGTGAGGACAAGAAGGCGCTGCCGGTGCATGAGGGTATTGTGACCCTGCCGTACATCGGTGGTGATATTCTGCTGCAGCATGGAGACGATTACTGCGTGTTGCAGCCGGTGGGCAGCCCCTGGAATCCCACCCGCATGAACACCAAGGCTGAGGGCGTGGAACTGCGCGCCATGCTCTGGACAGACCGCAACAACTACCGCCCCGGTGAAAAGATTTTTGTGCGCGGTTACCTGCGCGCCGTGGATGCGCTGAACCGCATTTCCCACTCCCGCCACCGCGAGCTGGAGCTGCATTTCACTGCTCCGGACGGTACTACGCTGTTCAAGCGCCTGTTCAATGTGGACGAATACGGCGCCTTCAGCCAGGAACTCACTCTGCCGGAGGGCGAGGAAGACGTCTGCGGGCGCTATGAAATTCGCGTGGGTACCACTTATCCCCGCACTCTTGCCCGCTGCAAGGTGAATTGCCAGGTGTTCCGCCGCGATGCCTTCACGGTGGAAGCTGAGGATATGACCGAAAAGGTGGCACCGGAGGAATTTGTGCTGAAGGTGCAGTCTCAGGATTTCAATGGCTCACCGCTGAGCACCGGCAGTGCTGAAGTGAAGTTGACCAGCGATGTGCCCATGGAGGGTGCCCGCGAGAGTGTGGCCGGCGGCCGCAAGCGCTATGTGCTGCATCTGAAGCAGCCGCTCGGGGCAGATGGCAGCACCGAATTCCGCTGCAAGTTGGGTGAGCGCGGCACAAAGAGCTTCACGGTGCACTATAAGGGCGCCGTGGCGAATGACCGCGAGGAATACCGCCGCTTCGATGGCCGTGGTGAGTATCAGCCGGCAGAGGTGGTGCCCAGCCTGGTGGAAGGTGAGCACCTGAAGCTCACCTGCGCCTGCTGCGGCAAGGCTCCCGCCTATGGTCAGAGCGTGAAGGTGACCATGCGCGGCACGCGTCGCACCGCCACCCCGCTGTCGAACGGTTTTGTGCTCATCCGCCTGCAGGAGGAGGAAATCTGGAGCAGCTGGTTCAACGTGAAACCGGATACAGATATCTTCCCCCTGCCGCTGCAGGAGCTCATGAAGCAGCACCGCGAGGAATTCGGCAATGAGTTCAAGGTGGAACTCCTGGGCCGCGACCCGTACGGCCGCGTATTCACCCGTGAGTACACGCGCTGGGCAGGGCGACAGCAGGAGGAGCGGGTGTATTTCCGCCTGGGCAGCAGCGCAGACGGGCACCGCATGGTGCTGGAATCCGGCATGGAAGGGCAGGGTGTGCTGGTGGTTACCTGTGGCCAGCGTTCCCGCGTGATGCCCATCACCGTGCAGCAGGGGCGTCATGAGTTTGCAGCCCCCCTGCAGGATGATGAAGGTGGCCATGTGCAGGTGCATGCCATTCTGCCCCGCCGCAATGCAGAGACGGGCGTTATCGAGAATATTCTCACCGCCCGCACCACACTGAATCCGCCCGCCCCGCATCGTGAGCTGAATGTGGAGCTGCAGCTGCCGACCGAGGCTGTGCGCCCCGGCACCCAGCAGAATATCAGTGGGCGTGTCACCCTGCCGAATGGCACGGGTACCCAGGCGGTGGTGACCCTGTACGCGGTGGATGCCGGCATGCTCACGCAGAGCAAGTATGAAAAGCCGTCTGTGGCCGAAGCGCTGAGTTTCAAGCTGCAGACCCTGCGGTTGTATCCATGCCTGGTACGCCAGATTTCTGTTATGTTCGAGGTTCCCTGCAGGCCGCTGCCGGGGCTCTGGCAGGGCGAGGGGCTGCAGGCAGATGGCAGCTGGAAGCACCAGCCCTGGTGGATGCGGAGTAATACGATTGGTGATGGTACCTACGATGTGTTCAGATCTGCAGCACCCAAGGCTATGGAGGGTGGTGATTTGAGCGTTGGTGTGGGATTGGATGCTGGTATAGAGGTGATGAATGCCGCCGGTGCTGTAGAAAGCGGCGCACCGCGTCTGCGCACGAATTTCAATCCGCTGGCTTTCTGGCGCAGCGCTTTGTACACCGATGCGCAGGGTTATTTCAGCACCACCTGCACCATGCCTGATACGCTGACCACCTATCGCGTGTTTGCTGTGGCGGCCAATAAGGAAGGTGGCCGCTTTGCCACGCAGGAGGGGCAGTTTGTAGTGAACCAGCCTGTGATGCTCAGTGTGGGAGCTCCGCTCTTCATGAGCGCGGGTGATAAGATGATTCTGCCGCTCACCGTAACCAATAACACGGAAGCCGAAGGCACCTGGCAGGTGCAGATGATGGAAGGCGGCGAACCCCAGCAGGTCACCCTGGCTGCAGGTGCCTCCACCACGCTGAATTTCGAGGTGAACCCGCAGCAGGCCGGCACGCAGAAATACCGCTGGACTGCCACTGGTGCCACGGGCGAGGACGCCGTGCAGGCAGAATTTGCGGTGCGTCACCCCTCTCCGCTGCTGAAGGAGGCCCACCACCTGGTGCTTGCGCCGGGGCAGGGTACCCTGGTGCCGGCTCAGAAGCTGGCTGCCGAGCTGGCTCAGTCGCCGGATTGCCAGCTGGAGCTGCATGTGTCTGCCAACCCGCTGCTGCATCTGCAGGGCGCGGTGGATTTCCTGCTGGAGACTCCCCAGGGCCATATTGAATATGCTGCATCATCCCTGCTTCCCTGGTTGATGTATGACCGCCTGGCGCCGCTCTGCCCGCGCATGGCGCAGACCCCGGCCTCCCGTGTGCCCCAGGTGCTGCAGGAGACGATACAGAACCTGCTGCGCCACCAGCAGCCGGACGGCGGCTTGCCGTTCTGGCCGGGCGCCGGTGAGAGCAGCCTGTGGACCAGTGCCCATGTGGCCATGGTGCTGCGCATGGCTGAGGAACGCGGTGTTGACCTGCCCTGGCCCAAGTGGTACAAACTCTTGAATTACCTGGAGAAGGCTGACCTTTCCAAGGCTTCTCCCCTTACGCGCTACGAGGCTGCCCGCGCCCTGCAGAACCGCGAGGCGCAGCGAGATGCCCTCAAAGCTGCCCTGGAGAATACCTCCTGTGGCTGGCAGTGCAGCGGCTCCGTGCGCGGCGATATCGAGTTCCTGGAGTACCTGCGCACCAATAACGATGGCCGCCACGAGGCCTTCCTGCGCTGGATTCGCACCCGCGCGGCAGACTACCGCCACCACAGCAGCTGGCGCAGCTCCTGGTCGCTCTACGCTCTCATGACCTACGTGGGCAATTCTCCCGGTGCTCAGGTGCGGGCTATCCTGCGCACGCCGCATGGTGTGGCCAGGCTGAACCGCGAGGTATACGTGGTCAAGACCCTTGAACTGGGTGGCGAGTATGCCGCTTTCAACGGCACGGTGTATGCTGTGCTGCGTGCCAAGGCTCAGCCCCGGCAGACCGAGTACCCCGGCGTGACGGAGAAGGGGCTGCAGATGACCCGCGTGTACGAGAAGCAGGGCGAGGATGGTATCTGGCGTCCGGCCACGGAATTTGCCGTGGGTGATGTGGTGCGCATATCGCTCACCTGCGCCAAGGCCAGCGAGCAGGACCTGCACCACCTGGTGCTGGAGGATTACCTGCCCTCCAGCATGGAGGCCATCAACCCCGATGTGCCTGGGCAGGCTGCCGGGCTGGAGCCCCTCAGCTGGAGCGAGTGTTTTGACCAGCGTGAATACCTGGCCGACCGCGTGCGCGGCTTCTGCACCCGCTGGCCGGGCAGGGATATCGTGAACCTGCGCTACTATGCCCGCGTGAAACGCGCTGGCAGCGCCACCGCACCGCCCGCCCAGGCCCAGTTGCTCTACGAGCCGCAAACCTACGGACTCTCCCCCAGCATGCGGGTGGAGACGAGGAATTGACGTATCTCAATCCTGATAAAAAGGGGGGGGCATTCCGTCATTGGTACGGTATGCCCCCTTGATGGTTTGGTTGAGAAGCTTTTCTGGTAATCCTTATCAGGCTGGCTCAGGCAGCGTTTTGATTCAATGGTGCAGCAAAATACTGGAAATCCGGTTACAGTGCCAGATGTCCCTGCGGCGCCTTACCTGGGAATTCTCTTGGCTGGCTTCAGTTTATGATACTTCTTTACCAGTGGTTTACGTCTTTTTTCGACTTGTTTGTACGCATCTTGCAGACCGCTTATTGTTCCGTTGCCGAATGTCACCTGAGTCAAGGCGTGTGCCAGCGCAGCATCACCGTAATATGCCGGAGTCTGAGATTCGGAGCTTGTCATGTATGCCATACGGATGATGTTCTTATTGACACTTTCCACTGCCAACAAGCAGAAATTGTTTCTCCGCAGATCTGTGCTGTACATGGTATAGTGCCAGATATCGTAGCGCGTGTTATTCACTTTCCCTCGGCCATGAGTGGGAGTATTCAGGTATTTCCTCAACTTTTCCAGATGGGTGATGGATCTGTTCTGAACTATTTGGATAACAGAGTGCCTGTTTTTCATGCTCAGTTGCTCGGAGCCGAGGGAGAGGTCACCGTTTGGCTTGCAGGTGCCTTGCGGCATTCTCGATGAGCCACAGCAACACAGGAGAAATGCACAGAGAATCAGAAGATTCATCCTGACGATGCGAGAGTAATATCGGTTCATAAATGTAAATGTAGTTGAAATATATGTTGTTCAATAGTTGTAACATATTAAAAGTAATTTTGTCAATATAATTTTGCACAGCCTGGGTGAGCTGAGCGTCTACAGGCCGCAGTCAACGCGCTTTTGGATGTTTCCGGAAATGTGTCAAATATTCTTGCCACGGTAGAGTTTATATGTTAGAACATAGCTAGGTTATTTCCTTATGAAACTGCATCTTCCTCTCTGTCTGCTGGCTGTTGTTTGTCTTGGTATGTCTGTTGCCAGGGCTTTCTCAGATATTCCGGAAGGCTACACCGTGGTGCCGGTATCCTCTGCCGGTGATGTAGCGGCTTATCTCAATACGGGCTCACATGTCTTCCAGGCTGGCTCATCACTGGATATGACCGGCTGGGCATCCACTACCAGTACCGGTGGCAGCGCCATCTTCCAGGTGGACGGTGATATGAAGGTGACCTCTGCAGACGAAAACCGCACCACGTTTTTTAATGGCAATACCACTGACTCTGCTCTCCGCATCGAAAATACGGGGGCGTTTGAGATGCAGAATGGTTACATTAAGGCCCATACGATTTCTTTCTCCGGCAACGGCAGTTCGTCCGTAAACATTCATGGTTCTACTTCAACCTCAAAGGGCGGCGCCATTACGCAGAGTGACGCTACGTCGGATACCGGCTCCCTGGTGGTGGAAAATCAGGCTTCTGCCGTCTTTTCGGATAACAAGGCATCGAACGGCGGTGTCATCTATCGTAAATACGGCCAATTGACATTCGACAATAACAAGCTGCTGGATTTCCAGAATAATACGGCTACAAGCAATGGCGGTGCTATCTATTGTGCAACAAGTGCAACGCTGGAGGTGACCAATAATGAAGTAGCTGTTTTCTCCGGCAACAGTGCAACCGCTAACGGTGGTGCAATCTATGCACAGAACAGTGCGGCAGGGACGACACTGAGTAATAACGGCGTACTTAAAATTACGGATAACTCCGCTAAGCAATACGGAGCCGCCCAATTCGGCACGGTATTGTTCGATAATAACGCCGTTCTCGATGTTTCCCGCAACTCATCCACCAGTGCCGGCGGCGCTTTTTATGTCGGTACGCAAATGACCATCAGCAATTCTCAGCTGGTGCGTTTTAATGACAATAAGGCTCAGAGCCCATACGCCACTCAGGCAGGTGGCGCTATTGAGACCGGCAGCAGCGGAAAAATATATATACAGAACAACGGCACCGTAGAGTTCAGAAATAACCTTTCCAATTGCACCATCAACAACAAGAAATCCACCTCGATTACAGGAAACTCCCACCTCATCATTGCCGATAATAGCGGCAGTAATGGTGC
The DNA here is from genome assembly GCA_045132635.1 of Akkermansia sp. Lineage (GTDB taxonomy): Bacteria > Verrucomicrobiota > Verrucomicrobiia > Verrucomicrobiales > Akkermansiaceae > Akkermansia. Next base: position 18,708 of record JBGUSR010000038.1, read on the forward strand.
ATTTGCCTTAAGTGGCAGTGGAGATACCGTTAATATTGACAATAACATTCTCGTAGAAATCACCGGTAACAAAGCCAGTGGTAACGCAGCTGTTATCGCTGGTGGTGTAGCCACGTTCTGCGGTAACAAGGAACTGGTTTTCTCGGGGAATGACGCGGGAAGTCTTGGTGGTGCAATTTATAATTCCGTTCTTACCATTTCCGGCAATGATAAAGTGGTGTTCCGCAACAATACCCACGTGGATTCAAGCGGCAAGACCGTGCTGAACAGCATCTACGCTCTGGAGGCATCACTTGTTTTCTGCGCTATGGATAAGACCGATAGCATTACCTTCTATGATACGGTGTATACAACAGGTAAGAACAGTGCCACGGTATCATTAAACAACGGTGGCGCAGGGCGCATCACGTTCTCCGGTAAATACGCGGAGGCTGACCTGGCAGCTCGCGGGGGTAATTATGATGTGACCGCCTCGCGCACCAGCGTTTTCGGTCAGGCTCTTACTGTGCAGGGCGGTGTGCTGGAAATTGCAGATTCAGCCATCATCCAGACCTCTATGCTGTCGACCTCTGCGGATGCCGCTATTGAATTGAATTCCGGCGAGGTGAAGGGAAATGTCTACATTGTTTCCAATTCTGCTCTGAATGTCAGCGGCAGCAGCAGTGTGACCGGCCAGCTCTATTTCTATGAAGGAGCAGACCTCAATATCACGCTCGATGCCTCGAACCTCAGCAATGCAGCTCTCACACTCGGCTCCAGCCTCGCAGGAAGCCTCAGCAGCGTGAACTTCAATGTCAATTCCGACGGTCTCATTGACGGCAAGTACAAGGTAATGTCGGGCAATGGCTCTGCCTTTGCCAATGCTGAGAAGGGACTCAGCTGGGAGAATGGTGCACTCTACCTCACGGTGAGCGGCAGTGACAATGTGTGGCATGTGCGCGACAACTTCACCTATGGTGAGGCGGTGGATAACTCTGCCAGCCAGGCTATTTCGCTGGATGGCGGCACCATGCGCGTGACCAGGAACCTGTCCAGTGGGGTGACGCTGGCTTCCACCGCCAGCACCACGCTGGAGCTGGCCGCCGGGGTGACCCTGGAGTCTTCCGCTCTCAGAGGGCTGGATCACACCATGATTCTTTCCGGCGAGGGTGTATACAATCTTGGCAACAGCACCGCCATGAATGCTACCCTTTCCAACTGGAAGGGGCAGGTGCGCGCGGGTGATAGTGACGGCAACTACACCTCGATGACCAATCTGGACCTGGCCGGTCTGGGCGAGCGCGGCTCCAGCATCCGCCTGCAGAGCGTGCAGGGCAGCCTGGCCGCCGGTGAGAAAACGGTAGAGGCGGATGTGGTACTGGCAGCCGGTAATGGCATTGCAGCCATGGTCATTGCTTCTGCCACGGCTGGTGATTCCGTGCAGTTCAAGGGCGCCGTTTCATCGGAAGGGGCGGTGAACTTCATCAATGATGCCGAAGTGGAGCACAGCTATGAATTCTCCGGCGATGTCAGCGGCTGGAAGGGCCAGATTGTTTCCAACAAGGGCACGCTGAACCTGACTTACAGCGGAGATGCCAGACAGATTGCCACGGATGTGCGCGCGGCCGATACCGGCTCCGGCAGCGTGCTTAATCTGAAAGTGCAGAATGCAGAGACGGTTGTATTCTCCGGCGTTGTGAAAGATGCTGCTACATGGAACACCAAAGCAAACCGCACTCTGAATGTAGAGATCGACAACAGCGGCTATGAGACCATTTTCCGCAACGGAGTTCAGGCGGATACGGTGAAACTCTCGAATGCCTCCACCCTGGTGGCGCAGAAGGAGAATGGCACCGCCCGCGTGAGCGTGACAGCCCACAAGGGAGCTCAGGCTCAGCTGAAGGCGGTGGACGTGACCGATACCGGGCTGGCACTGCATGAAAACAACCAGAACGGCGAAACCCGCGGTCTGATGGAGAATGCTGCCGTGGTGCTGGGGCTGGATGCCGCCACCGCAGTGGCTCTCACGGCAGATGAAGGCAGTGCCGCGGCTGCCGCTGTGTCTTACACGGCAAACAATATCGATTTTAAGAACACCATGCTGACGGCCATGGCGGGCTCCGGGGTGAATCTTTCCAATGTATCGTTTGATGCCGACTCTGCCCTGAAGGGCGATGGCTCCGGCATGCACCAGCTTAGCGGGACGGGCAATGTTCTTACCCTGGCTAATAACCCGATGGAGGTAGATGCCCAGGACGGCACCGTTACCTACACCACCGCGCAGCTGGATGGCTTTACCCTGGCCGGCGGTGCCGGGCTGCTGCTGGATGCCTCTGCGCTGGATCTGCCGGCTGTGGCCTATGGTAAATATACCATGAGTATCGTGCTGGCCGGATTCACAGCGGAGGATGTAACTCCCTCTGTTACAATCACAGGGCAGCACTGGGATTCTGTCGGCCCGGTGGACTACAGCTGGACAACCGGCGATGTGGGCCTGGTGGCTACCTTTACCGCCATGGTGCCCGAGCCCGCTACATCCACCCTCAGTCTGCTGGCTCTGGCTGCGCTGGCTGCCCGCCGCCGCCGCGCATAAGAGCAGACTCCCGGCTCACGGACGACTCACATCATCAGGAAATTCCGCTGCGCTCTTGCGCTCAGGTTCCGTATGGCCTCGGGTCTGTTTCAGATTTGCTGAAACAGACCCCTGCATTTTTTCACACGTGTGCTGCATTTTTTCACTCCTTGTGTTCGGACTTGAAAATCGGGTAAGTTTCTGGTAGAATGTTCCTTCACCTGAACCCCAAAACACAAATTATGAGTTCAATACCGAATGTACTGGCAGGGCGTTATGCCTCCGATTCCATGAAAGCTATCTGGTCTGCCGAAGGCCGCATTGTGCTGGAGCGCGAGTTCTGGATTGCCGTGATGAAGGCCCAGAAGGACCTGGGGCTGGATATTCCGCAGGAGGCTATTGATGCCTACGAGAGCGTGAAGGGTCAGGTGGATGTGGACAGCATCAACGCCCGTGAGCGTGTGACCCGCCACGACGTGAAGGCCCGTATCGAGGAGTTCTGCGACCTGGCCGGCCACGAGCATATCCACAAGGGTATGACCAGCCGTGACCTGACAGAAAATGTGGAGCAGCTGCAGATCTGGCGCTCCATGCACATTATCCGCGACAAGGCTGTGGCCGTGCTCGACCGCATGGCCAAGTGCGCCAACGGCTGGCGCGATATGGTGTTTGCTGCCCGCACGCACAATGTAGCCGCTCAGGCTACCACCATGGGCAAGCGCGTGGCTATGTTCGGCGAGGAGATTGTGCACTGGGCCTGGGCCTGGGTGAGCATGATGGAGCGCTACCGCGTGCGTGGGCTGAAGGGTGCCGTGGGTACCCAGCTGGACCAGCTTTCCCTTTTTGCCAAGAACCCGGAGACTGTGCGTGAGCTCGAGAGCCGCATTTGCGCTCATCTGGGTATTTCCTCCAAGTGGATGAATGTGGGTCAGGTGTACCCGCGCTCCCTGGACTTTGAGATTATTTCCGGCCTGGTGGGTCTGGCCAGCGGCCCCAGCAGCTTCTGCAAGACCTGGCGCCTCATGGTGGGCCACGAGCTCTGCACCGAGGGTTTTGCCAAGGGTCAGACGGGTTCCAGCGCCATGCCGCACAAGATGAACCCCCGCTCCTGCGAGCGCGTGAACGGCTTCCACGCCATTCTGAAGGGCCACCTCACCATGATTGGCGGCATTATCGGCGACCAGTGGAACGAGGGCGATGTGTCCTGCTCCGTGGTGCGCCGCTGCGTGCTGCCGGATGCCTTCCTGGCTGCTGACGGCCTGTTCGAGACTTTCATCACCGTGCTGGACCAGATGGGCATGTACGAGCCCGTGGTGCGCACTGAGCTGAACCGCTACCTGCCCTTCCTGATGACCACCACCATCATGATGGCTGCCGTGAAGCGCGGTGTAGGCCGCGAGACGGCTCACGAGGTCATCAAGGAGCATGCTGTGGCTGTGTCCAACGACCTGCGCAATGGTCTCATCTCCACCAATGATCTGCTGGACCGCCTGGGCGCCGATGGCCGCCTGATGCTGACCCGCGAGGAGATTCAGGAGATTTACGATGCCAACGCCGGCGATACCGGTATGGCTGCTCAGCAGGTGGATGCCTTCGCTGCTATGGTGGAGGAGCTTGCCACCCGCTTCCCGGATGGTGTGGGCTATGTGCCCGGTGCCATTCTCTGATGCCCGTTTTATGGCTTCTGCCCCGGAACAGCTCCTGTTCGATAACGGCGCCTACCGTCTCACCGCCACCCGGCTTGAACAGCCGGGGCTGGTGGCGGAGCTGGTGTCGCCCGGCTGCCTGCGCATCACCCGCGAGGCTGAGAGCCGTGAGCTGAGCATCCCCATGGCTCCGCCGGCTGGTTGCGCCGGTATGCGCAGTTCCATTCCGGTGCTGCAGGCCATGTATGCCCTGGCTGCGCAGGAATTGCAGGCCGATATTGATGCCGAGGGGCATCTGCTGGCCGGGGCCAACTGGTCCGCTGTGTGGACGCGCGATATAGCCTTCTCTGCGGCGCTGGGCACGGCGCTGGCAGCCCCGGAGGCCACACGGCACAGCCTGGAATCTCGCGTGCGCAACGGCGTGGTGATGCAGGATACCGGCACGGGCGGTGGCTGGCCGGTTTCTACGGACCGCGTTTCCTGGGCACTGGGCGCCTGGGCGTTGTATGAGGTGCAGGGGGATACGAAGTGGCTGGCCTGGTGTGTGGATGTGCTGAAGGCTACTCTGGAGCAGGATGCTGCCGTGATGCCGGAGGATGAAGTGCTGCGCCCGGGTGAGACTTCATTCATCGACTGGCGTGAGCAGAGTTATCCGGACTGGATGACTCCGGCGGATATTGGTGCCTCCTATGCCTTTGGTACGAATGTGCTGCATTATCTCTGCCGCCAGTTGCTGGCGCGTATGCTGCGCGAGCTGGACCGCGATAAGGAGGCAGCCGTGTATGCCGCGGCGGCATCCCGCCTGGCTGCGGAGATTCAGGAGGCATTCTGGAGCGCCGGTTCCTGCCACTACGGCATGATGCGCACGGCAGAGGGCTACCTGGATGACCGCGTGGACTCGCTGGCTACCTCGCTGGCGGTGCTGTGCGGGCTGGCGGGTGAGCATGCCGCTACGGCGCTGCAGCACCTGCCGCGTTCACCCTTCGGCACGCCGGTGTTCACTCCCTACAAATCCCGCCAGGAGAAAGCCTACCACAACCGCAGCGTGTGGCCTTTTGTAGAGTCCTACGTGCTGCTGGCTCAGGCAGATTCACATGATGCTGCGGGTGCTGCGTTCTCTATGTCCTCGCTGCTGCGTGCGGCCATGGCCTTTGGCACCAACAAGGAGAATTTCCACGCAGAGACGGGTGCGGCAGAGCAGACCATCCAGAACTCTGACCGCCAGCTGTGGAGCGTGGCCGGCATGCTGGGCATGTTCTACTATGCCATTTTTGGTATCAAGTTCGAGGGCGATAACCTGGTGATTCAGCCCTGCGTGCCGCGTGAATACCGCGGCAGCCACTGGCTCACCGGCCTGCGAATCCGGGATATGGTGCTGGATATCCACGTGAATGGCTATGGCACGGAGGTTTGCTCGGTCATGGTGAACGGCCACCCGGATTCCCCCATCATCCCGCTGGATGCAACGGGCCGCATCCAGATTGAGCTGGAGCTGATGCCGGTGGAGGATGATGCCGAGCAGGTGCCCGCCCCCCAGGCGGTGGAGGATTTGCCCGAGCCGGAGTGGGATGCCCCCACGCCGCGCCTGCTGCGCTGGCATCCCGTGCCGGGTGCGGCCAGCTACAATGTGTTCCGCAATGGTGTGGCGTTCTCTGCCACGCTGGATTGCCAGTGCGCCCTGCCGCCCGGCAGAGCCTATTTCAATGAATACACGGTTCAGGCGGTGAATGAGAGAAGCACCTCCTGCTTCAGCAGCCCCTTTGAATGCCCGGCACCCGGTTGCCGGGTAGAGCTGCAGCCCTCCCGCGTGGGTGAGCAGGCGGAATTCGTGGTGGAGCAGGGGCAGGCCTGGCTCGATACCCGCGCCTGTACGGCCCGCCTGGATTATGAGGAAACAGTGCTGGCAGCGGGAACCTATGCGGTGCGTGTGCATTATTGCAATGCCACCGCCTCCCTGCGCGACAGCGATACCTGCGCCCTGCGTGAGCTGCAGGTGAATGGTGAACCGGCCGGTGTCATTCTGTTGCCGCACAACACGGAAGCAGGGCAGTGGGAAAATTACACCCGCTCTGCGGCGTTGAAGCTTACCTTGCCTGCCGGCAGTTTCCGTTTCTCGCTTTGCTACACCCCGCGCTGCGCAAATGCCAACGGCGAGGTGAATCAGTGCATGGTGCGCCAGCTGGAAATCACCCGCCTGGCTTAATGTCCGCGCACGGCACGGTACACGGAGAAGGCAATCAGCACCTTCAGTATGAGGGCAAAGCTCATGCCCCAGGTCACGGCAATGGTGGTCTTGCCTTTGGCGCTCAGTTTCCTGGTGACGGCCAGCCAGAAGAAAAGAATACCCTGAATGAGCGCGGAGATGCAGATGGCGGCCACCTTATTGAACCCCAGCCAGTCCAGCGGCATAGCCACCGGCAGCAGGAAGGAATAGCAGCAGGTCAGCAGGTCGGTTATCTCTGCCAGCCACATGACTACTGCTGAGGGCACAATGATGCACAGCAGCAGCGTAAGCCGGGCTACCTTGCTGTATCTCTCTTCCTGCGTGGGGATGTACATAGCCCCGTTATCATGACCGATGCGCCTCCATTTGTCAAGCGATAGAGGCAGAAATGTCCTTGAAAGCACATGTGTCCCAAAGATTTCACATTTGACTGCATTTTTAACACCGTTTTGGAGCCAGCCCCCCTCTTTATGCGCTTTATGGCGATTTGGCGGGGTTAGAAATCAATCGGAGCACTGGACTTCAGTCCCGAAAACTCAAGCGATGAGGGACTAAAGTCCCTTGCTCCGACAAAAAACAGCTGCCCGACAAGCTCCCATTTGGCGCAGCAATCCTTGGGACACATGTGCCTTGAAAGTGTTTCGGAAATCTTATTTATTATGCAATGAATAAAGCTTGAATAAGCAAAATGATGTGGTATGATGGGCGGGCCTTTTATTAACTTTTCTTTTTATTACTGATATGAATATATCCCAAATGTTACCCGTGGTGTTCCTGGGCGTGAGTGTAACGGCGCAGGGGATGGTGATGAGTTCAGAGACGCCAGAGGTGCAGCTGGAAGGCACCGGATACTGGGTGGAGAGCTCAGTGGAAGGTGTAATGGTGAAGAATTCCACCGTCACCGGCCAGCGACTGGAGCTGCAGCAGGAGGTGGTGAGCAGCGATGCATCTGCCCGGCTGACGATTTCAGGCGTAGATTTTCTGGAATCTGGCCATAAGGATGCATGCAGCGTAATATACGCCCAAGGGGTTGCTATTGATGCCGGGACAGTGACGGTGAATACACTTTCCAGCAAGGTGCTGGATGAGGAGAACAAGGTGCTGGTGCAGGGGAGCGAAGGTGTGGTTCTGGAGCTGCAGAATAACACCCGCCTGAGTGGTGGCAGCCTGGGGCAATTCGGCCTGATGGGGAGCTCTGTGGTGGTGGACGCTGATACTTATTTTGCCTGCGGGGTGGATGTGCTTGCCATTGCTGCTGGCAATACGGCTACCTTGAAGGATATGGAGGCCCATGTCGAATGTGCGCTGGATATGAACGGGGGTACGCTGGTGCTGGATAACGCCAGTCTGAGCCTGGGTACTGGTGCTACCGGAAATGCACAGGCTGAGTTCATTGTGAACAACCCGGAGGGTGACAAGAACCACCTTACCATTCAGACCGGGCAGGAAGCTTTGAATCAGCTGAATCTGGCGGTGCGTCCGGCGGTGGGAGCCAATATCCGGGGCACGGGGCGCCTGGAGAATGTGCGTATGCAGGGAGGCGCTCTGCAGATTGGCGCCCAGGGAGGCTATGGAAGCCTTGCGATTAAGGACGTGGTGATGCTGAAGGATGGCAACACCTCGCCCCTGTGGACATTTAATGTAAACGCGGGGGGTGATTTTAACTTTACCGGTGCCAATACGACCGGGGGTACGAATTTCTCCCAGCTGAAGGTGGAGGAATACGGAAACCATGCTCAGGGTGTGCATGTGGTGCTGAATTATCAGAACGGCACGGTGGATGACCTGGCGAAGAAGTTCAAGCGGGGGGCCACACTTCGTCTGATTGATATGCAGAATGGAGCTATAAGCGGCTCATATTACTTCGACTATAAGAATCTTCCTGCGCTGGATGATGGCCTTATCTGGTACACAAGTGAATTGTTCCTGACGGGTGAACTGGTAGTGCTGGATGATTATCTGCAAACTCTGCTGCTTGGTTTGTTGGATGATGGGGAAATCGGCGGCAATGGCAACAACGCTGGCAATGCTGATAACGGCGGCAATGGCAACAACGCTGGCACTGGCGGAAACGGTGGCAATGCAGGCAACGGTAGCAATGCAGGCAACGGTAGCAATGCAGGCAACGGTAGCAATGCAGGCAACGGTAGCAATGCAGGCAACGGTGGCAATGCAGGCAACGGTGGCAATGCAGGCAACGGTGGTGCTGGCAGCAATATGCAGGTCAGAGTGCAGGAGCTGGAAAAGATTGCCTTGCAGAACCAGGTGAAGGATTCCGGGCGTCTGGCTAATTCTTTGTCCACAGCCGCAGCATCTACCAGTGCATTTGGGCAGACCGCCATGGGGCATGCAGATGATGTACGCCGCTGGAAATCCAACGTCTGGTTCTCCGGGGTATACAGCTCTCAGGATTATGATTCAACTGGTAGCTGCTCGGGGTATGATAACAAAACATTCGGTTATGCCGTTGGTGCCGATACTTATGTGGTTAAGTATAATGCGGTGGTGGGCGCTGCCCTGGGCAGAAGCTATGGCACGCTGAAGCCTGACGGCGGTAATCGGTACTACACTGGTGGTGAGATTGAGCAGGATGGCATTCAGATGGGGTTGTATGGCCGCATGAAAGTGGGTGGCCAGGGGTATGAGGAGCGCGGTTACACTGTGGCCGGCTATATCAGCTACGGCATGTATGACTGCAAGAGCACCCGCAGGGGCTATGTGCATGGTGACCGCGTTATCGGCTGCTGGGATGAAACGTCCTGGTCCATGGGCGTGACGGTATCCCGCGAATACCTGTGGCGGCACGGCATTACTGTGACTCCCTTTGCCGGTTTTGAATATACAACGGCTGAGATGGAGCGCCTGCGCGAGATGGGTTATACTGCCTTTGATTATTCCGGCGTGAAGGGGCATAAGAATCTGACTCTTTTTGCCGGTGCCGGGGTGCATCGCGTGTTCAACCTGCAGCGCGGTCAGAGCCTTGTTCCTTATGGTCGCCTGAAGCTGGGTCTGGATATGTACCGCCAGTACGCCAAGGTGCGAGGTAGCAGTGTTGCTGGTATTGTGGAAGGGGAAGCCGTTCATACCGGCCGCTGCTTCCTGCAGATGGGCCTGGGCACGGACTGGATTATCAGCCGTACCTGGACGGCAGATGCCGGTTACTCGTTCGAAATGCGTGATTCTTCCGTGGAGCACCAGCTGCACATCGGGGCCTCTCATTCGTTCTGATGACGAGGTAGAGGTGGATAGCATCCATTTTCAAGCCGCTTCCCTATCGGCAGCGGCTCAGAATGCCTGCGGTTGACTTTTTCTGGGGTTTCTGGCATAATTCCCACAGATATGGCATTACCTATAAACATAGAAGATTTGCTTCGCCGTCAAAAGATTGAGGGAAATCGGATTGAGTTCAAGGCTGGATGGAATCCTGATGCTATTTACCACAGCATTTGCGCTTTTGCCAATGATTTTGACAACATAGGTGGTGGTTATATACTTGTTGGTGTTGAAGAGGATGATAAAGGTATGGCCCGGCGACCGGTGAAGGGTATTCCGGAGGGTAGTATAGATAAGGTATTGAAGGATATGGTTGGTTTTAATAATAAAATCAACCCATATTATCTACCTCGAACATCGATGGAAGAGATTGATGGTAAGTATATTCTTGTTATATGGGTGCCTGCCGGTGTCAATCGCCCTTATGATGTAAGGGAAAGCGTGGTAAGCAAGAATGACCCTAGGACGCAGTGGTATATTCGTTCCGGTAGCAGTAGTATTGCGGCTAAGGGGGAAGCTTTGGAAGAACTTCGTGAAATGGCAAACCGTACGCCATTTGATGATAGAGGAAACCCGGATATAGACGTTGACGATATTTCTACGGTGCTGGTGTACGAACATCTCCGGAAAGTAGGTAGTAAATTGGCTAAAGAGTTTATGAACCTGCCTTTTGAAGATATTCTCGATAAGATGGATTTGTATACTGGTCCTCGTGAGCGGCGTATGCTGAAAAATGTGGCAGCTATGATGTTCTGCGAGAATCCGAGAAAATTTTTCCCGTATACACAGGTGGATATTGTTATTTTTCCCAATGGTTTGGAGAGGGATCCTAATAATATGATTGAGGTTCCGGGGATTTACGGTCCTGTGCCAACCATGATTCGCTCTACTCTGGAATACTTAAGAACAAATGTGATTAAGGAGCGGATTATCAAGCTGAAGGACAGGGCAGAAGCGGTCAAGTTCTTTAATTATCCGTATCAGGCTCTTGAGGAGGCGGTAGTGAATGCTTTGTATCACCGCGATTACAAGGAGAGAGAGCCGGTAGAAATTCGTATAGAACCAAGTGGAATTTCGATATTGAGTTATTCCGGCCCGGATCGTTCTATAAGCATGGATTCTATCAGGCGGGCGCGTAGTCTTAAGGCCAGACGCTATCGCAATAGAAGATTGGGTGATTTTCTCAAAGAGCTGGAGCTTTCTGAAGGGCGCGCCACGGGCATTCCTACCATTCAGGACGAGTTGTGTCGTAATGGATCCCGTGATGCTCGTATTGAGACTGATGAAGAACGTTCTTATTTTCTCATTGAAATACCCTGCCGGGATGGATTTGAAATGCACAGTGTCTTGAATTCGTTTTCTGTTGAGCCAGAAACTGAGCCAGAAACTGAGCCGGAAACTGAGCCGGAAACTGAGCTGAAAGGTAGGTTAAAAACCCAGCGTATGCTGCTGGATATGATAGCATCTGATTCGTCGATTACTATTTCCTCTATGGTTGAAAGATGTGGCAAATCCAGAACAACGATACAAAGTTGCCTTAAAATTCTTAAAGAGAAAAATCGGATTAAGCGAATCGGTGCCAATAAAGGTGGCCGTTGGGTTATTATTTCCCGGGATTGAGAGGTAGAAGCAATTTCGAGCCTAGAATATCCATGTCCTTATTCCAGCTTGTAACAGACTATAAGCCCTCGGGCGACCAGGAGCAGGCCATTGCCAAGCTCCTCAAATCGCTGCAGGCGGGGAACCGGCACCAGTGCCTGCTGGGCGTGACGGGTTCGGGCAAGACCTTCACCATGGCCAACCTCATTGCCGCGCAGGACAGGCCGGTGCTGGTGCTGAGCCACAACAAGACCCTGGCGGCCCAGTTGTATTCGGAGCTGAAGGCCTTTTTCCCGCACAATGCGGTGGAGTATTTTGTCTCGTATTTCGATTATTACCAGCCGGAGGCCTACATTGCCAGCACGGATACCTATATCGAGAAGGACAGCGCCATCAATGAGGAAATTGACCGCTTGTGCCTGAATGCCATGCGCTCTCTGCTGCTGCGGCGGGATGTGATTGTGGTGGCCTCTGTGTCCTGCATCTATGGCCTGGGTGCGCCGGAGGATTACCGCAACCTGACGCTTTCTCTGCATGTGGGGCAGGAGATGGACCGCGATGCCATGCTGGCCTGCCTGGCAGAGCTGCTGTTTGAGCGCAATGATTACGATTTCCAGCGCGGGCGTTTCCGCGTGCGCGGCGATGTGGTGGAGGTTTACCCGGCGCAGAGCGATGGCGAGGCCATCCGCGTGGAGTTCTTCGGCGATGAGATTGATGCGATTTCGCTCATCGATGCCGGCACCGGGCGCGTGCGCGAGCGGCTGCAGAGTTACCTTTTCTTCCCGGTGAAGCAGTATGTCTCTGCCCCGGAGAAGCGTCTGCCCGCCATTCAGAGCATCCGCAAGGAACTGGCAGAGCGTGTGGAGTGGTTTGAGAAGAATAACAAGCTCATTGAGGCGCAGCGCCTTAAGATGCGCACGGATTATGATATAGAGCTCATTAATGAGATTGGCTTCTGCAAGGGTATCGAGAATTACTCCCGCCACCTGGCCGGGCGCGCCCCGGGCAGCACGCCCTCCACGCTGCAGGATTATTTCCCGGCAGACCACCTCACCATCATCGATGAATCGCACGCCACGGTGCCGCAGATTGGCGGCATGTATGAGGGTGACCGCTCCCGCAAGCAGGTACTCATTGACCACGGTTTCCGCCTCCCTTCCGCGCTGGATAACCGTCCGCTGCGGTTTGATGAGTTCATGAATCGCCAGGCACAGCTGGTCTATGTGTCTGCCACGCCGGGGCCCTTTGAGTATGTGAACTGCGTGGCGGGAAATAAGAGCTATATTCCTGTGCTTAAGGCCAGGCGGGGCAACACCCACGCTCGCAGCCGCGAGGCCAGCCAGGCTATCACCCACGCGCCGGAGGGCTTCCGCGGGGTGTTCTTCCACCACCTCAGCGAGCTGCGCGTGCCGCCGCATTCCAGCGCCGCCTCGGTGGAAAGTTTCAACCCCTCCGGTCTGGCACAGCCGCTCATTGTGGAGCAGGTGATACGCCCCACCGGCCTGCTGGAGCCCAAAATCACCCTGCTGCCGCTGGATGGCCAGATTGATAAGACCATCGAGCTCTGCCGTCAGCGTGTCTCGGTGCGCGAGCGTGTGCTGGTCACCACCCTGACCAAGCGCACGGCAGAGGATTTGACCGATTACCTCCGCAAGGTGGGGCTGGAGGTGGAGTATATTCACGCGGATGTGGATGCGATTGAACGCGTGGAGATTCTGCGTAAGCTTCGCGCGGGTAAGGTGGATATTCTGGTGGGTATCAACCTGCTGCGTGAGGGTCTTGATTTGCCGGAGGTATCCCTGGTCTGCATTCTGGATGCGGATAAGGAGGGTTTCCTGCGCAATGAAACCAGCCTGGTGCAGACCGCTGGTCGTGCGGCTCGCCATGTGCATGGTGAGTGTGTGCTCTTCTGCGATGTGGTGACGGATTCCATACGCCGCCTGGTGGAGGAAAGTGACCGCCGCCGCTTCATCCAGCAGGCTTATAACGAGGCGCACGGCATCACACCCCACAGTGTTAGCCGTGGAGACCAGAGCACCCTGCGCCTTTACACGCCCGATGAGGAACTGGAGGATGCCGATGACGACTTCGGCACCCTGATGGCGGCAGAAGGGGAGGATACCCCGGATGTGGCCGCCACCATTGCCCGCCTGGAGAAGGAAATGCGCGAAGCTGCCTCCCGCCTGGATTTCGAGGTGGCCGCCGTGCTGCGTGATAAGATTAACCTGTTGAAAAACGATAAACGTCGCGGAAAATAAAGCTTGCGGGAAAATGCGGAAGTGTTATACTGGAGGATAAGTATACATAACGTATTTCCGGTAAAATGAAAAAGCGCACACTTCTCATTGGACTTGGCGGCATGGGCGGGCAGGTATTGCTGGCATGGCGGCGTGCATTGGCGGCAAGTGGAATGCCGCCGGTGAGTGATGAGCTGGCCTGTCTGTATCTGGATGCAGCAGATGATGTGGTGAACACCCCCGCCTGGCAGGAGCTGGCGGCGGATATTCCATACCTGAATATCAAGACGGAAGCCCGCAGCTTGAATGAGATGGAGCAGAACGCTGAGCTGAAGGACTGCGTGTCCGGTATGCGCTGGCAGGTGGCAGAAAAATTGCAGGTGCCGGTGTATGAGGTGGAAAAGGCTCTGGCTGCGCTGCAGGGGGCCGGTGGCTGGCGTCGCTATGGTCGCGCTCTTCTGCTGCAGAGCCGCGCGGCGGTGGAGCGTCTGCTGAAACCCATGCTGGAGGACGCAGAGCAGCTGGAGGTGCATGTATTCTTCTCCGCAGCTGGTGGTACAGGGTGCGGCTGCGCCATGGATGTGCTGGGCTGGCTGGAGAAGGCCTGCCTGCGCAAGCCGGGCAGTGTGCTGCTGCCGTATGCCTTCTTTGCCGGGAAATCTGCGCAGGAGAAGCGCCTGGCAGATGAGCTGACCGGTTGGCTTGACCTGGCGGATGAGGACCTGGTGCCGCATTGTTATCTGGCTGGTCCCGGCGTGGAACTGGCTGAGCAGGTGCGGACTGTGGCCCAGGCTCTGGTGTGGGGACGGCAGATTTTCTACATAGGCGGTGAGTATTATGACCACTTGTATGATGCCCTGCGCCCGCGAGGTTTCGCCCCGGCAGACCGCTTTGCATCGCTGGGTATTGCCTCGGCGGCGGTGGGTGATACCGCCTGGATTCCCGGGCTGGGCAGCCTGGTGCAGGTGGAGGGCGAAGGGAAGGGGCCGCGGCATGATGTGCTGGTGGCGCTTCCGCAGAGCGTGGAGGATGCTTCGCTGGAGGCCCGCCTGGAGGCGGAGCTGGAGGACTCGTTGCCCTTCTATGCGAATGCAGTCAGCTTCTGCCCCATGGCTCCGGGGGTGGAGATGCTGGTGCTGCTGCTGCAGAGCAGTATCGCTGCCAGCCGCGTGGCTATGTTCAATGCTCTGGCCACTGTACCGGGGACCGATGATTACTTCACCGCCCGGGATGACCGCTGATGCAGCCTTTTGCGCGGCTAATCTAACATTTTTGGTGTTAATGAGCTGAATATGTCATCATTTGTTTTCCTGCTTGCTATCCGGTGGGCGGGGTGATATATCCTTTTCTCGTTATGTTTGATGGTGAACTGAATAATGAAACGCTGGTCTGGGTGCGCGGGGAGGAACTTCCTGTGGGAGTGGACCATGTGGAGATGGTTCGCCTGATGGCCGGTGAACTGGCTGAGCTGACTGGCTGGCGCGCCCGCACGCTGGTGAACACGGCGCTGGACCGCGAGGCACAGGAGAGTACCTACCTGGGCTATGGCCTGGCTATTCCGCATGCCCGCGTGTTTGGACTTACTCAGCCGGCGGTGTATCTGGCCCGCAGCACACCCGGTGTGGATTGGCAGGGAAGTGCTGCCCGCCTGGTGTTTCTGGTGGTGGTGCCGGAGGAGTGCCCGGAGTGGCACCTGCAGCTGCTCAGCCGCATTGTGCGCTGGCGCCAGAAGAGCGGTCTGACCGAGGACGAGATGGTAAGCATGCCGGCCGAGGAACTGACCAGGGTTCTGCGTGAGCTTCTGGTGCTGTAAGGCATTTGCAGCTTGTGTGTCCGCTATGCAAGTGGTAGGATTATCACATGATACGCAGCTATGTATGGGCCCTGCTGGCCTGTGGGCTGGCGTTCGGGGTGGAAGATTTTGAAAAGATGCCGCAGGGGAGCTTTTCCTCCGGCAGCACGGAGTACGGCAAATTGAGTGCCGAAAACGCGGAGATTATCAACAAGGCCCGCAGCGGCGAGCGTTCGCTGCGCCTGATGGGTGGTGCTTCTTCTGCTGCGCTTACCCTCAAATATGTCAAGGGGCTCAATGAACCCTATCCCCAGCCCTGCCAGGGCGGTTTTGTGTCCGTGCAGACTAAGAAGTACGGGCGTCTGCTCCTCTTCTCCAACCCGCAGGTGTATCCCCGTGCGCTCATGATTGTGCGCGCCTCTCAGGATGAGGGTAAAACCTGGAATGAGGGTATTATGTACGACAAGCGCCGCTGCATGGGCTATTCCTGCATGGCTCTGACGGACCCGGATAACGTGGGTATCATTTACGAAACCTGCCATACCAATGGCAAGACCGGTGCCCGTGGTATCGGTTTCATCCGGATTCCGATTGAGGCCATTATGACCGGCAAGAATGTGGATGCCAAGGCCTCTAAGAAGGGCGCTGCTGCAGAAGAAGCTGCTGACGATGAGGAGGCAGACGCAGAGAAGACTCCGAAGAAGGGTAAGAAAAAGAAGAAGAAGAAAAAGACTCAGGCCTGAATATTTGGGGGGGCGAGCTGGAATAGCTCGCCCTGCCTCTATCTGCCCACATGTGTCCCAAAAATTGCTGCGCCAAATGGGAGTTTGTCGGAGCAAGGGACTTTAGTCCCTCATCGCTTGAGTTTTCGGGACTGAAGTCCCGTGCTCCGATTGATTTCTAACCTCGACAAATCGCGGATAAAGAGGGAGGCTGGCACCAAAAGGGTGTTGATAATGCAGACAATTGCGAAATCTTTGGGACACAAGTGACCTGGGGCGAGCCGTTTTTGCTTGTAAGGAGAGCGCGTAGTATGCTATGCTCTGCAGCATGTATAAGACATTCCTTTTCTCCCTGCTTACGGCAGGATTGGCCATGGGGGCTGAGAGCTTTGAAAAGCTGCCCAATGGCGATTTGACATCCGGCGCCTTTGAGTATGGCCAGCTGAGTGCTGAACCGGGCAACGTGGAGATTTTCAATAAAGCCCGCACGGGTAGTAAGTCGCTCCGTATCAAGGGCGGTGCCGGCCGCAGCGTGACCATGAAGTTTGCCTCCCCGATGGAGAAGGAGGTGCGCAGCACGTTCTGGATGGAGCGCTGGACCAAGAAGGACCCCTTCTGTGTGAAGGTGCTGGCAGTCACCGGTTCCGGTGAGAAGGAGATTAAGGAAATCAAGGGACTTGGTACCGGCGGTTTCAACCACAAGATTGAGCTGGTGCTGCCCAAGGGCACCAAGGCTATCCGCATGGTGGCTGATACGCCCGATGCCTCCGGCGTGATGATTGATGATTTCATGCTCATGATTGGCAAGATGAAGCTGGGTGAGGTGAAGGCCCACAACCCGGGCGTGTGGCCAGTCATGAAGCGTGCCAGGTTCAACCCGGTGGTCAAGCTTACCGTGCAGACCGAGGGTGCAGAGGATGCGCTGGTGGTTGACCGCCTGGAGGTGACGGTGGATGACCCCGACCAGGTGGCCAGGGTGACTCTGCGCAGCGGCAGCGCCAACGGCATGGATTTCAAGAACAGCGTGGAGTACGGCTCTGCCGAACCCGGCGCAAATGGCAAGGTGGTGATTAAGTCCACCCAGGGCCTGGATGGCGGCGATAATACGCTCTGGCTCGATGTGACTCCCTCTGATGAGTCCATCATCGGCTCCTCTTTCAGTCTCAGTGGCCTGAAGGTGAGTATCGGCGGTAAGCAGCTGGAGCCGGAACTGGAACCGGTGACGCAGCGTATCGGCATCATGCTGGCTTTCCCTGGTGATAAGGTGGACCAGAAGGAGGGCGCAGCCCGCGATTGCGCTGCTTTCCGTATTCCCGGCCTTATCCGCACCAGCAAGGGTTCTCTCATCGGCGTGTTTGATGCCCGCTATGATAATGAGGTGGACCTCTGCCGTGATATCGACGTGGCAGCTGTGCGCTCCACGGACGGTGGCCAGACCTGGACCATGCCGTATGTGAACATGGACTCCGGCCCCGGTATGGCCAATGGCTGCGGTGACCCCTGCGTTCTGCAGGACAAGAAGGGCCGCATCTGGATGCAGGCTCTTGCCTGCCACTTTGCCCCCGGTGCCCGCGCCATCAATGCCTCCGGCACGGGCACGGATCCCTCCCGCACGGGTCAGTGGGAAATGGTGTATTCTGATGATGATGGTAAGACCTGGAGCCCCATCGTGAATGTGACCAGTCAGGTGAAGAAGGATGAGTGGACGCTCATTCTGGCCGGCCCCGGCAATGGTATCTGCACCACCAAGGGTCACATCGTGTTCCCGGCCCAGATCTGGCAGAACGGTGCTAACCCGGTGTGCCGCAGCTGCATCTGCTACTCCAGGGATGGTGGCAAGACCTGGAAGATGAGCACGGGCGTGCCTGCCAAGACCTCTGAGTGCCAGGTGGTGGAGCTTTCGGATGGTTCGCTCATGCTGAACTGCCGCAACGAGAACTACGGCGGCAAGCGCTATGTGTTCGTGACCAAGGATATGGGTGAAACCTGGACAGAGCATGAGACAAACACCAGGACACTCAATGACCCGACCTGCCAGGCCTCTCTTGTTGCCGTGGAAACAGAGAAGTATGGCCGCCTGCTGCTCTTCTCGAACCCCTGGATTCATGGCCGCAGCAATATGAGCGTGCGCGCCTCCCGCGATGACGGCAAGACCTGGGGCGAGGGCCTGCTGTATGATGCCCGTGGCTGCATGGGTTACTCCTGTCTGGCTCTTACGGACCCCGACCATGTGGGCGTGATTTATGAAACCTGCCACACGAATGGTGACACGGGCTACCGTGGTATCGGCTTCATTCGCCTGCCGCTCAAGACGATTGTGACCGGCGAGCCTGCCGAAGTGAAGGCTGCCAGGCCCGCCAAGAAGGGCGGTAAGGATAAGAAGAAAGACAAGAAGCCCGGTAAGGGTAAAAAGAAGAAGTCTGCCAAATAAATGAGCTTTCCAAGGCGGTCCTGATTCAGGGCCGCCTTTCTTCTGTCCGCCCCCCGGGGATGGCCGGTATCACTTCGTGACGAAATCCTGCCCTTAGCAGGGAAGGGCGAAATCCACGCTGTGTGTGGACGGAGGGAAATCCACCCGTTTTTTCTTGTTTATCGAGCTCGAGTATGGTATAGAGAAATCATGTACATGAGACCCTTACTCGGCATATTGCTGTGCGGCGTTGCTGGCGCCACGGAACAGTTCGAGAAGCTGCCGGCAGGTGGCTTCACCAGTCATCCCTGTATGTATGGCACGCTGACGGCGCAGGCTGGTCATGCGGAGATTAACCGTGGCCATGGCCGCAACAGTGCCCAGGCGCTTCGTTTGCTGGGCGGTGAGAAGCATGCTGCCACAGTGCTGCTGAGCAAGCCTCTGCAGGTGGAAGCCCAGGGCCAGTGCTGGATGGAGCGCTGGACTTCCCGCTCTCCCTTCTGCCTGCGTGTGATTGCAATCACCCCTGCTGGCGAGAAGGAAGTGCTGAAGGTGGATAAGGCCAACGTGGGTGGTTATCACCAGCTGCTGAAGTGGACGATGCCGGCCGGCACCACCGCTGTGCGTTTTGCTGCAGATACCGCCGTGGGCGGTGGCGTGCTGCTGGATGACCTGACCCTCATGGTGGGTCCCATGAGCATCAGGAATGTAAGTTTCCGTAATCCCGGCGTGTTCCCCATCATGAAGCGTGCCACGTACAACCCCGTGCTGGCGGTGGATGTGGAGAGCGAAGGCGCCGAGAATCCCAAGGCGGTGGCCAAGGTGAGCCTGAAGGTTTCGGACCCCGCCCGCGTGGCCAGCGTGACCCTGCGCAGCGGCGATTCCGCTGGTCTGGAGCTTCGCAACGGCAAGGCTTATGGCACCGGCGTGCCGCTGGCCGATGGCTCTGTGCAGATTCTCACCAAGGGCGTGCTGGATGGCGGTATCAACCACTTGTGGCTGGATGTGCAGCCTGCCGGTGGTGCACCCGTGGGTTCCACCATCAGCTTCAGCGATGTGAAGATTACCATTGATGGCAAGGAATACAGCCCTGAGCAGGCTCCGGTGACCCAGCGTGTGGGCACCATGCTTTCCTTCCCTGGTGATGACGTGGGCAACCAGCCCAACGGCGCTGCCCCGCGTCACTGCGTGGCTTTCCGTATCCCCGGCATCATCCGTACCACGGCTGGTACCCTGGTGGCCTGCTTCGATGCCCGTTATAACCACGAGGGCGACCTCTGCGCCGATATTGACGTGGCTACCGTGCGTTCCACAGACGGTGGTCAGACCTGGACCATGCCTGAGGTGAGCATGGATGCCGGCCCCGGCTACAACAATGGCTGCGGTGACCCCTGCATCCTGCAGGATCCCGCCAATGGCCGCATCTGGATGCAGTCCCTGGTGTGCCACTTCAGCGGTGGTGCTTCCCTGGGTGTGTCTCAGACTGGTTTCGATAAGGATAAGACCGGCCAGTGGGGCATGGTGTACTCCGATGACGATGGCAAGACCTGGTGCAAGGATTATGTGAACCCCACCCGCCAGATTAAGAAGGAAGAGTGGACCACTATTCTGGCCGGCCCCGGTAACGGTATCGTGACCAGCAAGGGTGTCATTGTGTTCCCGGCCCAGATCTGGCAGCGTGGCGCCAACCCGAACTGCATGAGCACCATCTGCTACTCCACAGACGGTGGTAAGAACTGGGTCTACGGCACCGGCGTGCCGCACAAGACCTCTGAGTGCCAGGTGGTTGAGCTTCAGGATGGTTCCATCATGATTAACTGCCGCAATGAGACCTGGGCTGGCCGCCGCGTGGTATACGTGACCAAGGACCTGGGCAAAACCTGGCAGGCTCATGAGACGAACTGCAAGGACCTTGTGGAACCCACCTGCCAGGGCTCCATCATCTCGGTGAATTCTGCCAAGTATGGCAAGCTGCTGCTGTTCAGCAACCCAAAGGTATACCCCCGCAGTTTCATGACGGTGCGTACCTCCCGCGATGACGGCAAGACCTGGAACGAAGGCCTGCTGTATGATGCCCGCCGCTGCATGGGCTACTCCTGCCAGGCCATGGTGGATGAGGATCACGTGGGTATTATCTACGAAACCTGCCACACCAATAGCAAGAACGGCAACCGCGGCATCGGCTTCATCATCCTCCCGATGGATGAAGTGGTGAATGCCAAGTAACCCGCGCTTACCAGTTTCTCCCTTTCGCCCCCGGTTTCGTCGAGAAACCGGGGGATTTTCTTGCATGTAGAATTCTGAATCCTGGATTTTGAATGTGTTTAGAAGCACATGTGTCCCAAAGAATGCTGCGCCAAATGGGAGTTTGGCGAGCTGGAACAGCTCGTTGTTGCTGCGGTGTAAACGCAGCAATTTAGACCACTTTTAAGTGGATTTAGATGCCTCGTAAGAGGCAATTTCATCTGCCAAGGGCAGATTTCGATGCAGCTCATCAAG
>JBGUSR010000039.1:0-107275 GCA_045132635.1 Akkermansia sp.
AGGGCAGAATGCCCTGCAGTGAAATTGCGGGCAGAGGCCCGCAATGAAATCCGCCACTATCGTGACGGTCTAAATCCGGTTATCACCGGTCTAAATTGCCCGGCTTCCGCCGGGCAGTGTTTCAGCCCCCCGCCAAATCGCCATCTTTAGCGTATAAAGAGGGGGAGCTGGCTCCAAAACGGTGTTGATAATGCAGTCAATTGTGAAATCCTTGGGACACGCGTGTTCATGCGCACTCGGCGTAAAATAAAAGCGTGACTTTTTGTCTGCAAGGAGTATAATACCCGCGACAAAGAACTTAAATTACTCCCGACTATGAAATACCAGGGACTATACACTGCAATTGTTACACCTTTCAAGAACGGACAGGTAGATTACGAGGCATTCAAGGCACTGATTGAAACCCAGATTGCCGGCGGCGTGGATGGCATTGTGCCCATGGGCACCACCGGCGAATCCCCCACCGTTACCACCAAAGAGCATCTGGAAGTCATCCGCGTGTGCGTTGAGACCGTAGCCGGCCGATGCCAGGTTATCGCCGGCACCGGCGCCAACTGCACCGCTGAGGCCATTGAGATGACCAAGGCCGCTGCCGCCATGGGAGCAGATGGCACCCTGCAGGTATGTCCCTACTACAACAAGCCCAACCAGGAGGGCGTGTACCAGCACTTCAAGGCTATTGCCGAGGCTACGGACCTGCCCATCATGCTCTACAGCATTCCCGGCCGCAGCGGCATTGAAATCGCCGTGGACACCGTGGCCCGCCTGGCTGCAGACTGCCCCACCATCGTGGCCATCAAGGAAGCCGGCGGCAGCGTAGAGCGCGTGAACCAGCTGGTTCAGGCTCTGCCGGAAGGCTTTGCCGTGCTCAGCGGCGATGACGGCCTTACCGTTCCCTTCATTTCCTGCGGTGCCGTGGGTCTGGTATCCGTGACCTCCAACGTGGCCCCTGCCGAGATGAAGGCCCTGGTGGATGCCGCCATGAGCGGCGACGGAAAGAAAGCCCTGGAGCTGCAGAAGAAGTATTACCCGCTCATGAAGGGCCTTATGTCCCTGGATGTAAACCCGGTTCCCGTGAAGGCTGCTCTGGCCCTGCGCGGCAATATCGGCTGGGATATCCGCCTGCCGCTCGTACCGCTGGCAGAGGAGAAGCACGGCAAGCTGGCCGACCTGCTCAAGAGCTTCAACCTGATGTAAGCCACCATGATGAAGATTCTCGTTACCGGCATTTCCGGCCGCATGGGCCAGACCGTGAAGCAGGCTGTGGAGCTGAATGAAGGCACCGAGCTGGGCTCCACGCACGATGTGGGCCAGGATATCGCCGCCGCCATGAGCGCTGCCGACTGCGCCATTGACTTCTCTTTCCACGGTTTCACCCCGGAGCTGCTGGCCACCGCCATTGCGCAGGGCAAGCCCCTGGTCATCGGCACCACCGGCCACACCGATGAGGAGCGTGCCGCCATTACCGAGGCCGCCAGGCAGATTCCCATCGTTTTCGCCTCCAACTACTCCGTGGGCGTGAACACCCTCTTCTGGCTCACCCGCAAGGCCACCCGCATCCTGAAGGATTACGATATCGAAATCATCGAGATGCACCACCACCACAAGCTCGATGCTCCCAGCGGCACCGCCCGCTCCCTGGCAGAGGTGGTGTGCGATGAAACCGGCATGAGCTATGATAAGGACGTGATGCACGGCCGCGAGGGCCTGGTGGGCGCCCGCCCCCAGCGCCAGATTGGCATGCACTCTATGCGCGGTGGCGATGTTGTGGGCGACCACACCGTCATGTACGCCACGGATGGCGAGCGCGTAGAGCTTACCCACAAGGCATCCAGCCGCATGACCTTTGCCAGCGGCGCCGTGCGCGCTGCCCTGTGGCTGGCTGATAAGCCCGCCGGGCTGTACAGCATGCAGGACGTACTGGGCTTCACCGACTAATCACCATGGGCGCCCACGCATCCATGCGCCGCTGTGTGTTCTCCCTGGGCTCCAACCTGGGAGACCGGCTGGCTATGCTGGAATCTGCCTGCGATTACCTGGCAGATACCTTCGGCAGCCTGCAGCTTTCCCAAGTGTATGAGACTGAGCCTGTGGGCTGCCCCGCGGGTTCGCCGGCCTACCTGAATGCCTGCGTGGCTGTAGAAACCGAAATGCCGGCAGCGGAAATTCTGCAGCTCTGCCTCCGCATTGAGGCAGAGCTGGGCCGCACCCGCAGCGGCACATACGGCGAACCCCGCCCCTGCGATATCGACCTCATCTGCTGCGGAAACGAAACGCAGCAAAGCCCGGAGCTCACCCTACCCCACCCCCGCGCTCACGAACGCGAATTCGTGCTGCGCCCGCTCTGCGACCTGGACCCGCAGCTGGTGCTTCCCGGGCAGACACAGACGGCCACCCAGCTGCTGGAGCAGCTGCCGGCAGGCCCTGCCGTTACCCCCTACCCCCTTTGATATCACATACCCATGACATCAAACGACAAGATTGCCGCCATTCAGGCAAAAATGGGCAAGGAACCCATCTCCCAGCTCACGGCATACGATTACCCCACGGGCCGCATGCTCGATGAAGCCGGTATTGACATGATTCTGGTGGGCGATTCCCTGGGCATGACCATGCTCGGCTACCCGGATACCACGCACGTGACCCTGGCCCACATGCTGCACCACGGAGAATGCGTGGCCCGCGCTGCAAAAAATGCGCTGGTTATTCTGGATATGCCTATCCACACCTTCGATACCCCCGAACAGGCAGTCGAAAACGCCCGCAAGCTTATGACTACCGGCGTGGATGCCGTCAAATTGGAGGGCGGTGTGAGCAAGGAGGCCGAAATCCGCGCCATTGTGCAGGCCGGTATCCCCGTGCAGGCACACATAGGCCTGCTGCCCCAGAAAGTCAAAGAGGAAGGCGGCTACCGCATGAAAGGCAAGACTGATGCCGAGGCCGAAGCGCTGATGGCTGATTTGCAGGCCGTTGTCCGCGCAGGCGCTTTCTCCGTGGTCATTGAATGCACACGCCACAGCGTGGCAGCCATGCTTACCGCAGCCAGCCCGATTCCGACCATCGGCATCGGCTCCGGCCACGGCACATGCCACGGCGAGGTGAGCGTGTTCCACGACCTAGTGGGCGGATTCCCCTGGTTCATCCCCGGTTTTGTGCAGCCGAAAGCCAATATCTCGGCCGATATCACCCGCGCTGTCACCGAGTGGAAGAACGAACTCCTCTACGCTCAAAAGTAAAAAGGAGCTTTACTTCACGCGTTGGAACAATTAGCGAAGAGATTTATTGTTCTGGAGAGCATATTTTGTAGCAAATTGATAAATCAGACTTTGGCGAGCCGCAGGCGAGCGAATTTTAAGCCCCGGTGAGGGGCGAAAGATGGTAGCCGGGGGTAAGCTCGCGTCAGCGAGCGCCCTGTGAGGGCGGAGCAAGCGCGCGAAGCAAGACGCGAAGCTCCAAGCCCCCGGTATTGATAAAATCATCTTGGAGCCCGTGATAACGGGTGACAGAAGGCGGCGCAACATATTGAAGCCAAACTCTCTGTCGCCCATTCCATGGGCTCTGATATTATTTTATGGATTAGCCGGGGCTGCGAGCGCTATCGCGCTCTTACCCCGGCCTTCCGTCTTACGCCCACCTCCGTGGGCTCCAAATTCCGCGCACTGCGTGCGCATGAACACACCGCCAAAGTCCGATTTGGAGGGCTGTTCCTAATTATGCCAACGCGTCTTTACTTCGTCAGATTTTCAACCGTCACAGCCCGCTGCTCATACCAGCGGGCCTTTTGTTCGCAGACCGCCAGCTGCAGAGCCCCCAGCTGGCCGACCCGATACGCCAGGGCGAGAGTTTTGCAGGCCTCTCTCCTGCCGCTCAATGCCTTCATGTGCAAGGAAACAGCCTCAGCGTAATCCTTTGCATGTGCCGCCAGCGGCAGCAACGGGTTCTGCTCCTGCAGCCAGACAAGCAGCAACACACGGGTCAGCTCCGCATCCTCTGCCAGCATGGCAGATTGCCACGCATCCCCTGCCGCAGGAGATGATGAGGAGGCCCCACTGCGGACCTCCTGCCATATACGGGACAATTCCCCCGTATCCAGCGTTACGGGGGTATCAGCATCCAGCAGCGAGGCATACGCCACCGGTGCAAGGAAAAGAATGAGCAGCCCGCGCTTCATTTATCTGGCCCCGGCAGAGCGGCGGGCATAGTGGTGAGTCATCACAGTCCAGAGCTGCTGAAGATCTGCCGTCTCGAAGTAAGGCTCCTTCTTCAGATCCCACATCACCGCGCTGACGCGGTTCTGGGCGCGGGCCAGTTCCAGCAGCTGGGCCTCCGTGCCGCCATTAATGGGACGCAACAGGGAGAACTTGTGCATGAGCTTGACCTTCACGGCCTTGGCACTCTTCTCATCGGATATGGTCTTGAGCATCGTCTCCGCCTCAGTCAACGCCTTGATTTCAGATGCAAACGCACGGGGCAGGTTCGCCTGGTGCACAGGCGCCTTGGCGGGCTTCTTGTCATCATCATCATCGTTGCGGGCATAGACCGGAGCAGAAGTCAGCACAGCCACCCCGACTGCAGCAACAAGCAGGAAGAAAAGATTACGCATGGCAGAAAATTTCATATACGGTTTGAAGAATAACACACTGCAGCACCACTGTCAAACGGTAAGAACACATTATATCCACTTACATCCCCAGCGAAGCTGCCAGCCTGGCAGCCACATCACGGAAAGCGGCAGATACCGGATTAGTCTCCGGGGCTTCCAGCGCCACCGGGGTGCCCTCATCGCCACAGGCGCGGGTGCAGGTATCCAACGGCAGCTTGCCCAGCAGCGGAACGCCAAGTTTCTGCGCCTCGCGCTCGCCACCGCCCTCACCGAAGATGTGGTAAATCTGGTTATCGCTGGGGCAGTGGAAGTAGCTCATATTCTCCACAATACCCAGAATCGGCGTGTTCACGCGCTGGAACAGGCCCACAGCCTTGCGGGCATCGATAAGCGCCACCTCCTGCGGCGTGGTCACAATAACCGCACCAGCCAGGGTCACCGTCTGCACGATGGTGAGCTGAATATCGCCCGTGCCGGGGGGCATGTCCAGAATCAGGAAATCCAGGCCACCCCACTCCACATCGCGCAGGAACTGCTGCACATAGCGGGTAGCCAGGGGACCTCGCACCGCCAGCGGCGTATCACCATCCACCAGCAGGGCCATGGAGAGAAGCTTCACACCATGAGCATCCACCGGCAGGAACTGCTCTTTATCACTGCAGCCGGGGCGCTCATTCGTGCCGAACATCAGCGCCATGGAGGGGCCGTACAAATCCAGGTCAAGCAAGCCTACCTTATAGCCGAGCTTAGCCAGGGCCACCGCCAGGTTGCCGGAAACCGTGCTCTTACCCACGCCCCCCTTACCGGAGGCCACAGCAATCACATGTTTCACACCGGGCACGCTGGATTTCCAGTCATCCGGGTTATCACCAGCCTCGAGTTCGGCCTTTTTCTGCTCAGGAGCGCGGTGCTCCATCTGCACATCGTGCGAGGTTACACCGGGCAATTCCTGCAGTACACTCACCACGCGTTCATACACATAGCGCGGCACATCAGAGTTCTTACTCTCCACGCGCAATTCCACATCCACGCGGCCCTCCGGGCTTACCTTGATATTCTTCACCAGCCCGAATGCCACAATATCACGGCTGAAACCGGGGTACTTCACCGTCGTCAGTGCGGCACGTACCAATTCCGGCGTCAATTTTGTCTCGCTCATGGGGCAATTCTACCACTACCATTATGACGACGCAAGCCTAACATTTGTCTTGCTTTCCAGCCCGACGGAGTATAGACTACGTGCGTGGCTATATTAAATATTCTCGTTACTGGCGGCACTGGTTTTGTAGGAGCTAATCTTTGTCACCGTCTCATTGCAGACGGACACCGGGTTATCTGTCTGGATAACAACTACACCGGCTCGCTGGATAATGTGAAAGGCCTTATGGAGAATCCGCGTTTCCACTTTGTGGGGCATGATGTAATTTACCCCTACGAGTGCCCGGAAAAACTGGATCGTATCTATAACCTCGCCTGCCCGGCTTCCCCGCCCGCCTATCAGAACGCCCGCTCCATCTTCACCACCAAGACATGCGTGCTGGGCGCTCTGAACATGCTTGACCTGGCCAAGAAACACGGTGCCCGCATCCTGCTCAGCTCCACATCTGAGGTCTATGGCGAGCCCCTGGTGCACCCGCAGGTGGAAAGTTACCGTGGCAATGTCAACCCCATCGGCATCCGCGCCTGCTACGATGAAGGCAAGCGCTGTGCAGAAAGTCTTTTCTTCGATTACCACCGCCACGAGGGTGTGGATATCCGTGTTATCCGCATTTTTAACACCTACGGCCCGCTGATGAACCCGGAGGATGGACGTGTGGTATCCAACTTCATTTGCCAGGCTCTGCGTGGTGAGGATATCACCATCTACGGCGAAGGCCTGCAGACCCGTTCCTTCCAGTATATCGACGACCTCATCGAAGGCATGGTCCGCATGATGGAGAATTCCAAGGGCTTCACCGGCCCGGTGAACCTGGGCAACCCCGGAGAATTCACCATCCGCCAGCTGGCCGATATGGTACTGAGTAAGATTGACTCCCCGAGCAAGCTGGTGCAGCACCCCCTGCCCTCCGATGACCCCACCCAGCGCAAGCCGGATATCACCTTGGCCGGAGCGGTTCTCGACTGGGCCCCCACCATCCCGCTGGAAGAAGGTCTCGACCGCACAATTGAGTATTTCCGCGAGCGTCTGGGCAAATAATCAGCCTCGCAGCTGGCTTTCAAACTGGCGGAACTGGATAGCCTCGTAAAGGTGGGCATCCGTAGGAACCTCGCATCCTGCCAGGTCGGCAATGGTGCGGGCCACGCGCAGAATGCGGTCGAACGCACGGGCAGAAAGCCCCAGCTGGGCCACGGCATCCAGCAGCATCTGCTGCTGCGACGGCGTAAGAGGACAATGCTGGCGCAGCATTTTGCTGCTCAAGCGGGCATTGCAACCCACCCCGGTGCCGGCATAGCGGGCAGCCTGCCGGGCGCGGGCTTCCAGCACACGCGCAAGAATAACCGCGCTGCTCTCGCCATCCGGCTTGCTCAGCAGGCTGGCAGGGTCCACCGGCGGCACTTCAATCACCATATCAAAGCGGTCCAGCAAGGGGCCGGAAATCTTCTTGCGATAGCGCACCACATCCGCCGGACTGCAGCGGCAGCGGTGACGCGGGTCGCCCAAATAGCCGCAGGGGCACGGATTCATGGCCGCAATGAACATGAAGGCACAGGGAAAATCCATGCTGCCCGAGGCGCGGGAGATAGTCACCGTGCCGCTTTCCAGCGGCTGGCGCAGGGTTTCCAGCGTGCGGCGGGAGAACTCCGGCAGCTCATCCAGAAACAGCACACCATGGTGCGCCAGTGATATCTCACCGGGGGTGATATGGGAACCACCGCCCATGAGCCCCACATCTGAAATAGTGTGGTGCGGGCTGCGGAAGGGGCGGTAACTCAGCAAGCCTCCGGAACGCGGCAGCTGGCCGCACACGGAATGGATGGTACTGGCCTCCAGAGCTTCCTCCTGCGTGAGCGGAGGCAGAATCGTGGGCAGACGGCTGGCCAGCATGCTCTTGCCGCTGCCCGGGCTACCGCACATAAGCAGGTTATGCCCACCCGCCGCCGCAATCTCCATGGCACGGCGGGCATAAGGTTGCCCCTTCACCTCATCAAAATCAACTGCTGCAGACACCGGCGGCACATCATCCGGCAGAACAAAGGGGGCAAATTTGGAGGGATTCACCAGCACATCCCATGCTTCGCGCAGGGTGGACACGGCATACACCGTAATTCCTTCCACCACCGCAGCCTCTGCCGCATTCTCAGCAGATACCATCATGCAGGTTCGCCCGGCATCACGCGCGGCCACCGCCAGAGGCAGCACACCACGCACGCCGCGCACCACGCCATCCAGCGCCAGCTCACCCACAAAGCACCAGGAATCCAGCCCCGTGGGCACACGGCGCTTGAAAGACTCCGGCACATCGCGGTAATTGGTCTGAATCGCCATTTCCAGAGCCAGAGCAATGGGCAGGTCAAAACCGGGCCCCTGCTTGCGGATATCTGCCGGGGCCAGATTCACGGTCACCATCAGGTCCCCCGGACGAAAGAAGTTGCTGTTGGTCAGCGCTGCGGTGACGCGCTGTACGCTCTCGCGCACAGCTGCATCAGGAAGCCCGACCACTGAAATACGGCCTGTATCTTCCACAGGGCGGGCATCAACTTCCACCTGAACTTCATAGCCGCTGATACCCTCCACCGCAGCAGAAAACAAGCGCTTAATCATGGGTTATTTAACAATCACCTTGGAACCTACAGACAACTTTTCGAACAGAACAACCCCAGCCTCCACCGGCACGCGTACACAGCCATGAGAAGCACCCTGACGATATACGGGGCCTACATGCAAACCAATGGGGCCATTGAAACGCAACCAATACGGCATTTGCGCACCCACAAACACAGAATTGGCGGGGCGCTTATCATTTACAGAGACATCTCTCTTCATTACGATGGAGCGATCTCGGCTCATGAAGGAACCATACCTGTTCGAACGATGATTTGCCGACTTCTGAGAAATACGGAAACTACCCTTCGGTGTTTCCTGACCACCGATGCGGCCAGAACAAATGGGGAAATCCAAAGCAATCTTGCCATCGACATACAGACGCCCTCGCTGAGTAGCCAGAAGGATTTCCACATACGAATTATCAGGTGCATATACCTTCTTCAACCCCGCAACGCTCCACATATCGGGAGTAGTGCGGTATTGCGGATTTACAATAAAATCCTCGAAGGTACAGGGTTTCGGCTTCGGCTTGCGAACATACTGAGCAGCATGCTCCGCACGGAGGCGTTTGGCCAGGTTATGGGCCTGTATTTTCTCAGGAGACGGGCTGCAAGCAACCAGTAACAATGACAGAACGGGAATCAGGTATTTCATATGCGGTAAGAAGATATACGGGAAGCAAACTCACGGGGCAGGATGGCTTCCACAATAGCATCATTGCCCTCGTATTCAGTACTAAGCACCTTGCCATCACGATGCATAATGGCAATAAGGCGACTTTCGGCCAGAGGAATGCGGTATTTCAATCGCTCCACACGGTGGGAGAGCATCTCCACGCAGGCAGCCATCAGGGCATCCACGCCCTGGCCATCCTTCACGCTCATGCTCAGACTCGGGCAGCTCAGCTTGGCAGAGAGGGCCTCCAGGGTCACCTCGCGCACGTCCTCGGGAATCAGGTCACACTTGTTCCACACCACCACCATGGGCTTATCCTGGGCACCCAGGCTGGCCAGCACCTCGCAAGTGGTCTCGTAGTGGCGCAGGGCGTCCTCATCACTGGCATCCACCACCTGAATCAGGAAATCAGCCAGCACGGCTTCTTCCAGCGTGGATTTGAAAGCCTCCACCAGGCGGTGCGGCAAGTTACGAATAAAGCCCACGGTATCAGTCATCACCAGCGGCTGACCATCGGGCAGCTCAATCTTGCGACTGGTGGTTTCCAGCGTGGCAAAGAGGATATTCTGCGCAAGCACCCCTGCCCCGGTAATGAGGTTCAGCAGAGAGCTCTTGCCGGCATTGGTGTAGCCCACAATGGCCGCCGTGGGAATGCCCTGGCGGGTGCGTTCCTTACGCTGGGTGCCGCGCTGCTTACGCACCTGCTCCAGCTCATCGCGGATAGCTTCAATACGCTCGCGGGCCAGGCGGCGGTCCACTTCAATCTGTTTTTCACCCTCACCACGGGCAGCTGCGCCGCCGCCCTTGCCGCCACCACTGCCGCCGCGCTGGCGGTCCAGGTGCTTCCACATGCCGGTCATGCGCGGCAGGGCATACTGCATGCGGGCCAGATCCACCTGCATCACGGCCTCACGGGTGCGGGCACGCTTGGCAAAGATATCAAGAATGACCTCTTCACGGTCAATCACGGTGACATCCGCCAGCTTTTCCCACTCGCGCTGCTGGCTGGGAGAAAGAAGGTTATCGAAAATCAGGCAGTCAGCATTGAGCTCCTGCACCTTGGCGCGGATTTCCTCTGCCTTGCCGATACCGCACAGGTACTTAGCCTGCACCTCGCGGGTGAATTCCAGCATGGTGCCGACAATGCCGATACCGAGGTTGCTCACCAGGTCTTCCAGCTCTGCCAGCAGGGCCGTGCGCTCCCGGCGGGAATCACCCGGCATCCCCAGGCCCACCAGCAGGGCCCGCTCCACCATCTCCGGTTTCTCACGTATTTCAAAGGACATAGGAATCTTTATTCAAAGCTTCGGGAAGAAGATACCGGCACATCGCGCAGCAAAGCCGGGTTATACGAATTGCAGGCGCATTCCCCACAAGAGGATAAACCCAGCAGCACAGCCGAGGCAGTCAAGACTATCGCAAGTATCTTCATGCCCCCTATTGAAGCGCAAAAACCCGCATTTTTCAAGAATAAACTCCGCGGAATTGCCGATATATGGCATTTTTCTAATTAATCCTTAATCCCTAATCCTTAATCCTTCCTTTTGCGTTCACATTCACTTGACTAGGTCGGTGTTCTTTGGTATGATGCGCGCCCCGCTTATGAATTACCTGGAAATCACCCTCATTGCCCTGGCTCTTGCCGTAGACGCAACGGTTTACGCCTTTTCCTACGGCATGGTGCTGCGCAAGGGGCGCGGACGCGCCGCGCTGTGGCTGGCGTTGTCGGTGGGTGCTTTTCAGGCCGGCATGCCGCTGCTGGGGTACATGGGCGGCGAGGCGCTCCGCTCGGTGGTAAGCACCTGGGCACCCTGGATTGTGCTGCTTGTATTCGGCGCGCTGGGTGGCAGCATCATTTACAAAGCCTGGCAAGGTGAGGAAGAGGAGGCGGAAATAGCCGCCACGGCCCTGGGATTCTGGGGGCTCCTTCTGGTGGGTATTGCCACCAGCATCGATGCGCTGGCCGTTGGCGCCTGCATGGCACTGGGCAACCTCGGCGGCCCGGAGCTTAACCTCACCACGGCGGTGAGCATCATCGGCGGTATCACCTTTGTGTGCGCCCTGATCTCTTTCCACAGCGCCCGCCTGCTGCACCACCTGCCCACCCGCTGGCTTGAAACCGCCGCGGGTGTCCTGCTCATCGGCCTCGGCGTGCAGAACCTGGTATGAAGGCAGAACGCAGATTTCAGAATGCAGAATGACCAGTCAGCGCGCAGCCTTCCGGCTGCGCGAGGTAATGAAAATCACCTGAGATTTCTCAGGTGATTTTGTTTTCTGGTGCAGCGTATGTTGCACACGCACTTTCAATTCTGCATTCTGCGTTGCCAAATCTGCATTTCACAGCCCTGCCTGGGCCAGAATGGCCTGAATCTGTTCCTTCGGGCGGGCGGGCCAGTGCTTATTGGCCACCGGGCTTGCCGGGCTCGGGTGCAGCATGGTACCCAGAGTGAAACTCATCTCAGGCAGTGCAGTAGCAGCCAACTCCAGCTGTTTCAGGGCATAACCACCCACGCCGATGAGCACCTTCGGCTGCAGAATCTCAATCAAACGCACCAGGTGCCGCTGGCAGGCGGCATCCAAGGCCTCCACCTGGCTCTTGGGCAGCTGGGTGGGGGTGATGTTCGCGCCGGTCTCGCTCATCCAGATGAGCGGGCAGTAGTTGGCCACATAGGCATGCTTGAAAAATTCCTCCGCCGTGCCATACATATCCTCGAACAGGCCCCAGAGACGGCGACCGCTCACCTCCGAACGCGGACAGGAAAAGCCCTGCACCGGGCGCTTCGGGTGCGTCTGCTCCGGGCTGCCCACAGAGGCGGTGATACCCATCCACAGCGTAACAGCCGCAATCTCGCCAAAGGGGACACCGGTCTGCGCCATGCCGAAGGGCCCCGGATTCATGCCCAGATACAGCACATCCTTCTGTCCGGCACCGAATTTGCGGATATAGGCCTCATGCCCCTCCCAGGCATAATCAAGCGGGTTATAGGTATAGGCCACCGGGGCGGCAAACTCCAGGGCACTCACCTCGCGGCTCAATTCCTTTGCGGCGGCAATCAGCTGTTCTCTCTGCATGCGCCTACCATAACATAAAAGAACGCAGAATGCAAAACGCAAAATGCAGAAAGGCTCTGAGTTTTATCCCAGAGCCTCTCTGTGTTATGGAAATCTCGTTTATGCCTTGCCGAAGTAGCGCTTCAGGAGGCCATCGAAGCCCTTGCCGTGGCGAGCCTCGTCCTTGCACATCTCGTGCACGGTGTCGTGAATGGCATCGTAGCCCAGCTCCTTGGCGCGCTTGGCAATGGCCAGCTTGCTGTTGCAGGCGCCGAACTCGGCATCGGCACGCATGGAGACGTTCTTCTCCGTGCTGTCGGTCAGCACTTCACCCAGCAATTCGGCAAACTTGGCGGCGTGCTCGGCTTCCTCGAATGCATAGCGGCGGAAAGCCTCGGCCACCTCGGGATAGCCCTCGCGCTCGGCCTGGCGGCTCATGGCCAGATACATACCCACCTCGCAGCATTCGCCGGTGAAATGGTCGCGCAGGCCCTGCACCACCACCTCGTCCAGCCCCTTGGCTACACCCACGCGGTGTTCGTCGGCATATACCTTCTCGGCGGCTTCGTCCAGCTCGATGAAGGTATCCACCCCGCACACGGGGCATACTTCCGGCATGGTTTCGCTCTCGATTACTTCGCCACAGATGGTGCACTGGTACTTCTTCATAGTCGTGTTTCTTTCGTGTTGTGTTGTTGTGTCGTGTATGGTTTACCCGGTAGCCCGGGAACGCGCTCAATATAACACTACCATTTTGGCATGTCAATAGTTAATTTAGAACTTTTCTAATTTTATTTTCGCTTTTTGTCATCGCGGACAAATGCTACGGAAAAGCGAAGAATTCACCCGCGCGCTAAGGGCTTGATATTCCATATCTGGCACCATTTCCCGCTTGACGGTACAAGAAATTGTGATAATGTAGGGGGCATGCGATGCATACAGTGCGGATACATGGATGATAAAGTAATCGACTCGCGCATGTCGAAGGACGGCACGTGCATACGTCGGCGTCGTGAATGTCTGCGCTGCGGCTACCGCTACACCACGTACGAACAGATTGAGCGTACGGAGCTTCGCGTCGTGAAGCGCGACAACCTGCACGAGGCTCTGAACCGCGAAAAGATTCTGCGCGGCATGGTGAAAGCCTGCGAGAAACGCCCGGTGAGCATGGACCAGCTGGACATAGCCGTGGATGAGATTGTGGCCGACCTGCACCGCGACCACCAGCGCGAGGTGCCCTCCTCCGTCATCGGTATGAAGGTGATTGAGAAGCTGCAGACCATCGACCCGGTGGCCTACATCCGCTATGTATCCGTGTACCGCCAGTTCCGCACGGTGGATGAATTCATTGAACTGGTGCGCCGCATGGAAATCAAGACCGTGCAGGACCCGCTGCAGCGCAAACTTCCCCTGGAATAAGAACATGATAGCCTTCAAGAACAAGCGTCCGCTGCTGCAGACAGGCCACTGCGTCATTTCCGATTACGACCGGGAATGGCTGGAGACCGTGCTGCAACAGGCAGCCGATGCCGCCGGGGTGCGCCTGCCCTTCCGCGAGGAAATTGCCCGGGCCATCCTGCTGTATCTGGAGGAAAAATGCCCGCTGCATGCCGTGCCGCTGGAATACCTGTTCCAGCGCATCAAGAACATGCTCTGCCAGGCCGGTCTGCCGCGCATTGCCGAGCACCTGCACCCGCAGACCCCGCCTGTGGTCATCAATCTGCAGGAAATGGCAGAGAAAAGCCCCCTTCCCCTTTTCTTCTTCAATGAACTGGAGCAGCACCTGGAACAACTCCGCCGCCTCGGCCTCACCACCTACGAATTTGCCGGGGTAGAATCATGCAGCAAGCTCCTGGGAGACCGCCAGCGCAGCTGCCCCACCCAGCAGCGCATGCTCGACGAGCTCAACGCCTTCCTCCGCACCCACCAGCAGATTGCAAGCTAATCTATTTTTCCTCCGGGAATTGATTACTAAGCAGAATAACCGCAGGAAGCGTACTGGAAAGGCGTTCCATATCCTCCGGCATCTCGCCGCGGGTCTTAAGGCTGATGCTGACTGCACCGCAAGGATGGTGCTCAATGGCGGTCACCCTGCGGAGGAAGGAGCGCACCTTTTTTGGGCTAATGTCGCATACCCGTTTATTCGTAATGGCGTAGGCTGAGCGTTCGGAAGCAAAAAGCAGCAGCAAGAAACAGGCAGCAATCACCAGATACAGAGCCCCCAGAACCAGAATTCCCAGTTTTTCCGCAGCCGAATGAACGGCACAGACAACGCCAAGAAGATTAACCAGAGTCCAGGCCCCATACCGACAACGTGTCAGAGGCGACAGCGTCTGCCTGACAGGCATACTGCATCCTATCCATTGCACCTGCTCACCAGGCTCCAGTTCTTCCTGCAGACGACTAAGACAGGCAGGTTCCAGTATACCCCAATCCGGGGCGGGCCATTTCTCCTCCGGCATAGGCGGCACCTGGGCGGCAAGTTCGTTGATAAGTGCTTCCACTCGGCGCACCTCCGGAATAAAAGCAAAGCACTCGTCTACCAGCAATTCGTCCTTTTTCTTTCCGGAGCCGAAATAAAGAAACCCCGAACCATCCGGTCGCACCTCCACATGCGAAATCAGCTCCGCAGAAAGCGGGCGGGATATGAGCATATTCCCCGGACGCAGAATCATCACGCGCCGCGTGGTCACCAGATACCATGCCGCCCTCAGATACCGGACATCGCTTGTTGACAGGCGCACAAGCAACCACCCGGCAAGCGCAAATATCAGCAAGCCTGCATATACCGATATCAGAAAAATAAGCGGTTTCGTCCCCTCCAGCACCTGCCACACGGCAAAAGCCACAAAAATCAGAACAAAAAGATTCCAGAACAGACTGAAGGCAAAAAGTGCCCATTCACCACGCAGCAGCACCTCCGCAAAACAAGTCTTCGGGCGGCTTACATAGCGCACGTCCTCGCCGGGCAGCAGGGCATTTTCCACCTCCTGCCGCACCTGGACGGGTAAATCATCAAACTTCATCATACTATCAGGGGCAGTTGAGCTTCTTCTCCGCCTCGTCAATCAAACGGGCCACGCGCAGGGCATCGGGCACGTTGAGAAAACCTTTATCGGGGGAAATGCGGCGGCCGTAGGTATATTCCATAACCAGGTCCCCCCTGCCCCCGGGGCGCTGCACACGGGCAGTGATAATGCCCGGCTCCAGCGGCCAGGCATGCCGCTGCACCCCGCGCCACCAGTTGGCGCGGTATACCAGCAGTCGTCGGTCAGTGAGCACATACAGCGTGCGGCACAGCTGCCGCTGCTGCATGAGCGGAATAATCAACAGCAGCGGACAAAGCAGCGCCAGTAGAAAAAGCGGTAGCGTAGCACTGTTCACCACCGGCTGCTGCGGGCGGCCATGCCACAGCAGTGTTTCTCCAGGCAGCAGTTCTGCCTGCAAGAGGGTCTGTTCATCGAGCGTCATCATCATTCTTGCAAAGTTCCTGAATCAACGTGGCTACATGCTCCACCTCCGGCACGGCCTGCAGCCCGAAAGGCACAGAGCGGCCGGTCTGGTGGGTGCCGCGCACCTGCATATTGTAGCCAAAAATCAAATCCCCGCTGCCGTCCTCCTGCACCGTGTAGCGCTGCAGCAAACCGGGACGCAGCTTCCAGCCATCCATTTTCTTCACGCGGCCAAGAAAACCGGGATAAAGCTGCATCACTCGCCCGGTCGTAACCAACAGCAGCGTACGGCGAAGTCTGCGGCGGTGTCGCCAGGGAGCCGACAACAACAGATACGTCCCCCACCAGGCAGGCAGCGAGCACATTCCGAAGCCCCAGCCGAGATCCTGCGCCAGCCATATCCAGCCCGCGCAGATAGCCAGAGCCAGCACACCACCCAGCATCGACATGACCGTGTCCACGGTGAACAACTCCGGCACAGGGCGCCCCTGCCAGCGGATTTCCTCGCCGCTGCGGAGCACCTGTTGCAGATATTGCTGTTCCGGCAGAGTCATCATGAGTTTTCGCGTTCAGCTATGGTCTTTTCCAGAATTTCCTCCACCAGCCGCACATCGCGGATATCCATAAAACCGACACTTTCATCCTCCCTCAGGCCAAAGACCAGATTTCCGCAGCCGTCCCTTGCCTGGTCATTACTGAACACCATATCCGGCTCCAGCGGCCAGGATTTCACCTCCCAGCCGCATACAATCGCCCGACGATTGGTAATCACATAGACCGTACTCCGAAGTCTGGCGGCATGCAGCCGCGGAGCGATGATACACGCAACGATGGGCACCATGAAAAACACAATGGCCATTACCCAGCTGAGGATCTCGCCCATCATTGAGTCCGTGTTCACTCTATCCTGACAGAGGAAATACAGCATCACCGCGCCGAAAAGTCCGAAAAGCGAGAAAAAAAGCACCCCCACCACGCGGTTCACTCTGTCGGTCTCAAAATGCCTGATAACAGGCTGCCCCGCCCAGCGCACCTGTTCACCGGGCTGCAGGGCTTTCTGCACCTTGCCACACATCCTGGGGCTCAGCCCGAAATCTCTGAGGTCGGGGGATTTCATGCTTTCACCCTTTCTGCGATAGTCTTTTCCAGGATTTCCTCTACCATGCGTACATCACGGAGATTCATGAAGCCCACCTCATCAAAGAGGTGTTTGCAGTCAGGATCGGTGCTGGGACGCAGGGCAAAGACCAGATTCCCGATACCCTTTTCATTCTGGAGATTACTGATTACCATATCAGAAGCAAGCGACCATGACTCATCCGTCTTAGCGCAGACCAGCACACGCCGATTGGTGATGGCATACACCGTGCGGCGAGCTTCGCGCCGGATAACATATGGCAGCACCATAAGCCCCAACCCCAGCATCGCAGGAAATGAGGCCAGGATAAACAGGCCCGGCGACTCCTCCAGGCTGGCTCTCCAGCACACAAAGGCAGCCAACCCCATGCAGAAGCATACACACCAGTACAAAAGAGGGAGGTTAACCCCGAGATATGCCGGAGCCCCCGCCCAGTACAAGCGCTCGCCGGGTTGCAGGCATTTCTGCAACCTGACACACTGAAAACGATTCAATCCGAAATCTCTGGGGTCTGGGGGCTTCATACCTTTTTGCGTTCCGCAATGGCTTTTTCCAGAATTTCCTCTACCAGGCGCACATCGCGAAGATTCATGAAACCGTACTCAACAGTGCGCCCCATTCCCTTGGGGCCATCCTCCCAGCGTGTGGCAAAAACGAGATTTCCGCTGCCATCCTTCCGCTGAAAATTACTGGCCACCATCCTGCGGCTCAGAGGCCACGAATCTGCCCCGGAGCCGACAATCAGGGCACGGCAATTCGTGATAACATAGAAGGTATTATGCAAGAGCCACAAGCGCACAAAGGGAGTCAGCACGGCTGCCACGGAAAGCAACACGAAGAGGAGGGATAAACCATAGGCAAACAGAAGCACAAAGCCCCCGCCCTCCGGTTCCCCGGTCACCAGATGATAAAAGACAAACCCGCCCAGACTGCCTAACACTCCCGAGAAAAGCCACGCGCCGATACAATTTCCCCAGTCGATGCTCCGGAAAGCCATGGGCTGCCCCACCCAGCGAACCTGCTCGCCGGGGTGCAAATCAGCCTGCACCAAGGCGACCTGCCTGGATGACAAGCCGAAATCTCTGAGGTCCGCCGGCATTATTGCTCCTCGGTCAGCTCATAGAGGAACTGCTCCAGGCGGCGCACCTCAGGTACATTCATGAAGCCCTGTGCCACGGTGTGCGTGCCGTTCTTGCTATGCCTGGTCTCATACCCCAGAATCAGGTCGCCGCTGCCATCCTTGCGCACGGTGCAGGATTTCACCATACCGGGCTCCAGCGGCCAGACATGCGACTTCATGGAGCCGAAAAAGCCGGGATACAACTCCATAGCGCGGCGATTCGTGATGACCTGTACCGTACGCTTCTGCTTGCGCAGTCCCCACCAGGGAGAGGAGAACAGACCTATGCCGATACACCAGAACGGAATGGAAAAGGCTGCAAATATCAGGTTGTCCTGTGCCGCCATAAAGGTCCAGAACGAAATAAAGGCCAGCCAGGGCAGCGAAAAAATAAGCAAGCCCAGCAAGCCTGCGCTGAACAGTCGGGGGATGGGCTTGCCCACCCAGAGCACTTCTTCCTTCTGCATCAGGTTGCATTCCACCATCTGGCGGTCGGCGAGGGATAAATCGGTATCGGAGAGTTTCATGGCGCTTATTTGGTATAGGACTCTTCAAGCTGCATAATAAGAGGTTCCACCACGGCAGCATCCTCAGCCGTGATATTGAGGAAGCCCTCGGGGTCCGGCACACCGTTGGTGCGCACCATCGTGCTTTTGCCCAGCACCAGGCTCACCAACCCGGCGGCGGGCACTTTGCGGTCAATCAGCATCACCTTATCCACGGGGAAGGCCATCTGATGATGCTTCCAGAACATGTAGCGGAACACAATGGAACGGCGGGTTGTCAGGGCATACACATGGTGCTTCTGCCAGCTCAGACCAATCCAGGGAGAGGCAATCATAAGCGCCCCTGCAATCATAAAGGGTAGCGATAAAAGCAACTCCATGCCCCCCATCCCCATGACGCCAAGAATAATCACGCTATCCATACACAGGAAGAAAACGCCCATCACCATCATAATGATGCTCGTGGGAGTCCACATGCGCGGCACGGGCTTGCCCACCCACAGCAGTTCTTCACCACGAAGCAGGGAATTTTCAATCAGCTGGCGCTCAGCCATTGTCAGGTCAGTATCAGATAATTTCATAACGGTTATGGGATTGCGGAGAATTCAAGTTGGCGGATAAGGGGTAAAACTTTTTCAGCATCGGCTGCCGTCAGACGCAGAAAGCCCTCGGGGGCGGAGCCTCCGCTTTTGTAATGAGTATAAGGACAATTACCCAGCACCAGGTTCACGAGGCCACCGGGAAGCTCCTGGCGTAGTTTCACCATTCCCGGTTTCGGCTCATAAATCAGCGAAACATTGCCCATGACGCCATAGCGCAGCACCCGGGCACCCCTGCTGGTGATGGCATACACTGCCTGCTTCTGCATCCATCTGGAAATCAAGGGCGCGCACATCA
This sequence comes from Akkermansia sp., assembly GCA_045132635.1. Classification (GTDB taxonomy): domain Bacteria; phylum Verrucomicrobiota; class Verrucomicrobiia; order Verrucomicrobiales; family Akkermansiaceae; genus Akkermansia. The sequence continues at coordinate 19,209 of JBGUSR010000039.1, forward strand.
GAACAGCAAAGGGAAGCAACAGAACCAGAAAGGCAGGACTGACACCACGGCACACCGCAGCCAGCACACCCACACCCCACACCGAGCCGAATAAGCAGAAGAAACCGGCGGGCGACGCCCAGGGATTCGGCACAGGTTGCCCTACCCAGAGCAGCCTTTCATCATCGAACAGCCTATCCCGCAATCGATGCTGACAGGCGAGGGAAAGATTGGTATCACAAAGGTTCATAGGGAGGGGATGGGTTGGGAAGAACCGCCCCCGCAGGACTTTGTACTCTGCGGGGGCGGTGGAGTGAAGGGTGATTAGTGGATACGCTTCAGCAGCCAGGGCAGTAGCTCGCTGATGGCGACGCGCTCCTGCTCCATGGAATCGCGGTGGCGGATGGTCACCGTGTCCTTGAGGGCGGGATCACCTTCCTCGCCCAGGGTCTCGAAGTCGACCGTAATGCAGAAGGGAGTACCCACTTCGTCCTGGCGGCGGTAGCGGCGACCCACAGCACCGGCCTCATCGTAGAACACGTTCATGAAGGGACGCAGCTCAGCCTCGATTTCGCGGGCGATGCGCACCTGTTCGGCGTTCTTCTTGAGCAGCGGGAAGATAGCAGCCTTGATGGGAGCCATGCGGGGATGGAAGTGCATGACGGTGCGGATATCGCTCTTGCCATCCTTGCCCAGTTCCTCTTCATCGAAGGCTTCGCAGATAACGGCCAGCACGGAGCGGTCGCAACCGGCAGAGGGCTCCACCACGTGGGGAATGAAACGCTCGCGGGTAGCCTCGTCGAAGTATTCCATGGGCTTGCCGGAGCCTTCCTGGTGGCGGCCCAGGTCATAATCGGTGCGGTAGGCGATACCCATGAGCTCCTGCACGCCGAAGGGGAACTCGTACTCCAGGTCGTAGGTCTTCTTGGAGTAGAAGGCGCGCTCCTCATCCGGCACGTCGAGGATGTGAATCTTATCGCGGGAGATACCGATGTTCTCGTAGAACTGCAGGCTCTTCTCCAGCCATTCGTCGGTCAGGCGGAAGCCGTCCTCGCCCTTGCAGAAGTATTCCACCTCCATCTGCTCGAACTCGCGGGAGCGGAAGGTGAAGTTGCGCGGGTTGATTTCGTTGCGGAAAGATTTACCAATCTGGGCAATACCGAAGGGAATCTTATTGCGGGAGGAATCGAGGATATTCTTGTACTGGCAGAAGATGCTCTGGGCCGTCTCCGGACGCAGCCAGCCGGTGCTGGCGGGGTCATTCTCATCGGAAGTGGCGCCGATGGTGGTCTTGAACATCAGGTTGAAGGAGCGAGCCTCCGTCACCAGGGAGCCATTGGCGGGGTTGTAGCGCACGGAGTCGGTCACCTCCTCAGTGCTTTCCTCGATGAGCTCCAGGTCAGCAGGCTGAGTCCCCTTACCGGCAATCTGGCTGTAGTACTGCAGCGCACCCTTGCGGGCAAGTTTGAGGCTCTTCTCATCGGAGCCTTCCACGAGCATGGAGAACTCCTTCTTGGTGCTCCAGGAGCCATCCTTGCGGGCAGCGCCCTTCCACCAGTAGGCCACACCGCTCTGGGCGGGAATCTGGTCGGCGCGCAGGCGTTCCTTGGTGAGCAGGCAGTCACACAGCGGGTCGCAGAAGCCACCCACGTGACCGGATGCCACCAGCACCGAGTTGTGTGTGAGGATGGAACCATCCATACCCACGATATCGGGGCGTTCCTGCACGTGGACACGCCACCAGTAATCCTTCAGATTGCGCTTGAGCTCAACGCCCAGGGGACCGTAGTCCCAGCAACCGTTCAAGCCACCATAAATTTCAGCGGCCTGAAAAATGAACCCTCTGCGCTTGCAAAGGCTGACGATTTTTTCCATGCGGACGGGATCAGTCTGTGTACGGTCTGCCATAACGCGGGATATTCTACTATAAAACCTCGTATTTGCAAGCCCAAAAGCATAACACAACACTGCGGGCCGCAGGCACGCAATTTAGACCAGCCACCGGCTGGATTTAGACCGATAGGATTTCATTCCTCCACCAGGAGGAATTTCACTGTCTGCCGTTCAGGCAGACAATGCAAGCGAACTAATTCATTTCTGGCGGCCGCATGGCCGCGAAAAATGAAACTAAATCTTTACATACAATCAAAAATTCCGTATAACGTAACACCATGGAAAAAGACAGACTCCGCAATGCGACTATTTCCTTATCGGTCCGACTTGTCCAGCTTTATGACCAAATTGAACGCCGTGCATTTTTAAAGAACCAGCTGGCGCGTGCCGGCACAAGTATTGGTGCTAATCTGTTTGAGGCCCGCTATGCAGAAAGCCCCGATGATTTTGTCCACAAACTACGCATATCACTCAAGGAATGCCATGAATGTGAATACTGGCTGGAAGTTCTCGCAACGGCATGTCCGGAGCTCGCCGCGACTGCTGAATCATTGCGCAGGGATGCCGGGTCTATCCGTCGCATGTTGATTTCCTCTATCAATACAAGATTGAACTCAATGAAAGAGGAATAATCCGCAGCTGTCGCTGCGCAGAATAAATCAGTTCAACTACATTGTCCGCCTGAACGGCGGACAGTGAAATTCCTCCCCTTGGGAGGAATGAAATCCTGGCAGTCTAAATCCAGCCTGCGGCTGGTCTAAATTGCGTGCCTGCGGCCCGCAGTGTCTTACAACACATACGTACTGATAACCCTGCACAGCTCGCGGATATCACATCCACCACGCAGTTCAAAGCGTATATGGCCGATGCCGCTGTAGAATAAATCCAGCTCGCAGTCGAGGTCAAAGGTGCCGGCGGTTTCAATGGAATAGGCCTGAATCTTGCTGTAGGGCAGCGAGGTGAAATCAACCTTCTTTCCGGTGATCCCCTGCACGTTGCAAGCAATCACTCGCTTGTTGGTGAACACCACAGCATCGCGGATGGCCTTGAAGGCTGCCACGACATACTCACCCTCTATCAGCAGCGGAGCCACGCGGCCCATCTGGGATTCAGGCTCCACCGGCGACAACTTGAACAGGCTTCCATTCTGAAAATCTATCATACAATAAAATCATGGTTAAATGTTATTAAGCTGAGAAACTTCTGTAATCTGCGGAGCGGCATCACCGGATATGGCCCAGATAAGCTCATGCAGGCCCGGCTCCAGGCGATACAGCACCAGGGCGTGAAAATCCTGTCCCTTGCCGCCACCGGCATGCACCACAGCCGTACCCTGGCGGCCCTGGGTAATGAGCTGAGAGCCCTGGTAATTCTTCAGCGTGACCAGCATGGCATAGACGCCACGCTGCGGGGCATTCAGCACCAGATGCGTAGCCAGAAAGCCCTCTGTGTTCGATTTCCTCCAGCGGAGGGCATGCTTCTGCGGATGACGCTGGGCATGGTGCAGCCCCGGGGTGGAGGGGCGATACTGACGACGCACCTCGCGCTCCTTCCAGGCCTTGCGGATAACACCAATCGTCACAAAAACAAGCACCAGCAGACCAGCACTCACCCAGCTGTAAATAGCCATGGCCGAGGCAGCCTCGCTCCCCCAGAACAGGATACCCACCAGCGCCGCACAGAAACATAGAGTAATCCCCAGCCCCGCCTTGAACCCGAACACCATGCCGGGGAAAAGGAGAAAAAGAATCAGGTAACGCAGAAAGAAACGCAGATTCAGAGGCGTGCTCTGCAGCAAATCGCGGCGCAGCACCTGCTCGCTGAGCTTCAGGAGCTGTTCCTGGGAGGCGTGGGCATCTATCTTCACGCGCAGAAGCTTACCACATTTCGCCCTGTCCCGCAAGCGCGAATCAGAGGAAACAGAACTTGATACGCGAAGCCGTTACACTTTGAACACTCACACGCAGCCGATGACAGCCCGTTTCCAGGCGATACGCCGCATAATCCGCAGCCACAAGCGCCGGAATATGCTCCGATTCCGACATACAGGCGCGTTCATCGAGCTGCACCTCGGCCGTCTCATCCTCCCCCTGCACATGTGAACTGAACACATACACACCGCGAGTGGGCACCTGAACCACAATCTCCCGGCTGCAGCTCTCACCTTCCCCAAAATGCAGCTCAACCTGTGCGCCGGGAGTCAATTCCGCAGGCTCATCATCAGATGAAGAAATGAAGGCGCAGCCCCTCCGGTACCGAATAACAGCAAATACATAGCTCACCAGCACTGACACCAGAACATCCAACACTGACCAGACAAGCCAGATACATAAATAGGCATCCAGAGCCTCCGGGCTGCTCCACATCCAGAGATACGCAGCCACAGCAGCCAGCACAACAGTGCCCAGCACCCCCATGACCGGCCCCAATATGGCAGCCGGCATGAAAATATACACCAGCACCCAGATACCCACCATAGCAATATTGAGCGGGGACCCAGCCCACAAGGCACGCCGCAATGCCTGATTGGTACATTGCATCAATTCATCCTGTGTTCTGGCAGTGGAAAGTTTCATGGCGTAAAAAGCAGAAAGCACCAACACTTGCTAGCGTTGGTGCCTTCCATCAGCGGAGCGGGGGGGATTCGAACCCCCGGTACTGTTTAACGCAGTACGTCCATTTAGCAAACGGGTGCTTTCAGCCTCTCAGCCACCGCTCCAAATGCTGTGTGCCGCCAAAGATACCAGCTCATCCGCGTTTCGTCAACACCTTTTTTCATCATTTTTTCATTTTCTTCAAAAAAGTGACACAAGGCCCACCCATCGCACACTTTAGGATTGACTCTGACCAGGTATTGCATAAAATACTCCGCGTTATGAAGAAACCCGTAACTGTGACCGTGACCGGCGCCGCCGGCAACATTTCCTATTCCCTTCTGTTCCGCATTGCAGCTGGCGAGATGCTGGGTGCTGATCAGCCCGTTATCCTGAAGCTCCTCGAAATCACCCCCTGCCTGGAGAAGCTGCAGGGCGTGGTGATGGAGCTCGAGGACTGCGCCTTCCCGCTGGTGAAGGAAATCGTGGCTACCGATGATCCCGCTGTGGCTTTCAAGGATGCCGACTGGTGCATGCTGGTGGGTTCCGTGCCCCGCAAGGCCGGTATGGAGCGCAAGGACCTGCTCTCCATCAACGGCAAGGTATTCGTGGGCCAGGGCAAGGCCATTGCAGAGAACGCAGCTCCCGGCTGCCGCGTGTTCGTGGTGGGCAACCCCTGCAACACCAACTGCCTCATCGCCCTGCACAATGCTACCGGTCTGCCCAAGGAGAACTTCTTCGCTATGACCCAGCTCGATGAATACCGCGCCAAGAGCCAGCTCGCTGCCAAGGCCGGTGTACACGTGACCGAGGTGACCAACATGACCATCTGGGGCAACCACTCCGCCACCCAGTACCCGGACTTCACCAACGCCAAGATTGGTGGCAAGCCCGTGACCGAGGTCATCTCCGACATCGAATGGCTCAAGACCGACTTCATCAAGACCGTGCAGCAGCGCGGTGCCGCCATCATCCAGGCCCGCGGCCTTTCCTCCGCTGCCTCTGCAGCCAACGCCGCCCTGATGACCGTGAAGAACCTGACCACCCCCACCGCCGAGGGCGACTGGTTCTCCGTGGCTTCCTACACCGACGGTACCAAGTACGGTCTGCCCGCCGGCATCATCTGCTCCCAGCCCACCCGCACCAATGCGGACGGCACCTACAGCATCGTTGAGGGTCTGCCCATCGACGAATTCTCCCGCGCCAAGATCGACGCTTCCTGCGCCGAGCTGCTCGAGGAGCGCGCTGAAGTGCTGGGCGAGTAAAGATACCGCACAAATGCTCATTAAAACCGCCTGAGGTACACTCAGGCGGTTTTTCTTATCCGGCACAGCGGAAGCTGTGCCCTATATTCATATTCTGCATTCTGACTTCTGAAATCTGCATTTCCTCCTCGCCTTGTGTCATAGCACGCGGTATCGTGTCTTGCACTCTTGACGCGTACGATTGCCTGTGCTATCCTGCCCGATATGGGTAAAACGCTCTACCAAAAAGTATGGGACGCGCACACGGCGGGGACGCTGCCGGATGGGCGCACGCAGCTGTTCATAGCCACCATGTACCTGCACGAAGTTACCTCGCCGCAGGCCTTCGCCATGCTGCGTGAACTGAAGCTACCCGTACTGCACCCGGAACGCCTTTTCGCCACGGTGGACCACATCATCCCCACCGATAACCAGAGCGAACCCTTTGCCGACCCCCGCGCTGCTGCCATGCTCAACGAGCTGCGCCGCAACTGCCAGGAAAACAACATCCGCTTCTTCGACCTGCCGAGCGGCCGCCAGGGCATCGTGCACATGGTGGGCCCGGAATTGGGCATCACCCAGCCCGGCATGACCATCGTCTGCGGCGATTCCCACACCGCCACCCACGGCGCTGTGGGCAGCATTGCCATGGGTATCGGCACCACCCAGGTGCGCGACGTGCTGGCCACACAGACCCTGGCCATGAGCCCGCTGAAGGTGCGCAACGTGCGCGTGGAAGGCACCCTGCGCCCCGGCGTAACCGCCAAGGACGTGGCCCTGCACATCATCGGCAAGCTTGGCGCCAACGGCGGCCTGGGTTATGCCTATGAATTCGGCGGCAGCGCCATTGAATCCATGGATATGGATGGCCGACTGACCCTCTGCAACCTGGCCATCGAAGGCGCCGCCCGCTGCGGTTACATCAACCCGGACGAAACCACTTTCGAATACCTGAAGGGCCGTCCCTTTGCCCCCAAGGGTGCTGAGTGGGATGCCGCCGTGGAGCGCTGGAAGAGCTTCGCCTCCGATGCCGACGCCGTGTACGACGACGTGGTCATCATCCCCGCCGAAGAAATCGAGCCGACCATCACCTGGGGTATCTCCCCGGATATGAACATCGGCATCGGCGGCAGTGTACCTGCCCCGGAGGCAGCCCGCGATGACGAAGGCCGCAAGGCCTACACCACCGCTCTGGAGTACATGAAGCTCACCCCCGGCCAGCCCATCAAGGGGCTTCCCGTGGATGTGGTGTTCATCGGCTCCTGCACCAACGGCCACATCACCGACTTCCGCGCCGTGGCTCCCTACCTGAAGGGCCGTAAGGTGAAGCCGGGCATCAAGGCACTGGCCGTGCCGGGTTCCCAGATGACCGCCGTGCAGTGCGAGGAAGAAGGCATTGCCCAGATTTTCCGCGATGCCGGCTTTGAGTGGCGTCTGCCCGGGTGCTCCATGTGCCTGGCCATGAACCCTGATAAGCTGGTGGGCGACCAGATCTGCGCCAGCACCAGCAACCGCAACTTCAAGGGTCGCCAGGGCAGCCCCACAGGCCGCACCCTGCTCATGAGCCCCATCATGGCCGCAGCAGCAGCCGTCACCGGCACCGTGGCCGATGCCCGCGAGGTGTTCGACATTCAGTAACCCATAACCTTTCTACAACACATGCCTCTTACCAAGATTATCAGCATCAGCGGCAAGGCCGTTCCCGTGGCCGGGGCGGATATGGATACTGACCGCATCATCCCCGCCCGCTTCCTCAAGTGCATCACCTTCGATGAACTGGCCGGCACCATGTTCTACGACGAGCGTTTCAACGCCGACGGCAGCAGCAAGGGCCACCCTATCGATGCCCCGCAGCACGCCGGCGCCACCATCATCCTGGGTGGTGAGAACTTCGGCTGCGGTTCCTCCCGTGAGCACGCCCCCCAGGCCATCAAGCGCAGCGGCATTCAGGCCATTGTGGCAGAAACCTTTGCCGAAATCTTCTTCGGCAACAGCAGCGGCATCGGTCTGCCCTGCGTGCGCGCCAGCCGCGAGGACCTGCTCCGCGCCATGGAAATCACCACAGCCGAGCCGGACACTCCGTGGACGGTTGACCTGGAAAGCATGACCCTGAGCTGCCCCGCCGCCAGCTTCCCCATCACCATGCCCGCCGAGCCTCGCGAAGCACTCATGCAAGGCAAGTGGGATGCCGTGGTGGAGCTCATGAATGCGCCGGAGGCCGTGGCACACCTGGCAGCCTCCCTGCCCGCCCCCAGCAGCAAATAAACCACTCAATCAGCCTCTATGCTCGCCCTCATCACACCCCTAATCACCCGAGGTGTTATCGACAACACCTCGCGGGGTGTGACGCACCTCACCCTGTGGGGGATAGATGGCGGCGAGCCCATTGATTTCATTCTGGAGGGCAACTGCCTGCGGGACATTGCAGGCTGCCGTGTCAGTTTCACCAACCGGCAGCCCACCCGCGCCCAGAAGGAAGAGCACCCGGTGCTGGCGCAGCTGCGCAGCCACTCCCAGGGGCATGTGCAGGCGGGTGATATCACCCTCTCCCGCCGTGTGCCGGATGAGGACAATCGCCGCGCACTTTCCAACCTGCTCTCCGTGGAGCTCTTTGTGCAGCGGGAAACTCGCCTGCTCATCGAAACGGCTGATTTCGACTACGAAATCTCGCTTCCGCAGTGGGAAATGACCTGGCAGGAGGCCAACAGCCAGGCATTCCTGAACATGGAAGCCCTGCGCGACCATGTGGCCTACAACGTCTCCCGCTTCGAAGGCGCGGCTATGGCCATCATCCATACCGAAAAGCTTCCCAGCTGCTCCTGGGATGCCCGCCTGAACCGGGCAGAAGCCTACATGGCCATTCACCCCACCATCCGCGCCAAATACCGCCACGAAATCAACGGCCAGCTTTCCGAGGCCTATGTCATGGACCGCACCGACCTGCTCAACCAGATGGCCGCGGAGGATGAGGCCCACATGCCGCCGGAGCAGAACGGCGACCGCAACTGGGATGTTCTCGATTTTGTGTTGCCCGACCATGCCAAAGCCGTTAAGGGAGCCATGCACCACCCCCTGTTCCAGGAAACCTCCCGCCTGACGGCGCTGGTGCAGAAGCACATGATGATTCGCGAAAACGTGGGGCGAGAAGAGGCCGAGGACTTCATCAAGCGCTATGCCGGCGTGGTTTCCTACATTCTGGCTACCATTCTGCTGACCCGCCAGTCCTCCTTCCCGGTGGATTTAGCCAGCCGCCGCGTACAGATTATCCAGAAGCTCATCCAGGAGCTCTGCGCCCGCAGCCGCCGGGTGAACGAGGATGTCTCCGCCGTGTTCTGCGAGGCCGCCGGTCTCCTCATCAGCAAGCTGGAGGACTTTGCCGCCACCTTCCACCCCTGATTCTCCTTTTTCCCCATGTATGTTGCCCAGGAGAGACGCGCCTATATCCTCCGCATCCTGCAGCAACGCGGCAGCATACGCTCAGCCACCCTCGCCCGCGAACTCGGCGTGACGGATGAAACCATCCGCACGGATTTGGTGGACATGCAGGCACAGGGGCTGCTTCAGCGCACCCACGGCGGCGCAAAATACATACTCCCCACCCCCGGCAAGGATTCCTCTGCCCGCCCGGATTGCCAGCTGGCCGCTCTGGCCGCCGCACACATCAAGCCGGGTATGTGCGTGTATCTGGACAGCGACCCGCTCGCGCTGGTGCTGGTCTCTCAGCTGGGGGATATGCCCTGCACCCTGGTGACCAATTCACCGGAACTGCTCAGCAAACTGGCCCAATCTCCCCTGCCCCAGCAGCTCATCTGCACCGGTGGCATCATGAATAAGGAATGCGGCATTCTCGATACCCCGGCGGCGCTCAGCTCCCTGGAGCAGGAGCACAAGCCGGATATCGCCCTGCTCATCCCCCCCGCCGTGCGCAGCGATGTAGCGGCCTACCATCACCCGGCCCGCACCGCCTGGGCAAAGGCCGCGGCAGCAGCAGCCGGCAAATGCCTGATTATGGTACCCTCACTCGCGCTGCATGCGCATGCCCGCCATGCCATGCCCCTGCCCGAAGGCAACACCCTCATCACCGAAAACAACCTGCCGCCCAATTTCAACCACCCGGACACGGAGCTCATTCCCTACATCTCCGCCGAGGACCTGCTGCAGGCCGATGGCTTTGATTATTGAAGCCCACGGAGTGGGCGGCAAGCTATTAGGCAGGGGTGAAGTGAGCGACAGCGAATGGAACCCCTGATAAAATCGAAAAAATATAGGAACCCAGGGAACCTGTGGTGACAGCACCGTAATAAGCAGTGCTCCTTTTGTCAACTTGTTACGCTCTCTTGTTGCACACTTAGGGAATTTTGGCTTGTATCCTATCTTGCTGTTGTGATAGCATGCTGTATATCTTGTATGGGAAACTCATATGTCAACACAAACGTGCACATCATTTTTCATGTGAAAAAAACGTGTATCATCAGAGAAGAAGATTTAACACAAATATTTCATTATATTGGTGGAATTATCCGCACCTTGTCAGGAGTTTCATACAAAGTCGGTGGTATGCCTGACCACATCCACATTCTTGCAACCTTACCATGCACCATATGCCTTGCCGATTTTGTGCGCACAATTAAAGCGAGCTCCAGCAAGTGGATAAAAAGTATAAATCCACATTACCACCATTTTGCATGGCAGGAGGGATACGGCTCATTTTCAGTCAGCAAGTCCAATGTAGATGCCGTCATTAACTATATCATCAACCAATGTGAGCATCATAAAAAACGAACAGCTCAGGATGAATTCCGCCATTTCCTAGAAAAACACAACCTGATTTCCGAATAAAACGTTTCGCTCGGTTGATTTTTTATGCAATCAGGGCTTTCTGTCACCACCGTTATCACGGGGTTCCAATATTATTCAAATCTATCAGGGGTTGCGCTCGCTATCGCTCACTCCACCCCTGCCTAACAGCTTATCGCCCACTTTCGTGGGCTCTGACTCCATAAAAATCCCCGCCAAGCAGGAGCAGGGCGAGGATTTGTATATACCAAAGCTGAATATACCTTACTGAGCAGACTTGGAGGCCTTGTACTGCTCCAGGATGCTCTTGATAGCCTGACCTGTCTGGGTCTTGGGCTGGTAGGTCTGAGGAGTCGTGGTCTGGGTGGTCACCGGCTGAGCCACGGTGTTGGTGGCAGAAGCACCGTTGAGCAGGTTCTGCAGCTTGGAAACCAGACTGCTGCCTACGGATTCCTTCAGACAATCGCGGTAAAGCTTGCCACCCTGCCAGTTGTTGAAGGTGAAGCGGGCGCTCTCCGGCAGACAGTTCTCGCTCTTCAGCACACGGTAGCGGGTATAACCGCGGGTGAAGTAATCGTACTCAGCATCGGAACCGTAGTACTTCATATCCGTCAGCTCGCTGGAATCCATGGCCGTAGCCAGAGTGGGGGTCAGCAGTTCCTTGCGGGTCACGGTCTTCACGGCGCAGGAGCTCAGCCCCAGAGCCAGCAGCAGTATTGCAGGTATCAGTTTTTTCATAAGATTTTTCAGATAATGGTGTACAGGACATAGATCCAGTGGGCCACAATGGCGGCGCAGATGCCGCCGATAGTGTGGGCCCAGATGGCCTTGGAGGTGAGGTGGCGGTACCCCAGGGTATCGAGCATGGCGGTGTGAGTGCTCAGGTAGCCGCTCCAGCACATACCGATGGCGGTGAACACTGCAATGGCATTGCCATCCACCCAACCGGCATTGATGAAGTTGGGAATAAGCCCGAGCGCTGCGCCCACGGCACCGAGCGCGGTGATGGGGAAGGCAATGAGGTGCGGGTCATTGAAGCCGAAGAGCCATTCGAACAGAATGCTGCATTTGGCACCAATCCAGGGCAGCAGCTCCACGCCTTCATAGGCAGCACCGGTGAAGGTACCACTGGCCGCCGGGCCGAAGGTGAGCAGCATCACCAGGGTGGAAATAATCAGCACACCGGGGATAATGGCAATACCCACATCCACACCGGTGCGGCCGCCGTCCAGCAGGGAATCCAGAATGCGCTGGAAGAGCGGCTTGGTATACTCCTCCACCTTGGCTTCTGCCAGCTCCGCAGGTTCACAGGCATCCTCCGTGGCAAACTCAGGCTGCTTCTTGAGAATGAAACGCTGCATCAGGCGGGTGGACACCATGCAACCACACACCGCACCGAAGAGACCGATGAAGGGCTCTGCATAGAATCCCTGCCCCACCATGAACACAATCACCAGCAGCCCCATACCGAAAGCTGTGCCGAAATTGGTAAGCGAAATAAACTGGTATTTCTTGAAATAGGAGCTGAAGCGCTTATCCTGCGCCAGGGCGATAATGGCCGGGTTATCAGACAGGAAGGTAAGCACCGCCCCCAGCGAAGCCACACCGGGCAGGTTGAACAGCGGCTTCATGAGCGGGCGCAGCATCTTCTCCAGCAGGCTCACCACGCCGAACTCCACGAACAGGCGGCCGATGGCACCGGTAATCACGCAGATGGCCATGAGGTAGAACACCGTGTTGAGCAGCAAATCATGCGCTGTCTTCATGATGGTGTTGAGCATCTGCGGTGTGCCCATCTGGGAGGCAATGTAGGCAAACAAACCGAACACCACTACCAGGCAGATAATGCCCTGCGGTATATAACTATTGAGCTTGCGGAGGAAGTCTTTCATAACGATATAAGCCCGGGCAAACGGGCGCCCGGGCTTATACCACAAGTGGAAATGTTGTGCAAGTGCAATGCGTGACTTACAACTCGTAATAAGTGTAGCCACTCAGGCCGTTGCGGTAGGCTTCCAGCGCATCGCGACGCTGGCGGGGGGAAATGAGCCCCTGCTCCACACCACGCTCTGCCAGTGTGCGGAACTTTGCCACCAGGTCCTTGGCATCGTACTTCACGTAGGAAAGCACATCGGCCACGCTGTCGCCCTCTTCCTCGTGCGTGAACACGGGGCGGCCGTTCTCCAGGTGCACGCTCACCACATTCGTATCGCCCAGCAGGTTGTGCAGGTCGCCCAGGGTTTCCTGGTACGCGCCAACCATGAAAATGGCCACGTAATAGTTCTCCTTGGGGTCCACCTCATGCAGCGGCAAAGACTTGGCCACGTCCTCGCGGTCGATGAAGTGGTCTACCTTGCCATCGCAGTCGCAGGTGATATCCACCAGCACGGCTTTCTGCGTGGGGCGCTCGCCCAGGCGCTGAATCGGCATCACCGGGAAAAGCTGGTCAATAGCCCAGGAATCCGGCAGACTCTGGAACACGGAGAAGTTGGAGTAGTAATAGTCCACCATGTTATCGGACACCTCCTTCAAATCCTCGGGGATTTCACTCATTTCCGCAATACGGCGGGAAATAAGCCCCATGATATGCCAGTAAATGGCCTCACCCACGCCGCGCTCACGCAGGGTGGCATTGCCATGGTGGAACATAGCGCGCAGCTGGTCGCGGTAGTAGATAGCATCGTTATAACACTCCTGAATATTCTTGCGGGTCAGCATGCGGTGCGTTTCATCCAGCGCCAGCAGAATATCATTCGCATTTTCCGGCAGGGCGGGCGGCTGAGCCTCGCTGCCAGGGGCGCTGGTCACATCCAGCACATTGAACACAAGCACCGCGTGGTAAGCAGAAACCGCACGACCGGATTCCGTGACCAGCGTCGGGTGCTCCACGCCGTGCTTAGTGCAGAGCTCACCCACCACTTCCACGATATCGCGCGCGTATTCTTCTATGGAGTAGTTACAGGAAGAATGGAAATTAGTCTTGGAACCATCGTAGTCCACAGCCAGACCACCACCCATATCCAGCGTTCCCATGGGGGCACCTTCCTTCACCAGGTCGATATAGATACGGCAGGCTTCTGTAAGGCCACCACGAATCACCGTCACGTTGGAAATCTGGCTTCCCTGGTGGTAGTGCAGCGCCTTCAGACAATGCAGCTTGCCTGCAGCCTTCAGCGTATCCACCACATCAATGACCTGGGCGGCATTCAGCCCGAACACCGACTTATCACCCGCTGATTCGCTCCAATGCCCGGAGCCCTTGGAAGCCAGGCGCACGCGCACACCCAGAATCGGCTCCACACCCAGGGCCTCAGCCCGGCGAAGAATGGCAGGCAACTCGTTGGGCATCTCAAGAATCAGGCAGATTTTCATCCCCATCCGCATACCCATGAGCGCCAGGTCGATGAATTCATCATCCTTGTACCCGTTGCACATGAGGAAGGAATCCGCATCGCGCATATAAGCCATGGCGGCGATAAGCTCCGGCTTGGAGCCGGCCTCCAACCCGTAGTGGTATTTCTGACCGTGGGCCACCACCTCTTCCACCACCATGCGCTGCTGATTCACCTTGATGGGGTACACCCCTCGGTATTTACCAGTATAGCCGGCTGCCTTGATTGCCTTGGCAAAACTCTTGTTCAGCTCATCAATACGGGCATGCAGCAGGTCGCGGAAGCGCAACAGCACCGGCACATTCGTGCCGCGCTCCTCCAACCCCCTCATGATTTCCGGCAGACTCACCTCCTTCGTACTGCCATCCGTATCCACCAGGTGTACATTCACTTCACCCGCGCGCGATACACTGAAGTAATCATTACTCCAGTTATTGACCCCGTACAGTTCTGCAGAATCGGCGGCTGTCCAGTTCCGGACCTTGCGTTTAATGGATTTTTTGCGTGCGGGCATGGTAAAGATTCCTTGTATGTGTCCGCGCGTTATATACTACCCCGCCCCGCTTGTCAATCCGTATCTTCTCTACGGGCACACATTACACGCTTATTTTCTTCCCTTTTCAGTCACGAAATTTAAAAAAAATCACCAAAATGTGAAATTTGCATTGCCAAGAATCAAAAAATAGTATACACTGGCGCACCCACCCGAGCCGGGAGGCTCACTGAACATTTACTAATTACAAGAAGGAGACAAGATGAACATTCTCGACACTATCGGAAAAGAGCAGATGAAGGACGATGTAACGCCCTTCAACGTTGGCGACACCGTAAAGGTGCACTGCCGCGTAATTGAAGGTGGCAAGGAACGCGTGCAGATCTTCCAGGGCATCGTCATTGCCAAGCGTGGCGCCGGCATCAACGAGGCTTTCACCGTTCGTAAGATTGCCTACGGCGAAGGCGTGGAACGCTCCTTCCCCATCCACACCCCCAAGATTGCCAAGATTGAGGTTGTAACCCGCGGTAAGGTTCGCCGCGCCAAGCTCCACTACCTCCGCAGCCGCGTGGGTAAGGAAGCTGTAACCGTGAAGACCATCCGCTAATCTTACGGGACAACACCAAAACTTTTCATGACTCAGGCCATTCCAACGGGAATGGCCTGGTTTCTTTTTGCCCTCTCCGGCATGACTGTGGATGCATGCCCCCCTGCTCCACCCCGCAAAAACGCAGAATTGTAACGTTATTGCTATTTTCATATTTATTTTTATCGCATTTGTATTGACTTCTGCACTTGTTTTGCTATATTAAAAGCAGCCTGATTCTACATTCGTCTCACTAATGAGACACAATCAGGAAAATACCAACCCCAATCAATAACAATGACCATTACATCTCTTACTATTGCAACGCTCAGCCCCTTCATGGTGGCCGATGCTCAGGAAAAGGCCGTGGCTCCGGAAGTTACCACCTCCTACGTGTACAACTGGGAATCCCAGACGGCCACCGAAGGCGTGGGCGAAGGCGAGTTCGATGCCGGCCAGATGGTTCGCGCCACAACAAGCTGGATTGGCCAGGGATTCCAGATTGACGATTGGCAGCAATTCTGATGCTGATCCTGGTATTTCGGGGGGCAGCGGTGTCAAAAAAGGCAGCGCTGCCCCCGTTGATTTTCCCCTGTACCCCCCCCAAAAAACACGCCCATGATTCTGATTCTTTCCAACCGGCGTGATGCCACCACCGACCTCCTCATGCCGCATCTGGAGACGCATGCCGATGTATTCCGCTTCAATATCGACCTCTGGCAGGATTACAGCTGGAGCATCAGTGCCACCGGCTACGAACTGCGCGACCCCACCGGGCGCTCCTGCCGGGAGTGTGAAGTAGGCGCCGTGTACGACCGCAAGGTCATGTTCGACCCTCCCCGCATCGATGTGCCGGCAGAAGGCTGCCCGGAAGCCTGGCTGCGCAACGAAGTGCTGCTTATCTGGAGCGGCATCAAGGATTTAGCCGTTCACAGCGGCAAATGCGCGCTCATCCATCCCTCCCCGCACGGCACCTGGTACAAAATGCGCCAGATGCGCCTGGCGGCAGAATATTTCCCCGTGCCCGCCTGGCAGATGCTCCACCGCGCCCCGGTACAGCTGGCCGGAGAAGTCGTTTGCAAGACCAACGGGGTAGAACCCATGGGCAACGGGCAGATTCTCATGGTCAACAATGTCGACCCCGCCCGGCTGGATACCGCCTACCCCTGGTTCCTGCAGCAATGCCTCAGCCGCGCCACACACGATGTCACCGTCGTCTACGTGAACGGCAAACTCTTCGCCTACGAAATGCCCCGCGGCGACAGCACCGACTGCCGCATCGACACCTTCAACAACGCCGACACCTGGACACCCTGCGAACTGACACCTGAGCAGAGCGACTCCATCTGCCGCATGATGCGCCGCACCGGTCTCTCTTTCTCCCGGCTTGACTTCCTGCGCGATGCCGACGGCACCCTCCATTTTCTGGAATTCAACGTGAACGGCCAGTTCGCCTGGCTCGACCTGCACAACGAACGAGGCCTCCTCACCGCCATCGCCCAGGAAATCCTCCGCATCCACGCCGCCCACTCATAACTCTCTTTTCTCCTCCCCCTTTCGCCAGTCTCGGCGTAGAAAGCGGGGAACTTCCCCGACTCGAAGCCGGATAACTCGTAACCCGTGATTCGTAATTCGTCCTTCCCACTTCGTAATTCCCACTTCCCACTTCCCACTTCCCACTTCCCGCTTCCCACTTCGCACTTCGCACTTCGCACTTCGCACTTCGTAATTCGTAATTCGTAACTCGTAATTATACATGCTTTACCGCTACCTCCAATTCCTCGGCTACCTCCTTGCCTTCATCCTCCTCTTCGCCGGAGCCCTCTACGGCCTGCTCTGCCTCTGGGGTTAATACTCGAGGGGGCATCCCTTTTCCATATTCATGAAACTGTAGTAACCCGGAGCGAAAAGCGGGGATAATGACAAGAGTTCGATTGATTTCAGTATATTTGCTTCAATTGTTATATTTGACTTGCTTAGTTAGAAACGTGCGATAAAGTATCTGTATGATATCATCCTACGTTGCGTTCGTCGAAGTTGTTTCATCCTCGCTTTCGGAAGACTGCAAATGGATAGCAGAGGTTCTGGCTGGATATGATGCTAAGGTGCTGCTTATGGTCATGGCTGGACTAGCCCTGCTGCCGATAATGCTAGCGAAGTTGGTTCATGCTCTGAGTCGTATGCTTTTGAAAGCGTTTGATGGATTATTGCGGCTTATGCCTTTGAAGCATGATGAAAAATCCGGCAATCTTTGTCCTTTGTCCGATTGGCATAGATTATATCATCGTGGGTTATTTTGGGGAAATGTATTGGTGTTTGCAGCGATCAGTTCTGTGGTTTGTGGTGTTTATTATTGTTATAGTGGACGCTGTGAATCTGCATTCATTTTAACATACTACTCTTTCTGGATTTACTTGTTTACACGGGAACACGAGGGTTACATGATAAGTTGCCACAGTCTCGGTGTTAAAATGCGGCGGCAACTAATATATGTAGTGCTTTTTGTATTGTGGCTGCGGGGAGCAGGCTCTTGTATTGCGGAGGAGTATGGTGATTATTTTGTGTTGTTGCAGGCTGTGTTGCTTTGGGGCTTCTTGCGTTGGTGGTGGAGGGTTACAGCAGGATATAATGATGCGCATCATCTGCATGTTGAACTGGGTAGGGAAAAATATTATGCAACTATGCACTCGGCGATACGTAGGTATGCACATGAACAGGGTGATGAGGCGACGGTGATTGCATTGGTTGCTGGTTGGGGCCATGGAAAGACCCATTTGCTTCAATACCTCGCTGCTCGTCTGTCTCTGCCTTACAGAAAAATACTGTTTGATGATGCACCCGCTGATAATTTGTATCGGGACCGATTTGTTATTTGCAAGGTAAGCATGTGGCAATATAAGGATATCGAAAGTGCGTGGAATGGAGTAGCAGATGCTTTGTCCCGTTCTCTGACTGGTTGGCGTTTGCCGCGATATTTGCTCGATGCCGGGTTGCTTTCTCGTGCAGTTCTGTCTATTTTGAAAACAACGCAGTTCATAGGCGTCCCCATAGTGCAATCACTATTCGATTTCGTGCGCAGTGAGACAGGAAGTGTTGAAAATGCAGAGAGAATAACAGCATGGATGCGTCGGCGATATGGCGAAAGAAAGGCCTTGCTTATTCTGGATGATGTCGAACGATCTAATGCAGAAATTATTGGTGGTATGTTGTCTCTGGTCGAGAGGTTGAAAAAGTTACCGTTTCTGGTGGTGATATGTTCCTTTTCGCACTCCGAAATGAAAGAGAAATGCAACTCATTTCGAATCGCTTACACATCGTTTGAAGGTTTTATCGAAAAAGTGTTTGGTCGGATAGAAATAATGCCGGAAAACGAAGTGGCTGCATTGAATTCTTATTATGATTGGTACTCACAAAAGTTTGGGGATGAGTCAAAGGCCATCATAATCAAGAACGGATTGGAGCTGAAGTTTGATTACGCCCGTCAGGTGGAGCGAGTGGCAGATTTGTGCGAGAGCCTGTACAGGGAATATTTCCAGCCGAGAATGTCGTCAGCTCAGAATCAACTTGACATTGAAGATTCGTACTATCTGCTGATGACGGTGGCGACAGAAATACTGCGTTTGTATCATCCCGCACGTTTAGAGGAGGATTGGGACTATGAGAAGAACCTTATGGAAACGCAGAATGGAGGCAAAACGCTGGTTGCTCCTACTCAGAAAAAAGCAGATTTAATGACTGATAGTAATAGGCTGATAAACTCTGTAGTGACGAGCAAAGTATATGGTGACAAAATTCATTTTGACTGGGCATATCGGAAGGAATACAGCCGTAGAAATCAGCTTTCTGTTAATGATTGTGAGCATGCCGTTTCATATATGAACGGCACTCCCTTGACGATAGAAGGAGTTTTGAAGAAGGCTTTTAGCGAGATTAACGAAGGGAATATCAAGGAAGCGGCAGAGGACTTATTGAACCATGTCCTGTTCATGGCCTATGGAAAAGGAGGCAATGTTGAACCCTTGATATTTACCCTGAAAGGTGAGCTGGGGGCTCTTGCTGACTTTCATGACAATTCGTATTTTGATAAAGAGCGTTTGATGATAAGTCTCCTGGCTGTAAGCGGTGATAAGGATTTGCCGGATGATTCGTCCTTGGTGGAATTGACGCTCTCTTTCATGGATTGTATACCCCCCGAAACTTTGGTGCGATTGTGCAATGGCATATATTGCGATGCTGGTAAAACTTGTCGCCAAGGCTACGGAGCATTACCAGCACCGAAATCTGGAAATTGTTTGCATCCAAAAATTAAGCAGACAATGGAATTCAGGTATACTCTGCATATTTGCAAGTACTTATCTCGTGAAACAGATAATGTCGGTTTGATGAAGCTGATGAATGCGAGATGGCTGCAATGTTATTTGCAGTGCCAGTTTGATTACGAGAGTATGCACGCACTTTCGAAAACCTTGAAGGATAAATTGCTGACTATTGAGGAGATGCCTTCCAAATCATGGATTCAGCTACTATTGAATGTGTGTATTTTGCTGGAGAACGTATGCTTATCAAAGCAACGGGATTCAGATAGACAGTTAATGTCGTTAAGCCGGTTTATCTTGACGAGCGTGATGATAGATACTTCCTCGTTCTGCTCTCATTTGAGGGATTTGAAAGACAATCAGGTTTCGCTGTTTGACTCTCTGTTGCAAAATGTGAGTAAGGTTGAAGAAAATATGCAAGATAAGGAGACGAAAAGTGTATTGCGAAATTTGTTGGATTGCTTGAAATCTGCTGGAGACTAAGAATGAAGTTCACACCGGAAATGATAACGGAATTGCGCGACAATGAGGTTTTCGTTTTCGGCAGCAACCTGGCAGGCAGGCATGCCGGTGGTGCCGCTCGTTTTGCTTACAACAAGTTCGGCGCCATCTGGGGACAAGGCGAAGGCCTGCAAGGCCAGAGCTATGCCATTCCCACCATGCAGGGTGGCGTGGAAACCATAGCCCCCTATGTCGATACATTTATCGCATTTGCCCAGTCTCACCCGGAACTTCATTTCCTCGTCACCCCGATTGGCTGCGGCATCGCTGGTTTCAGCGAACAGAAAATAACCCCCATCGTGAACGTGCAGCTCATCGTTGAGCTATACTCCCGCTAATAACGGGGTTCCCGATAGCACAAACTTCAACCGGCCTGCATGCCCAAGCATGCAGGCCGGTTGCTTTTGTGAATGAACCATGTGGTGCTGAAACCTTTATCTAAAACATTGTTGATGTTTCTATTGCTTGCAAAATCATTAGGAGATATGTTGCAGACATTAACCGGTGGTGTGTGAAGGACTTGACGAGAAAGAGTTTGCCGCCTATACTTACCTTGCAAGATGTAAGGAAATTGTCATTATGGTATTATATGTTTGTGGAAACGGGTTTGATTTGCACCATGGCTTGAAAACGAGCTATTGCCATTATCGGGACTTTTTAGCTAGAGAAAATGCAGATCTGTTAAAGAAATTAAGGAATTTACTTGAACGGGCTCAATGTCCATTATTTAGCGAAGATGCGTTTTGGAGTAATGTGGAAGATGGCCTCACTCTGAGTTATGAAACTGTTATGAGCGAAATTGTAGATGTTAACTATCCTGACCCCGATGCGGAGTTTGATGAGAGTGACCTGATACAAGAGCAGGAAAGTGAGTTGTTTATGTTCTTAAAAGAATTCACAACAACCTGTTTTTACAGGTGGCTGACTTCAATGGATTTCGCTCATTGCGTAAAGTCAGGCAAAGTTAACATTAGTGAAGATTCCAAAATTATTACATTCAACTACACGGATGTGCTCGAATGTATATACGGGATAGATGAAGAGCGTGTTTTTCATGTGCATGGAAGGCTGCGAGATGTAAAAAACAAAATGAATCAAATGCCTGCATCGGAAAGAGAGAAATTCCTTAATGAAAATATCCTGTTTGGTTCATCTCGAGTGTCTCCATCAGGCGTATATCGAGAACTGCAAAGGCAATATGAAAGAGACGAGTATTATTATACAGCTATCGCGCCTGCCATATATGATTTGGAGACGGATATCATCTTTGCTACAAAGAAAATAGAGAAAGCTCGCCGAAAGATGGAGTTTTTTATTGGAGACATCCACATTGAGGAAGTACATATCATGGGGGTTTCCATGGGCAATGACGATATGGAATATTTTCAAGAGGTCATCATTCCTAAAACACGGGACTCAAAATGGATATTCATGTACCATGGTCAAGATGATCAGAAAAGATATGAGGCAATTTCTGAGCAGTATGGAATTATTAATGCACATTATGAGTACTGGTAAGGATGGTGAGGATTATAGACCCTGGCGGCATAAACGAGGAAATGGAGACAATGAATTATGAGTGATGAATGGTGTAATAGCAGACGGGGAGCGCTGCTAGGGGGGAGCATGGCGGGCGTGAAAGCGTAACAAGCGAGCGAATTCGCGACCCGAAGCCCCAAGCTCCGGGTAAATTGAAAAATTAACGAAGATTCGGAAAGGATGGCAGAAAGTGCATTATCAGTGAGTTGCCTTGCTTTTTGTCGTATTCCGGGGGACTGCGTCCGCAGGCGAGCGGAATTCCGAGCCCCGCCTACTGGCGGGGCGGTAAGTTCAATAGCCCAGGGCGTACCAGTCTCGGCGTAGCCCGCAGGGCGAAGACGGAAGCCCTGGGGTAAAGTGAAAATAGTAACCGAACCCCGAGCGGAGCGGAGTGGGTGGCAGACGTGGATGCGCGTTGATATGCAAATAATCAATGCTTAACATAAACGGAACGTTCATGCGAATCTGCCACCCCGCCAGCTGGCGGGGTTCCGGTCTATTTTTTCGTCAAACCCAGGGCTCACGCCCTGGGCTACGGAAAGTGTCGCCCTGACGGGCTCAAAATTCCTCGGGCTTTCAGCCCGCCAAATTCCCATTTATCGGGCAGAGGGGTGGCTTCCCAATTGTTGTTGGTGTTTCTATTGCTTACAAAACCTTAGGAAAATGCGATATAGAAGTTATAACTATAGCTTTTAGGTTTGACAACATGTAGCGGCGGCGCTATATTGGTAAAAACTTGCTTATGCTCGGATCTTTTATGCAGTCACTAGAAGGGAGCAGCTCCCTGGAAACTACCCGGATTCCTTTCTGCGAGATGCACAAGCTCGCAGCCGGCACTCCCGTAGTAGCTGTGCAGGCTGCAGATTTGCTCCGGCGAACCGGGCTTCCCACGGGGATACGTTTCGGTATTGCATCACACAATGCGAAAGTCATATTCCAGGAATGCCGATGCAATGACATGCATGCCCCCCGCTTTGAGATTACATCATCTCCCATAAATACATTCTGCCCAATAGGGTGGACACTCTACACCATAGAGTATAAAGAAGGTAAAGCGAACAACCTGGAAGCGGTGAGCAACCGGGCAGAACGCGCCATGGGGAATCTTTATCTGAACCTGCGAAGCTACCCAGGAGATGATTTCGTATACGAGTGTCTGTTTTCACACTCCATAATGGAACGCTGCGAGACAGATCCCTCCATAGGTCAGCACTGGTGGACCCCCCTGTACTACACCGCTAGTGAACTACTAGAACTCGCTGAAGAGGCCACAGATATCAAGCTGCCGAAGCTCCTTCCCGGTTCCATCAACCCGGAGCTGCTGCACTTCATCCACCACGGCATTGCCATAGAAGACAACTGGGTCATACACTTTGCAACATCCCGCGTACCGGAAAGGAAAAACCGCATCAAGCTTGATACCATAGCAACATTTTGCGACATCACCCCGAATACTGAGCCCGGAGGCCCCCTTCCGTACAAGCGGGATACCGCGATATCCCGGGAACTGGCACGCAACCGCGCTGTCTGGATATACTGCCACGAGAAAGAATGGGGCAGATACAATCTCATCTGGAACAACTGCGAACATATGAGCCGCATGTGCAAAGTCGGTCACAAACAATCCAGACAAGTTCAGAAAACTATCGGCAAGATAGCCTTGGCCGGTGTAGGCACACTGCTACCGCAGTCCAACATCATCAGAATTGCATCACTTGGATTACCCTTCCTGCTCAACGGCATTCTTCAAGGTCGAATTATGCAGAACACTCCCCCTTTACCTTTTGAATCTGAACAAAACTAATATGTCAACACGAGAAAACATTATCCGGGATATTGTCAGCTATCGACAGCAAAGCAAAGCTGGAATCGAGAACAAAATCAACTGCATCAACGAACTGGACACCAGACTCCAGGAACTCAACCGCACACGGGAATATATCCTGAGCCAGGAGAATGGTAATGATGCAGCCGGACTGCGGGAAATCGATGGCAACATCTCCAGCATCCGCGAGAAAATCAACACTCTCAGGATGGAGCTGCAGCACCTGCTCAACCGCTATTCCAGAGACACCGTGAACATCGGTATCGTCGGTGTGCCCAAGCAGGGCAAGAGCACATTCCTGCAGTCGCTGACAGGACTGGATGAGGCCATCATCCCGACCGGCTTCAAATGGGTGACAGGCGCGTGCTCCTACCTCCGTCATGACCCGACCGTTGCCCAGGGAGACGCCTACGCCATCATCACGCCCTATACGCGCGATGAATTTCTCCAAGAGGTAATCACACCGTTCACCAACAGTCTGAACCTTCCCCGTCTGTTTGCCCCGGAAGATCTGAGGACACTGCGTCTGCCTGATATTTCAGAACTCCCCAGAAAGGAACAGCACATGCAGCTGGAGCGTCTGGCAGAGCTGAAAGCCAATTATGATAAGTATGAACACCTGCTCGGCCGCTCAGAGCTGCGTATCGAGCGCAAGGATATCCGCAGCTATGTAGCCCAGTGCGATGAAGAATGCCGCGTCAAATACACGAACTGGTACGTTGTCAAGAAGGCAGAAATCCACTGCTGCTTCCCGCAGACGGATATCGGCAAGGTCATGATCTGTGACACCCCCGGTCTGGGCGACTTTACCCCCGGCGCCCAGGAGGCACTGGTGGAAAGACTCGGCAACGGCATGGACTTTATCTTCCTGCTCCGCCGCTTCGATGAAAAGGAGCAGGAAGTGAGAGAATCAGATGCAGCTTTCTACAATGTCATCAGGAAAGCCTATCCCCTCTTCGATGTACCGGACTGGGCGTATCTCATCCTGAACCGCAGTGCACACGAGAAGGTTCCCTCTCTCTATATCGAAGAACTGGAGAGGAAATTAACAACTCGCGGTGGCGTGGTTGCCCTGGATGCCAAGGACAAGGAATCCGTGGGTGCGGCCTTCCAGAAGATTCTGGGAGATGTCGTCACCCAGCTTCCTGTGCTGGATAAGAAGCTGAGCAGCCACTGCGATACCCTGCTGGCAGACCTGAGCCAGTCCATCACCGAACTCACGAAAAAGGCCCAGCGCACCATAAGCAATGCCCAGATCAGCCACTTCACCCGCACCAATGACGTGAAGCAGATTCTGCGCAACCTGACGGCCAAGCTGCTGCAGCTTCAGGCAGACCTGGCATCCGGCGTTGCCATGGCCGGTGTACCGACCTTCGCACAATTCATCCAGGAAACACTGACAACCATGTATGCAGATATACCTGCGCTGGATTCTGACATTGTAGATGAGCAGAACCCGCAGGAATGGATGGGTGAAGGCTGGGACAAGTTTCGTTCTGCGTTCATTGCACGCTTCTCCTCTCTGGATTCCACCCTTAAAGCTGTTACTGATAACGTGAAGGATCAGATGCAGCGCATTCTGACCGCCGAAGATGGCGGCCGCCTGAACTTCGTCTCCGCCACCCCGGATCAACCGGCTTTCTGGCAGGATTTACGCGAGGTGCTGGATGAAACGCTGCAGGAGCGCGCAACGCACCTGATTGGGGCCATTGATAATCTGCTCAACACGCAGCTTTCCTTCCGTGCGCTGATTATGCCCCGCCTGCATGCCCTGACGGATGCTCTGTCCACCAGATCCACGCATCCCGATTTCGAATACTGCCGCTATACTCAGGGTGCCACCCTGGAGGAATGCAGAGCACGCCTGCAGTCAGCCTGGAAAATCGCCGTCAGCAAGGCTATCAGCATGTTCGGCGATGATGATAATGGGGGCGAGCTGAAGGACGTCAATGCCGTACCGACACAGGCCATGTGCGCACTGATTGATGAATTCTACCTGCTCTGGCTGAAACACAACGGCAGATCCGTCTCTGAAAATAACTGGTTCGAATTCTACCAGAAACATGCAACCAACGTGTGGCCGGAAATATACCAGAACGAGCAGTCCCGCTTCGCCATGAACCGCAGGTGGACCAATGCCGTAGCCAAAGTCTCTGAAACCATGAACAAATTATCCAAATAACTCAATACTATGCAATCATACGAATACACTCATTTACCGGAACGCTCCACAGACAATGTCGACGTATACACCTTTCCCCCGCTGAACATCTGCTTTGTCGGCCCCCGCGGCGTGGGCAAAACCTCCATGCTGGCCTCCATGAGCCAGGAGCTCAAAAAGGGCCATTGTGCCGATGTCTTTATCGACCAGCAGACTACAGCCGGCCGCTTTACCTCCAAGACTCTGGGTGCGGCATGGGAGGACATGCTGAGCATCTTTGACGACACAGGAATGGGCCAGATGGTTCAAGCCCATGGCCTCGGAGGCACTTCCCAGGCCTACACAGGCGAGAATGCCGATGGACGAGAATTCATCTTCACCGGGAGATACAGCAAGCAGGCAACATTCAATATGAAGAGCTTCCTGTATCCCTTCCGCTTCATTGATTTACCTGGCGGCTGGTATGACCACGAGGCTACCGAGGATGAAGCCGCAAAAGTAAATCAGATTCTCGGCAATTCCATGGTAAGCTTCCTCACAGTTGACACCCCCGCCATGATGAAGGGAATGGGCATGCACGTAAGGAGAAACAGACCCGAAAAGATTTATGACTTCTACAACACAGCAATGACATCATTCCAAAACCATTTCCACCTTGTCGTCATTGTGCTTGCCCGTTGTGAAGCCTATTGGAATCAGAAAGAACTCCTGCTGGAGAAAGTGAAGGAAAGATACAATGATGTCATCGCTCTACTGAGGAAAAAGGAAATTCCTATTGCGATTGTCCCGGTCCAGACCCTCGGAGGTGTCAAGTTCCAGACATACGACCCCACAACAGGCAAAGCTCAATTTGTAAGAACCGGTGATTATAAACCGGTAAACTGTGTGACGCCGCTGCGCCTTGCTCTGACCGGTGGTCTGATTAACTCCATAATCAAAATGAAGCAAGGTCGCGGCGGCCTGATGGATGAATTAGCTGACCTCTTTGGCCTCACTCATTATGATATCGCCGAGGAAGGAGCCAAACAGCTAGCGCAGGAATTACTTAACATTGATGATGAAGCTGCCTGGATCTTATGATAATATCGGTCGAAACAGCCACTAGGGCAAACGATTACGATTGGTACGCCGAATCCGGAAGGCTGTGCACCACTCGTCCTCGCACCGTTATTTCGGAAAACACAGCCAGCTTCGCCTTCTATGCCGAAAGAATTAACGGCGTCTGGTCTGCCACCATGTTCAATCTGTGGCTACCGGAGAAGAAGGACGTGAACGGCCGCCGTATCAGACTGAGCGTCAGGTTTGACGAGCTTGAGTCCGAGGCTCAGATCCGAGCACTGGCTCTCGCGTACCTGGCTCTGCCGCTGGAGAAAATATCGAGCATTAAATCGGCCAGATACTGTGCAGAGCTGGCAGAATGCTACGGTGTGGCAGAAGATGACACCCCACTGCTTCAGTTCGATAAAATAAAGCAGTGGGCCGAATCCGCTATCGCCCGCGCCGCTCTTGCAATCCCCGGGACCCCGGCCAGCAGCGCCTGTTATGCAGAGGTTGACAAATCCTCAATGACCGAGATTGAGGAGATTCGACGCCATCTGCAGACATATGCCCTGCGCGACCAGGACGGAATGCGCCTTCTGTTTGACGAGGCCTATGTGGAAGGGCTGGAGAACGATGTCGATGTCATCATCACCACCGGTGACACAGGCACGCGAATGAAGCTTACGCCTTTCATACAGGAAACAGCAAGAAAAGGGGATGAACGTGGTGTAGCTTACAAATTCGCAGTCGACAAGTTAGAACAATTAAGCAACAGTGACTTCACAAAGAAAATTAAGGATCATGATTTAACAAAAAAATTCAACGCGGGATGCGCTCTTATCGGCATCGTGTTAGTAGCAGTAGTACTATGCTCGATAATTATATTTTGCAACAAGGCCGAGACTACATACGCGACCTTGGAATTGAAGATATCAAACATCTCTATGCATCTGAAGATGCAAGGGAAGGACTACACCATCAGCGCACCCCGCAAAATCGAACTGAAACCGACCTCGAACGGGAAGGTGGAACTGGAAATTACGGACATACCTTCCGGTAGTTCCGTGACACTGAATGGAACAGAAATCGGCACAGGCCCCGGCACATACACCATACCGGCCGACGGGGGCTCCTTGCAGATTCTGCCACCGAAGTCATGAGACTTCCCCGTTTCAGATGGCACAAAGGTGGTCTGCTGGCCGACCCTGTTCTGGGGTCGGCCAGTGGGCATGGGCTGGCGCAGCGGTTGGCGGAGCTGATTAACACGCCGAACACCACGGTGTATGATAAGGCGATTGACAGCGTCTACCTGAGCCTGCATACCGGTGGCTCGAAACTGCATCATCTGGTGGATGGGCAGCATGATATTTTCGGTGCATTTGAGGAGGCCTCCAAAGCGCTGCCGGATGATTCCCTGTGGCAGGAAATCATGGGCACAGCTCAGCATCTGGGAAAGGATTTGTTCTCTGTTTCCGGTCTGCCGGTAGTTTCTCTGGAACCAGGGCAGTTCCACGCCATGAGCACCTGGTTGAATGAGTATCTGCACATTCCCAAGGACTGGCTGGGAGATATGCTGCAGATAAATAGTCTGGAGTTGTTCAGCGGGGTGCTTTCCACCGCTGCTGTGGTGGTTGGTTGTAAACAGAGAGATGTGAAGAAACTGGCCGAACTGGCAGCAGCCAGCGGACTGGCGGGTGCGCTGGCGGCCAATCCCATCAGCATGTGTGCCGCAGCCATTGCGCTCACCATGGCATGGAAACAGCAGCAGGAGGGCAGCGCCGGGCTGAAGCGGGGCTTGCTGGTGGGCGCCGGAACCAGCGGCGCAGCCATGGCCACAGGCACCGCTGTGGCAGCGCTGGGAAGTGGTGCCTTATGTACCGTGGGTGGTGTAGCTCTCAGCCTGGTGGTGGGGATTTATACGCACCGCTTTCTCTCCCGGAAAATCTATTCCGGAAAGTTACTGAGCTGGCGCTTATGGCTGGCTCGTATCAACGTTTGGTGTCGGTCTCGGGCCCACTTATTCCATCGTTGATTGTCTGCTCTGCAGCTTGCATATGCCTCGCCAGGAGGGGGAGGATATCGCGGTGGAGGTGGAGTTTTCTGCCTTCGAGCCAGGCATTCGCGCCGAACTCGATGAGCTCGGCGAGGGTTTCGGCATGCACGCGGATGTTGACGCAGAGGGGGGCGGTGGGAGCTCCGGCGCGGATGTGCCAGAATTCGCGATCGGTGGAGTCCGGCTGCACATCGAGGGGGATGCCCAGCTCCCGGCTGGCGAGCTCCACGCCCTTGCGGAGCATGGCGCGGCCCAGCAGGGTATCGCTGAACAGAATCATGGCCTTGCGCGCGGCGATGTCCTTGATGAAGTGTTTGAGCATGGGGAGCTGGGGGCTTATGGGGCTTTTTCTGCATCCGCCGGCTGGTCGGCGGGTGTTTCGGGAAGTTCAGGCTCCGGCTCTTCTCCCGGATTTTTGCCCATGGTGGCCATGCTGGAGATGATGGCGGTGAAGACGAGTGAGAGCACGCCGATGTCATCCATCCAGCCGATGACGGGGATGATGTCGGCAAGGGCATCCATGGGCCACACGACATAGAGGATGCTGAAGGTGAGAATGGCGACATTGCGCGGGGTGAGCACATTGCCGGCTTTGCTCTGGCGGTAGAGCTGCAGCGCAGCGTGCAGTTGCTTGCCTACTTTGCTTTTCGTGCCGTGTTTCTTGAGCCAGAGCTCAGCACCGGATTCAAGCCCGGCGATGATTTCGGGTTTGTTGAGCTTTTTGAACCATTTGGAGTTTTCGATTTCTTCAACGGTCTTCGGAATATTTTCGTCCATAAGGGTAGAGAGGGAATTTTGTGTAAAACTGTTCATTATTTTGCCGATATTCACTCCCCTTCGACGAGGAGGACAGAGCCGGCGGGGGCGTGGTGGGCGGCCAGGATAGCGGCGCGCTCGGGCACGGTGAGGGTGCCGGGGTGCGGCGGGGTGAGGGTGATGCGGCGCGTGGTGCCGTCCGGCTGGCAGATGGTGGCGGTGATGCTGGGCAGCGGTGCATCCCCCGGGGTGCTGAGTACGCCGGCGGCGGCTACGTGGTCGAGCGTCTGCCAGTGGAAACCGCCGTTGGTGTCGTGGTTGGGGATATCCGGGTAGCGGCAGCTGGCGCAGCGGTAGCCCAAGGTGCTGCCGCGCAGTTCCTGGATGCTGCCGCTGGGTATGCCTGACCACTCTCCGCCGGCCGTGCGCATGAGGGTAATCGGCGTGCGGTGGACGGCTTGCTGAATGCTCATGAGTTCATGGCTGCCGCAGGCTGGGCAGGTGAAAATGATATTAGTGGTCATAAGGCTATTTCCTGTCAGATAATATGTAGCAAAAGCGCGAAAAAGTCAACTTCATTTGCAGGATGCAGGTTGATTTTCGGGTAAATTGAACACAATCGGCTTGCAAATGTGTGTCGAAAATGCTACTTTTACACCGTGGAGACGCAAGACCAGTCCGAGTTGAAAAAAAGCATCAAAATCTGGCTGAAGGCAAACAACTATAGTTATGCCTGGCTGGCGGAGCGTTGCTATGTATCGGAGGCAACGGTTCGCAACTGGATGGCCAAGAAGCTGATACCGGCAGCGAAGGTGCATATCATCCGCGAGATGGTGAAGGAGCTGCCGCTGGTGATGCCGGGGCGCGTGCAGGTGGAAGAGGAGACGAAGATTACGCTGAGTCTGGATGCCACTACGCGCGCCGCGCTGGAGAAGCGGGCTTTTGCGCAGGGCAAGACGCTCTCTGAGTTCCTGGCAGATGAGGTGCCGCGCCTGGGGAATTGATTTTTAGACTGACGAGCTATCCGTATGAATGGTTCTGTAGATGCTTTGCCGCCCGGCGCGCAGCTGGGGCAGTACCGCCTGATAGAGGCCGCTTCGCAGGGCGGTTTCGGTATTTTGTACCGCGCGTGGGACGAGAAGCTGAACCGCCCGGTGGCGGTGAAGGAGTGTTTCCCGGTGTCTCTGTGTCGCCGTGACCTGCAGACCGGGGTGGTGCAGCCGCATACGGAATCGCTGCGTGCGAGTTATGAGACCGCCAGCAATGATGTGTATGAGGAGGCTCAGACGCTGGCGGGGCTGCACCATGCGCAAGTGGTGCCGGTGTATGATATATTCCGCTCGGCGGGAAGTATGTTTTATGTGATGCCCTGGCTGGAGGGCGGCTCCCTGCGCGATAAGATAGCCGCGGGGGAAAACGTGGACGCCGAAGAATCGACCCGGTGGCTGGTATCTATCCTTTCTGCCCTGGAGTACCTGCACAGCCGCCGAATTATCCACCGCGATATCAAGCCGGGCAATATCATGTTCGATGCAGACGGCAACCCGATGCTGGTGGATTTCGGCTCGGCGCTGAACCGCGCCACGAAGGTGGATACAACGACGCAGGGGGAATTCTCCCCCGCGTACGCCTCGCCCGAACAGGTAAGCGGCAAGGGGAAAATAGGCCCGTGGACAGATTTGTATTCTCTGGCAGCCACCTGGTATGAACTGCTGACCGGCAACGCGCCCGAACCGGCCCAGCAGCGCCTGGTCTCAGACGACCTGGCTCCCCTGCCCCCCGGCGCTACCTTGCTGGAGCAAAGCATCATGCAGAATCTGGCGCTCTCGCCCGAGGAACGCTGCCAGTCTGCCCGCGAGTGGCAGGAGTGGCTGCAGGCGGACAAGACGCCGCTGGTGCTGGTCCGCAGACGCCGCATGTATCTGCTGTGGGGTATTCCGGCTCTTCTGCTGGGGACGGCGGGCATCTTCTACTCCGGAACGCAGCTGGCAGAGCCGGCAGCGCCCCCTGCACCAGACTCCCAGGCAGAAAACACCCCCATTCAGCCGGATGAGCATTTTTACCAGCAGGTGTGCGAGCAGCTCGGGCTGCATGACCTGGCTGTTGAATTAGCCCAGCTGAGCAGACAATACGACGAGCTTCGCGCGGCCTGCCAGTCGGAAATCTCCAAGGTTGCTCCCGCGAAGTTAAGTAAGCCCGGGCAGAAAGTTCAGCGCGATAGTCTGGATATTGACGAGCTCAGGCAAGAAGAACAGCGCACTCGTGCTCGCAAGAACATCTGGCAGAAAGCTCAGGACGAACTGGAGAAGCTGCGGGCTCAGGGAGATGCAGCGCTGGCCCGGTTACAGGAGCTCATCTACGAGCCTGAATCGGTGTATCCCTGGCAAACCACACAGGAACTGGCCATGTTGAAGAAAATCCAGCCCAGGCTGGAAGAAGAGTTCAAACCCTTCCAGAAAGAATATTACCGCGCCCACGATGCGGTTGTGCTGGAACTGAGCAAAGGCTACTGAGGGTAATAGCCCCCTGAGCGAAGAATAGCGCAGCGTGTAAAATTTCAAGTACAACTTGAAATTTTACACGCTAAAATATAACCAATTGATTACAAATACGCCGCACCGGCACAAGACCGATGCGGCGCGTGTAATATCAGACTTGAACGGAAACTTAGTCCTTCTTCTCGCCGGCGATACCCATGGTGTAGCCGTTGTACTCGCGGAAGTTGTACAGGGGCTGACCTTCGGGTACGGAATAGCCGATGTTCTTGCGGATGGCGAGGAAATCAGCAATGCCGGCTTCGTTCACCTGGTTCAGCTTGCCGCCGTGCATATCGGCAAAGAGCACCATCTTGCAGTAAGCATCAGCATTCTCCATGAACCACTCGGCTTCCTCGATGTGGCGGGCACCGGTGATGACGCCGTGGTTCTCCATGAATACCACCGTGCTCTGGTGGCAGGCCTTGGCCACGGCTTCAGCGGTTTCGGGGGAGCCGGGGGTGCCGTAGGGAGCCAGCGGAATCTGGCCCAGGAAGATATCGGCCTCGGGGTTGATGCCGTTCGGGGGCACCATGCCGGCAAAGAGGAAGGCATTGCAGCACGGGGGATGAGCATGGATGCAGGCGTTCACGCCTACTTCCTTCATCATGGCGATGTGGGTCTTCACCTCGCTGGTGGCGGGGCGGTAGCCGCAGAGCTGGCCGGCGTTCATGTCCACCATGCAGATGTCGTCCACGGTCATGAAGCCCTTGGAGCAGAGCGTGGGGGAGCAAAGCACGAGGTCCTTGGCCACGCGCACGGAAAGGTTACCACCGTTGCCGTCCACGTATTCGCGGGCCCAGAGGCGGCGACCCATATCGACCATGCGTTCCTTGATAACGCGGATTTCGGGGCTGTTGAAGAAAGCGTCGATTTCTTCGCGGGTCTGCGGGTCGTAGTTCTCCCAGGGGAAGATGCGGTCCGGCAGAGCGGGTTTGATGTAGAGTTCGGGATTAGCCATAATACAAGGATTAAGGATTAGGGATTAAGGATTAAGGATTAATTGTAGAGTTCGGCGTAGGCGGGGCGCTGTTCGCCGGGGTTGATGGTGGTGTAGGTGATACCGAATGCATCGCGGCAGGATTCGGGGGAATCGAACACACCGGCACCGGCAAAGGCATACATGGCCGCGCCCAGCACCGTGCTTTCGGATACATTGGAGATGCGGATAGGCAGGCCGAGGATATCGGCGCGCATCTGCGTCCATACCTTGTTGCGGGCGCCACCGCCTACCAGTAGAAGGTCGGTGGACTTGAAGCCGCCCACCTTCTCCAGCTTCTCCAGGCGCTGCTTCAGGCGCAGGGTGAGTGCCTCCATGGCGGCGCGGTAGATGTGGGCGCGGGTGCGGCCCAGCACCAGACCCTGAATGCTGCCGGGCACGGCATCACTGGGCAGGAAATCGGGGATAAGCTTCACGCCATCGCAGCCGGGGGCAATCTTCTCTGCCTCGGCATCCATGGTATCAAAGCTTTCGCCGTTGTAGCAGGTAGCCTTCACCCACTCGATGATGCCGCTGGCAATCCACTGCAGACCGGGGTTGAGCAGACCGGCTTTGCTATCGTATTCCACGGTGGCACCGGCGGCGTAGTCCTCAGTCTCCAGGCTGGCCTTAGCCGTGCGCAGCATCAGGATTTCCCAGGTGCCGCTGGAAAGGAAAGGCTGGTTCTCCTGCACGCCGCTGCCGAAGAGGGCAAACTGAGTATCGTGGCCCGTGGAAACCACCGGCACTGCATTCGGAAGCCCCAGCTGCTCGCAGGCGGCGGGGGTGAGGGTACCGATAGCTTCGCCGGCATTCACCATGGGCGGGAAAAGAGTCTTACTCACGCCGATGGCGGAGAGAATCTCGCTGCTCCAGTCGCCGGTGACCAGGTCGGTCATCTGGGAAGTACCGGCCATGGTGCGGTCGGTAGCCATCACACCGGTCAGGCGGTGGGCCAGGATATTGGAAATGAAGAGCCAGGCGTGGGCCTTCTCCAGCAGCTCCGGGCGGTTCTCCTTGAGCCAGATGAGCTTGTAAATCGTATTGAAGGCAAACTCACCCACGCCGGAAATGGAGTTGAGCATAGCCTGGGGCATGTATTCGGCCACGCGCTTCATGACCTCGGCCGTGCGCGGGCACTTCCAGGAAATGACCGGGTAGAGCAGTTCACCCGCAGCATCCACCAGCGCGCCGTCCACACCAAAGGTGGTGATGGTCACCGCCTTCACCTGCGCGGCATCAATCTGCGGCAGGATTTCGCGGGCACAGGTAGCCAGCTGGTTCAGAATGCGGTCTGCATTCCACACATGGAAATCCGGGTTCTCTGCCCCGGCATCAGTAGAATTAGGCTGGCTGGATTTAGCTACCAGCTGACCCTTGTCATCAACGAGGATGGCGCGCACATTCGTGGCGCCGCAGTCTAAGCAAAGTACGTAGGCCATAAAAGAAAAAAGCGGACAAGCTGCCGGAGGCACCTCCGGCAGCTTGTCCTGATAAGGTTAATTAATACTTACCGTAGATGGGGCCGAAGTTGGCGCAGGCGCGGAAGTCTGCGCTTTCGGGGCATGCGGTGCCGAAGAGGTCCCATGCAGCCGGGCGATACACCTTATCCTCGGGCACGTTGTGAGCGTATACGGGGATACGCAGCATGGAAGCCAGGGTGATGATATCGGCACCGATGTGGCCGTAGGTCCAGGCGCCGTGGTTGGCACCCATGTTGGCCATGACGGTGTACACATCCTTGAAGCCGCCCTTGCCGGTGAGACGGGGGGCAAACCAGGTGGTCGGCCAACCCGGGTCCGTGCGCTGGTCGAGCTTGTCGTTCACCTCCTGGGGCAGGTCGCAGGTCCAGCCTTCCACGATGGTGAGCACCGGGCCCTGGCCCTTCACCAGATTCATGCGAATCATGGTCACGGGCACATTGCCCTTGGACACGAAGTGGAGGGAGTAGCCGCCGCCGCGGAAGTATTCGCGGTTAGCCGGGCACCACTCGGAAGCACCCATCATAGCCTCGATATCGGCCTGGGTGGTCTCGCCGGTCTTCTTCATGATGGGGGTACCATCCTCAGCGGTGGAGTGCATATTGCCGTCCAGAGCGGTGGAACCGGAGTTGATGAGGTGCATGATACCGTCCTTGGCCAAACCTTCCATGGTGTAGCCGGTCACGCGCTTCACAGCGGCGGGAGACCAGTAGGTGCGGATATCGGAGAAGCAGGCAGCGCGGCCGGTAAGCTGGTGCAGCAGGAGCATGCACACACCGTTCATGGCGTCGTTTTCCGTAGCAAAGGGAATAGCCTCACGCGGGCCGTTCCAGTCGAAGGTGCTGTTCAGGATGGACTCGGCCATGTCGCCGTTGGGGTAGAAATCCGTCCAGTGGCGCTGACCCTGGAAGCCACCGCAGATGGCGTTGAAGCCCAGGCCCTCTTCCTCGCGGTCGATGGTCTTGAGGTAGGGGTTGCCGTGCATCATGTCGCGGAAGATGATGGTCATGAGGATGGACTCGCGCAGGGTGCGCTCCTTCTCCTCGGGGGAAAGAACGAGGTCGGGGCGGTTACGGTCCGGACCAATCTTCACATACTTCTTGGCCCATTCCATGGCCAGGTCGAACTCAGCCTTGTCGTAGATGCCCAGCTCCATGCGGCGGCGCACTTCGGTCATATCGACAGCCTGCACGCGCATGCCCATGTAGCTTTCCCAGAAGTTCTGGTCAACGATAGAACCAGCGATACCCATGGAGCAGCCACCGATGGAAAGGTAGCCCTTGCCACGCAGGGTAGCCACGGTCAGACCGGCGCGGGCGAAGCGCAGAATCTTCTCTGCCACGTCCTCAGGGATAGAAGTATCATCGGCATCCTGCACATCGTGACCGTAGATGGAGAATGCGGGCACACCCTTCTGGGCGTAGCCGGCAAGAGCAGCGGCCAGATACACAGCGCCGGGGCGCTCGGTGCCGTTGAAGCCCCAGATTGCCTTGGGCGTGGTGGCATCGGTCTCGAAAGTTTCGGTGATGTAGCACCAGCAGGGAGTCACGATAAGGGAGCAGCCCACGTTGTTCTCAGCGAACTTCTGGTTGCAGGCAGCGGCCTCAGCCGGACCACCGATGGTGGTATCGGCGATGATGCACTTCACGGGCTGGCCGTTGGCGTGCGTCACGTTGGCCTCGATGAGGGCAGCGGCAGCCTTGGCCATGTTCATGGTCTGATCCTCCAGGGATTCACGGACGCCAAGGCGGCGGCCGTCAATCGTCGGGCGAATCCCGATGGTGGGTAATGTATCGTACTTCATATACGTTTGATTTGGGTTAAATGGTTATTATTTATCAGAGGAAGTGGTGGGCTTGCGGAAGATGAGGCTGTACACCAGCACCACCGCAAAGCAGATGGCGGGCACGATGAACGAGGCGCGCACAGCAGCGGTGCTGGTGCCCAGGTTCGTATCCCAGGTATTGTCCATGCCGGCGGTCAGGCACAGCCAGCAGGAATCGGCATCGCCGATGATGCCGGCCATCCAGGGGGTGATGAGAGCGCCGCCCAGAATAGCCATGATAAGGCCGGCAGCGCCCAGCTTCACGTCGCGCTGGTTCAGACCACCCAGGGCAATGCCGTAGATGGTGGGGAACATAAGGCTCATGCAGCCGGACATGGCGATGAGGCAGAGCACATTGGCGGAGAAATCAAGTCCCCCGATGCTGAAGAGCACCGTGCTGGGCAGGTAGATGGTGCCGGCGCAGCAGGCAATAGCCGCCACGGCGAACAGGCTCATCATGCTGGCGGGGTTGAACTTCTTCATGTAGTAAGTAGCAACCCAGCGGCAGACGATGAAGAGGATGAGGGAAATCAGGTAGTAGCTGGCAGCGGTGGCGGGAGTCACGCCCATTTCCTTGCAGCAGTACACGTTCAGGTAGGTCCAGGCGGCAATCTGCACGCCCACGTAGAAGAACTGGGCAATCACACCGCACCAGTATCGCGGCTGGCTGAGCAGAGAGAACAGCATGGCGCGGTAATCTCCCACCAGGAACAGATATACAATCGGGCCCAGCGTACCGCAGAGCACCCAGGTCACCTTGTCCATATCCGGGAACAGGAAATACAGCACGGTGAGCGGAACAATGGCGAACAACGCAGCGATAAACACGCGCAGACCGCTACCGTTGCCCTGCTGGGTCTCAGCGGAGGTCTCCTGGGTATCCTTCACGCGCAGGAAGAAGAGCCAGATGAGGAAGGCAATGCCACAGAGGCCCACATACGGAGCACACACCCAGAACAGCTCACTGTGCACAATCTCCTTGAGCTGCTCGGCAGGCATAGCAGCGCGCTCATCAGCCGTAGCGGGATTCAGGTTGCTCAGAATCAGCTGCTGAGCCA
This sequence comes from Akkermansia sp., assembly GCA_045132635.1. Taxonomy (GTDB): domain Bacteria; phylum Verrucomicrobiota; class Verrucomicrobiia; order Verrucomicrobiales; family Akkermansiaceae; genus Akkermansia. Next base: position 56,256 of record JBGUSR010000039.1, read on the forward strand.
GCAGAATACCGGCAATGGAACCCACCGGGTTGAATGCCTGGGCAAAGTTCAGGCGGCGCACCGCCGTCTTGTCCGGCCCCAGAGAAATCACATAGGGGTTACAGGTGGTCTCCAGCACGGAGCAACCACAGGCCACCACGAAAATGGCGATGAAGTAAATCTCGAAACTCTGGTGAATACAGGCCGGAATGTAGCAGAGCGCACCCGCAATGTACACACCCAGACCAATCAGCACGCCCTTCTTATACGAGAACTCCTCGATAAGGATGGAGGCAAAGATAGCCAGCACAGCATAGGCGCCATAGAAGGCCACCTGCACCAGAGCTGCCTGCTCCTGCGGAATGGTGAAGATATTCTTGAAGGCCGGCACCAGGTTGTCGGTCATATTATTCAGCAGGCCCCACAGGGCAAAACAGCTGACCAGCATGAAGAACACCGGACGGAACTTACGCGGCACCACCGGAGTCAGGTCTTTCTGGGCATTTGTGCTCATACCGCGCATTTTATCATAATCAGCCGACAGGTCAACAAGGAAAAACCAATCTCATCCAGAAAAAACGCTGCAAAGCATAGAACCACCGCTCACACTCACCGTTTGCATCAATCCGTTCAGGGCTGCACCCCATAAACTTTCTTTTGCGCACCAGCTCTACACCAATGCGCAGAAAACGTTTTTTTTAATTACGCAGTCCACCCTTGTGGGTTTTACTGCGCGTAACGGGGAAATGAGCCAACGCCATTGCAATGCCCGCACATTATATGATTGGGCAAATCCCCCACACCATTGCAAGTACTACACGGTGAAGATTTCACTACAGTGGTAGGAGTCATACTCCAGGTATTGACCGTATCATTTGGATCAGCCCCTACATAGCCAGAGCTAACATATTCGGTTGTGTAATACATTTTTGAGCCACCCATGCAATCCTTACAATCTACCCACCTCTCCTTATATATGCCATTTACACACATGGGGCAATCTATAGGAGGCGCTACAGGCTGAGCAACCTCAATCCCCCCCAGCGAACGATAGAGAGGCATTTGCCCAGCTTCCTGTGCGATAAATTGATAACTCGTCCCACCCAAAGGACTATTCACGCTCATTCCTCCAGATTTCACCAGAAACTCGGCTACAGCAGCAGCACCATCCCTAAGCGCGTCCATCAGCATCTTATCAGTCGGGCGCACTCCCTTGCTTACCAATCTTTCAGCGACATCGAACGCACCTGCGTTCAAGGCATGCTTCAAGCAAGCTAACAGGAAGTCCTTATCCCTCACCTTGCCCGACTCGGCCAACGCATAACATATTTCTGCCTGTTGCTTATCCCAATTCTTCCATGACATAGCCTTATCAACCGGAGACACGGAACCATACTCAAGCAACATATGAGTCAAATATCTTGCATCATCCCCAAAAATGGCATCATGTAATAACCCGTACAAACCGAGTGTACCTATCGTCGTCAGAATAGTTGCCATATCCACTACATAAGTAACCGGCAGCACAGGCAATTTCCACAGCCAGTTAGCAGGTGCCGTCTCGTACGGGTCTGCACCGGAAGCAAGCTCACGTTTCACATTGTAAACATTTTTTGATTCCACCGCAGTGTAAAGAGGCGTCTGACAAGCAGCCAATGTCAGACACAAACCAACATGGAAAAGGCAACGAGAGAGTTTCATATACGTTTTTCTTACCTGAATCAATGTAATAAAGACACATTACGAGATGCCCCTAAGGGCAACAATTTGCTAACTTGCAAGTAAGTATAACCATTACCTAGTATTTTTCAAGCCTTATTTAATCAGACAAATGCCCACCCATACGTGCCCCTAAGATTAGGGACACGTGGATTTACGATTTGGGATTTAAAAATCAGCGGCTAACGCCGAACATTAAATAGCCGGATACTTACTGCCGATGGCAGGGCTCGCGATACCCCCGCGCAGAAAATAATGCAGAATACGGTGACTATATGTCGTTTGATGACCATTCCCTGCAATTATTGGGGCACGTGTGATGTTCATCTGCCTAAAAACTGAAGCAAACACAAAAAAACGTTTCATTGGAATTCCTCACCATTTTCATTGACTCACCCGCACGCCTGTGGCAATATACACGCGTTATGTTAAAAGGAATTTCCCCCGTTATCTCCCCCTCCCTGCTCAAAATCCTGGCTGAAATGGGCCATGGTGATGAGATTGTGCTTTCCGATGCACACTTCCCTGCCCACACCTTCAACAGCACTGTAGTGCGCGCCGATGGTCTGGGTGTGGATACCCTGCTCAAGGGCATCATCCCCCTGTTTGAGCTGGACAGCTACGCCACCCCCGTCATCATGATGGAAGCCGTACCGGGCGATACACTCGACCCCGCTGTGGAGGCCAAGTACCGCGCCGCCATGGGCTACGAAGGCACCATCGAGCGCATGGAACGCTACGCTTTCTATGAGCGCGCCAAGCAGGCCTACGCCTGCGTCATCTCCGGCGAGACGGCCAAATACGGCAACATCATCATCAAGAAGGGCGTCACCCCCATCTGCAACTAAATGTACCGCATCTGCAAAAGCATTGAGCTGGAAAGCGGCCACCTGCTCTCCAAACACCCCGGCAACTGCCAGTTCCCGCACGGCCACACCCGCAGCGTGGAGCTCGTCTTTGCCGCCGAGACCCTGGATGAGCACGAGATGGTCATGGATTTCAAGGCTATCAAGGAGATGATGGGCGAGTTCCTGGAGCAGTTCGACCACGCGCTCTGCATGAACACCAACGACCCGAACTACGAGAAGTTCCGCGAAATCTACGGCGACCGCATCATCCCCTTCGAACAAGGCGACCCCACCAGCGAGGCCATGGCCCGCGTGGTGTTCCAGCATGCCGCCGCAGCCCTCAAAAATGCCCAGGCCGGCAGCTGCACCTACCCGGTGCGCCCCTGCGTCCGCCTGGAACGCGTCCGCGTCTGGGAAACCAGCAGCAGCTGGGCCGAATACGAGGAGTAACCCCTCCCCAATCATTCAGAAAAAACGCTCTGAGGGCCACCTCAGAGCGTTTTTCCATTTCCGGCGCAGCTAAGCTGCGCACAAACTTTATCAATCAAAAATTCAAAATCCTACATCCAGAATCACACCCCCAGCTCCTCCTGGATGATTTCGAGAATGCGCTCGTGCACCTCCTGCACAGAACCATCGGCCTCCACATGGTGCAGCCAGGGCATTTCCATGGCAGAGTAAATGGCCGCGCAATCCGTCAGGAACTTCTCGTTTTCAAAGGCATCCTTAGCATTCCCGCGGGCGTGCATACGCTCCTGCGAAAGCTCAATGGGAATATCCAGCCAGAGCGCCACATCCGGAATCGTGGCAAAAGCCTCATTCCACTCGCGGATTTCCTCCACATTCGCCCCGCTGGCGCCCTGATACGCCATCATGGAAAGGTAATAGCGGTCCAGCAGCACCCACTTACCAGCCTGCAGGGCGGGTTCAATCACCTCGCGCACATGCTCGCGGCGGTCCTGCAGCAGGCAGGCAATCTCTTCCTCAATGGAGAGGCGGTCACCGGCCATTGCAGCTTCGCGCACACGCATACCCCAAGGGCCGCGGGTGGGCTCAAACCCGGTCACCACCTCAACACCGCGAGCGCGCAGATAACGGGCCAACAATCCCACCTGCGTTGACTTGCCCGTGCCGTCAATGCCTTCAAAAACAATCAATGAACCTCTTAGGTGAGGAGAATCAGCTTCCATGGTAGGCGAGACCATAGCACACCCCCCACCTCCCTGCAAGCCCAAAGTTCTGAAAAACAGCACAAAAGCCCGACATAGACACGCAAATATCCGTTTTTGCCTTGCATAACGAACATTCCGGTGGCATAATAACCCGCGTGCCTGTCATTTGCGCCATATTCACCCATTTCAACAGCCGCGAGCGGACGCTCACGTGCCTGAGCCGTCTGGCGCAGCAGACCCGCCGGCCGGAGTACATCGTTATCATCAATAACGGAAGCGCCGATGACCCCACCCTGCCCGAGGCACGCGCTTTTGCAGAGCAGACTTTTTCTGCAGACACACTTCACATCCTCCAGATGGAAAGCAACCTGGGCAACGCCGGCGGCTGTGCCCGCGGTCTGGAGTATGCCTTCAGCACCATCAAGGCAGATTTCACCTGGGTGCTGGATGATGATTCCTGGCCCCGCCCCCGCACGCTGGAAAACCTGCTGGCCGCTCCGGCAGAGGCCGACACCGTGCGCATGAGCGCCGTTATCGACCCCGCCAGGGGAGACGAACTCAGCTGGCCGCTCACGATTGCAGGAAATGGCCCGGACCACTGGAAAAACGCGCTTCGCCGCGCCGACCTGCCGGAAGGCAACCTCATTCCCAGCCGTGGCGGCTGGCTTGGCGCCCTGTACCCGCGGGAAGCCTGGCTCAAAGCAGGCCTGCCCACCGAGGCACTCTTCATCCGTGGCGAGGACGAGGAATACCCCTGGAAAGTGCGTGCAGCCGGTTTCAAGTTCATCACCGTGCTGAACTCTGAGCTGGAGCACCCCTCCGCCGCCATTCCGCTCATTCACTACCGCATTGCCCACCGTTCTTTCTTCTACGAACCCGGCTTGCATATCTCCCGCCAGTATTATAAGACCCGCAACTGGGCCTGGCTCCAGCGCCTGCGCGCTCCGCACAACTACCCGCGCCGCCTGGTCGCCTGCGGATTCTACATTATCCTCTCCCTCAACGCCATGCTGCGCAGCGGCGAAATCAGCATCCCCCGCATTTACACCCTCTTCCGCGCCCTGCACAACGGGTTTTACGGCAAACTTCGCCCCTTCTGATACGCAAATTTTCATAAAGTACGCAAATTTGTCTTTACAAATCGCAAGTTATCGCTATAATCTGCGTCCCGACGCATAAGCTTCTCCAAAAACAACATAACCATATCACCAAAATATCATGAAAGTTCTTTCCTCACTCGCATCCATGAAGCGCCGTCACGCTGATTGCCAGATCGTGAAGCGCAAGGGCACTCTCTACGTGATCTGCAAGAGCAACCCCAAGTTCAAGGCTCGTCAGGGCACGACGGCCGGCACGCGCCTCAGCAAGAAGGGCGTGAAGTAATTTTACCCCATCCCCAGCTTCTCGTCGGGGATTAATTGACAGAGAGAAGACCGGTGTCTGCAAAGCCCGGTCTTTTTTCGTGTTCCACCACCATGAGCCAGACCATCCGCACCCACATCCTCCCCCTGGGCGATTTCACCTTCGACAACGGCGAAACCCTGCCCGGCATCCAGCTTGCCTATGAGACCTACGGCCAGCTGAACGCAGAGAAGAGCAATGCCATTCTGCTCTTCCACGCACTTACCGGCAGCCACCATGCCCATGGGCACAACGATTCCCTGCCCGAGGCCGGTGATTTCTGGCAGCCGGAGAACTACGAGGGCTGGTGGGACCGCATGATTGGCCCCGGCAAACCGCTGGATACGGAAAAATACTTCATCATCTGCATCAACTACCTGGGCAGCTGCTATGGCTCCAGCGGCCCCTGCTCCATCGCCCCGGATGGCGAGCCCTGGGGCAGCCGCTTCCCCCTGGTGAACGCCAACGACCAGGCCCGCTCGCAGATCAAGGTGCTTGATTACTTCGGGATTGACCGCTTCACGGTGGTGGGCCCCAGCCTGGGCGGCATGCTCTCGCTCTCCCTGGCCACACTCTACCCCACCCGCATCAAGAATATCATCATCATCGGCGCCGGCTACAAACCAGCCATTGAACACAAGCTGGAAGCATTCGAACAGATTCTTGCCATCGAACTGGACCCGGATTACCGTGAAGGCCGCTACCCGCTCAGCAACCCGCCCCGGCGTGGTCTGGCACTGGCGCGCATGATATCTCACAAACTTTTCGTCAACCAGCGCGGACTGGAAAAACGCGCACGCAAGGGCGTATCCGACCGCAAGGGAATGCTCACCTGGTACAACCCCACGCGCAACACGGAAAGCTACATGCTGCACCAGGGCACCAAGTTCGCCAAACGATACGATGCGAACGCCTACATCCGCATCATCAACCTCTGGGCGGGGTATGACCTGGCCACATTCTCCGGGCTCGGCAGCGTGGATAAAGCGTTCAAACTGTTTGCGCAGCATGGCATCCGCTTCATGCTTTTCTCCATCAACACCGACTGCTGCTTCACCGCGCGGGATATCTCCTGCTTCCACCGCAAGCTGCTGAAGAACGGTGTCGATTCGCGCTACACCTGCATCCACTCCGTCAAGGGGCATGATTCCTTCCTCCTGGAACCGGAGCTCTACGAGGCAGACCTCAAGGCATATCTGAACTAAGTTTTCCGGGCTTCCTCAATTTGTTGTTTTCGGAGCGCGGGACTTCAGTCCCGAAATCACGGCGCACATCATCGGGACTGAAGTCCCGTGCCCCGACAAAGTTCAGTCCCTCGGTATGAATCATTCCGTGGCATACAATCTGCCGGAGAGCACATAAGGCTTGATTTTCAGGTGCGCGTGTATCATAATCGCGCGCGACATGTCCGAACGTAAAAATCCGTATCCTTTTGATGTCTTTGAACCCAAGTGGCAGGCCACCTGGGATGCAGAGAAAACCTTCAAGGTGCTCAACCCCGGCCAGGAGGGTTTTGATGCCAGCAAGCCCAAGTGCTACATCCTGGATATGTTCCCCTACCCGAGTGGTGCCGGTCTGCATGTGGGCCACCCGGAGGGCTACACCGCCACCGATATCGTGAGCCGCTACAAGCGCATGAACGGTTTCAACGTGCTGCACCCCATGGGCTGGGACTCCTTCGGTCTCCCCGCTGAGCAGTACGCCATCAAGACCGGCCAGCACCCCAGCATCACCACCTACGCCAACATCGACAACTTCCGCCGCCAGCTCAAGATGCTGGGCTTCTCCTACGACTGGGACCGCGAAGTTGCCACCACCGACCCCCGCTACGTGCGCTGGACGCAGTGGATTTTCCTGCGCCTGTACAACTCATACTACAACGAGGAGCTCAAGAAGGCCTGCCCCGTGAGCGAACTGGAAGCCAAGGGCTGGACCCGCGAACAGATTGACAATGTGCGCCTTGCCTACGTGGCCGAGGGCATGGTAAACTGGAGCCCGGACATGGGCACCGTGCTGGCCAACGAAGAAGCCGAGGAATGGAAGAGCAAGGGCCACACCGTGGAGCGCCGCAAGCTCCGCCAGTGGATGCTGCGTATCACCGCCTATGCTGAGCGCCTTATCGATGAGCTCGAGCCGCTCGACTGGCCGGAAAGCATCAAGCTGCTCCAGCGCAACTGGATTGGCAAGTCCACCGGTGCTGAGGTGAACTTCGACTGCCAGGGCAACACCATCACCGTGTACACCACCCGCCCGGATACCCTCTTCGGTGCTACTTACATGGTGCTTTCCCCGGAGCACGAGCTCGTGCCCTCCATCACCACCGCTGAGCAGAAAGCCGCCGTGGAGGCCTACCAGGCCGAATGCGCCGCCAAGAGCGACCTGGAACGCACCGAACTGAGCAAGGAGAAAACCGGCGTATTCACCGGTGCCTATGCCACCAACCCGGTGAACGGCAAGCAGATTCCCATCTGGATTGCTGACTACGTGCTCACCGGCTACGGCACCGGCGCCATCATGGCCGTGCCCGCCCACGACAGCCGCGACTTCGAGTTCGCCACCAAGTTTGAACTGCCCATCATCCAGGTGGTGCAGCCGGATACCGCCGATACCCCCTGGCAGAACTTCTGCGGGTATGACGGCACCATGGTGAACTCCGAGCACTTCAATGGCCTGAGCGTGCCCGAGGCCAAGAAGCAGATGACCGCCTGGCTCGAGGAGAAGGGCTATGGCCAGGGCAAGGTGAACTACAAGCTCCGCGACTGGTTGTTCAGCCGCCAGCGCTACTGGGGCGAACCCTTCCCCATCGTCTGGAACAGCGAGGACGGCAACCACTACGCCATCCCCGAAAGCGAGCTTCCCCTGCTGCAGCCGGAAATGGAAGACTTCAAACCCAGTGGCGACCCCCGCGGCCCGCTCGTGAAGGCCACCAGCTGGATTCAGTATTCCGAGAATTTCACTCGCGAGACCAACACCATGCCCCAGTGGGCAGGTTCCTGCTGGTACTACCTGCGCTACCTCGACCCCACCAACGACAACGCTTTCGTTGACCCTGCCGTGGAGCAGTACTGGATGGGCGGCGGCAACCCCGGCGGCGTGGATCTGTACGTGGGCGGCACCGAGCACGCCGTGCTGCACCTGCTCTATGCCCGTTTCTGGCACAAGGTGCTCTACGATTACGGTCTGGTCACCACCAACGAGCCCTTCAACAAGCTTGTGAACCAGGGCCTCATCCTGGGTGAGGACAGCCAGAAGATGTCCAAGAGCCGCGGCAACGTGGTGAACCCGGACGACATCGTGAAAGCTTACGGTGCAGACTCCCTCCGCATGTACGAAATGTTCATGGGCCCGCTCAAGGAAGTGAAGCCCTGGCAGACCAAGGGTGTAGAAGGCATCAGCCGCTTCCTGGCCCGCGTGTGGCGCCTCGCCATGGTGGAAAACCAGGAGGGCGAATGGGTGCTTGGCACCAAGATTACCGGTGAGGACACCGGCGCCGTCACCCCCGTGCGCAAGGAGACCCACAAAACCATCAAGAAGGTGACCGAGGATATCGAGGCCATGAGCTTCAACACCGGTATCTCCAAGATGATGGAATGCGTGAACGCCATGACCAGCGCCGAGACCGTCTGCGTGGCCGACTACGTGAACCTGCTCCAGGTGCTCAATCCCTATGCTCCCCACATCACCGAGGAGCTCTACAGCATCCTGCGCCAGCAGTTCACCACCCTGCCCGCCTGCCAGCTCTGCGAGCAGCCCTGGCCCACCTTCAACCCCGAATACCTGGTGGAAAACACCAGGGAAATCGTGGTGCAGGTGAACGGCAAGCTGCGCGACAAGATGACTGTGGCCGCCGATGCTCCCAAGGAAGAGCTGGAGGCCACCGCCCTTACCCTGCCCCGCGTGCTCGAGTTCACCACCGGCAAGACCGTCCGCAAGGTCATTGTGGTCCCCGGCCGCCTCGTGAACATCGTGGCCAACTAAGCCACACCGCAACGCACTTTATCATCCCCCGCCGGTTCCCATACGGCGGGGGATTCTTATTGCAGCTCCACAAACCCACGCCCGCCAAATGGCGATTTGGCGGGGGCTCAAATCCTTCGGAGCTCGGGACTTCAGTCCCGAAAACTCAAGCGATGAGGGACTAAAGTCCCTTGCTCCGACAAAAACAGCCGCCCAACAAACTCCAATTTTGCAGGGGACTCAGAAAAGTATTCTGCCCGACCCGGATTCCCCAGGTCGGGCAGAAAAAAAGTTGCTTTGTCAGCTCGCCATTACTTGCGGCGACGACGGGCAGCCAGGCCAGCCAGAGCCAGCAGGCTCAGCGTAGCAGTGGCGGGCTCGGGAACAATCACCGGAGCGGTATTACCCATCACGTTCATGATGGTTTCGGCAGTTGCCACCGTGTCAGAGGTGAAGATGGTCAGGTTGGCAATCTGGCCTTCAAAGCCATCACGCAAGCTATTGCTGTTACCGGAACCGATAGCAAAATAGCTGTTGCCTGCTGCATTCCAGCTGCCAAGACCAACACCGTCAGTTGTGGTCAGAGTGGTGTAACCTGCAGAACCGGCGAAGAAAACAGAGTCGTTACCAGTCTTGTCAAGGTCAACAGATACAGCAACAAGGGTCCAAGCCGGATCAGCCAGAGTACCCTGAGCAACAGCAACGTTGGTGGTGCTGTCCTTCACGCCCTTGGTTGTAATCTAAAGTTTATCATTCTTCAGAGCAAACTTGAAACCGTCATTCTGACCACCAAAGGAGAAGATAGCATCTTCAGAGCCTTCGGTCTGGTTCACCCATGCAGCGATGGTAATGAAACCAGTAGATGCCTGAAGAGCGGAGGTCAGGCCAGCACTGGTGATGTTGGTAATAGCGCTATCGCCAACGAAGGAGTAGACCTTATCAGCGGTGTAGTTGGCGTCAAGCGTTACGCTCGAGCCCATAGTACCAGTGGCAACCAGCTGGTCCATGGTGAAGGTCTCAGCCATAGCAACGCCGGCGAGGGCCATGAGTGCGATTAGTGTCTTTTTCATAGATATGATTTTGATTGTTAATGTTTGAATTCTGACAGGTCTGCAGGTATTCCTCGCGCGATGGAAAGTTCCCCGGCACACCTGACGCGCTGAGTATACAGCATTACTAATGCTGTAGCATTCCCTCAATCCGAGAAGCGGCAATAACGCCGATTACGCAATGCGCATTCCTAGCGAGGATTGGCAAATTATCGACCTCCTAATGAATGGTTGATTGCATTATTTAATACGCATTTGTCAGGCTTTGTTTCATGCCGCCCGCAAGGCGGGAACGGGTCTTATTTAATTCGCGTACAAGGGGTTTAGCGGGCTTCGGCTATCGCTTCCTATGGAAGCCTCGCCGAAACAAGTCGCCCACCCGAGCCTCTACGCTACGATTATACCGCCCTGACGGACTCAGTGTTCCGCTCGCTGACGCGAGCCAACTGCTCAACAAACTCCAATTCACAGAGCTTTTCTGAATCTTTGGAATCTAATCACCTGTGGCGGGAGGGGAATTGCTGATAACCTGCGTGCACCCCCATAAAAAGGGCATAAAGAGGTGGTTCCTTATCCAGGAAGTGCAAATTTCAGCCTTCAGAATGCCAGAAAGCTCAATAGTAAGCGAATTTCGTGAAAGAATTTCTTGCTATTTGCGAATTAAACTGTACACAGCATTAGTAATGCTGTATACTCAGCGCGTCAGGTGTGCCGGGGAACTTTCCATCGCGCGAGGAATACCTGCAGACCTGTCAGAATTCAAACAATAGAAATAAAACCATATCTATGAAAAAGACACTTATCGCATTGATGGCTATGGCTGGTATGGCTTTCGGTGCTGCCGAAGATCATCTTGCTATTGAGGCCGAATTCACCACAGTTCCGGTTCAGGCTGGCAACTGCTGGTCTGCTGACTATGTGCTGACCTTCACGCTGGCTGCCGACTACTCCCTGGAAAACGGTGGTTCTGTGGTTGCTTTCTACCGTGGTACCGCTGTAAATGATGGCTACGGTTACAATGCTATCGTTCTGGGTGGCACCAACGAGGCTCTCACGCTGACAATTGGTCGCGGTCGCGCCTTTGATACCGTTGACAATGCAACGGGTATTGATGCTGACACAACGTTTACCTTTGCAGCAGCTGCAGATGACAAGGTGACTTTTGCCACCACCATTGAGCGTGGTGTGGAGTACACTCTGTCTGTTGCAGGTGGTGACCAGGCCATGACTCCGACCCTCACCTGGGGTGTTGATGGCGTGGAAACGCTCGCCTCCTACAAGGGCAACATGAACGGCAATGCTGCTCTCACGTACGCTGTAAACACTCAGTACATTAGCACTCAGATCGTTCCCGAGCCCGCCACCGCTACGCTGAGCCTGCTGGCTCTGGCTGGCCTGGCTGCCCGTCGTCGCCGCAAGTAATTGCGCTGAATGTTATTCAATGAACAACAGGCACCGTGCTCCGGCATGGTGCCTGTTGACTTTTTCATGTTGACTTTTTTTCAATGAGTATGCCCTTCAACGAATATACCCCGGCGCAGAGGCGGGCCCTGTTCGACGGAGCAGCGGTTTCCCCGCTCCTGCCGTATCGTTACAGGAAAGACTTTCTGGAAGGCTTCGTGGCGGCGGCAGATGCTCCCAAGGAGGAGCTGGAGGGCACCGCCCTCACCCTGCCCCGCGTGCTCGAGTTCACCAACGGCAAGACCGTCCGCAAGGTCATCGTGGTGCCCGGCCGCCTTGTGAATATCGTGGCCAACTAAAAAACCACCCCTATCACCAATCCCCCCGCCCGCAATCATGCAGGCGGGGGATTTTTTATACTCAAAGCTTGACAAACAGCTGAAATAAAGTTAATTTACATCCGTAATACAGACACTTTATCACCAGAATACAGACATGAGGATTTTTGATATCACAAGACTCAATCAGGCATTACAGATGCTCAACGAGCAGCTGGAACTGCGAAATTTTCCCCTGACAGAGATTGTGGTATGCGGAGGGTCGGCTCTGATTGCCTCCCAACTCGTGTGCCGGACAACTCAAGATGTTGATATCGTTGCAATGCTTGAGGAGGGAAAACTTGTTACCGCACAGCCTTTACCGACCTATCTGATTGCCGCAGCCAAACGAGTGGGAGACATACTTCAACTTCCGGAAGATTGGCTGAACAATGGTCCGGCCTCCCAATTTGACATGGGATTGCCCGAAGGATTCGTACACCGGCTGCAAAGAATACGAATTGGAGAAAGGCTGGTGATATACTATATCAGCAGAATTGACCAGATATTTTTCAAGACATTTGCATCGGCAGATAGAGGCGGGTATCACATTGCTGATTTGAGGGCTCTTGCCCCGACCGAGGAAGAGCTCTACGCTGCAGCTATCTGGTGCATGGAACAGGATATCTCAGAAGGGTTCCGATTTATTCTTGCCGAAATGTTAAAACAAAATGGGTGGAACAATGTCTGCGAACGATTATAAAAACGATTTGTATGAGTCAATCCTGCACCTGTTGTGGCGCCAGTGGGTAAGCATTGGCGTTGCGGGCCACGCAGCCCCGGTCAGAAATGATTATTCGATTGACCCTGAATCCCTCATACTTATCTCGAGTAAGTTCTGCCGCTATGACCAGAGGCTGTTTGATGCAGTAGCAGATTGGTTGCTGAAATACGGCCAACTAGTGAACCCGACCCGCATCAAAGCGCTGCAACGAGGTTTTCACCATTGCGATTTGTCATCGCTGGCCTATCTGGCAAGTCTGCAAACAGAGGCGGGGGACAAAAGGTGGATTCAACTGGCGAACAAAGGCAAATCCGGAAACGAAGGCTTGCAGGCTATGTTCCTTACCTCCGATGGCGAAGCCATCTCTCATTACCCAGAGAAAGACCCGCTGGCATTGGAATATGGTTTTATCCGTCCCCGATACATCGCGAAAAACAAAGTAACCGGCAGATTACCGGAAAACACGGCCACGTTGCAGCTGCGGCTGCGCGGATTGACGGGAGTATCGGCACGGAGCGATATCATGCACCAACTCATGATATCCCCTCGCAGTATTCAGCAACTGGTAAACTATTGCGGTTTTGCCCGGAATCCCATCAACGATGTCATTAAAGAACTGCAATCAGCCAACATCGTCACCCAGGTAAGCTCCTCCGGTCGCAACGCGGTCTTCGTACTCACCGACGCAGACAAGCTCAGAATATTCTTTAAATGCACAGATTGCCGCCCCATTCACTGGCTAAGCATCTATGAAAGTCTCTCCTGTGTATGGGAGCTTGTCTCTAATCCCGCTCTCTCCAGACTATCGGATGCAACATTTCAGGGAGAACTCCATTTATTGTTCCGGGAAAAATTGCAGTCAAATCTGCTGAATTGCGGCATCACCGAATTAGAACAACTTACAGAAGAGCGGATAGCGGAGCTACCGCAGCTTCTCTACCACATCTGATAATCATCATGCAGCAACTCCCCGGCAGGAAAGATATCAACTCACGCAACAGCGTGTATGAGCAGAGCGCGCTGGATACCTTCTACGGCAAGACGCAGGAGGAAGCGATGGAACTCCTGCTGGAGAATTTTGCCCATTACAGCGAACACCTCGGGTGGATGAGCTCTGCCGGCTTTGCCTACTATGGCCAGACCTGGGAAAAGCTGGTCGACATCTACGACTTTGACGCCTCTGAACCGGAATTCACACACGAATTTACCGGATACACCCGGAGCATCATCACCTGGCGCCACGCCTGGTGGAAAAATGACCCGCCGGAATGCCGCAAAATCCTGCGGGACATGCTCTCCTTCTGTGAAAAATATCACCATGGCGATGACTGTCTCCGTGCCTGGCTGGACGAGAAAAACTAACTCCTGGTTCCCCTATGAAATGCAGGAAAGAACAACACAAAGAGGAGAAAAGCAGCTCGCTTGCCATGAGCGCTGTGCTTATGTGCTTTCCGGCGGTGCGGCATTCGTAAATGGAAACGCCGCCTATATCATGCTGAACCGTGATTCTGCGGAATACGCCATCGTCAGAGGAACGCTCAACAGCAGCGCAAGCTGGGGCTCAAGGCGCCGCGGCAGCTTCAACTACCAGGGCGAACAGCACGAGCTGCGCAGCGCCGGGCTGCACCTTGTTACGCGGCCTCCTGTTCCTGGTCTCTCTTGTCTGGTTCCTGTACCTTATCCGCAGAAAGAAGCAAAGCAGCAGACTCACCCTCAGAAAAAGCGGGAGGCAAATATAAGCAGCAAGAGTTCGGATACCTCCCCCGATTTCAGGCGTTTTTAGCACATTCAATTCCCGCGAATCGGGAATATAATTCCCGATTCGCGGGAATTTCGCAAGAACAAAACACGATTACGCCCCCGCCTGGAAGCGGCTTTTCTCCCACTTCAACCAGTTCATCGTGGTCCCCGGCCGCCTTGTGAACATCGTGGCCAACTAAAAAATCACCCCTATCACCAATCCCCCCGCCCGCAATCATGCAGGCGGGGGATTTTTCTATATACAGGAATATGCGCCCCCACTCAGAGCTCTGATAGATCGGAGTGAGGCACGAAATTTAATCGAAGCACGGGACTTTAGTCCCGTAGACTTTAGAGCTTTGAATCGGGACTAAAGTCCCGTACTTCGAAAACAGCATTCTCCGATTTCAGGCCCTTTTACCAGAAACATCAAAGGCTGCGTGATTTTTACCTTGCTTTAGAGGGGGCAACTTGGTACATTATGGAGAATTGGTACTCCCGGTAATTTCATGAAACTTCATCTTCCCGTCGCTCTCCGCAAAAGTGTTCTGCTGCTCTGTGTTGCAGCCAGCACCATTACCTCCGCCTGGGGTGGTGCCATGCACGAGAACATTTCACAGCGTGTCTACTCCGACTTCGGTCAGAACCGCGGTCGCTATAAGGTCAACGGCGTCAGCACTATGCTGCAGGCTATCCGCGAAAGGGATAACCTCATCGTCATCCCGGACAATGACCCGGACACCAAGGATTACGGCATCTCTCTGGAGCAGGGAATGATCGATTTCAGCGTCACGGTGGATTACGGCTACAGTAAACAATGCTATGGTGCAGGTTCGGCCTTCGGCAGCAACTACCTGGTCACCGTGGCCCATAACCCTCCCTTCGATGCCGCTTTCGGCGGTTATACAATCGGCTCAGGGAACACCATCCAGTACTGCACGGTTTCCATTTCCGAGAAAGACCTCGGCAGCCCGGCAGACTGGGCCTTGTACCGCCAGAACAAGATTTTCACCGATGTGGTGGGTGTCCATAACTACAGCGGCGTGGAGTCCCAGAATGAAGACCTGAACGAAAACGGCATACTGGACATCAAGGAAAAGGTGGAAGGCACGCTGATGTACCGCGCCGGCGGCGGTGATATGGACTACTGGATGTCGGACGGTTCCCGTCTTGATGCAGGTGATCCATACACCTTCCTCATCGGCGGTATCGCCACCATCCGCTTCGTGGCCGTCACCGAGGAAAATATTATTTTTGCCGACTGGAACATGAATAACCAGGATATCGGCATATCAGAGAAATCCCCCCTGCCCCTGGCCTCCTGCGGCGGTGACTCCGGCACCGCAAACTACGTGTACAACGAGGAAACAGGGCGTTATGAGTATTTCTTCTCCCTGCGCGCCGGTAACTTCACTACCTACAGCGTGGGCCACGGCTCCATCGACTTTGCCAATGAGTCGATGGCCAAGTACAGCCGCGAAGTGGACATGACCGAGACCCACACGGCCTACCTGAACGCCGTGACCAATGGTACCGGCACCCTTACCGTGGGTGATACAGAGATTGAGCACCTGGCTGTCAACTCCGGCACGCACACCTGGAAGGACCTTTCCGACGTAAAGGACCAGGCCAACTGGTTTGCCTATGGCAACGGCTACATGAACAGCGTCAATGGTCTGGGCAGCACGCACAATCTTCTTTTCGATGGCGGCAACACCGACAACACCATCATCCTGAACGCCACAGTGGACACCGGTGTGGGTTATCTGGAGTTCAACAACGGCTCATTCACCATCAAAAATGCTGAAGGCGGCAACAATACTCTCAACTCCGCCGGCTATGTCGTCAACAAAGGGGCAGAGGTGCACCTCCAGCTTACCAACGATGCCAACTACATGCGCGAATGGCGCAAGAACGGCGAGGGCGATTTGTACATCGAGGGCAGTGGTGACAACAATATCCTGCTCGCCCTGGGCGGCAGCGGTACCACCTACCTGAACCGTGAGAATGGCTACGCCGCCTACAACGTGATGGCAGCCAGCGGTGCCACCGTGGTCATCAAGGATATCAACCAGATTGAGCGCGACTTCACCTTCGGGCTCAATGGCGGCACACTGGATATGAACGGCAACAGCATGGACTGGTACACCACTCATGCCGATGCCGCGGCCATTGCTGCAGATGGATTCAGCATCAACACCCTGACAGATTCCGCCATTCTGACGAACACCAGTGGCACCACCCAGCTGGTATACAAGCAGAGTGGCGAAAGCACCTGGCTGGGCTCCATCAAGGACACCGCTACCGGTGCCATCCAAGTGGTGGTGGATGTCGGCGCCGGTTCCGTGTGGACCATGAACAGCATCGGCACCGACCTTACCAAAAACGCCGGCAGTAGCTTCACGGTGAACAGCGGCACCGCCGTGCTGGCCGGTACAAATACAGAACACGGCCCCGGTTCCGTGCAGTACAGCAATGATGTATGGAGCTCCGAGGATGACTGGCATTATGCTGATGCCCAGATGGATGTGACCGTGAATGAAGGCGGCACCTTCCACCTGGGCACCCACGCCCGCCTGAAAGGTGATGTCACCGTGAACGGTGGCACCTATGTGTTGAGCGAAGGCGTGCGCCACCAGATGGAATACATTGAAGGTGGTATCTTCAAGGAGGATACCTACGCCTGGGCTGAATACTACGGTCACCATGGCAACACCACGCTGAACAATGGCACCCTCAAGGTGCAGTTCGACAGCAAGACCACGGCCAACACCACCTATAGCGGTAACATCACCGGCACCGGTACCGTGAGCGTGGATGCCGGTAAGGGCAGCCTCACCCTCACGGGTAACAACACCTTCACCGGTGCCCGCAGCGTGGAGAACGGCACCCTCATTGTGGAAGATGCCGCAGCCGCAGGTTCCGGAAAGTGGCTTGTGAAGGATAAGGGTATCTTTGCCGCTCAGAATGCCGATGGCCGCACAGCGCTCTCCTATATCGATGCCAATTCCACCGGCGTGCTGGCCCTGGGCCAGGACCAGACCACCCAGATTGACATGACCGGGCACAACACCCTCATTCTCGGCGCGCTGGATGGCATGACCATCAATTACGGCACACTGAATACCTCTGAGGCTCTCAACGCCAATGCCAACGGCGAATGGCGCATGGGTGGCGGTGGTGGCGAACTGGTGGTGAACTACCGCCTCACCGGTAATAACAAGCTCATTCTCGGCAATGGACACACACAGGGCACCGTTACCCTCACCAACACACGCAATAACTTTACCGGCGGTATTGACTTTGCCAGCAGCGGTGTGACCCTCAACTACACAGACCCCGCTGCGGTCGACAAGATCAGCCTTAATCTGACTTACGGCAACCGCGCGACCATGGCCCCGATGATTAACAATGTCACGGCTGCGTCCAATGGTATTCTGCTGCAGAATCAGGCAGACGCGGATATTGATATGAGTAAGCATGCCAGCCTGTTCCTGGGTGCCGAGGGCAACCTGGAATACAATGGTGACATCACCGTGGCCAAGGGACAGGATTACCGCTTCTCCGCCTCCAATGGCACCTTTACCGTCAATTCCGAACTCGAGGGTAACCACAACATCGTGGTGGATGCCCAGGGCTATAAGGGCGGCACGGTTCAGCTCACGAATGCGAACCCCATCACCGGTAGTGTCACGGTCATGGGCAGCAACAGTAATTCCGGGGTAACTCCCGGTAATATCACCCTGGGTATTGACCAGGATGGCGTGCTGGACAACGCTACCGGCGTGTACCTGAAAGAGGGTGGTACTCTTCATATCGGCGATTCCACCCAGCACCTCGGCAACCTGGTGTTGGAGGAAGGCAGCGTTCTTACCGGCAACCGCATGCAGAGTGCCGATGATACCCGCTACAGTACGATACACATCACGCTTAATTCCACTGCGGATATTAAGGGTAAGGTGAATATTGATACCATCCACAAATATGGCACCGGAACGCTGGAGCTGAACGATGATTACAGCAAGACCAGCAATCTGCAGTACCGCCAGCTCTTTGTGGAGGAAGGTGATGTCAGGGTAACAAAGGATTACGCCTCTTTCGGCAATGTTTACATCCGTGGTAACACCTTTGATATTAACGGGTATAAGCTCTACCAGGGTAATATCATAGCAGAGGATGGAGCCTTGATAGATGCCTCAAAGGCAGGCTCTTCCATTGGGGCCTATGTATACATTACCGCTGTGGAGGGCACAGCTACTCTTGATAACGGTACGAACAATGTCAGCCTGACCTCCGGTGTGGGTGCAACGGAAGGTGCTACTTTGCGCCTGATTGGCACCGGCCATTGGGATTTCAACTCTGCCGGTTACAATACTGGCGGCGGTACGCTTCGCATCGAGGATGCAGATGCCGTGAAATTCACCTACGGTACCAATAAGAACCAGAGTTATGACGGAGCCCATCCCCACACGGCCAGTGTGACGGTGCGCGGCACGCTGGAGCTGACAGAAGGTGTAGATTCGCTTCAATCTGCTGCTAATTGCTATGTGCAGGAGCTCAATTTCGACACCATCAAGCTGAGCGGACAGAACCTGAGCCTGGAGGAAAGCAAAAACCAGGCCGTATGGAAAATTAATAATTTGCAGGCCACGGAGAATTCCACCCTTACCTGGAATGCCAGCCGCACAACGACCTCGAACTATAATGTTGCCACAGAAGGGGAGTATTGGGACCAGGTTTCTGTCGTCAACTCCTCCCGCCTGATTCTGAAGGGTGAAAACTCCTTCAGCGGCACAATCGTTGCGAAGCGCACAGCTGACGGCCGCGCCTACAACAGCTATGTGGAGCTGGCGCATGACAAGGCTCTGCAGTATGGCACACTGGATATGCAGGGCTACAGCGGTGCCAATATGGCACTGGCGGTCAATACGGATAATGCCCGTATTCAGGGCCTTATCGGCAATGAATACACCCTGGCCTATGGCGGTGAATCATCCAGCATCAACCTTGATACTGCACCCACCTCCACCCGCGACAGCATTCTGAGCATCACAGGCAGCGGCACCTACGAATACAAGGGGGCCGTGGCCGGGCTGAGCATTGCCATGGAAGGCACTGGCACACAGAAATTCACCGGCAGCAATGTGAGTGTGGCCGATATTCACGCCAATGCCGGACGTCTGGAGTTTGCCAGCAACACAACAGTGACCGGTACTATTTACCTGGGTAAAGGCGGTGTGCTGAATATGGGCGAACGCTATTCGCTGAATGAAGGTGCCACCCTGGCTATTGTGGGTAATCAGGGCTCTATGGAAGGCACACTGGTGCTCAATGGCGGTGCACTGGCCTTTGATGCCAATGCGCTGAATGCCGGTACGGCTCAGTTCAATGGCTCCATGCAGTTTGCCGATGGAAACGCTACCCAGACAATCGGGATTCTTGACACCAATTCCCTGGAGCTGGGGCGCACCTATACCCTGTTCACCTCCGACTGGAGCGGCATCACAGCAACCATGGACGGCAACATGCCGGATTATCTGATGAGCAGCTTTGAGGCTGGCGCCAATGGTCTTAAGATGACGGTGACCATGGCCGGTGGCTATGCCGAATGGCAGGGCGACTACGGCATCTTTGCCGCAGGGCAGACAGTGGTATTCCGCGATGCAGAAGCTGCCAAGGCCCTCAACTTCACCGAGGCCAAGACGGTCACCGGACTCCGCTTCGCGAATGAGGAGACTTACTCCTTCAGCGGCAGTGATGTGACCCTGAACGGTGCGCTGAAAATGGACAGCGGCAAACTGGTGCTGAACAACAGGCTGAGCGCTGCTGCTTACGAAGCCACCGGTGGCACGCTGGAAATTGCCAGCGAGGGCACGCTGGCTTTGACCAACACCCTTACCTCAGCAGAGAATCGCACAGCCACGGTAAACGGCATCACCGGCACCGGCACCTTGCAGGTGAAGCTGGATAAGACGGGCAACACCTATGACAACAAGCTGGCGATTGACGCCGACTTCACCGGCACCACGCATGTGCTGGAGGGTAACCTGACGCTGACCGGCAGCTCCTTCGGCAGCACGCTCCAGCTGGCTGCTGGTGTGAACGCTAAGAGCACTGAGGCGACCACCATCACCGGCAACCTGGTGCTGGATGGTGTCAGCACTATTGGTAATGGTGGTTACACACTGACCATTAATGGCTCTGTAACCGGCGAGAAGGGTACTTGGAACCGCGCTGGCGGCAGCACCCTGAATATCAATGGTGAGGTTAACCTGGGTGGGTTCTATATCGATTCCCAGTATGCCACCACTAACTTCAACGGCAAGACGACCATTGATACGGTCACGGTTTACAATGACGAGGCCAAAATGGTTTTCAACGGGGAAACCTCACTGGGTACAGTCAACCTTGGCCAGCACAAGACCCAGCTTACCTTCAATGGCAGCACTGAAATAGGCATCCTCAATGTCGGTCGCTCTGGTGGTTTCACCGGCACCTGCACGGTTAACATCAATGCCGACACCGCAATCGGTACGCTGAATATCGGCAGCGGTGCGGATTACATGGGCGTCTCCAACGTGGTTATTAATGCCTACACCACGGCAGATGCAGTCAACCTTCAGCACAATAACTACACACTGCAAGGCAGCGGTACGCTTGAAACCAAGCACTTCAACTACACTGCATCCGGCCCGCTTAGTCTCGACGGCCTCAAGATTGTCGAAACCACAGCACATAACAGATCCAGATCCGGCAACAGCACCTCAACCATCAACCTGAAAAACGGTGCCGTGCTGGATATTCGCCATTCCGATTACAGCGTGGACGGTACGCTGGCAATCGGCGGAGCTGACGCAGACGGAATCATGTATGTGAATGGTATCCAGTTATCCCCGGATTCCATGGCATACAATTACGGTTCCAACCTCAATGTAAACAAAGGTACACACCTGATTATAGCGGGAGAAGCTTCCGACAGCGTTTCCGGCGATTTCGTACTCGCAGCCTATGGCAACAAACACAAACTGATGGGACATAAGAACACCATCACTATTGATGGTGAACTGACCAGCAATGCAGCTATGACCCTGATGCACAATGATGCCGTGGTCAATGTGAATAATGGTGCCATACTGAACCTGCTTAAGGGTATAACCCTGACAGGTCGTTGCATCGCAGATGTCTTCAACAGCGATGCCATGTACGCCACCCTCAATGTCAACGAGGGGGCCCGCATCAATGCTGCTGGTGGTACTCAGCATGGCAACCTGAATGTAAGCCTTGCCGCCAATACCACGCTGGGGGCCATCGGCGAGGCGGATTCCACCGTCACATTCTCCAACAATATGAGCTGGGGAACGGCTGGCAAGGAAGGTACCATCACCATCGACACCGCCGCCACCACGCCCGATGAGAACCTGCAGCTGGTGCGCAGCGAAGACCAGGGCGTGACCGTGGATATCACCGGCAATATCTCCCTGAGAGGCAATACTGCTCTGGAGGTGGTTGGCAGTGGTGCGCTGAAGCACAAGGCCGCGTTCAACAACGCCACGGCTATCCGCGTGCAGGAAGGCGCCACCCTGGCTGTGGATTCCACGGCTGAGCTTACCGCAGGGGCTGAGCTCAACAAGGGCGGCCTGGCACTGGATTCTGCCACGGTGAGCGGTAAGGATATCACCGTTACGGATTCTGCCAGCATCCGCGCCACGGGTGGCACCAGCACCCTGGCCGCCAATACCGTGCTGGCCAATGCCGCAGCTATTTCCTACGATGTGGCCGAGGGTGCCACGCTGAAGTCCACGGGCAGCCTGGGTGGCTCCGGCCGCGCCGATATCACCAAGACCGGTGCCGGGGCTCTGCACCTGAACAACGCCGGCAATGACGTGGCCAACATCCGTGTGGATGCCGGTGAGCTGAGCATGTACGGCGCCGGTACCTACAACATGAATGACCTGATGATGGCAACCGGTGCCTCGCTGGGCTTCTACGCTGGCGTGATGGATAACAAGGAAGCTGTGGCAAGTCTTGTGATAGACGGCACTGCCAGCTTCACCGCAGGCAGCACCCTGAATGCTAACCTGACTCTCACCACAGGCTCAACACTGGAGGTATCAGAAGGATACCTTTCCATGAACGGCAGCCTGACCCTGCAGCAGGGCATCACCCTGGGCGATGCTACCCTGCAGCGCATTCAGGAACTGAGTGTGGGGGACCAGTTGCTCCTCTTCACCGGGGTAGATGCATTCGTGCTGGATTCCACAGACTATGCCCAGCTGACTCCGGAGGATGCCGTGCTGGCTTCTGACTATTTCAGCAATATCACGAGCAGCAACTATGTCCTCACCTACACCGGCGCCAACGTAGGCTCTCTCGCCATTGTGATGAATATCCCGGAACCCGCCACTGCCACTCTCAGTCTGCTGGCACTGGCTGCGCTGGCTGCCCGCCGCCGCAGAAAGTAAAACGGCATCCTTTTATCTCAATCTTAATCAGCCCCGCACATTCCTGCCTCCTGGGTATGTGCGGGGCTTTTTTGGGGTGGGGTACAGAAAGAACCTGCGATGCCAGGCACCGCAGGTTCTTTCTGTATAGTGAATTACTCTGGATAGGAATTACTCCTGCTCCATCTCTTCAACACCGGCTTCCTCAGATTCGAGTTCCTCGGTCGGCTCTTCGATAGCGGGAGCGGTAGCAGGACGGTGGCGCGCAGCCTCGATGAGGAACAACTCTGCCACACGGAATGCGCGGCGAGATGCCTCAGCCGCGGTGCGGTCATCCATGAGCGCCAGGCCTTCCTCAGTCACCTCGCCCAGGAAAATCTTCCAGGCACGGCGCACGAGCTCCTCCTTGTCCACCTGCGGGGTGGCCTGGGGCTGCTGGGGCTGGGGGCCGTTCTCGCGGTTGCGATTGCGGTTGCGGCGGCGCTTGCGGCGGCTGTTGGAGCCACCCTCGCTACCGCCTACGGTTTCAGGTGCAGCGAAGCCGGGAGCGGGGGGAAGCTGGGGCGCGGCATCCGGGTTTTCGATATCGGAAGCGCGGTCCTCATGCTGCTCTGCAGGCCTGGGGGCAGGAGCCGGGGCGGCCTCAGCCTTAGGCTGCTGCTGGTGCTGCGACTTGTTATTATTGTGGTTCTTCTGCTGCTGGTGCTTGTGGTTTTCCTTATCCTTGCGGGGGCGCGGGTCCTGCTGGGGGGCAGCGGGAGCCGGAGCCTCAGGTGCCTTTTCGGCGGCTGCCGGGGCGGGCGCGGGGTCGGCCACGGGGGCAGCAGCAGCGGGCTTCTCTGCAGTTTTCCCGGCAGGGGCGGGGGTCTCTGCAGGAGCAGCGGCGGCAGCGGATTTGGTGGTCTTCTTACGGGGGGCACGCTGCTTCTTGGCAGGTGCGGCAGCAGGAGCAGCAGCGGAGGCGGCAGAGGCGCCGGCTTCTCCACCAGCCGGGGCGGCTACCACCTTCTTGCGCGGGGCGCGCTTGCGGGCGGCGGGCTTCACCTCAGCCTCAGGCTGAATATTTTCTTCGGGAGCCATGTGTTATGGTATGGGGTTTTCTGTTTGGATTGGCGCGTCCGGGGCGACATTGAATGACCATTCGGCCTTATGGGCCTTGCCATTGTTGTCCTTCCAGGTGACGTGCGCAGAGATGTTCGGCATGTAGATGCGGCAGGGCAGCACCCACTGCACGGTGCGGGTGGCCTCATCCACCTTGGCGGGTACAACGCCAAATCCGCTCACTTTCATCTGAACGGTGGTGATATCCAGGCCGGCTATTCCATTCATGTACGCGGTAATGGACGGAAAATCAGGTGCCACAGTCTCCTGCGGGTGCGGGGAGACGGGGAATGCGGGAACGGGTACATCCGGCGCGAGGGTACCGGGGCTGGCGCCCGTGGTGGCACCGGTGCCCAGCTGGCTGGCACGGAAATCCACCGCACGACGGAAGATGGAGCCATCGTTACCGAAAATCATGTAGCGGTGCACCTGCATCGGGTCCTCTGTAACGGTAACCTTGCCGGGCAGCACGGTGAAAGCGGCCACATAGCCATAACCAGCCAGACGCTCCAGCATGGCGGAGGTGTGATAACCGCCGGGGAAGCAATAGGTATTCACTGTGCCGAAAAGCTCACTGAGCTTCTTCTGGGATTCCCCCAGCTCTGCATCGACCAGGGCGACATAAGCCGCCTCGCCCTTCTTTTCGGTCTTTTTCCAGCTGCTGGGGTAAAGGTGGCTTACCGAGTGGCTGCCCACGGTGGCACCGTGCGCCTGCATCTCCCTCACCTGCTCCGGGGTAAGGCTGTCGCCCATACCGGTGAGGTATTTGGTGTACAGGAAGAGGGTAAAGGGATATCCGTATTCCTTGAGAATGGGGAAGGCCTCGGTATACACGCTTTTCCAGCCGTCGTCCAGCGTGATGAGGGCGCAGCGGGCCGGCAGGGTGCGGGTGCCAAGGCGCCATTCCAGGAACTCCTGCATGCTGATGACGGTGATTCCCGCCCGGCGCAGATATTCCATCTGCTCCCGGAACTCAGAGGTACGCATGAGCATCTGCGAAACAGGAGCTTTCTTGCTGAAATTATGATACCCCAGCACCGCCACGCGGGTCTGATCCCGCGGCACACTCAAAACCTCCGGCACCTCCTCGGCGGTATCCTCTTCTTCCTCCACTTCCTCTGCCACATCCTCCGCGGTCTCATACCCCACCGCATCCAGCGTGAGGGGGTCCAGCTCCATCGGCAAGGGGGCATATTCCTGAGCACAGACCACCATACTCATGGTCATCATCAGTACCCGGAGCAGCGCTTTCATGCACAAAAGCCTAGCAGGATTCTGCCTGTATGGCAAGCCTATATTTCGTCACCTTCCCTCCATATCACGAGTGTCCCAAAGATTCCACAATTGACTGCATTATCAACACCGTTCCGGAGCCAGCCCCCTCTTTATGCGCCAAATGGCGATTTGGCGGGGGCTCAAATCTTTCGGAGCACGGGACTTCAGTCCCGAAAACTCAAGCGATGGGGGACTAAAGTCCCCCGCTCCGACAAAAACAGCTGCCCGCCAACCTCCCATTTGGCGCAACATTCTTTGGGATGAGGATGACGAGCTGCACCAGCCCGTCATACTACACGCAAATACGTTATTTTTAGCTATGCAGCGCGGCGGAGCTGTGGTAGAATAATGTTCACAGATGACTACGACTTCCATAACCTGCCGCCCTACCCGCGATACCTTTGTACGATTCGGCATCGTGTTGTTGGCGTTTTTCGGGTTCGGTCTATACTTTTTCTATGATGGCGCGGTAGGCTACCGCAAGGCTAATGAGGTTTATTTCTCCTACCAGGCCTTTGCCCGGCTGGGCAGCAAGGCCAGCGAGAGCTACGCCTGGGAAGCCGGCAAGGCATCGAAGCCCCTGATTGCCGCCGAACAGGTGGAGGGCGAATGGATGGTGGAGGGCAAATACCCCCTGCCCGCAGATTGCGCCGCCGTGCATTCCACCCCGCCCGAGGCAGCAGACCACGCGGCCATGCGCAAGAGCTGGGCCGACTGCTGGACGGCCTACACCGGCCGCATGCATTTCCCGGTAAAACCGGCAGAACACGCCTTTGACACCGCCGCCATCCGGGAACAGTGGCTGGCCGGGGCCGTGTGCATGCTCATTTCTGCCACGATTATCTTTTTCATACTGCGCACGCACAAGCGGGTGATGGCCCTGGAGGGCGATATGGTGACCGCCGCCGGGCAGCAGTTCCGCATTGGCGATATCAGCCGCCTGGATCTGCGCCAGTGGGGCAAGGGATACAAGGGCGTTGCCTACGCCACGGTGAACGGACGCAAGGTCCGCATGGATGGCATGACCTACGGAGGCTTCGCCCCTGCGGATAATCAGCCTGCCGAGCAGCTGATGCAGGCCCTGCTCGCCCAGTATAAGGGTGAAATCCTGGAATATGAGCAAAAAGACGGCCAGAACAATTAAACCGCTTTTCAGCGGTTTGACTGCTGCGTTTCTGCCGCGCGCCCGGCGCTGCAGCAGAAAGCTGCTGCACGCTCTGCTCACCCGGCGTGTGGTGGTAACCCTGCTTCTGCTGGTGGTAGTGGCAGAGCTGGCCATACTGGGTGTGGGCGTGACCCGCAGGCTGGAGCTGGCTTACGAGCGCTCGCTGGAGGTATCACGCGCCCAACTGGCAGTCATCGAAGCCCGCGAGCTGGCTAATCTGGAATCCAGCACACAGGGGGCCGCCGGCATTGCCGCAGGCGCCGCCCACGCTGAAACACCGGATGAAGATGCGCCGCCCCCCTTGCGCGCGCGGGATGTGGACACAATTCTGGCGCAGGAGGGCATGTTTGATTTTGAGGACGGGGAGCCCCAGCAGGCCCCCGAACCCACCGCTACCCCGGCAGAGGATGCTGCAACCAGCAAGCTGAGCGCCGAGGACCGCGAGGAGGTGACCAGGCTCATCCGCCAGGCGGTGGCTGCCATGACTGCTGGTGATATGCGCCAGTGTGTGCTGTACCTGGAGGAAGGCACCCTGATGGCCCCGGAGCACCCCGCCCTGCTCTATTACTACGGCATGGCATACGACAAGCTGCAGAACCCCCGGAAGGCGAGGGATTATTACACCAAGTTATTCCAGATGCGAGACCGGGCCGGCAGCTATTTCAAGCGCGCCTCCCAGCGCCTGACCTACGGATTTGACCAGACCTCTGCCCTGCGCGGCAAGCTGGCATTCGGCCCGCACCAGATAAACCACCAGTACAGCCCGGAGGCCGGGGAGCAGGTGGATATGCTGCTGCCGGTGCTGCTGGCCCCCGGCGAGGAGGTGCGCCCGGATGATATCTATATCACCCTCCAGTTCTTTGACCTGGTAAGCGGGCGCCGCATCGAATTCTCCCGCATGGCCACGCCCCAGCTCACCTGGCAGAATGAAAAGCCCACCTGGAGCGATTGTGAGGAAAACCTGGTGGTTTCCTACCATATGCCCCCGCTGACACAGGAGCAGCTCGATGCCTACGGTGATTTGCGTTACTATGGATTCACCGCCAAGCTTTATTACAAAGGTGAGCCGCTGGATTGCATCAGCAGCCCCTCTGCGCTGATTCTGCAGGAGCAGATTCTGAACCGCCGCCAGAACCGCCAGCATTACACCCCGACCAACAGCCTGCTGCCGGATGACGGCCTGGTGCCCGACTATGAGGAAGCGGTGCCTGCCAGCGATTTTCTCCCCGAACTTCCCCTGCCGCAATGACCCCGATTTTCCCAGAACTGCCGCACCCGCTGGGTGTGTATTCGCTGACCCGGCTCCTGGAGCTGCGTGAGTACACGGAATTGTATGAAGCCCGGCAGACCCACGTGGACCGCGCTGTGGTGCTGGAGGTGCTGCGGCCCGGGGTACCCCACGTGGCAGAGGTGGCCTTTCTGGCCCAGGCCCGCCACCGGGTGTCCACCGCCGGGGTGCCGCATGTGGCACCGGTGCTGGAATCGCTTCGGGCGGAGGGGCTGTGGTTCCTGACTCAGGAGCGGCCGCAGGGCAGTTCCCTGGCCGACCTGGCAGCCAAGGGGGGCGAGCTTTCCGTGCCGGATATCTGCCGGGTCATTTCCGCCGCCGGCAGAATGTATGAAACCTATGCCCAGGGCGGGCACTATGCCATGCCCATGGCTTCGTCATCCATTTATGTGGAGGCGGGGAGCGAGGTGCATTTCCTTTCTCCCCTGGTGGAGGGCGGCAGCAATGCCCCGCAGCAGCAGATGGAGGCGCTGGCCACCGCGCTCTGGACGGTATACCCGCAGGAAAAGGCTCCAGGCATCGGCCGCACCACCACCCTGCTCCAGTGGCTGCAGGAGGGCGTAAACGGCACCTTCCTGAGCTGGGCAGAAGTGACCCAGACGGCCGATACCATCATTGACCAGCTGGAAACGAATGCCCAGCCGGAAAGTGAGAAGACGCTCATCACCCGCATGCGGGAGCGGATAAGCCGCAACCCGGGCATTCAGCAACTGCGTGCTTTCATGAGCCAGTGGGGCGGGTACCTGGCGGCCTCCGTGGCCACCATTGCCGTGCTGAGCAGCATCGGCACCCAGCTGGGCATGAAGGCTCCGGAAGTTGCCGCAGCATGTGATGAATCTGCCATGCACTGCCAGCAGGATGGCGTGTATGAGCAGGTGCTCCTCGCCCCGGTCAGCGTGCAGCAGTATGCGGAGTTCATTCAGGCATTCTACGCCCTGCCGGAAAACAGGCAGCAAGAGCTGCTGCAGGAGATGACCGACTGGGAGCTCGCCCTGGAGCCGGCAGACTGGGAAACCCAGCTGAACCGCGAAAAGCCCCAGGAGCCGATAACCGGCGTCAGTTACTGGCAAGCCCTGCTCTATGCCCGCCACGCAGGAGGCAACCTGCCCAGTGCCTCCCAGCTGCAGATTCTGCGAACCACCCAGGCACCGGCAGTGGAGCTGGAGTGGAGCCGCAGCGCAGAGGAATCTCCCCTGCCCGGCATTTACAATGGCACAGCCTACCTGCTGATAGACCAGCAAGGCAACGTATACCCCACCAGCAGTCGCGCGTGGCAGGATGCCCGCTGCGGGTTCCGCATCACTCTTCCCGAAGAACAGAAATAAACGCTTATGAAGAACATATACCAGATGATACTCACCCTTATCTGCCTGCTGCTCAGCAGCCAGGCCCTTGCCCAGATTGAGGTGCGGCTGCAACCGCTGCGCAAGGACTATATTGTGGGTGAAAATGTGGCGCTGCGGCTCACCCTGGTGAACCAGACGGATGCGACCATCACGCTCACCAACACGCCGGGGCGCCCCTGGCTGAACTTCCACCTGACCAAGCGGACGGAGATGAGCGATGTTCCCCCGATTGCGGCGGGCAGGTTCCCCGAGCTGGTGCTCACCCCCGGCTCCACCCGTTCCTTTGACCTCAACCTCAAGAATCTCTACAGACTGAACACGGCAGGCCATTATACTGCCGTGGCAACGATTCGCCTGCCGAACAGCACAAACACCTACAGCTCCAACCGCTGCCTCTTCTCCCTGACAAATGGCGGCAAGGTGCGCGAATTCAACATTCAGGCCCGTGGAGAACGCATCACCCTGAGCCTGCGCATGGCCACGGTGAATGGCAAGGAATGCTTGTTCGGCCAGGCTATCAACAAGGACACGAAGCAGGTGATTGCCGCCTGCTACCTGGCTGAATATGTGAATTTCATGCAGCCGCGCGTGCTGCTGGACAGCGCCCAGAACCTGCACTTGCTCTGCCAGTCCTCCCCGGAGTTCTTTACCTACTCCGTCATGAACACCCATGGTGAGCGCTCCTCCGCCAAGCTGTACAAGCGCAACGGCGGCGTGGTGGATCTCATCAGCACCGGCAAGGGCATCATGCCCGTGGGCCTCACTCCCTATGTAGCACCCAAGCCCGGTGAGGAAAAAATACGAAAAGCATCTGAACGCCCCTTCTAACGAATTATGTCTACTCCGACCATCGCTATTGTTGGCCGCCCGAATGTGGGCAAGTCTGCCATCTTCAACCGCATGGTGGGCCGCCGCATTGCCATTGTGCATGACCAGCCCGGCGTGACCCGCGACCGCCTCTGCGCCCCGGTGCGCATCACCGATTTTGATGCCCTGGTGGTAGATACCGGCGGTATCGGCAGCACGCTGGATGATGGTTTTGCCGCCCAGGTGACCCAGGAGGCAGATATCGCCATGAACGCCGCGGACTACATCATGTTCGTATGCGACTGCCGCGACCACCTCACCCCCATTGACCGCACCATCGCCGCCCACCTGCACAAGAGCAAGGTGCCCGTGCTGCTGGTGCTGAACAAGGCCGATACCGAAAAGCAGGAGCTGAATCTGGGTGAGTTCGCCGACCTGGGCTTCTCCGACTATGTATTCACCTCTGCCGAGCATGGCCGCGGCTTCCCCCGCCTGGCGGATAAGCTGAATGCCATGCTCAAATCCCTGGGTGCTACTCCCAAGAAGGCTGAGGCAGATGCCGCCGCCACCCCGGAGGATGAGCCCGAGCAGGAGGAAGTGACCGAGGATTCCCCCATCAAGGTAGCCATCGTAGGCCGCCCGAATGCCGGCAAGTCCTCCCTGGTGAATGCCATTCTGCAGGACAAGCGCACCATTGTTTCCAACGTAGCCGGCACCACACGCGATGCCATCGACGTGCCCTACACGCGTGGTGACCAGGGTTATGTGCTCATCGACACCGCCGGCATGCGCCCCCGCAGCAAGCGCGATACCTCGGTGGAGGTATTCTCCGCCATGCGCAGCGAGCGCGCTATCCGCCGTGCTGATATCTGTCTGCTGGTCATCGATATGGCCGCCGGCGTCACTCAGCAGGACCGCCGCATCGGCTCCATCATTGCCGAGGAGAAGAAGCCCTGCATCATCATCGTCAATAAGTTTGACCTTTACTGCCCGGATGCCCCCATGAGCGCCCGCAAGGATGCCGTGAAGGAGCACATTAAGGAGAATCTTTTCTTCCTGGACTACGCGCCCGTAGCCATTGTCTCGGCCAAGGATTCCTGGGGTATCGACTCCATCTTCAAGAGCATTGCCCGTGTGCAGCAGGAGGCTCTCAACATGCCCACCACGGGCGAGCTGAACCGCCTGCTCCAGCGTGCCATGGAGATGAATCCTCCCGGCCAGCACCGCGTGCTCAAGAAGCGCCTCAAGCTCTTCTACGCCACCACGGCCGTGAATGAGAAGTACACCACCATTCCCGTGCCCACCTATGTGCTGTTCGTGAATGACAAGCGCCTGCTGGCCGACAGCTACGCCCAGTACCTGCGCAACACCATCCGCTCCCGCATCAAGGCGGCCGGTGTGCCTATCGTGCTCTCTCCACGCTCCCGCGTGAGAAATGACTAATCTTCAGGGGGAGAGCGCAACAGCACTCTCCCCTCCTTCTTTCCTCGTTATCCTATATGAAAAAAACACTACTCTATTTCCTTCTGTGCTGCCCACTGCTTGCAGAAACTCTTACCGGCACCTGCAAACGCGTGGTAGATGGCGATACCTTCATCCTGAATGATGACACGACGGTGCAGATATGGGGTATCGACGCCCCGGAGCTGAAACAGAATTTTGGCCAGGAGGCCCGCACCTGGCTGCAGAACGCCATCGGCCAGAAAGGGGTGAAGCTGCGCATACAGGTCAAGGGAACCGATTCCTACGGCCGCACCCTCGGACAGGTGTACATTCAGAGCAACCAGAGACGCACCTCCAATGTGGGCACGCTGATGGTCAAGGCCGGCATGGCCTGGTTCGACGATTACAACGCGCCGGAGGCCGGACTGGTTGATGAAATGGAGAAGGCCCGCAAGGCGAAAAAGGGGCTCTGGGCAGACGAAAACCCGGTAAAACCCTACCTCTTCCGCAAGGGCGGTCTGCAGCAGCCGGAACCGGCAGCGGAACCGGCGGGCGACGAAGTCATCTGCCACTATGTGCAGGATGGCGACACCTTCAAATTACCGGACAATGAAACACGAGTGCGCCTGTGGGGCATTGATGCTCCGGAAAAAGGCCAGCCCTATGCAGATGAGGCCCGGGCACGACTGAAAAAGCTCTGCGAGGGTAAAGCGGTGCGGCTGGAGATAAAGGATACCGACCAGCACGGCCGCAAAGTGGCCGTTGTCTGGATGGGCAAGAAGAACATCAACCTCCAGATGGTGAAGGAAGGTCTGGCCTGGCACTATGCCTACTTCGCGCCGGATGCCAAGGACCTGGCAGCCGCCGAAAAAGCCGCCCGCAAGGCACGCAAAGGGCTGTGGAAGGATAAGAACCCCATCAATCCCTACGATTTCCGCAAGGCATCACGATGAAACTGGCAATCATAGGCACAGGAAACATGGGAGGCGCGATTGCTCGCGGCCTCATCGCCGCTGGCGCATGGGATGCTGGCAAACTTATCTGCACCGCAAAGACAGATTCCGGCATCGCCCGCATACAGGCCACACTGCCCGGCGTGCAGACCACCAGGAACAACCGCCAGGCCGCAAGCGAGGCAGATATCATTCTACTGGCGGTCAAGCCCTGGCTCATGCGGGAAGTGATTGAGGAAATTCGCCCTGCCCTGAACTTCAGCCGGCATATCATCATATCCGTGGCAGCGGGCATCAGTCTGCGGGAAATGGAGCAGCTCCTTGCAGCCCCCACGCAGCCTGTCCTGTTCCGCGCCATGCCGAACACGGCAGTGGCCGTGCGGGATGGCGTAACCTTCATCTGCCAGCAGAACGCCACAGAGGAGCAGACATCCATGGTCGACAGGCTCTTTGGTGCGCTGGGATACACCGTTGTCACCGATGAGCAGCACCTCGCTGCCGGCACGGCGCTCGCCTCCTGCGGCATTGCCTTTGCCATGCGCTACATCCGCGCCGCCATGGAAGGTGGCGTGGAACTGGGCTTCCGCCCCGAAGAAGCAGCCCGCATTGTGGAGCACACCGTGCATGGTGCCGCCAGTCTCCTGTTGCAGAGCGGCATGCACCCGGAAGTAGCCATTGACCAGGTGACCACCGCCGGCGGCATCACCATCAAGGGTCTGAACGCCATGGAACGCAGCGGATTCACTGCCGCCGTCATCGATGGCCTGAAAGCCAGCAGCTGAAATCTCAAGAGCGCTCACAACATTGTCGGAGCGCGGGACTTTAGTCCCGAAACACCGGAAAGGCCGCCCGAGGGCGGCCTTTCGCGTTAAAATCTTACAGGCGGGAAATCGCCGAGAGAATGGCGGCGGGGTACAGGATGTGCTCCTGCACCTGAATGCGGGCGTGGAGGGTCTGCGGGGTGTCATCCGGCAGCACGGGCACATAGGCCTGCATCAGAATCTCTCCGGTGTCCATGCCGGCATCTACATAATGCACGGTGCAGCCGGCCTGCTTAGCACCGGCATTGAGGGCCTGGGTCCAGGCTTCCACCCCCGGGAATGCGGGCAGCAGCGCGGGGTGAATGTTCAGGATGCGGCGGGGAAACGCCTCCAGCAGCGGAGCCTTCACCAGGCGCATGAAGCCGGCCAGGCAGATGAGGTCAATGTTGAGCTCCTGCAGCTTCTTTGCCAGGGCCTCCTGCACCTCCAGCGGGAACTTGTTCTTGAAGCCGCCGCAGTCCATGTATTCGGCGCGTACGCCGTGCTGGCGGGCTCGCTCGAGAATGTAGGCATCCTCATGGTCGGAGAGGACGATGACAACCTCGGCATCGAGGCGGCCATCAGCAATAGCATTGAAAATAGACTGGCAATTGGAACCAGAACCGGAACCCAGAACGGCAAGACGGAGACTCATAACGCCGCCCATTCTACCTGATACGCCGGATTTGTCAATGCAAATCGGGCGGGGTTCGCATTGGAACCCCGCCCGATTGGAAAGTTACCGTTCCGCGCTTATCAGCTGGCAAGCACGATAGCGCCGGCAAGAACGAGGAGTGAGATAATCACCCAGAGGATGACCACACCGCGGCCCTCGGCAGCGTTGCCGGTGCCCTGCAGGTGGCTGTACTTGCCACGGATCTTACCCTTCTTCATGAAGCCATCGTAGTTCTTCTGAAGGAGCGTAGCCTCCACCTGGCGCATCATATCCAGCAGCACGCCCACGAGAATGAGCAGAGAGGTACCACCGAAGAACTGGGTCACCAGCATGGGCAGACCACCCCACACGGAAAGCAGGCTCGGCAGGAAGTAGATGAGGGTCAGGAACAGAGAGCCGGAGAAGGTAAGGCGGGACATGGTATCGTCCAGGAACTTGGCCGTGGGAGGGCCGGGACGCACGCCGGGGATGTAACCACCACTGCGCTTCAGGTCCTCAGAAATCTGCTGCGGCTGGAACATCGTGGCCACCCAGAAGTACGAGAAGAAGTAAATCATGATGGCGGAGATGATGTAGTAGGGGAAATCGTTCGGGGAAAGCCAGTTGGCCACCAGGCCCACTACCCAGCTGTCCTGAGAGAACATCTGCTGCACCAGCATCTGCGGCAGAGCCAGAATGGCGGTGGCGAAGATAACGGGCATCACGCCGGAGTAGTTGAGCTTGAGCGGCAGGTACTGGGTGCCACCCTGCATCATCTTGCCGTGGCCAACAACGCGCTTGGCATACTGCACCGGGATACGGCGCTGAGCCTGGCTCACAACAACCACGAGAGCCACCACCAGCACCATGAAGAGAATGAGGGCCACCATGCCCAGAGAACCCAGCGGATTGAGTTCTGTGCCCTTCATCACGCAATACTGCCATGCCACGGCGAAAGCACCGGGAAGAGCGTGAATGATGTTCACGGAGATGATAAGGGAGATACCATTGCCCACACCGCGCTCGGTAATCTGATCACCAATCCACATGAGGAACATGGTGCCGGTCACGATGATGAAGATGGTGGTAAGGGTGAAGATAATGCCGGGATTCATCACCAGGTCATTGGCATTCAGGCCAATGGTGGAGGGGTTGCGCAGGGTCTGCGTCAGGAAGTAACCCTGGATGATGGCGATGATGATGGCCAGGATACGGGTGTACTTGGTCATCTTCTGGCGGCCGCCTTCCTCACGCATCATCTTCTGCCAGGAGGGCAGCACGGCACCCATGAGCTGGGTCATAATGGAGGCGGAGATGTACGGCATGATACCCAGGGCGAAAATACCGCACTGCTGCAGACCGCCACCGGAGAAAATGGTGAGAATGGAGCCAAGGGCGCCGAGGGGGCTGTCTCCCTCCTTGGATGCCTCGGCCACGCAACGGGCCAGCTCGGCTACGTCCACGCCCGGAAGGGGCAGATGCACACCAAGGCGCACGATGACAATCATGGCCAGGGTGAAGAGGATGCGGCTCCGGAGCTCCGGTACCTTCATGGTATTAGCAAATGCTGAAATCATGGTTTCCTGGGTTGTTAAGATGTTGTAGAAGTCTGTTGTGCAGCGAGGTGGTGCGGCAGCCCGGCAGGCGGCTGTTTATCCTCACACCTGATTGATGCTTAGAAAAATAGAGAATTTTACGAAAACCCTCCCCTTTTCTTACACAGTTGCCGGGCAGCGCTGCGCTGCCCGGCTCTGTGTCAAGTTTTTGCAAAGGCTCATTGCTGAGCCTGAATCCTTTACTGGGCGCTGAGCACCGTGAGGGTGCCGCCGGCGGCCTCGATCTTGGCAGCAACAGAAGCGCTGGCGAAATCGACGGTCACGTTCAGAGCCTTGGAAAGGTTGCCATTGCCCAGGAGCTTCACAGCGTCGGCCTGGCCCTTCACAAGGCCCATGGCGCGCAGTTCGTTCTCGGTCACCGTAGCACCGGCTTCGAAGAAGGCCTCGAGCTGGTTCAGGTTCACAATGGCGATGGTGGACTGGAAGCGGGCGTTGTTGAAGCCCTTCTTCGGCAGACGACGGTGAAGGGGCATCTGACCACCTTCAAAACCGGGGCGGATGGAGCCACCGGAACGAGCCTTCTGGCCCTTGTTGCCCTTGCCGCAGGTCTTGCCCAGGCCGGAGCTTTCACCGCAACCGAGGCGCTTCTTGCGATGCTTGGCACCCGGGTTCGGCTGGAGATTGTCGAGAGTCAACATGATTCTTGAATATCTATGGTTGGTGGTTTAAATCAGATGGAGGCGTCCTTCTTCTTCTTGCCACGGGCGGAGAGCACCTGGTCAGCAGTGCGCATGCTGAGCATGGCCTGCATGGTGGCCTTCACCACGTTAGCAGCGTTGGAGGAACCCAGAGACTTGGCGATGATGTTGGTCACGCCGGCAGCCTCAAGCACGGAACGCACCTTGGCGCTGGCCACAAGACCAGTACCGGAAGCGGCGGGCTTCAGAACGATCTTGGCGCCACCGAACTCGCTGTAGGTCTCGTGCGGGATGGTGTCGTTCACCACGGTCACCTTCTTCATGGCACGCTTGGCAGCGTCGGTACCCTTGCGGATAGCGTCGGAAACTTCGTTAGCCTTGCCGAAGCCGTAGCCAACCTTGCCCTTCTGGTCACCCACAACGATGAGGGCGGAGAAGGAGAAGCGGCGGCCACCCTTAACAACCTTGGCGCAACGGTTCACGTACACAACCTTCTCCATCAGCTGAGGACCTTCCTCAACGGGAGTCTCGTTGCGGCGACCACCCTCACGGCGCGGGCCGCGGCCGGGACGGTTGCCATCGCGACGGGGACCACGACCACCGCGCTGCTGCGGGGCGGGAGCAGCCTGAGTCTCTTCGGCCGGAGCTTTCGTTTCTTCAGTGTTCATTTTTCTATAAACCTTTCTTCTTTAGAATTTCAGACCAGCCTCACGAGCGGCGTCGGCCAGAGCCTTAACCTTCCCGTGGTAGAGGAAACCACCGCGGTCGAATACAACCTCAGTGATGCCAGCGGCCAGCGCGCGCTCACCAACAAGGGCGCCCACCTTAGCGGCGGTCTCCAGGTTGGCCTTCTTCAGCTCCAGCTGCTTGGTGCAGGCGCTGCAGAGAGTCACACCCTTGGTGTCATCGATCACCTGGGCATATACGTGCTGGTTAGAGAAATTGACAGCCAGACGGGGACGCTCAGGCGTACCGGCAAGCTTCTTGCGGATACGCGTATGAACGCGGGCACGGATGGCTTTGCGATTGATAGTGCTCATATTCTTCTAGTAAACTTTTAAAGGGTTTGAGATGATAATGATTACTTGCCAACGCTCTTGCCTTCCTTGCGGCGGATGTACTCGCCCACATAGTGGACACCCTTGCCCTTGTACGGCTCGGGGGGATAGTAACCGCGCACCTCTGCTGCGAACTGACCGACAAGCTGCTTGTCGATACCTGCCACCGTCACCTTGGTGTTGTCGGCCACCGTTACGGTAAGACCGGCAGGGATGGGGTGAAGGATGGGGTGGGACTTACCGAGAGCCAGGTCGAGCACATTGCCCTTCACAGCGGCCTTCAGACCCACGCCTACGATCTCAAGCTTCTTCTCGAAGCCCTTGGATACACCCTCAATCATGTTGGCGATAAGGGAGCGGCTGGTGCCGTGCAGAGCGCGCACCTGACGGTCCTCGTTTGCACGGGAAACGGTCAGAACGTCGCCTTCCTGAGCGGCGGAGATGCCGGCGGGCATCGTCCAGCTAAGCTCACCCTTAGCACCCTTTACGGTAACATCAGCACCGTTGATCGTCACGGTCACGCCGGCGGGAACGGTGATAGTCTTTTTACCTACTCGAGACATATTATATCAGGTCAGGGGTTAATGTTACCATACGAGAGCGATGAGCTCACCACCGATCTGCTGCTTGCGGGCCTGAGCGCCCGTCATCATGCCGCGAGAGGTGGAAACGATGGAGATACCAAGGCCGTTCATCACGGTCGGGATCTCGGCGGAGGGAACGTACACGCGACGACCAGGCTTGGACACGCGCTTTACTTCCGTTACAATGGACTTACCCTCGTTCGTGAACTTGGACTTGACCTTGATGGCCTTATCCTTGCCTTCACCAACAATCTCGTAGCTCCAGATGTAGCCTTCAGCCTGCAGGATGCGGGCAATCTCAGCCTTGATGCTGGAGTAGGGAGCGGTGAAGACCTCGTTGCGGGCGATGCCGGCGTTCTTCACGCGGGTGAGGAAATCTGCGATAGGATCACTTAATACTGCCATAATCGTAATTTAGTTAGGCGTTTTCTTCAGTCTTCTTGGTGGGCTTGCGGAAGGGAATACCCAGCTCGGCAAGCAGGTCGCGACCCTCTTCGTCCGTGTTAGCGGTGGTTACGAAGATGATGTCGAAACCGATGTTACGCTTGATCTGATCCAGCTCGATTTCGGGGAAGATGGACTGATCAGGAATACCGATGGCATAGTTACCGCGGCCGTCAAAGGACTTGGTGGGCAGGCCACGGAAGTCGCGGATGTTGGGAGCGGTAATGTTAATGAAGCGATCGAGGAACTCCCACATCTGGGTGGAACGCAGCGTCACACGGGCGCCGAGGACTTCACCCTCGCGGAGTTTGAAGTTAGCCACGCTCTTGCGGGCATAGGTCATAGCCGGCTTCTGGCCGGTGATCTTAGCGATTTCAGCAACAGCATCCTCAACAGCCTGCTTGCGGTCGGGGTGCTTGCCCATGCACGTGGTCACCACAATCTTTTCAAGACGGGGAATCTGATGCACGTTGGCATAGTTGTGCTTCGCCTGGAGGGCCTTGATGACCGTCTCCTTGTAGTATGTAAGCAATGTAGGTGTGCTCATAATATTAGCGGGTCAGCTCTTGTTAATAAGTTAGTTTAGTGATGGCTTAAGCGCGGAGTTTCAGCCTTGCGGCATCAGCTCACTTTCTTCACATTGGAGATGTGGATGGCGCCGTCGATTTCCTTGATGCCGCCTTCAGGGTCAGCTTCGGAGGGCTTGGTAGCCTTCTTGAGGATGCGGGCACCCTCAACCGTCACGGTCTGCTTGCTGGCATTCACGGAAAGAACAACACCACGCTTGCCCTTGTTCTTGCCGGCGATAACGAGTACGTTGTCACCTTTCTTCACGTGGGTCTTCATCGTTTGTGTTTTTCTTTGTATATGTTTAGTCCACACTACACCTGTAGTGCGGGGCACCCACTATACGCTCATCCTGCCCTCACGTCAAGCAAAATAACGTGACTTTTCTCCCCTTCCCTGCATTTTTTTATTCCGGGAGGGTAAAAACACGCTTCCGGGCCAACATAAAGCGCCAACTGAGAAGCACAGCCGTAATGGTAAGCGCCACCACAAAACTGACCCAGGCACCCATGGCACCCAGCGCCGGCACCAGCCAGTCTGTGCGGATAAGAACACAGGCGAGCGGAAAACCAATGACCCAGTAGGAGAACATGTTCACCCAGGTGATGGCCTTGGTATCATGGCAGCCGCGCAGCAGACCACTCATCAACGCCTGGTGCGCATCCGGCAGCTGGTAGATGGAGCACATCACCAGCAGCATGGCGGCTGTATCTATAATGGAGGCATCATCCGTATAGCATCCGATAATCTCCCGGCGGAAGATAATAGTGAACACAGCAGAGAGGATAACCACCACAAGCATGAAGCAGATACTGGTGCGCAGAAGTGCGTGAAAGCGCACTTCATCGCGCGCACCGATATGATAGGCCGAGCGGATGGAGGCAGCAATGCTCAGCGAAAGCGGGAACATGAACAGCAGGGCGGACACGTTAATGGCAATCTGGTGCGCACCCACAGCCATCACCCCCAGCGGGGCAATCACCAGGGTAACCACGCAGAAGAAACTCATCTCACACAGCGAGGCAACGCCCAGCGGAGTGCCCTTGCAGATGATATCGCGCACAACGCGCCACTCCGCAGCGCGGCTCGCCCACATATGTACCAGGTTGCGGCGATAACGCGGGTAGACAGCCATGAGCACCAGCAGCGCAGCTGCCATCAGATAATGAATCAGCGTTGTGGTCAGACCACAACCCGCACCACCCATGGCAGGCACCGGCCCCCAGCCGAACACGAATATATAATTAAGGGGGATATTGAGCAGAAGCCCCATGCAGGCTATCAGCATGGCAGGCCGCGTGTGACCATAGCCCTCGAAATGCCCCTGCAGCACGCGTATCAGCACACTCACAGGCACCGCATACAGCAGGAAATGGAGATACTCCTGCGCCACCTGCACCATCTGCGCATCATCACTCACCAGAGCAAACACCTCTCGCCCGGCAAGAAGCGCCACCACTTCCACCAGCATCAGAAAAACCGCCACAAGCTTGGCATTATTCAACAGCAGGCCGACCTTCCCCTCGCACCCTGCGCCAAGAAGGCGCGACACCATGGGACCGATGATAGTAAGCACAGCACCCACAGCCACCATGATGGGCACCGTCACAGATGTACCCAAAGCCACACCAGCCAACTGCTCCGGCCCGGCCTGCCCAGCCACCACGGTATCCACCACACCCATTCCCATATTCATAAGGTTCGCCAGGTACAGCGGCACCATGAGCGCAAGCAAACGCTTGAGCTCAGCCATATCCACCCATTTCCGCAGAATCGTCATTTTGCGCACTGATACAGTAAAACAAAAAGCTTCCACCCATCGGCGGAAGCTTTTCACATCTGGAACGGGATTCGAACCCGTGTTGCGCGCGTGAAAGGCGCGAGTCCTAGGCCTCTAGACGATCCAGACTTTCTTATTGCACCGATTAACTCGTGTGCGGGCACAATTTATCACACCTTTCTCACCAATGCAAGCAAAATATACATCTTTTTTTCGATTTTTTTTGCTATTAACGCCACTTTTATAAAAAAACATCCCTACCCTGGTACATCCGGGCACCATCTGCGCACAAAAAAGATGTCCCGCTCTGCACCTAACAGAGCGGGACAAAATTACCATTGAACCTGGTCAGATCAGGGATTCACCAGACCGTCATCCGGGAAGAGACCGGGAACGGAGTTGGAAGAACCACCCACGCTGGTACCAGTATCGCGCTTGCGCAGGGGCTTACCGAACGGGTCGATAATGTCTGCAGTTACGAACACCATGAGGTTCTTGCGGACGTGGGATTCAGCATTGCTGCGGAACAGACGGCCAATCAGGGGCAGGTCACCGAATACGGGCACCTTGTCCTCAACCTTCTGCACTTCGTCCTGAATCATACCACCGATGGCGATGGTGTGACCATCATACACGCAGGGGTTGGAGTTGATGTAACGGCGGCTGAAGATAGGCATATCGATGCGGTTATCCGTCAGCGTGATGTGCTCGATGGTGTTCTGGTTGGTGATACCAGCGGTAATCGGGGAACCGTAGTTCACGAAACCTTCGAAGTCAACCACGCGGATTTCAAAGCGCTTGAAGTGCACGATGTCACCGCTACCCTCCTTGAGAGGTTCAATCTGGAAGCGAAGCATCACACCAACTTCTTCAACACCCCAGCTGGAGGGGTTGGCAGGAGCTGCCACCGGCATGCTGCCGCTGTAGCCATTGTCGTTGTTGTTGTTGTTGTTGTAGTTGTTGCCAGAGCTCTGAATCTGGGGTTCATCGTACTCGGTCGGATAAACGAAGCGACGAATCACTTCAATCTTGGCGCAACCCGTTTCATCGTTCTGGTCAGAAGCAAGCTGGTCAGGCTGGGGAGCATAGGTCAGTTCCTCATCACCGCTGATTACCAGGCTCGGAGCAGACATCACGTCCACACCCTTCTTCTGGGAAAGGCCGCGCATAATCATCTGGTAGGAACCAGTGTCATAGATGCCGGACAGGGACATCACGCCGGGAGCTGCGGAAGCAGTAGCGGAAGCACCAGCAGAGCCAGAGGTCATCAGATTCTGCAGAGCACCGGAAGTAATGGCGCCGGACCCCGTGCGCAGACCACCAGTCATCAGGCCGTTGGAAACGGTGTCGCTGGCGCTGGAGAATACCTTGTTGGAGGAAATCGGCCAGGCACCATCACCATTGTAGTTATTGTTGAAGGCGTTGCCACCAGCGCTTACGAAATCGCTCACAAGGCGGTTCGGCAGAGAGTGGGAACCATTCACACCACCGAGGTAGGTCTTGCCGGAGTTGCTGATGGAGAAGGGATTCACAACCCAGTCGAAGGAAAGCTCTTCCTCGTTGGTCTGGGAGATTTCAACGAACTTGGCGCTCACCTTCACCATCTTGGGCATCTGCTGACGCACCGTGTTGATAGCTTCTTCCACCGTATCCAGTTCTTCGTCGGTGTTCACCACGGTGAGCACGCCAGTAGCATGGGAGTAGCGAGCGGAAGAACCGGTCGGGAAGTTCACACCCATGTCGAGAAGAGCGGCCTTGGCGTCGATCTTCTTGGCACGACGGGGAGCGCTGGAGGCGAAGTCATTATCCTCCTCATCCTCCTCACCTTCCTCGCCACCACCAAGGTTGAAGAAGGAGGGACGTACCGTCCACTGACGGCGGCTCATGCGATGATTAGCAGCACCCTTCTGGTAAACCACAATGGCGTTCTCCTCAACACGATATTCGCACTGAGCCTGGGAGCACATGTGGCTGAGCAGCTCGGCGGCGGTCACATCGTTCAGCTGCAGGTTGGCAATGATAGCCTCACGCGGAGCGGTGTATACGGGAGCGGGAGCAGCGGCTACTTCCTCTTCCTCCTCTTCCTCCTCATCTTCCTCTTCCTCATCTTCCTCTTCCTCATCATCAGCAGCAGGTGCGGGGGGAGGAGCTACGGGAACGGAAGCGGCTTCGAAAATGAAGTTCATCTGCTGGCCATTCTTGCGAGCCTCGGCACGCAGGAATTCCAGAGCGTCGGCCATGGGGGTCTGCTCGAAGTTCACGCTGGCAATCTTCATGTTCATGAGATTGTCGCGGTTGCGGAGCACGCCCTCAGAAGTAGCTACGGTTTCAGTACCGCCAAGTTCAAGAGTGGGCAGTTCCTGGGGGATCTGTTCTTCCCACACGGCATCCACCTCAGCCAGCGCCTTAGCGCGATAGGAATCATAGGCAGCGCGATAGTAGCTGCTGCGACGCTTGCTGACAGCTTCCTGACCACGACGGGCAGCTGCATTGTAGGGGTCAATCTTGATTACTCGATTGAATTCGTCGTAAGCAGCATCATAGTTAGCCAGGTCAAGGTAACCATATGCAAGGCTCAGAAGACGATTCACCTCTTCCACATTCTTGATGTGCTCGGGGGTAAGAGCCGGATTATTGCGCTCAGGGTCGCGCATACGGGAAAGCTCCTGACGGGCACGCTTGTTGTTGGGCTCGCGTTCAAGCACATCGAGCAGAAGCTGTTCAGCTTCATCATAGCGACCGATGCGGGAATACTCCATAGCAACAGCGATGGAGGCATCGCCAATGCTCTTTACAAGAAATTCCTGCAGCTTCTGAGTTGCGGGAGCCTTGGGAACAGCCTTCCAGGCAGCCTCATACTTCTCAAGAGCCTGCACATACTGCTTCTGAGAGTAGCAGGTGCGACCCTGCTGCAGCAGCTCAAGAGCCTCGTTGGTCTTGGCCTTGCGACGAGCAGCCTCACGGAGATTGATGCTATCCTGAGTATCACCAGAATAAACGGCGGTGGGGACCACCTGACTGGTGCCGGCAGCGGACGAAGTGCTCACGTAGCCAGCCGTGCTAGCCTGCGCAAAGGGGCAGGAAACGGCAATTGCTGCAAGGAGCATCGAGCGCTTTGAATTGATGAGAGGTGTATGGTTCATGGTAACGTCCTATTTATGGCAGAATTCTGTTCAAATGTAAAGTCTACAATTCAATTTTTCCTTATTTATTGGATTTTTTTTGTCCTTTTTTTAGTTTTTCCGAAAGAATCACTTTTTAGAAGAAGCTTTGCGCACTGCAACGGGAACCTCTGCACCTTCAAGCTTGATGCTGACGGAACCGTCCGTTTCGTTAATCGATTCAAGCGTAGCCTTGAGCTCAGAGCCATCAGCCTTACCACCGGGAATCGTGAAGGAAGCATGAGGCTGAGTCTTGATAACCCCCTGAGGCTTACCAACGAATGCACCAGCCGTCACACGCATGGTAACAGTCGTATCGCTGATACGGCGTCCCTTTTCGTTCGGGGTGTTGTATTCATTCTTGTTGGTCTCAGGCGTCTTGCTGCCGGCGCGGATGGCAAACTCCCGCTTCGCGGGGTCACAGGTCACGTTATCGCGCACCACCACCACATTCTCCTTGCTCATGCCGCCAAAGCTGGGGAACTCAGCCTTGTCGAAGCGCACAATAGTGAAGCGCTTGAGCTTCTCACCGGGCAGGTCAAAGCTTGCGCCAGGAGTGAGATCTTTAATGGTAACAGCGGGAGTGGTATCGGTATGCTTATTGAAGATACGGATGGTGACCTTATCCGGAGTCTGGGCAGCAATACCGAACATGCTATCAACCACGATAGTAGCACGAGCCACGCTCACCTTCACCAGCTCCAGCTTGTTATTTTCACTGGAAGCCTGAACGAGGTCCGGATAGCTATTGGCAGCAGACGGACATGTCTTGGCGTAGTATTCCTCTTCATTGGTGAAACCGTCTTCATCGCTATCCAGCACCTTGCCATCGGAGCGGCCGAGAGCATCGGAGATATTGTTTGCAATGAACCAGGTATTCGGGATTTCGCCATGAATGCTGGGAGCAGCAGGGTCATAGATATCAATCACGGTATTCTTCTGCTGATCATCCAGCGTAACCTGCCAGAGCTCAGTAGAGAAGAACAGAGGAGCCAGACGCGGCTGGCCGTTTATCTTGGCACCCTCAGGTGCCACATCGGCCACCGTGCGGTCACGCTTCAGGCTTTCCTTCACCATATCAGCCTCCGCAGTGAGGGAGGTACCACCCTTAGTGGCGCTGATATTTGTTTCAGGAGCCTCTACACTGTCCATATAGGTATATACACCCAGACCAGCCGCAGCAAAACCAAGCACAGCACCAGTAATGAGCGCCTTAATCCCAGGATTAGATTGTTCAGCCATAATTCTAGTATAAATTGTTTACGAGTTACTTGGTTTTACCGGGGGTGAAATAGAGCACCTGCATGGTCATGTGCACACGGACCTTTTCATCCGGGGCACCAGTCTTGCGGACAGCAACCGAACGGAAGCCTCCAGCAGCGCTGTTGTCAGCACCAGCAGGAGCCTCAGCACCCAGGTCTTCACCAGCAGCAGCAATCTCTGCAGGGGCAGAGTAGCTGTCAATG
Source organism: Akkermansia sp. (assembly GCA_045132635.1). Lineage (GTDB taxonomy): Bacteria > Verrucomicrobiota > Verrucomicrobiia > Verrucomicrobiales > Akkermansiaceae > Akkermansia. Next base: position 101,211 of record JBGUSR010000039.1, read on the forward strand.
CCAGGCAGATTATCATTGCCCTTGACAGCAATACCAGTGATGGTCAGGAAGAAATCCTTATCATTCATAATGCTGTTCAGAACCTTGGGCAAATCACCACGGGAAGCATCGAAAGCGAGCTCAAAACGCAGCGGGAAGTAAGGCACGGCCTTGCGGCTGTTGGCCTTCAGGGATTCAGCTGCAGCCTCAGGCAGCGGTGCGCAATACACCTTTTCGAGAGAAGGAGCACCTGCCTCCAGAATATACTCTGCCACACGGGTAACGGCCTTGAGCTGGAAGCTGCGGAACGGCACATCGTCTGCCACAGGGGCAGCATTCTTGAAAGCAGCCAGACCCAGATTCTCTGCAGGGCCAGCCACGCGGGAACCCTGAGCGCCAGCCAGGCTCTTGACCTTGTTGATAGAATCACGCAGCTCATTCTGGAAATCCTGAGCAGAAATCATCTTACCATCGCCCCAGCAGAACGAAGCATAGCGGTTCAGCTCAGCCTGCAGATCCTTGTTAATACCGGAAACCTGGGAGAACGCAGCCTTGATATCCTTCAGATTCTGCTTGGTAGGAGCCAGCTCCTGACCATCATAACCGGCAAAGCGGTCATTGATTTCAGCAATCTTGGCCTTATTATCCGCAAGTTCCTGGCTCTTGCCATAGCCATAGAACATAATGCCGCCAAATGCCAGTGCAAAAACGGCAGAGAGAGCGACAACTCGCTTATTTTCACTTATATTCATCTTGAAATGTAAAATTGAGAGTTAATATCACTTCTTAGCCTCGCTCTGCTCAGGAATTTCGATGGGAGTCTTCAGCGGCATCACCATCATGAACTTCTCCACGTAATCCGGAAGCTTACCCTTGGCAGCCTTGCTATCAATGAACTGGAAGTAGTGGTTCAGGTTGCTCTGCACCTTGCCATTCTCGTAGGCGAAGAGAGAGTCAGCGCTGCGTTCATCGAAGTTCTGGGCCACGAGGTTGTAGATAGCATCGCGCTGAGCAAGGCCATCGCTACCGGGGCGCTTAATGGTGAAGCCGCTCACGTAGATAGCCGTCACCTTGGGAGCCTTGTTACGCTTGCGCACGTCTACCTCATCCGGAGCAGCATTCATGGCAGACTCACTGGAATTGGAACGGCTGCGATTCATATCAATCAACTTGGTGCCCTTCACATCTGCAGTTTCCGTCAGGGAATTAGCCTCCACATCATAGTTGATGAGCGGAGAGAATTCATTGAACCAGAACTTGATGGAAGCGGCCTTCTGGCTGAGCTGCTTCAGCACGTCAACATAGGCAGCACGCATGGCGTACAGTTCTGCAAACTTAGCAATCTGGCCCATCTCGTTCTTATACTTCTGCTCCACATTGGAAATCTGGTCGTTAAGCTGAGCCACGCTGGAATCCACCTTGGCAGCCTTGGCCAGCAGAGCGGCAGATTCATTGGCCTTCATGGTAGTAATACCAGCATAAACACCAGCGCCAATCAGAGACATCACACCAGCAATCGCCACCATGGGCAGCAGCTTCTTCTCTGCACGATCCTTACCCACGCTGGTGGGAACCAGGTCGATATTGAACTCACCCGTGCCGGAACCAGTGATGGCAGCACCCACAATCGGGCCCAGGCAGAGAGCATCCTGCTCCAGCTCAGCCTCATCCACCTTCGGGCCCACGGAGAGCACCTCGATGGGGTTAAGATATTCCACCGGAATATTCAGGGCAGCCTGCAGGAACTCCAGCGCAAACGGAAGGCGGGCACCACCACCGCAGATATAAGCCTTGGTGGGAGGATTACCCTTATACTGAGCGCGGTAGTGATTAATCGTGCGCTGCACTTCAGAGCTGAGGCGGCTCATTGCCGTACGAATCGTGGTGGCAAGAGCGGCCTCCTGTTCGGTCATGGAATCAGTGTATCCATTACCCAGAGAAACCACACCGTCCTCAATCTTGAGTTTTTCAGCCTCGCGGAAGCTCATATTGAACTCGCGGGCAATGCTGTTGGTGATGAAAGCACCGGCCGCCGTCACAGAACGGGTAAAGAAGCGGCCATCCTCTGCAAAGATGATATCGGTCGTCTTGGCACCGATATCAAGCAGCATGACAGGTTCCTCTTCCTCATAGTTTGCGCGGAATGCATTGTAGAGAGAGGTAATGGCGCAATCCACGCTACGGGTCTTCAACGGAGCAGCCTCCACCTGAGAATTCAGACCATCAAGAACATCCTTCTTGATAGCTACAAGCAGCACCTCGCGCTCGCCTTCCTCGCGGTCAGCCAGCTCCTGGTAAGAATAGATGATATCCTCCAGCGGGAAAGGAATATGCTGTTGAGCCTCATAGCCCACCTGCTCTGCGATATTGTCCATATCGATAGCGGGGAGCTTGATAAAACGCATGAATACCTGCTGGCCGGATACCACGTTGCGCACCTCACTGCCGCGCACCTTGAGTTCCTGCACCATTTCAGCAATGGCGCTGCCAACATAATCCATGCGCATGCCTTCCTCAACCGGATCCAGCAGGATATCCCTGCGGGCATAGCGCGAAAGCGCGAAACCGCGTCCGGCCGGGGTAAAGACGCCCATTGTGACGCTCTGAGAGCCAATCTCAAGGGCTACTGTTGTCTTGTAGTCAGCCATATGTAGTTAGTTATCAGTTAAAAAATGGAGATTTAACAGAAGGCACGCGTATTACTTGTTACGGCGCTTCTTACCCTTCTTGGAGGAGCTTGTCTGGGTTTCCGTCTCAGCAGTATCATCTGCCGGGGTGGAGGCAGGCTCAGTAGCAGAGCTGGGGGTGTAACCCGTCGCGCCCCCGAAACCAGCGGGAGAATAGGAAGCGGGAGCATCTGCAGTGCCATACATGGGAGAAGTGGCCGGGAAGGTCGGGGCATAGAACGGGGCAAAGGGAGTCTCAGAAATGGCGCGCAACTGCACGCCGATACCGTTCTTATCCTCCTTCTTCCACCAACCGGCCTTGAGGCGGTTCTTCATCTTCTTGTTCACCAGCACGTTAACCTCGGTATCGGGCTTGACACAATCTGCACCCTTGAACTTGAACTCAACAGCCACGGCGGCAAGCTTGCCGGCCAGGTCCACCTTATCAACCTTGCTGGTGCCGGCGCCACAAATGCGGGCGGCATCAGAGGGAGAAATGAACACTGCAGCCTGCACATTCTTATTCTCACTCTCGCCGGCCTTGGGAGTCAGGGGGATATTCACATAGGTAATCTCCTTATCCAGCATAATGAGCTTCTCGCTATCCTTGCCGCCCACAGCAAATACAAGGTAGGCGTGCACCTTGAGCTCATCCACATACAGAGGAGTCTTATCCGACTCACGGCAGCGCCCCAGCAGGGTGTACGGAATACGCACATAATGCCAGGCAGGGTTAATTGCCTTACCGGAGTCCTTGGATGCAAAGTATTCTGCACGAGGAACCACCTGCTCCACCTGCGCATCATTCGGCTTCAGCGTAAGCAGAGCCTGCGCATAATCAGCACTGGTGGCAGCAGCCTTGGGCAGGCCGCAGAGTGCAGCCACAGCAATGGGGAGAAAAAGACGTTTCATGATTCAGATAAAAACAAATGTGTGCTATACTTATACACAATACTCCCCCTCTTGGCGAGAAGAAACTTCATTATGCCCCAAATTTTTGAAAGAAAAGCAATCACAACTCCCTCGCGCGCGCGTAGGCACTTTTATCTTGTTCCCTACCCTGCCCTGTGCTATAAACCTCCATGTCATGCCTTCATTAGCCACCTACATTCACCACCTGAATCCCATCATATTCGATATCCCCGGCACCCCGCTGGCCTTCCGCTGGTATGGCCTCGCCTACGTGGGCGGCTTTATCCTGGGCTACATGGTGCTGAATATGCTTTCCAGGAAACAGCTTTTCTGCATCTCCCCCCAGAAGCTTGGCGACTTCGTGACACTCATCTGCCTTGCAGGCGTCCTCATCGGCGGCCGTCTTGGTGAGTTTTTCTTCTACTGGTTACCGGAGCAAGGCTGGAGCGGGCTCTGCGCCGACCCCACCTGGGTATTCCGGGTATGGGAGGGCGGCATGGCCTCCCACGGCGGCATCCTCTGCGTTATCCTGACCTGCATGTGGTATGCCTGGCGAAACAAGTTCACCACAGCACAAATTCTGGACGGCGTGGCCATCGCCTGCCCCATCGGCCTCTTTTTCGGCCGCGTGGCCAATTTCATCAACGGTGAGCTCTACGGCCGCATCACCAGCGCAACCAATCCGCTGGCCATGAAATTCCCCCAGGAGATTTTTGAGCTTACCCCTCAGCAGCAGATTCAGGCAATGGCCGCCGTGGAGCACGCAGCTGGAAACCGCATCAATGCCCTGGCATTACCCAACGAGAGTTTCTTCGACACCCTGTCCCGACTCTGCCGGGAGAACGATACCGTGCGCGAGGCGCTGGGGCAATACCTGAACCCGCGCTACCCCTCCCAACTCTTCGAGGCCTTTGGTGAAGGCCTGCTCATCTTCGTGGTGCTCATCTCCATCCGCCTGTTCTGGAAAAAAGCACCCGCGGGTCTCTTCTCTGCCCTGTTTGCTTTCCTGTATGCTGCCGCCCGCATCATCTGCGAATGCTTCAAGCAGCCGGACGCCGCCGTATGGCATGGCATCACCCAGGGCCAGCTTCTCTCCATCCTCATTGCTGTTCTCGGCATTCCGTTCCTCTGCCATGCCATCTCTCAGTACAAAAAAGAAAAAAAATCTACAAATTTATAAAAAAAGACTTGCAATCTGCTTCAAGATTGTGTAAATTGTCGTCGCACACCGTTTCCGCGGTCTGCAAAACAACAAATGGGTAGGTTCCCGAGCGGTCAAAGGGGGCAGACTGTAAATCTGCTATCGTACGATTTCGATGGTTCGAATCCATCCCTGCCCAGTTCCTGATGCGGGAGTAGCTCAGTTGGTAGAGCAACACCTTGACATGGTGGAGGTCGTAGGTTCAAGTCCTATCTCTCGTACTCCCAATCCCCCAGTTAGAAAAGCCCCGGTTTCAAATGGAAATCGGGGCTTTCTGATTTTTCTACTTGCCATTTTGAGCATTAGAGGTTAAAATACGCGCGTGCAGAGCACGCACCCCGCGTGCTCCTGATAATTCCAACCAACAAAAAAAGTACCATGCCTGTACCTACACAAGAACAGTACATCAAGATGCTCAACACGGCTAAGGAGAAGGGTTATGCCTATCCCGCCGTCAACGTGACCACCATCGAGGTTATCAACGGTGCCCTCAAGGCTTTCGCTGAAGCCAAGTCCGACGGTATCATCCAGGTTTCCCTGGGTGGCGGTCAGTTCGCCTCCGGCACCGCTGTGAAGAGCTCCGCTATCGGCGCCATCGTGCTTGCCGAAGCCACCCATCGCCTTGCCGAGGAGTACAACGTGCTCGTGGCTCTGCACACCGACCACTGCCAGGCCGACAAGATTGACAGCTTCCTTCGTCCCCTCATCGCTGAGTCCAAGCGCCGCGTAGAGGCTGGCCTGAAGCCCCTGTTCAACTCCCACATGCTCGATGCCTCCGCTCTGCCCATGGCCGAGAACCTCAAGATTTCCCAGCAGATGCTGAAGGAATGCGCCGAGGTTGGCATCGTTCTCGAAATCGAGATCGGTGTTGTGGGTGGTGAAGAAGACGGCGTGGACAACGGCGACGCCCCCAACGAGAAGCTCTACACCTCCCCCGAGGACATGCTGCTCACCTACGAGACCCTCAACGGCATCGGCACCTTCATGCTGGCCGCCACCTTCGGCAACGTGCACGGCGTGTACAAGCCGGGTGCAGTGAAGCTGGCTCCCAAGATTCTGCGCGACGGTCAGGAAGTAGTGAAGGCCAAGCACGGTGAGGACATGCTGCTCGTGTTCCACGGCGGTTCCGGTTCCGACCTCTGCGACATCCGTGAGGCTATCTCCTACGGCGTGGTGAAGATGAACATCGACACCGACACCCAGTACGCTTTCTCCAAGCCCATCGTTCTGCACATGTGCCAGAACATCGACGGCATGCTGAAGGTGGACGGCGAAGTGGGCAACAAGAAGGCCTACGATCCCCGCGC
>JBGUSR010000040.1:0-13193 GCA_045132635.1 Akkermansia sp.
GATTTCGATGCAGCTCATCAAGAGCTGCAATGCAGGTGAAATAAGTTCCTGCGGGCCATAGGCCCGCACTATCTCTAAACAACTTACATTGCAGGGCAGAATGCCCTGCAGTGAAATTGCGGGCAGAGACCCGCAATGAAATCCGCCACTATCGTGACGGTCTAAATCCGGTTATCACCGGTCTAAATTGCCCGGCTTCCGCCGGGCAGTGCCATCTATAAAGAGGGGGAGCTGGCTCCAAAACGGTGTTGATAATGCAGTCAATTGTGAAATCTTTGGGACACGCGTGGACAAGCGGAGAATGCAGCGCTTTCTGCTTTACTTACGGGGGGTGCTTGTGGTAGCATGTTAATACTGTCGATAAAAAGACGAACCCGCGTCTCCTATACCATGAAACTTCATCTTCCTGTTCTTCTTCGTAAATGCTTGCTCTCAGTGCTTTCTGCTGTCACTATAATGAGCGGTACCGCTGTGGCCGGTATTATGCATTCCGATGTCACGATTCCCACCTACACAGACTTTGGTCAGAATAAGGGACGCTATGTGGTGGGCAATGCTGTGAACTCACTGCTGCAGCATATCCGCGATACCGAGGGCGGTATCGGGATTGAGTACACGGACGGCACGCAGACCTATTACCTTTCCAATGAACAGGGAATGATAGATTTCATCGGCGTGCACGATGCCGGCCACAGCGGCCTGGTAAGTCCGAATATGATGGCAACGGTGCTGCACAATGGTTCTTTGAATGGTTCTTTCAGTGGAAACGATATTGGCGAAACGTATGCTCAGAATTATTCTGTGATTGATATCCGCGGGTCAAACAAGTTCCGCGTGATGGAGGAAAATGGAGATGACTATATGATGCAGCGCCAGAGCCGTGTGGTGACGGATGCCATCGCGGCTCCCATCTCAACCATCGATGTCTCGACTGTGACGGGCCAGCACATGTACCACTCAGGTGCCGGTATCATGGGCCTTTACGATGAGAATATCGACACCTTCAAATCACTGGCCTGGGCGTATGTGTTCAATATCGGTGATATTGATATGCTGACCGGTGTGTCCATTCGTGGAGATAAGGGACAGTTCGGTATTTACAAGGAGGTTGGCTATGGCAACGGTATCGGCGCCAGCCTGGAAAACCCGCTTCCGAACGCGACTCGTGGCGGTGATTCCGGTAGCCCTGTCTTTATTTACAATACTGAAACCGGCCAGTATGAATATCTTGCATCACACCAGTCCGGCAATGGCCGTTCCTGGGGTCAGGCTCGTGGTAACCTGGTCTGGGCTCATAAGACGGTGAAGTCTTATGACGTTGCGGTAGACATGGCCAATACGAATGAGGTGCATCTGGGGGCTGTCACTACGCAGGGAGAGACTATCAGTGATAATATCGGCAATTCCACAACAATCTGGTCTGGGACGGTTACTGCAGGGGATAAGACTGTTTCGTTCAAGGGCGTGAAGGACGGCCAGTATACCTGGCGGGATATGAGTGATATCAAGGATTCCCAGACCTGGTATGCTTATGATGCTGACCTGTACAATGCATCGACCAACGCTGATGGCAAGTTGAACCTGAGCGATGCAGATTTGTTCTACACGGAGAATCTGGTCTTTACCGCCGGACAGGCTGATAACCGCATTGTGCTGGATGCCACGGTGGATATGGGCGCCGGTTATACCGAATTCAACAAGGGTAGCCAGGAGCATGCAGAGTTTACGATTACCGGTGCAGGTAAGCAGTTGCATACATCCGGTTATGTGATTAACGATGGTGTTGAGGTGCACTTGCAGCTGACCAATCCGTCGGATTACATGACGGAATGGCGCAAGATTGGGGCAGGTGACTTGTACATCGATGGGCAGGGGGATACAAACGCTTTGCTCAACGTAGGCGGCAGTGGTGCTACCTATCTGCAGCAGACAGGTGGTTATGCTGCGTATAATGTGCTGGTGAACACGGGAGCCACGGTGGTTATTCAGGATACAAACCAGATTGAGCGTGATCTGACTTTCGGTGCCGGCGGCGGCGTGCTGGATATGAATGGTAACAGCATGAACTGGTATACGAGCAATGGCAGCACGCCCCGTTCCGGTTCATTCACCATCAATGCCCTCACGGATGAGGCCTTGATTACCAACAGCGCTGCCACAGCTGTTACTCTTACTTACAAGGAAGCCGGAGATACGGTATACAAGGGTTCCTTCGCCGATACTGCACAGGGCTCGCTGAGTATTGATTACCAGGGCGGCGGCACCTGGACCCTGCACAGCATTCACACAGACCTGAGCCACAATGCCGGCAGCGGTTTATCGGTGAGCAACGGCACGGTGGTGCTCGTGGGTACCAACACGGTGCATGGCTGCGGTTCTGCCACGGGTACGAACCAGAATCGTTATGTGAATACCATGGACTGGCACTATGCTGATGCTACCATGGATGTAACCGTGAAGGATGGCGCCACTTTCGAACTGGGCAGCCATGCCCGGCTTACCGGCGATGTGAATGTGAAGCAGGGCGGTACTTTCGTGATGCGCGAGGGCGTGCAGCATGAGCAGGAATACATTGAAGGCGGTACCAAGCTTCAGAATACGGCGGATTTTGCAGATTTCTATGGTCTGAAGGGCGGCGTGGCTCTGGATGCCGGGGCTGATATGCTGGTGCAGTACAGCGAGGGAACGACTGCCGCTACTACCTATGGAGGCAATATCTCCGGCGCTGGTAATGTGACTATCGACCTGGGTAGCGATGAGATGACCCTTATCCTGAGCGGTACCAATACCTTTACCGGAACCAAGACGATTGCCTCCGGTGGTCTTGTTGCCAGAAGCCTGGCTGCTCTGGGTAATACCGGCAGTAATAAGTGGCTGGTGGAAAAGGAGGGCTGGATTGCCTCCCGTGGATTCAAGGAGGGGGTGGATATCCTCAGTTATATTGATAAGAATTCCACGGGTACACTCGCTTTGTCTCACAACCTGAGTTCCCAACTTAATCTTGCAAACCACCAGGGCTTATACCTTGGTGCAGAAAGTGGTAAGACCGTTCATTACGGCGACGAGGGGACAACCCTGTCTCTTGCGGCACAGAACGGTGCCTGGCGTCTGGGTGGCGGCGGCGGTGAACTGGTTGTGAACTTCCTGCTGGAGGGTGCCAACAATCTGCTTTTGGGTGCTGGCGAAGGGGCGACCGGTAGTGTGTACCTGGCAAACTCCGGCAATTCCTTCAGTGGCACGGTGGATTTCAATGCATCGGGCATGAAGCTCGGTTATGCAGATGGCGCACTGGGCTCTTCTGTTGTGAATCTTTCATACGGCAATGGTCTTGTGCTGAATCAGGCTGCGGATGTGGCGCGCGTGGCGGCCGATGCTGAGGGTATGCTGTTGCTGGATAATCTGGGAGCGGAGTCTCTGGACTTGTCCCGTTTCTCATCCATCGCGCTGGGCGCCTCTGAGGATACTACGTTCAGCGGCAGCATTACTTACGGCTCAGAAGGAGCTTATCGCTTCTCATCCATGAATGGTGCCACGCTGCGTGTGACCTCGGCTCTGAATGCTGATGGGAATATCATTGTCGATGCTCAGGACTCCATCGGTGGTACCGTTGTTCTGGCTGGTAATAAATATCTTTCGGGTGAGATTCAGGTGATGGGCAGCAAGGACCAGGCTCAGGGCGGAAGCATCACCCTGGCTGCGGGCCAGAGCATGTCGCTTTTCGGTAATATTTCCCTTGGTGCCGGAACCAGCCTGGATGTTGCTGGTAATTCTGTATATCTCTACCAGGGAATTTCCGGTGAGGGGCAGGTGGTGGACACCCGTTCTTCTGGCACCCTTTATCTTGCGGCCAGAAACGGTGACCTTAATCACAGCCTGGCGCTTAATCTCGCAACCGTTCGCAAGACGGGCGACAACGCGCTGAATTTGTCCGGCAGTCACGGATTCGGTGCCCTGTATGTGGATGCCGGTTCTCTGGTGCTGGCCAATAATTTCAGTACTTCGCTCAACAGCAGTATTTATCTGGCCAACGGTACCAGACTGAATATGCAAGGGACCTCTGTATCAACAAATATCGGCATGCTGGATAGTGCCGGTACTGCCACGCTCTCCATTGCCGATAACAGCACTGCCACCCTCCGTGGCGATATCCGCCTGGGCAGTGGATCTCAGCTGAACATGCAGGCTACCGGCGGCATTCTTAAGCTGTCTGGTGGTTCTTATGGCGGTGAGAATGCAACCCTTTCTGTCCGTGCGAAGGAACTTCACTTTGCCACCAGCTCCAATGTGGATGTGCAGGGCACGCTGAGCCTTGAAAATGATATGAAGCTTTATTCCGATGGCGAGGCCACGGATATGGAGCGCAATATCAGCACTCTGCAGGTGAATAACAATGCCAGAATCACGCTGGATGAACGCACTTGGAATACCATCTGGAATATTGATGCGCTGAATGGCTCTGGCGAGATTCTCTGGAACTCCGCCACCACGCATGAAACAACCTCCCGCCTGGTTCTGCGCGGCGAGGGTAATTTCTCCGGCTCCATTTCACTGGATCGCAAGTTCGAGAACGATGAACGCACGCATGGGGCTTTCATCGAGCTGGCTCACGATAAGGCTGCGCAGAATGCAAGTATCTCCCTGAGCGGTAAATCTGCCACTGCCGTGGCTTCTCTGGCGGTTAATACGAAAAATGCCCAGATTAAGGGACTTTCCGGCAACGAGCACAGCTATGTGTATGCCGGCTCTGCTATGTCCGGTGCGGAGTTGATGGGCGATGCCCGTCCCTCTACCAACCGTACCGCCACACTGACGGTCAATGTGGATTCCGGTAAGGAATTCACCTATGCCGGTACTGTTGGCAATAGCACTGATACCATTTCCAATGGCCTGAGTCTGAATAAGACAGGCACCGGTACCCAGAAGTTCACCGGTGCTACCTATGTGAACAATATCACTGTGCAGCAGGGTACGCTTTCTCTGAATGCGGAGAACCTCAGCGTGCGCGGCAATGTCGGCGTGGCTACAGGTGCCACGCTTAATATGGGCGACTACACGCTTGCTTCCGGCAAGACTTTCTCCGTGCTGGGTGGCGGCAGCGGCTCCGCCAACTTCGGCGGCACGCTTACCCTGGCCGGTGGTTCTCTGAGCTTCTCCGGTGCTGCGATGACTGGCGGCACTGCCCTGAGCCTCGGAGGCCTCAATACGGGTTCGGTTTCTAGTCAGACCGTTCATTTTACGGATACTTCCAGCCTGAAGGAAGGGCAGACTTACACGCTGGCTTCGGGCGATTGGTCGTCCATTTACCAGAATATGAGCGCCACGGGGCTGCATTACTATGATGCAACATTCGGCGTGAATAATGCCGGCAATTTGCAGGTGTCGCTTGCACTTAAGAGCAACAGCCTGGTGTGGAATGGTACAGGTAGTTTCAGCACGGAATGGAGTGATTCGAAATTTGGTGATAGCTACGCATCGTTCAATAGCAATACCACTGTGGTGTTCGATGATAGTGCCCGCTCCAGTTATGTGGGGGTACTCTATTGCTCTCAGAATGTAGCAGCTGCTGTCTTTAATACGACCGGTTCGTATACCGTGGTATCGTACGATGGCAACCGGACTCATGCGACAGCCCGCGACCTGGTGGTTCAGGGCGGCGGTTCTGTTTCCATAAACGGAGGCCTCCATATCACCAATTCCACCACCATTGAGGAAGGGGAGCTGATTCTGGGGCAGTACTGTGATGGCAACACGCTGAAGGGCTCAGTAACAGGCGCTGGTACGCTGGTGATTGATGGTGCTTCCAACGTGAACCCGGTTCTGCGTGACCTGGGCGCATTACGCATCAAGAGCGGTTCATATAGCTCAGCCAGCGGGGCTCTTGACGTTGATAATATTATTGTTGACAGTGCTGGTACGTATATTCACTGGCATAACTACGAGGGGAATATTACCAGCAACGGTGGTACTTTGGAACTTTACAGCGGCTCCATCAGTGGTGTGCTGGAACTGAACGGTGATACCAGCCTCGTATCGCTTGTGACGAACACGAATGATACTTTCAAGCTGAATGCCACGATTGTTGACAACGGCTACACCCTTACACAGACTGGCAACGGCCTGGTGGATATCACACCTGCTTCGCAGTCCATTCTGAACAATTACGTGGTGAAGCAGGGTAAACTGATGTTTACCGGTGGGTCGCACAGTGGCCACGGCAAGCTGACGGCAACGGAATCCGGTACGCTTCTCATTGGTTCCAGAGCTAACCTGAGCGCTACGAATGTCCATTTGTCCAACGGTGGTACTCTGGATATGCAGGCTCAGTCTACGTTGATGACGGACATGACCACCTCCGGTGCTGTAGCGGTGAAGCTGGGCAATGAAACCACCTATCTGAAGGGCAGTGTGACGGGTTCCGGCACGCTGGCTGTGAGTGGGCAGGGTGTGGTGCAGTCTCTTCTGGCAGATAGCGCAGACGGCGCCCTTTCGCTGGAAGTGAGTGGCACTGCTATTTCTCTGCTGGCGGCTAATACCTACAGCGGCGGCACCACTTTGAACAGTGGTTCTCTGTATGCCCGTAATTCCCATGCTCTGGGTACGGGGGCTGTTACGGTGAATGGCGGTACGCTCTGGCTGGATATTTCCGGCCTGGGGGCGCTGGGCTCTGTTTCTTCCGTGATGCTGAACAGCGGTTCTGTACTGGATATTTCCGCTGCTACCTTCTCTGCAGATTCCGGCCTGGCTCTGGGTGGTACCCTGACCGTGAATGAGGGCGCCTACATCAACCTGGGTACTCTGTCCACGGATAACGTCAAGTACACCATCTTTGACCTGACTTCTGCCGGAGCCTCTGCTGCAGACTGGATGAGCATGCAGGATCGCATCATGGTGAACGGCTCCATGCTCAGCACCCTGAGCGACTGGACTCTGGACCTCACCTCCTACGGTGCAACTCTTACCTTCGGCACCGTGCTGCCCGATCCGCTTGTCTGGATTGGTGGCGAAAGCGGCATCTGGGACCAGTCTCAGACCAACTGGGATAATACCCCGAAGGTGCCGGATGACAGCATGGCTTTCACCAATGGCGACAGCGTGGTATTCAACACCAGCGCCACGGTGCAGGTGGCAGAGGGCGTTGAGGCACAGAATATGAGCATTGGTGCCGGTGTTGACCTGGCACTTTCCGGAGATTTGACGGTGACAGGTACCATTATTGCAGAGGGCGATGCCTTTGCCTCAAGCGGCAACCTGACGGCAGAGAAGATTACCATCTCGTCCGGCTCGTTTGAAACGGTTGCTGGCAAGAAGCTGACCGCCGGAACCGTGAACCAGAAGGGTGGCTCGCTCATCATCAAGGGCGATGCTGATATTGCCCAGCTGGATGTGGCTGCCGGCCTGACAACGCGTCTGCATAATGAAACCGCCGATGCCGGTACTCAGAAGAATATTGATAAGCTGGTGCTGGGCAAGGGTGCTACTCTGGAAGTTTACGATAAGGAATCCGGGGCATCTGCCACCACGCTGGGAACGCTGCAGCTGAATGGCGAGACTGCCACGGTTCAGGACTTGTACAATTCCAGCCATGTTGTGGTGGAGACGCTCAACATGAATGCAACGCTGGAGAGCGCCACTCTGAGTCTGGTGAAGAATGCTGGTTCTGATAAGGTGAGCCGCTTCGAGTTTGGTTCTGACACCGCCGCAGCAGGCAATTTCAAGGGCCGTGTGGAATTATCGGTGGGTAATACAGAAACGAACCGCCCCGCTGCCATTATCATTTCCGGAAAGGATGCGCTGGCTGGTGCTGTTATTGACCTGAAGTCTGCCAGCTCCTACATCGGTCTGGGTATCAACGCGGATAACACGACCATTACCGGCCTTGAATCCGGTGAATCTGTGGGCAGCAACGCCAAGCTCTTCTCCGGTACGATTGGTTCCTATACAAGATGGGATGCTGACAATACCCCGGAAACGATTTCCACAACTGAGCGCACGCTGAATATCAACACCGCTGCCGGCAGCTCCCACACCTACCATGGCGAGGTGCTTTCCAAGCTGAACCTGGTGAAGCAGGGCGAGGGTACGCAGGTGTTCAACGGCTCCAGCAGCAGCTTCGATGGCTCTCTGACGGTGCAACAGGGTACGCTGAAACTGGGTGAGCAGGCTCTGGGTATGCTGGGCTCTGCCAGCGCCGTGACGGTGAACGGTGGTATGCTGGATATTTCCTCCGCCACCCACTCCCAGAATTCCGGTCTGGCCCTGGGCGGTGCGCTGCAGGTGAACGGCGGTGCCGTCAACCTGGGCAGCATCAGCGCTGCGGGGTCCTACACCATCTTCGACCTCAGCGCTGCCGGTGCTTCTGCTTCCGGCTGGGAATCCTGGAAGGATAACTTGATTGTGAACGGCGCCTGCCTGAACCGCTATGCCGGTGCCAGCCTCTCCCTCACGGATAATGCCGCCCAGCTGAGCTTCAGCTCCATGGCGACCACCAATTACAGTGATATGGTGTGGAATGGTGGCGAACAGGGCGTTTGGGATCAGACCTCCAGCAACTGGAATCGCACTTCCTCTGCTGAGGACGGTAACATCATGTTCCTCAATGGTGACAGTGTTGCCTTCAACTCCAAGGCAGACGTGACCGTGGCTGAAGGCGTGTCGGTGAATGGCCTGAGCATTGCAGACGGTGCCGCTCTCACCACACATGGCGCGGTGACGGTGACGGGTACGCTTTCCACTGGTACCAACTCCTCCTGGACACTGGCCTCCGGCACGAATCAGAGTCTGACAGAGGCTCAGCTGAAGAGCATCACTTCCTCCCTGGTGGTGGCAGAGGGCGCAACCCTGACCATGACGAACAAGACCACGGGGGAGAACAATACCACCACTGCTTTCAGCAAGGTGAGCGGTGCCGGTGATGTGGTGCTGAACCTGGGTAACGACAACGGCATTGGTGTGAATACCAGCAATCTGACAGGTGATATCATCGTGGCAACGGGTCGCCTTCAGGTGAATGCATGTACCTTTAATTCTGAATCAACCATCCGCCTGGCTACGGCTGACAGCCAACTGGTTTTCCATAGCTCGGGTACCGAATTGAAGAACAATGTGGAAGTGAAGGCTGCGAATACCAACCTGTATGTGAATGCCAATAAGTCCGGCATCATCAGCGGTGTCATCAGCGGTGAGGGTGGTCTGAATAAGCAGGCTGACGGTACGCTGACCTTCAAGTCTCAGAATACCTACAAGGGTGCCACAACTATTTCTGGTGGTAAGATTGTGCTGGACACAGGTGCAGAATATAGGCTGTATAACACCATCAGTGGTGGCACGCTGGAGGTGGCTTCCGGCACCACGCTGGCCAATAACGGCCATGCGGTGAGCTCTGCTCTGACTCTCGCTGAGGGGACCACCTGGAAGGTGAGCGCTGATAGCTCCGGCGTGTACACGTTGAACACCTCGCTGACAGGAACGGGTGCCATTCAGGTTGCTTCCGGAACTACCTTCAAGAACAATGGTAAGGCGCTTCTGGGGAAGGTGACTCTGGATGCCGGCAGTACGTGGGAGGTGAGTGGTACATCCAATAATACCTATACCCTGACCAAGAAGGTGGATGGCGACGGTACCATGAAGCTTGCCTCCGGTGCGGCGGTCGTGGTGGATGGACACAATAACCAGATTCTGTCTACCAACGTCGCTATCGGTGAGAAGTCCACCCTTCGCTTCAATGATGCCGGCGGTACTGGTTGCTCCGATATGCTGGATTTCAATGCTACGTCCAAGACTATCAGCGTGGACGGCGGTACTCTGGATTTCGGCGGTACACGCCAGACCATGGGTACCTGGACGCTGGAGCTGAGCGACGGTGCCAAGGTGACCGGCAACGGTGGTGCATACACCGGCAAGTTCGCAGCCATGGACTACAATAAGGGGTCGAACAACGTCATCAAGGCAACGTCCGGTGGTAGTACCATCTCTGCCACGACTCGTCTGCGTGGCGGCTCTGAGCTGACGTATGAGGTGTCTGAGGGAGCTACTCTGAACGTGAGCGGACTGGTACACGCCGATGGCGACAAGAACGGCGGCATTGTGAAGAACGGGGGCGGTACACTGCACCTGAACAATGCCAATAATGACTTGGATTCCGTTGTGGTAAGTGGCGGCGTGGCCAATATTCATGGAGCTGGGGAATACAACCTGGCTGCATTGCAGGCTGCTACCAAGGTGGAGGTCGGTTTCTATGCCGGTGTTACCAAGGATAAGAGCACCGCATCCAAGGTGACCGTCAGCGGTTCTACGATGCTGGGCGCTGGCGCTGTGCTGAATATGAGCCTGACCCTTGCTGAAAATTCCACTCTGGATATGACCGGTGTGGCTGGTAGCGCCGGTGTCACGCTGAATGGCGCGCTGACCTTCGGCGGCAAGGTGGAAATGGGCACGGCTCTGTTGGGCGATGTGCTCGCGCTGGGTAAGGGTGAGAGCCTGCTGCTCTTCTCGGGCAATGGTCTCAGCGTGTCCATGGGCAACACGGCCCTTACAGAAGTCAAGGTAGGGGAATATTTCTCCAACTCCGCGCTGGCCAGCATGGAGAACTGCTACGTGACCTACACCAATGTGGGTAATGTGGGCAGCCTGGTGATTGTGAACGTCCCCGAGCCGACTACAACCACCCTCAGCCTGCTGGCACTGTCTGCACTGGTAGCTCGCCGCCGCAGAAAGTAGACCGTTCGGTCGGCGTCTCGCCTCGGCGTAGCACCCGGAAGGGGGCGAAGCCGGGAGCCGACCACGACAACGCTCAGCCTGCTGGCACTGAGTGCGCTGGCCGCACGTCGCCGCAGAAAGTAGACCGTTCGGTCGGCGTCTCGCCTCGGCGTAGCCCCCGCAAGGGGGGCGAAGACGGGAGCCAACCACGACAACGCTCAGCCTGCTGGCACTGAGTGCGCTTGCCGCACGCCGCCGCAGAAAGTAAAGAGCTTGGCTTTAATTATTTCTGGGTTTGGCATGCCTTGGCGTGCCAAACCTATTTTTTTCTCAGGGAACCCTTTCCCGGTGAGACAATCATAGCGAGCGGAAATTTAAAATCCCGCTCGCTATGATTGCCTTATAGGTTTGCCTTCCTGCCTACCCCCGTCTGGGGAGGTCATCATCAGAGTTGTCGGAAGAATTGCTCAACGGGGTACATGGGAACGTCCACGGGAACATTTCCTAAATCCTGCACTTCTTCGGTTTCAAAGTTGAAGTAGTGGAGTGCGCCGGATTTCTGGCGGAGATAGAGTTCGGTGGGGTGCTTTTTCCAGCCAGCCTCTCCTCCCTGGAATCCGATGCGGCAATACCAAGGTTCCTCCGTCTCGCTCAGACCGCTCATGGGGGAAACATGAACACTGTAGAAGGTGGTGCCGTCGATATCGTAGGTGTGCAGGTACCACCGGCGCGTGCCGTTGTCGTACAAGCCTTTTGTGTTGAAGAAACAACCGATGAAGGACCTGCCAGCACGAGGGTGATAAGCCCGAAACACCCTAGTCCGCAGCCGTTTTTTGCGCCTTTCTGTCGTGCCTTGATGAGGGCTCTGCCTATGAAGAAAAGAACCAGCAGAGCCAGGCAGGGCAGGATGTAGGGCTCGATGTAGAGGTACATATCTCAGAATTCCGGCATCTCGCGGAGACCGGGAACTTCGCCGTCCCTGGCAGGTGCGGGAGCCGGGGCCGGTGTGGGGGCTTCCTTGATGTAGACCTTGGGACGGTTGGCCTTGGCGGCAGCTTCTTCCTCGGCCTTAATGGTCTCCAGTGCATTCTGCAGTTTGATATCCGGAGCGCCGCCGTAGAGGATGGAGCTGCGCTTGCTGATGAGCACCACCGTGGGCAGCTCATCGACGCGATAGGTAATGCCGGCGGTACCCTGGGCGTTATCGGTGAATGAGGAGGCGATGCCGAGCTCCTGCAGGGCTTTCTGCTGTTCCTCCGGGGTGGAGTGGGGCATGATGGGGCAGATTTCGATGCCCGGGTACTGGGCCCTGAGCTTATCAATATCACGCACCATGGCCGTGCCGGCGGGGTCAGAGGGCGACCAGAAGATGAGCAGGTTAGGCTTCTGCGTGATGGGCAAACGGTGCTCCACGCCCTCCTGGTCGCGCACGGCAATCTGCGGTGCAATGCAGCCCACGGCCAGGTGGCGCAGGTAATAAGCCTGCTCCATGGCCACCTCGGTAAGCGGCTGGCTGCCGAAGCGGGTTTCCTTATCGGAGAGGAGGATGGATTGCTTGAGGTAGTAGACGCGCTTGGCTCGGGCCATGGATTCGCTGCCTTCCACGCCGCTGACCATGGGGTTATTGAGCATGAGGCTCATGCCCAGGGCTGCGCAGGCGCGGGCGCCTTTGTTCTGGTTGCGCTGGTAAATCTTCTGCAGAATCTCGTATTCTCGCACGCTGGAGGTGGCGGCAAGACTGGGACAGACAGCACCCACGCCGGGGCTGCTGAAATGTACGCGGCTCAGGGAGTCCACAATCGCATTGCCGAACCAGGTGAGCTGGGCTTGCTCCTCATCCGTGAAGGCTGCGGTGAAGGCCTGCTGGTGCTCCAGAATCCAGACAATGGCCGGCAGGGCCCAGGGCTTGTCAAACTCAAAGGTGGGGATGGTTCCCTTGCCCTTAGGATTCGGGCGGGTGCCGGTGCGGGCGTTGATGCTCTGCCAGAGCTGCGGTGCGATATCGCGGGCATTCGGCGGGGTAAGTGCCGCGCGAGCGGCGTCGCTGTCGGCGGACTTCAGAGTCTCCTCATAGGCGGTCACCTGCTGCTGCCAGGTATTCAGAACCTGCTGCATGGCCTCCTGGCTGCCGTGTGCGGCCAGACTGGCTGCCAGCGCTGCTGCTGCGAACATCTTTTTCATGCTGCTATTATAAAATATCCTCTCCGTCCCTTGCAAGTGAAAAGAGAGTCAACAGTGATGGGCGGCACACGGTCCCAAAGATTTCACAATGGATGCATTATCAACACCGTTCTGGTGCCTGCTTCCCTCTTTATCTGCTAGAGGCGATTTGTGGGGATGATGGCGAGCCATAGGCTCGCGGAATTCTGAGCCCCGGAGGGGCGGTAGCTAATAGCCCCGGGTGGAGCCGCGAATGCGGCGGAACCCGGGGTTAGCTAATCAAACAAACCGAACCCCGAACAAAGTGAGCGGGTGGCAGAAATCGCGCCTAACATATT
>JBGUSR010000041.1:0-7689 GCA_045132635.1 Akkermansia sp.
CAACAAAAATTGTATCTATGGTCGATTGCGAGCTTGACCTCAACGCGATTTTGACGGACAATAGCGCTGGTGGCGGTCCAGCCCTTTTGTTTGTAAATGTTTTTTATCATCAACCCTTTGTAACGAGTGTTACAAAGACAAGCAAGGCTGGACTGCTACTTTTTTTGTCAGCTAAGGGCTACTTGGGCATCAGCAAATCTGAAACAGACCCGCCACTCTGCAGCTGCTTCACATCATCCCCGATGAGGCCGCGGGTGCAGGCGATATGCAGCAGACGCTCTTCCACATCCGGGGCAGGGGACATGCAGCAGTGCGGCAGGTCAGTGGTGAGCAGCTCCAGCGCGCAGGCATTGTGCAGCGCCATGGTGGTCTCCATGAAACGCATGGAGGTCGGTTCATCCAGCAGGAAATTCAGCGGATGCTTGCGGTTCAGCACACGAGCCTCCGGAATATGGGGGCCGAACTCATCCTCCACCCCCAGGTTTGCCAGCAGTACCTCCGAAGCCGCAATGTCGGCCTGGTGCGGCACATGGCGCAGCGCTGCCACATGCCCGGTCACCGTTACTGTGCACCAGGAGTTCTGAATCGCCTTGCTGAGTGCCTCTCCGTTGTTTGCATCCACGAAAGGTACCTGCGCGGGCAGGGCATCGCGCACATCGGCCACATCGGCCACTGTGGGCTTCATGCCGTGTTTCTGGGCATAGTGCAGCACGCCGCGGCCCACCTTGCCATAGCCGATGATGAGCAGCTCCTTTCCGGCCATCTCCGTGTACCCCAGCTGCTGCATGGCGCGGAAAAAGCCCTCCCCGGTGCCCAGCACGGTCTCAATGCGCTTGATGCGCCCGGCATCCGCCAGAATAACCGGGTAATGGGTGTGCTCAAAGCGGTGTGCCCCGGTGCGGGTCAGCTCTGCAAATCCCAGGCGGGGGTGCAGTTCCCGGAACTGCCCGGAGCAATCCAGAATCATATCAAAATCATCCATGCCACGCGGTGCCTGGCGTATGCCGAAACCCTCCAGCAGCGGGATAATGGCCCTATCACAGGGCATGGCTGGCCTGGCCGGCACCCACAGCTCTGCCCCGGCGGCCAGCAGCGCCATGTATTTGCCCAGCGTGTTGCGGTACATGGGTGTGCCGTCCAGTATCCGCAGCCCGGCCAGCGGCTGCGTGCGGCTCCATTCCTCTGCCTGCCAGAGCAGCGTGGGCCACTCCTCAGGGCGGTAAAATTGATTCAGATACTCGCAAATGAGCTCAACCTTCGTCTTCATCCTGCCCCACAGTCTACTCCCACCCACCGGAAAATCAAGAAAAAACACGCCTTCCCCGGGGCAGGGAAGGCGTGTGAACAGAAATAGGTGGAATGGGGTTACTTGATGCGGTCATCCTCGCCCGGACCCCAGGAGGGCTTGAAATCCGGGATGCGGTTGCCGCTGCCCGGGCAGTCGGCAGGCACGCGGTATTGCTCGCGCAGTTTGTAGTAGGTTTCCGTCAGCTGCTTCATTACCTCGGCATACTCGGGGTCCTGGGCCACATTACGCATCTGCTTCGGGTCCTTTTCGTTGTCGATGAGCATCCACTCATTCTCCGGCTTGCGGGTGCCGCTCTTGCGCTCGGCATCCAGGGGTGTCCAGATGCGGGCGAAGGTGTAGCGCTGCGTGCGCAGACCATCGTGGCGGGGGGCATTGTGCTCACCCGGCTGCTCGTAGAATGCATAGTACAGCGGACGGTCCACGAATTCCGGAGCCTCGCCGGTCTGGAACAGCGGCGTCAGCGACACACCCTCCATCGTGCGTGTGTTCTCCGGCGTGTTCACACCGGCAATCTCCAGAATCGTGGGGGCGTAGTCAATATTCTGCACCATGGCCTGGGAGCGCTTGCCAGCGGCAATCTTGCCCTTCCAGCGCATCACCAGCGGCATGCGGAAACTTTGTTCGAAAATCCAGCGCTTGTCGTACAAGCCATGCTCACCCAGGTAGAAGCCCTGGTCGCCTACATAGATAACCAGTGTGTTTTCGGAAAGCCCGTGGCGGTCCAGGTAATCTAGCAGGCTGGAGATGGACTGGTCCACTGAGAGCAGGGTGCCAAGGTAGTCTTCCATATACCAGCGCCAGCGGTACTCGGCCATGTCTCGCTCGGTCTTGACCTTGCCTGCGCGGAAGTCTTCCACGAACTCGCGGGTACGGGTGGCAAAGAAATCATCATAAATTTCCTTGGTGCCGGGGTCCATGTGGTTGGTGTTCCAGCCCAGATTGGTTTTGGGCGCAAACTTTGGCTTGTGAGCATCCCAGTCAAAATCGACCGGCACTCCGCCATTGTTCTTGAATACGCCGCGATTCACCATATTGCGCAGGGTCCACTTCGGCACAATCTCCTTCATCACTTCGAAGGGAAGTTCGCTTTCCACCAGGTGGTTATCATTCCAGTTGCACATGTCCCACAGTACGCTCTGGCGGTTGTGGCGCATGAACTCCGGACGGTTGGCGTAGTCGTCCATCAGGGTGTCGGGCGGCGTCAGCTTCGCCACATATTCCTTCACTGCTTTCAGGTGGCGCGGAGCAGGAATCCAGTTGCGGTGCGGGGCCTTGTGGCCCACAATCAGGGCGAACGGCTTGCTCTTATCGCGGTTTTCCATCCAGTCAATGGCCTTGGTGGTGACAATATCGGTCACATAGCCGCGGTCCTGGTGGTGCGTGGTGCGACCATTCACCCCCGGCTGGTGGAAGGTCGGGTTCCAGTAATCGCCCTGGCTCGGGAACACCTGCCAGGAATCAAACCCTGTCGGTTGGGAGATAAGGTGCCACTTGCCCACAATACCCGTCTGGTATCCGGCAGCCTGCAGCATCTTCGGGTAAGTCGGCTGTGCGCCGTTGAATGCCGGGCCGCCGTAGTTATACAGGAAACCATTGTTGTGTGAGTGGCGGCCCGTCAGCATACATGCGCGGGAAGGACCACAGAGCGAATTCGCGCAATACGAGCGGTCAAACACCATGCCCTCATTGGCTAATCTCCGGAAACCCGGCATCGGCATCGGCGTGTCAGCGTCGCAGCTGCCCAGCACCTCCGGTGAGTGGTCATCCGTGATGATGAAAAGCAAATTCGGGCGGGTATCTGCGCCCAGCGCAGTACCCACGCAGCAAAGCGTGGCTAATGTCGTCAGAATCGGAGTCAACTTCATAGCTCCTCTATCCTACTAAATCCCGCCCCCCGCGTCAATCAAAAGAATTTTCTGCACACCCGGCCCAGAATTTCCGTGCCTGTTGAATTCTGGGTAAATTCAGGTATCGGCTGCGGAGCAGGGCGGGGGTGCTGTGCCCCATTTCCAGCTGCAGCTCTGGCAGATTTCTGAAGTGGGCTGCGTGATAACTGGCAAAGGTGTGTCGGCAGATATCCGGCACCCAGTGGCTGAACCCTGCCGCGCGGCGTAGTGCCAGCCAGCGGTTCTGCCAGTTGCGCGGTATCCGGATTCGAGCGCCTTTCAAGCGTGCTGCTTTGCGGATGGGCACCACGCGCCCGCCACCCGTTTTGCTGGTGCGGGGGTGAATCAACACACGTTTTTCGTGCAGTTGTATATCATCGGGGCGCAGACGTGCCACCTCGTTCGGGCGCAACCCGCAGTACAGCATGAGGTGCAGAGAGGTGCGCATGGCCCGGTGCTCCGGCAGTTCGGCGGCTAGCTCCAGTTTTTTCACCTCCTGCAAGGTCAGGGGCACAATCTCCTGCTCCTGTACCCGCGGCACCTCAATATTGTCCACGGGGTTGGTATCGCACCACCCCATGCGCCGTCCGTAGGTGAAGATGCTGTGTAAGATGGCGCGCCCCTTGCGGTAGCTGTGCGCGCTGCTCCCGAATGCCTCGCCGAGGATGCGGCGGCAATCTCCTGCGCTCATGCTGCGCAGGGGCAGCGTAGCTGTGCCCGCAATTCGCAGCATACGGCGCGTGAAATGGCGTAAATCCCGGCGCGAGGCAGGGCGCAGATGTGCCCTTGCCGCCACGCTTTTTCCGACCGCCTCCCCAAAGGAAACGGTGTTTTCCGCTGCCCTGACGGCGCGCACCCCTTCGGCTATCACGCGCCGCAGAATCTGCAGCATTTTCAGCCGCTCCATATCGGCGGTCATGCTGCCTAGCTGTTCAGTTGCTTCCAGTATGAGTCTTGCTATATCGTTGATATTAAGTGGTAAGTCACTGATGAGTTTTCTTGCTGTTTTCATGGAGGTGATAGGTGGTTGGGTCGGGTTCAGAAATGCATAGGGAAATCAAGAGTGTAATTGCCTTGCAAATCAAATTATGCAAATTTTGTCTCTGAAAAACAAACTGATAATGAGCGGGGGAACACCTTTCTATGTATAAAAATATGGTAAATGTGATTTCCCTATGCATTTCTGATACATACGGAGCATGCCCGTTACCCTTAGCCCTAATGAAATACGTGCGCGCGCCGCGAAGTTTGCAGAGTTATACAGGAATGCCGAGCGCGAGGAGGCCGAGGCGCAATCCTTCCAGACCGATTTTCTGAACGTGCTGGGAATCGACCGCCGGCGCGTGGCTATCTTTGAGAAAAAGGTTAAGTGCATGGATGGCGGCAATGGCTACATCGACCTCTTCTGGCCGGGCCATATCCTCATCGAGATGAAGTCACGCGGTAAGGACCGCGTGGCAGCCTATGAGCAGGCGCGGCGCTATGCCCTTTCGCTCAAACCGGGGGAGATGCCCCGCCTCATCCTCATCTGCGATTTCCAGACCTGGGATGTCTATGACCTGGAGAATGGCGCCGCGCTCACCTCATTCATGCTGGAGCAGCTGCCGGATTACATTCATCTGTTCCATTTTCTTGCAGGCTATGAGCGGCGTCAGTATGTGGAGGAAGATCCCGTCAACATCAAGGCGGCAGAGCTCATGGGCGAGCTGCACGACCGGCTCAAAGCCATCGGCTACACGGGGCATGTGCTGGAGGTTTACTTGGTGCGGCTTCTCTTCTGCCTGTTTGCGGATGATACAGGCATTTTCGAGCGCGATCATTTCATGAACTACCTGCGTGATTGCACGGCGGAGGATGGCCGCGACCTTGCCCCATTGCTTGCTGAGCTCTTCCAGGTACTCAACACCCCGGTGGAACAACGCTTCTGCACGCGCAATGCCCTGCTGCTCGCTCTGCCGTATGTGAACGGCGGCCTTTTTGCAGAATACCTGCCCATGCCTGCGTTTGATGCAGAGATGCGGCAGATTCTGATAGACTGCTGCTCGCTTGACTGGGGCAAAATCTCGCCCGCCATCTTCGGCTCCATGTTTCAGAGCGTGATGAAACCGGAGGAACGCCGCTCCCTGGGGGCTCACTACACCAGCGAGCGCAATATCCTCAAACTCATCAACCCGCTGTTTATGTATGCCCTGCGCGAGGAATTTGAGCACATCTGTGCAGACCGCTCCACCCGTCGCCAGAAAAATCTGGAGGAGTTTCACCATAAACTCGCCGGGCTGAACTTCCTTGACCCCGCCTGCGGCTGCGGCAACTTCCTCGTCATTGCCTACCGCGAGCTCCGCCTGCTAGAGCTTGAAGTTATTCGCCAGCTGGAATCCTCGGGCCAGATGTTCCTGGATATTTCCGAACTTTGCAAGGTAGGTGTAGACCAGTTCTACGGCATCGAAATCGAGGAATTCCCCGCCCAGATTGCCCAGGTGGCCATGTGGCTCATGGATCACCAGATGAACATCGAGGTCGGCAGCCATTTCGGCCGCTATTTTGCCCGCATTCCCCTCAAAGCCTCCGCGACCATCGTCTGCGCCAATGCTCTCCGTATCGACTGGGAGACAGTTGTGCCAAAGGAAAAATTAAGCTATATCATGGGTAATCCCCCGTTTGTGGGGGCGCGCATGATGTCCGTCGAACAAAAACAGGAAATGCGCCGGATTTTTGCCTCAAATTCTGTAGCCGGTACATTGGACTTTGTTTCCGCCTGGTATGCGCTGGCGATAGCTTTCATGAAGGACACAAAAATTGAATGCGCTTTTGTGTCAACTAATTCAATATGCCAGGGAGAGCACATAAATGCATTGTGGACTCAGTTGTTTGAAAAAGGCTGTTTCATCAATTTTGCCCACAAGACATTCAAGTGGAGCAGTGAATCTGCAGGAGCGGCTGCTGTTTTCTGCTGCATTGTCGGCTTTAGTCTTCATAAGAAGGAACGCTGTGTTCTATATGAGTATCCCGATGTGAAAGGGCAGCCAATCTCTCATACAGTCGACAGAATTAACGCATATCTGGAAACTGGTGATTTTATTATTGTAAGCAAGGCAAAAGAATCACTGTCTGCACAGAAAGAAATTCGTTTCGGGTGTATGCCGAGGGATGGCGGTTATTTGATTCTGACACCGGAAGAACGCTTAGATATGATAAGGGAGGAACCGGAAACAGAAAGATTCATTCGTCCGTATTTCGGAGCTCAGGAGTTTCTGCATCTGGTGCCCGGTAAACAGAAAGCTCTGCGTTATTGCTTGTGGCTGAAGAATGAAAAATTGCCTGCGCTTGCTAGGTATTCGAGCGTGATGCAGCGGGTGCAAGCATGTCGGGCGTTCCGTGCAGGGAGTAAGGCGGCTTCTACTCGCAACTTTGCTGCTGTTCCGCATATGTTCTGTCAGATTGCACAGGAGGGGGATGAGGTCTGCCTGCTTCTGCCTAGCGTATCCTCTGAGCGCCGGGAGTATATACCTATGGGGTTTGTGGATGCCGGGACAATTGTTTCCAACTCCTCTTTTATTGTGCCGCATGCAGACTTGTATGATTTTGCTATATTAACTTCCCGCATGCACATGGCTTGGATGAGGAGAGTATGTGGCAGATTGGAGATGCGCTATCGTTACTCTCGTGATTTATGTTATAATACCTTCTACTGGCCTGAGGTCTCAGAGGTTACCAGAAAGAGGATTGAGACTCTGGCTCAAACCGTACTGGATATAAGAAAGCAATATGAAGAGTTCTCGTTATCTGTTCTATACAACCCCGAAACCATGCCTTACGAACTGCTGCAAGCCCATCGCAAGCTGGATGCCGCGGTAGAGAAGGCCTACGGGCGTACCTTTGCGGATGATGCGGAGCGCGTAGCCTTCCTGTTCGAGAAGTACCGGGAACTAACGGCAAAATAACACCCGAGAGCTTCAACGCCAGCCCTGCCTTACAAAAAGGCGGGGCTTTGCGCTATACTAGCCAGTACAAGGGTGCTTATCTTGCCAAAATGTGAAAAACTGCCATTTTTATATTGCTAAAATGTGAGAAATTGCCACTTTTATCTTGCTAAAATGTGAAAAACGGGGATGCTGATCTGTCGGGGCACGGGACTTTAGTCCCGTAAACCCAGGCGTCTCGTGCCAATTTTTAACCTCTCCTTACATAAAAAGCCCCCTTTTCGCCGTTTTGTGCAAAATGTGCAGAAAAGTGCAAAAATATTTTTCTGCTCTAACACGCTGGTTTTCGTGCAGGTTAGGGCAGGGATGCGGAAAATTCTCAAACTTTTTTCTGAAAATGAGCTTGACGTGAAATCGTGTTTGTGATAAGCTCTGCCCCGCACCCCACTACGGGGCAGCCCGAAAGGAAAGCGAGCAACGCTTACTGACTGGCCGGGCGAGGCAATTTTCCAAGTATGACTTTCCGAGGCGTCGAGAGCGGCTGAAAAGCAGCTCACTGGCTTTAACAACCTGC
>JBGUSR010000042.1:0-6375 GCA_045132635.1 Akkermansia sp.
GTCCCGAAAATATAAGCATTGGGGGGGGACTAAAGTCCCCCGCTCCGAATAAAACCAACTGCTCGACAATCTCGGATTTCTGCTTCATGATGCCTTTGCGTTTTCGCTGTGCGCGGAGCAAGCGAACTCCGTCCCGCGCCCCTACAAAAATCCCCCGGTACTCAGGTGGTACCGGGGGATAAGTTTTGATATTCGTATCCGGTGTGCTTTACTTATCCGCAAGGGCGGCCTGGGCGGCAGCGATGCGGGCGGTGGGCACGCGGTAGGGCGAGCAGGAGACGTAGGTGAGGCCGATCTTGTGGCAGAACTTGACGGAGGCGGGGTCGCCGCCGTGTTCGCCGCAGATGCCCATCTTCATGCCGGGGCGGGTGGAGCGGCCCAGCTTCTCGGCCATCTGCATGAGCTTGCCGATGCCGTCCTGGTCGATGCTGGCGAAGACGTTGGTCTTCACGATTTCGAGATCGCGGTAGTTCGGCAGGAAGGAGCCGGAGTCGTCGCGGCTCATGCCCATGCCGGTCTGGGTGAGGTCGTTCGTGCCGAAGGAGAAGAACTCGGCGGTTTCGGCAATCTCATCGGCGGTGACGCAGGCGCGGGGAATCTCAATCATGGTGCCCACCTTGTAGGAGATGCTGCGGCCCTTTTCGGCGAAGACCTCGGCGGCCACGCGGTCGATGATTTCCTTCTGCAGGTCGAGCTCGCGCTTGAATGCCACGAGGGGGACCATGATTTCCGGTTTCACTTCGATGCCTTCTTCCTCCTGCACCTCGATGGCAGCCTCGATGATGGCGCGGGTCTGCATTTCGGTGATTTCGGGGTAATCGATGCCGAGACGGCAGCCGCGGTGGCCGAGCATGGGGTTGAACTCATGCAGTTCCTGCACGCGGCGCATGATGATTTCCACGGGCATGCCGAACTTCTGGGCCAGGGTGAGCTGCTGCTCCTTGGTGTGGGGCAGGAATTCGTGCAGGGGCGGATCCAGCAGACGGATGGTGGCGGGCAGGCCTTTCAAGGCGGAGAAGATGCCCTTGAAGTCGCTCTTCTGGAAGGGCAGCAGCTGGGCCACGGCGCTCTTGCGGTCATCGATGCGGTCGGAGAGAATCATGCGGCGCATGAAATCGATGCGGTTGCCGGAGAAGAACATGTGCTCGGTGCGGCAGAGACCGATGCCCTGGGCGCCGAAGGCGAGGGCTGCGGCGGCCTGGTCCGGGGAGTCGGCATTGGTGCGCACTCCCAGCTTCGTGGCCTTGGCGCACCAGTCCATCACGCGCTGGAAATCGCGGTAGGTCTGGCTCTGCTCGGGCTTCATGGTCTTGCGGATGAGCACCTGGATAATCTCGGAGGGCGCGGTGGCCAGCTCACCGGCATAGACGAGGCCGGCGGTGCCGTCCAGGGAGAGGTATTCGCCTTCCTTGTAGGTCTTGCCATCGATATCGATGGTGCGGTTGTTGTAGTCGATGGTCATTTCGCTTACGCCGCAGACGCAGACCTTGCCCATCTGGCGGGCAACGAGGGCAGCGTGGCTGGAGAGACCGCCGCGGGCGGTGAGGATGCCCTCTGCGGCAATCATGCCGCGCAGGTCCTCGGGGCTGGTCTCCAGGCGCACCAGCAGCACCTTTTCACCGCGCTGGGCAGCTTCCACGCAGCGGGCGGCGTTCAGGTAAATGCGGCCGGAGGCAGCGCCGGGGCCGGCATTCAGCCCCTTGGCAATGGGCTTGGCCTTGCGCACGGCTCCGTCGTCGAAAATGGGGGCGAGCACCTGGTCCACCTGGTCGGCGGGAATGCGGCTCACGGCGGTCTGCCAGTCGATGAGGCCTTCCTTCTCCATATCGCAGGCAATGCGGAAAGCGGCGATGCCGGTGCGCTTGCCGTTGCGGGTCTGGAGCATGTAAACCTTGCGGTCCTGAATGGTGAACTCGAAGTCCTGCATGTCGCGGAAGTGGTTTTCCAGCGTCTTGCGGATGGCGCAGAGCTCCTGGTAGGCGGAGGGCATCACCTCTGCCAGGCGGGCCACGGGGTCGGGGGTGCGCACACCGGCCACCACGTCCTCGCCCTGGGCATTCATGAGGAATTCACCGTAGAATTCATTGGTACCGGCGGCGGGGTTGCGGGTGAAAGCCACGCCGGAGCCGGATTCGTCGCTCGTGTTGCCGAACACCATGCACTGCACGTTCACGGCGGTGCCCCACTCGCTGGGGATGCCGTATTTCTGGCGGTAGGTGATGGCGCGTTCGTTGTTCCAGGAGCCGAACACGGCGCCGATGGCACCCTGAAGCTGGTCCCACGGGCTGGTGGGGAACAACTGGCCGGTGCGCTTGAGCACGAGGGTCTTGAAGCGGCTCACCAGCTCCTGGTTGTCCTCGGCGGTGAGCTCGGAGTCGGAAATGTCCTGGCCGTAGCGCTCTTCCTTCAGCGCGTGGATGACGCTCTCGAAGGGTTCCATGTCCTCGTTCTCGTTTTTCTGCACGCCCATCACCACATCGCCGTACATCTGCACAAAGCGGCGGTAGCAGTCCCAGGCAAAGCGGGGGTTGCTGGTGGCCTGGGCCATGGCGGCCACGGTTTCATCGTTCAGGCCGAGGTTCAGGATGGTATCCATCATGCCGGGCATGGATTCGCGGGCGCCGGAGCGCACGGAGACGAGCAGGGGCATTTCCACGGTATCACCGAACTTGCGGCCCACCAGGGCTTCCATCTTTGCGATACCTTCCTTCACGCAGCCGTCAAGCTCTGCGGGGTAGGTGCGGCCGTTGTCGTAATAATAGGTGCAGACCTCAGTGGTGATGGTGAAGCCTGGGGGCACCGGCAGACCGATGCGGGCCATTTCGGCCAGGTTTGCGCCCTTGCCACCGAGCAGGGCCTTCATGCTGCCGTCGCCATCGGCGGTTCCGCCGCCGAAATGATATACTATCTTGTTCATCTTTGTATGCTTCTTGGTGTGAAAAAATGATAAGGTGTCCATGTTACGCTCTGGCGGGGCTGGTGTCAAGTATCCCGCGCGTACATGATGCGCGTATGACATTACGAGTAGGTGGGTAAAAATTCGGGAATTTGATATCGTTTGCGCTTGACCGTGTCGCTGGGATGTGGTAGCGTGCCCTCAGCGGACACTGACGCCGCAGTAACGTATCTTCCACTCGCTATGTCTACAGAACTTCCCCAGAAAGTCCATTCCCACGTGTTGAGCGGCCGCATTACGATTGTGGCAGCCCGCTACAATGAGAAGTACACCGATGCGCTTCTGCAGAATTGCCTGGCTGAGCTGGCGGAGTCTGCTCCCGGAGTGGAGATTGATGTGGTGCGCGTGCCGGGTGCCTTTGAGGTGCCGATGATGGTGAAGCGCTCTATTGTGTATCCTGTGAATGGCGAGGAGCCCTCGGCTGTTATTGCTTTTGGTGTCATTCTGCGCGGCAGCACAGCCCATGCAGATTTGATTGGCACGGCTATCACCAACCAGCTCATGAGCATTTCCTGCGAATCGCTGGTGCCGGTGGTGCATGAGGTGCTGCTGCTCAATAACGAGGAGCAGGCATTTGCCCGCTGCATTGCCAGCTCCCTGAACCGTGGCCGCGAGGCCGCCCGCGCTGCCATTGCCATGCTGAACCTGCTGGAGGAGCAGCAGTCGGAGACCCGCTCGGCTATCCGCCGCAGCTCTGTGAGCCGCACCGGCTCCCTTATCTGATATTCCCCACCTTTTTTTGCAGATGACTAATATTTCCCGTAGCAAAATCCGCCAGGTGGCCCTGAGCTACCTGTATACCTACCTTACCCACGGTTCTCAGCCTGTGGATTCCGCTGTGTTCTGGTCCATTGCCCAGGAGAAGGAGGTGGATAACCTCCGCATGGCCCGGGCCAAGGCTCTGCTGCACACCGCCCGCGCCACGGCAGATTCCGCCCGCCTGCTGGCGGAGCGTGTGCAGACGCTGGAGAATCTGATGCACGCCGACATGACTGCCGCCGGCCTGCTGGAGGAGGTGCAGCGCTATGCTAACCAGTCTTCCAATTTTGATGCCGCCGTGAAGGCTCTGCAGTATTGCGTGGCCGATAAGCGCCGCGATACCACGGACCAGCTGGTGCTCTGCGCCGGTGATGTGATGCGCCTGGCCAAGGCTGTGCTGGGGCTGGGCCGTGACCTGCAGCCCCGCTTTGCGGATTTCCCGGCTTACCGCCAGCAGCTGGATGCTCTGACTGCCGCCATGAACCGCCGCGCCCGCATGCTGGAAATCTGCACCCAGCTGGAGGATCTGAAATCCATGGAGGGTAACAAGGAGTTCGCCGGTCTGGTGCGCATGAATCAGGATATGCTGGAGCTGCGCCCGGCTGTGGAAACCCTGGCCAAGGCTATCATTGCCCACATTCCGCTCATGGAACCCCGCCTGGAGTCTCTGCTGGCCAATTATTCCCTGGAGCGTCTGGACCTGGTGGATCGCTGCATTCTTTACATTGCTCTTTATGAGCTCACGGAGAATGGTCTGCAGGTGCCCATCGTGGTGTCGGAGGTTACGGCCCTGGCGCACGAATACTCCGGCTCCAAGAGCGCCCAGTTCATTCACGGTGTGGTGGCTGCTGCCGCAAAGAACTAAACGCCCATGGCCCATTTCTTTTCCCGCCTGATAGATAAGTTCCTCGGCGAACCTGAGATTGATTGGGATGAGCTGGAGGCAGACCTCATTTCGTCGGATATCGGCGCGAAGCGCGTGATTCCGCTTATCGAGGACCTGCAGGAGCAGAACTCGCAGGATGCCTGTGATATTGTGGACTATATCAAGGCCCAGCTGCGCGCTGCGTTCCCGGCGAATCTGCCCCAGCTGCCTGCTCCGGTGGCGGGCAAGCCGGTGGTTATCATGATGGTGGGTGTGAATGGTGCCGGCAAGACCACCACCAGCGCTAAGCTGGCCCACCTGCTGCAGAAGCAGGGGCACAAGGTGCTGCTGGCTGCGGCAGATACCTTCCGCGCGGCGGCTGTGGAGCAGCTGGAAAGCTGGGCCACGCGCCTGAATGTGCCGCTGTACAAGGGCCGCGAGAACCAGGACCCCGCCTCCGTGTGCTACGAGGCACACACCCGCGCCATCAATGAGGGCGTGCAGTACCTTATCTGCGATACGGCAGGCCGCCTGCACACGCGCCATAACCTGATGGAGGAGCTTTCCAAGATTCGCCGCTCCATTGCCAAGCAGGATGCCGATGCCCCGCAGGCCTGCTACCTGGTGGTAGATGCCACCACGGGCGGCAATGCGCTCATGCAGGCACGCGAGTTCCACAAGGCCACGCCGCTCACCGCAGTGGTGGTTACCAAGATGGACGGCTCCGGCAAGGGCGGTGTGGCTGTGGCTATTCAGGATGAGCTGCAGATTTCTCCCGTGTTCCTGGGTGTGGGTGAGGGTAAGGACGACCTTATCCCCTTCAAGGTGAACGAGTACGTGAATACTCTGCTGTAAGCGCGCCATGGATTGTCTGCTCGAATATACGCGCGAGGCTCTGGTGGAGCTGCTGGGCTCCATGGGCCACAAGGCGTTCCGCGCCACCCAGCTGCAGGAGTGGATATGGAAGCACCGCGCTTCTTCCTTTGAGCAGATGAGCAATCTGCCCCCCGCGCTGCGTGCCGAGCTGGCCGCGCGTTTCTGCCTGCGCCCGCTGCAGGTGGTGGAGGTGAATGAAAGTACCACCGGCACCACCCGCAAGTTCCTTTCACGCATGCAGGACGGCCACCTGGTGGAATCCGTCATTATTCCGGCGGCTGTGGGGCAGGGCGGTGCGCATAGCTCGCGCCTCACGCTGTGTGTTTCCTCGCAGGTGGGGTGTGCTTTCGGCTGCCGGTTCTGCGCCAGCGGGCTGTTGGGTTTCACCCGCAACCTGACCGCCTCTGAGATTCTGGGCCAGATTCTGGCAGCAGAGGAAATTGCCGGCGAGCGTGTGGATAACCTGGTGTTCATGGGCATGGGCGAGCCCCTGGCCAATATGGACAACCTGCTTACGGCGCTCACCCTCATTCTCGACCCGCACGGGCTGAATATCGGCGCCCGCCATATCACGATTTCCACCTCGGGCAATGTGCCGGGACTTCGCCGTCTGGCGGAGTTCGGTAAGCCGCTGCGTCTGGCGGTATCGCTGCACGGCGCCAGCGATGAAGTGCGCTCGCAGGTGATGCCGGTGAACCGCAAGTGGCCCATGGGCGAGCTGATTCCCGCCCTGCGCGAGTGGAACCGCACAGGCAAGCACATGATTACCCTGGAATATATCCTGATTCAGGATGTGAACGCCATGCTGCCCGAGGCCCGCAAGCTCGCCCGCATCGCCCGCGACCTGAATGCCAAGGTGAACCTCATCCCTTACAACACGGTGGAGGGCCTTCCCTGGGTGCGCCCCAGCGAGGCTGAT
>JBGUSR010000043.1:0-9310 GCA_045132635.1 Akkermansia sp.
GGTAGTCGGACGATAGGTCCCGCGAGAGTAGATAGCTGCCAGGGTAAATGAAGCCCCGAAACCGAAAAGGTTTCGGGGCTTCTTCGTCTGCAGGCGCAGCCTGCAGATTTCGTCCGAGCGAAGCGAGGATATCGACCATGCGGAGCATGGATTTCGTCCTGCCCGGTACGGGCAGGATTTCGTTTCCCGGAATGACGATTGACAATTGACAAGTGACGATTGGGAAACGCAAGGCCAGAGCAATGCCCTTTGGTTTCTCCCCGGTGAATCGGGACTAAAGTCCCGTGCTCCGACAGCGCAGCTACGCCGAGACAGGAAAGTCCCGTGCCCCGATGGGGGTAGGCAATGCGTACGCGGCTTGTGTGCTGCAGGGAACTGCTGAAAACGCGCCAGAGGGCGCGAATGAAAGCGCAAACGGGTGTATGCTCATGAAGGATGAAAACGCGCCATGTGGCGCGTGAGAAGGGTGCAAAAACAGAAAAGCCGCGCTTATGGGCGCGGTTTTCAGAATGTTTGTTGGTTGGTGAAGCTTTACTCGTACTGCCCCCACTTACCGTTACGGATGGCGGTCATGGTGGAGGAAACTCGGTTTACCCACTTCTGGTGGCTGGAGCAATAGACCCTGCTGATTTGTACGAGGGTCACGCGTCCCTTGGCGCGGTATTTGGCAAGAAGTTGTGCCAGGTCTTCCACGCAGGCTTCTTTGGATTCATAGCGTCGCTGTCCGCGGCTTCCCATGATACCCGCCAGATTGTTCTTGCGACGGGCGGCGCTGGAGGTAGCATTGGCCGATTCGTATCGGATGATGGCTTCCATCAGCACGGGATCCACACCATTTTTGGCAGCGGCCTCCCTGATAGCAGGGCGCAGCGCAGTCACGAGTTCGGAATGCGCTGTGAGCACCATCATCAGGCCTGTCAGTATGGTCATGGTAACTCTCATGTCGGAGACATGTTACGGATTTGTTTATCATTTGTCAAGTTTAAAATGCGGCACCTACACGATTTGTGCTTGACCAGCCGTGGCAGGATTTGGTAATAGTAAAAGATTGCGCTTTGCTCTGGTGAATTTCTGCGTGGTTGAAATGAAAAACAGGCATGAATGCGAGGTTGCATTCATGCCTGAAAGGAAAGGAAATGACGGGGCTTACAGAGAACCTTCCGGGATGAGTTCCAGGAGTACGAAAGCGTCGTCATCAATGGAATCGAGCACCTCGAGGTCGGCCTCGTTGTGGATGGCGTAGTATTCTGCACCCCAGAGACGGGCAATTTCCTGCATGCGGAAAGGCTGGGGCTGCACGAGAAGGCGCTCCAGCTCCGGGTCGCCTGCGGTATCGTGCAAGGCAGCAGCGGCGCCATCGTTGTTCAGCACAGCGACAACGCGTTTGCCGGGGGGCAGCTGGGGCAGGATAGCTGCGGCGTTGATATCGCGCAGGAGGGTGAGGTCACCAATAAGGCAGAAACCGCTGGAAGCGTCGGCCGTGTTGCCCAGGAAGGCGCTCAGCACGCCGTCTGCTCCGGTGCTGTGCAGATCACGCAGGTAGAGGGTGGGCACCTGGTGCTGGGCAAAGCGGTTCCAGAGGCGCACCGTGGTGGCACTGCCTACACAAATGACGTTGGCCAGGCTGGCGTGGCGCGAGAACGCGCGCACCATGGCCTCTGCCGATTCGGGATAACCCAGCAGCAGCTCCTCCACCTGGTTGGCAATGCGGCGGCTGCGGGTGAGAAGTCGCTCGGTATCGCCCACGTGCGGCACATCGCCCATAGCCTTCATAATCTGCTCCAGCTCGCCTTCCACCACATTGCTCTTTCGGTTCAGACCGGAGAAGCCGGTGCGGGTGAGGGAGTAAACGGAGGTCTGGGGCAGGTTCTCCAGGGCTTTCCAGAAGGGGCCGGTGGGCACATCACCCACGCGCAGCACATGGCGCGGGGGATTCTGGCGCAGCAGGTCATCGCCACCGTGCAGCAGGTAGGCACCCAGTTCCTCTCGCAGGCCACTGGCGGCTTCGGCCAGCACCGGCACGCGGAGAGTCTGCGCCAGCCAGAGCACGGGTTCCTGCTCGTCCGGGTTCAGGGCGCCAATGATGAGCACCAGGCCCTCCATGGAACGGAATCGGAGCATCTGGGAAACCTCCACCAGCGAACCGCGGAAACGGGGGGCGGGCGGAGCTTCGGCTACCTCGATACCGCTGAAATCCGGGCAGGGCGGTTCGGCATCCGCATCCAGGCGGATGTGCAGGTGAAGCGGGAATCCCTCGCTGAGGGAGTCCACCAGATTGGGTAAATCAGAAACCGGGCAGGGGAGGCAGAGCTCCATGGTGGGAGCGTACATGCCGAAGAGCGCCTCCTGTTCCACGCTTTGCGGTGCGCCTGTGCCTCCGCAGGTGTTGGTGGAATCCATGGTCAGCACCACCAGGGGGCGGCGCTGGTAGTATGCATTGATGACAGCCGGAGTCATGGCTGCGGCGGAGGACCCGCTGCCGGCCACAACAACCACCGGATGCCCGGTAGCCTGCACGCGGCCCAGGGCAAAGAAGGCGGCAGAGCGGTCATCGGCCACGCTCCAGCGGTGCAGCATGGGGCATTCTGCCAGGGCTCGGTAAAGCGGGGCGTTCAGTTCCCCGGGGCAGCAGACCCATTCGGCCACGCCGGCCATGGCTGAGCAGGAGATGAGAGAGAACATGTCAGGTCAGGTTGGAGTTTGTTGGTTGTTCAGAGCGGTAAGGCTATCTGGTTGCCCATGTGGTGCGGTTCTGCCCCCACGAGCAGGTCGAACACCATGGCCACGCGGGCAGCTCGTTCGCGCATGAACTGGCGCAGCAGGGTTGGGCGGTTGAAAGGAATGCGGGCGGCGCAATACCCTTCGGCATCAATGTTCATGTGGCGGGCTGTGGCCACCGCGCGCTTCACATGGTAAGCCTGGCTGATGATGGTGATTTTCTGCGCGCCGAACACGCGCTGGGCACGCACCACGGAATCGTAGGTGCGGAGCCCGGCGTAGTCGCACACAATCTTCTCCGCCGGCACGCCCAGCTTGATGAGCGCTTCCTTCATGTCGCGCGGTTCGTTGTAGTAAATCTCGCGATTATCGCCGGAAACAATGATGCAGCTCAGTTTGCCTGTTTTCCAGAGCTCTGCCGCGGCGTTCATGCGGCCCTCGAAGTACAGGCTGGGTTTGCTGCGGCTGAATCGCTTGCTGCAGCCCAGCACCAGCCCCACATCGCCCTGGCGGCAATCGGCCGTGTTCTTGTGGCAATAGCCGCTGGAAATCGCGTTGGTGTACACATCTGCCCCCACCACAATCAACAGCACAGACAGCAGGAAGAAACAGAACAGCTTAAAGCAGAACCAGAGGACTTTGAGAGCCTTGCGCATGGTTTACTTGACTCCGAAAACCTGAATGCGGGTGGTGAGTTCATGCGTCTCGCCGCAGCGGAGCATGATGTTCTCTGCGGGAACAACCGTGGTTTCCACTGCCAGGAAGCCGCGCTCGTTGTTCTCGCCCAGGTCGCCCATGCCGGCGGCCAGCTCGGCACCGGGGTTCCACACCACGGCAGAACCGCTGCCCGCGCGGCAGATGCGGATACTGCGCTCCCAGACCGGGTCGTGAATGGTGATTTCAGCGTTTTCGGGCACCGGGTGGTAAATGCGGTCGATATGTCCCAGCGGGATGAGCGGGTCCTCCGGGTGGGGGATGGCATCCTCGGCAAATTCTGTGAAGGCCAGCTCCTCCAGGCCGGTCACGGCCACCTGTTCGTAATCGCTCACAGCGAAATAGGTGTGCATGGCGGCAGAGTAGGGCATGGCGCGGGGCACATCCAGCGTGATGAGGCTCATGGTGAGCTCGTTGCCAATCTCCATGCCGAGTGCGGCACTGGGCATCATCTCATTTTCCGGCGGCAGAGCCAGCAGAAGATTCACGCGGCCGTCCTCGCCTTCCTCGCAGCGGCCCACCTGCCAGGTGGAAATGCGGGCCACGCCATGGGCGGGCAGGGAGGCATCCTCCGTGTTCTTGCCGAACCACGGCCAGCACAGCGGAATACCGCCGCGCAGCGCCTTGCCCTTCTTGAACACGGCCTTGGGGCTCATGTAGATGACCGGTTTGTGCCCGGTGGGTGCCCAGCTGAGCACATGCCCGCCGTAGAGGGAAATTTCTGCTGTGCAGAGGGAGGTCTCAATTTTGAGAATCGGAAAATCTTCGCCGTAGGGGTATACTGTGGTAACCATGGTGCTTGTATGTCCGGAAGTGTATCAAAACGGGGTTGCTCATGCAAGTATATTATCTGGCGTATCGTTTTTGGTGGCACACGTGTCCCAAATCTTTGGGACACGCGTGGTGTCAGTGTAAAGTGAGGACGATTTGACTTGACCAGTATGGAGACTGCTCCTATACTGAGCGCTGCTGTGTTTTTGTTTTTTTTACGAATGAAGAATTGTCTGGTAGCCGTGTTGTTGTTGTTCGGGGCCGGGTGCGTGTGTGCAGCTCCGCGGAGCGGGGGACAAAAGAGGGGGGGCAGGGCGTTACAAACGGAGCCGGCAAGGGAGAGTGGCAAGGAATTCAATGAGCGCTTCCAGCGTGAGTTGAGAAAGGCCGGGTATACAAAGACCTCACCGTATTCGGTGCGCTTCCGACTTTCGTGGGTACCCGCCAGAACGGAAGCGGTCCGCCTGGATGAACATTATTACATCGTTCACCAGACGTGGCTCTACTGGGGACTGAATAACATACCGTCTTCACGGATGGAGTTGAATTATAATTGGGATTTCAAACGCCAGGGTGATAAGTACTGGTATGTTTCAAAACCCGGTAAACGTATGATTTTGTGGGCTCAGAATGAGAATAGAACGAAATCCGGGTACCGCAGGACGGATGGTTACATCTATATCCACATCTGCAGTGATGGTAAAAACAGTCAGGTGCAGTTCAGCTATGAAAGAACAAATCTGCTGGATACCATGATTCTGAAACGAGTGGTGCTGGATGCTACGAAAATTCGTGTTCAAGAGTCATGCGTGGTTGATAAGGCTCATATCGACTTATCGCGGAAAGCAAGGCGGTGCATTGATATGCCAGGCAGATAGACTCAGCTGCAGTCCAGTTCATCCAACACTATGGAGGTGTGGTGAAACGGGAAGTGGTAGCTTTCAAAATCACGACCGAGTTCGCCCCAGTAGGCGCGCATGCGGGCGGGCGGGAAGATTTCATCCCTGGTGGCGATGTAGGCTCGGCTCCAGGGGAGGTGGGGTTGCTCAGGGAGTGTCTGGCAGGCCTCTGCCAGGAAATCGAGTTCCGCTACCTGTTGCTGCGGGCTTGGCTCCTCGAAATCGCCGGCGGGGGCGTATTTTTCCGGATGCGCATCGTCCCTGAACGGATTGCCTCCCATGGCTGCAACGGAGCGGATGGTGCGCTGCAGCACTTTGAGCCGCAGACCGTACTGAGGGCTGGCGGGGTAGGGGGTGCCATTGATGGCGATAGCGCGGTGCAGCGGCAGCTCCCGGCAGCTCTGCTCGGCCACCCACACGCCGAAGGACCAGGCGAAGAGGTAGATGCGGTCGTAGTCGCCAAAACCAGCGGCTTTCAAGGGGCGCAGGCTGCGGTGGTCGTAGCAGCAGAGTACATCGAAGCCCGCCGGGAAGGGTAGCTGGTGCACGGCATTCGGGGTGGCGCCCCAGCCAAGCATGAAGAGGATGAGTCGGCGGTTGCCGGATTTCTTGATAAGCCAGGCTTCTTTCATGATATCAGACCTTTCTGCGAACCCAGCGCAGCCCGAAGAGCATCTTGCGCAGAATCAGGTATTCCACCAGCATATCGCAGGCAATCAGCATCCAGATGCCCACCAGGGAAAGCGTCTCCGGCCACAGCCAGTACCACACCAGCAGGCAGAGCACGCGGAAAAAGCCCATGCCGCCGTAGGAAACCCACATCACGCGGCGGGTATCGCCCGCACCGCGCAGACACATCTTGCAGATGAGCATGGCGGCGTAGAAGGGCTCAATAATCAGGAATGCCTGCACCACCGGGCGCGTGGTGGCGCTCAGTTCCGGCGAACCGGCAGCAAAAATGTCTACGAAGATATCCGGCCAGAGGGCAAAGACCACGCCCATGCAGCCCATGAAGAAAACGCTGTATCGAACACATTTGCGGGTGGTCTCCAGGGCGAGTCGGGCACTGCGGGCGCCCAGATACTGCCCCACCAGCGTGGCACCGGCCATGCCGATGGCGAATCCGGGCAGGAAACTCAGCGATTCAATGCGGATGGCGATATTGTGAGCACCCACGGCGGCATCACCCAGCGAGGAGATGATGCGGAGTACAAAAATCTGAATGACCCAGATACCGCCCACCTCGATAGCCTGGGGCACACCGATGCTGAGGATGCGGTACATCATGCTCCAGTCAATCTTCATGCTCTTTGTATCCAGATACAGGGGCGGGACGTAGGTGTTGCCCTGTTCAGCGCAGAAGTTGTCCAGCGTGCGGTCTGCCATCTCGCGGCGAAGCTTGATGGTGCGTGCCATCAGAATGCCCAGCAGTACTGCCGCCGCAGCTGCCATGCCGCCAATCATGCCCAGCGCCAGGCCTTCCACAAACATGCCGCAGACCTTCACCAGGAACAGACTGAAAACGATATTAAGACCATCCACCACCAGCATGATGATGAAGGGCGTGCGCGTATCTCCCGCGCCGCGCAGAGCGGCATTCAGCGCAAAGACTACGCCGGAGAACACAGCCACCCAGCAGCCGGTGTACATGTAGCGCAGGGCTATCTCGCGGGCGAATTCGCTCAGGCTCAGTACTTCGGATACCAGGAAATCTGCCGTGGCGTACATGAGCAGGGCCGAGAGGAAACCGGCCATCAGCCCCAGAACGGCGGACTGGTTGGCGGCGTAGTTGGCATCGGCATACTTGCGGGCGCCGGTCAGGCGGCTCACAATGGCGGTGGCACCCATGCCCACCGCTCCCTGCATCACAAAGCCCAGCCACATTACAAAGGAGGTAACGCCGATGCCGGAGGCAATCTGGGCAGTTTTCTCGCCGTGGTCGCCCATGTGGGTGGCCAGCACCAGCGAGGTGGAGGCGCAGATGAAACTCATCACCTGCTCCAGCAGCGGCCAGAGCGCAATGGACACAATCTGCCGGGGCAGGCTCATGCCTGCCAGTTTTCCGCCCAACTGACCTTTGGCCAGGGCTACGCGGATTTTGCCCTCTCTGCCGTCACCTGCACCCATGACTGGCGCTATTTTAGCAGGTTAATGCCGGGTTGAACAGAAAAAACGGCGGTCGGGTTGCGGTTTTAGCATTTTGCTGTGTTTTTCCGGTATCGGTGGGTTTCCGTAAATGACATCAGGATTTGCGGCTCTGGTGGATATTGGCACCGATGATGCCCAGCCCTGCGAGGCCGCAGATGCCGCCCGCGATGGCCAGGATGAAGGCTCTGCTGGTGGCGAGAGGGTGCTCCAGGTCCATCTTTTCCGGATGGCCGGGGGTGTAGACGATGCTCACGGTATTCCCTTTCTTCAATCCGGGCCCTGTATTGGTGGTCATCTGGATAAGTTGCTCATTGCCGTCGGTATCGGTGAATTTGACCACCGGGTAGTAGAAGGTGTGGTTCTTCCGGCCTGTGCCTGAATCATGTTCGATGACCTTGACCACGGTGGCATCGGTTCTGACGCCTGTATCCAGCAGTTGCTGGTGGCTGCTCATGAGGTAGAAATACAGTCCGACGAGCAGGATTCCCACGAAGATGAAGATGATGCCCATGGAATGCCCGCCGAAAACGGGGTCGAAGGTTTTCTTGCGGACAGGGCGGAGGAGGGGGATTCCGGATGTGTTGAATTCCGCGGGCGTGGACGCCCGCCGGTGGTGGAGGGGGTGGGGCATGGGTGGTTTGAAAATTATTTTCGGATATTACGGATGATGATGCCGCTGCTCACGGCGGTGAAGATGCCGCCCACCAGCATAATCATGAGGTAGGAGCCGCTGTTGGAATCGCCTTGCAGCAGGACTTCTTCCTTATTCTCCGGCAGGTAGTATATGGTGACCTTGTCCCCCGGCCTTAATTTTTTGTGCTCTTTTGTGGACAGCAGGCTGGAGGCCTGCTGCAACTGGCCATCGGTATTGGTAAAGCTGACAATGGGGCAGTAGGATATGGAGGTTCTCTTGCGTTTCCCTCCGGAGCGCTTGCTGACGCGTTTCACTTCGATGACAGAGGCTTCGGCTCTCTGCCCGTGTTCCATGAAGCGGTTTTCTTTCTGGCGCGCGTAGTTGCCGAGAAGCATGACGCCTATACCCACAAGGAGGCAGACGATGGCCGGAATCCAGTCGGCGAGTTTTGTGCGTTTCTTGCGGCGTGCCATGGTGGATGTCAGGATAGGTTTACAATGCGGAAAAGTTAAGCTGTTAGATGAGGAGGTGACGATTCCTGCGGGAGTTGCTGGTAAAGGGAGGGGGCTGGCTCAGGATGCGGTGTTGTTATTCTGTTCAGCCTTTTTCAGGTGGTGGCGGAAACCGGCAATCATCATGGCGGCACCACCAAGACAGAAAATACCGCCACCGCCGATGATAAGTAACAGTACGGTCATCTTCCTGGGTGGCAGGATTTCCAGTTGCAGAGGATTTTCTTTCAGGTAGCAGATCTGGACCCGCTCGCCGCGTTTCTTGTAGTAGTCTTGCTGGGATTTGATTCGCTGGGGGTAACCCTGGGAATCGGTAAAGCTGAGCACAGGGTAATAGCTGGTATGGCTACCACCTTTGCTTCTGTGGCTATTGCGTGTCTTGACATCTACCACGGTGGCTTCTGTCCGGACTCCGTGGTCAAGGATATACTGGCGTTTGGCATAGACACCGTGCACGATGTAAATGAATACCATGCCCACAAGTACAAAAATCAAGCCGGGCATGCTGCCTTTCAGGGAGCAGAGTAACAGGGTAGGTAGGGAATGCTTCATGGTAGTGGTGTTTATGATAATTAATAAGTGCAGATGTGTCAAGTTTTACCCCTGGTGGGGTGAAAAGAACCCGCGTCCGCCCCCTCGCCCCTTGCTGCGCAAGGGGTAAACCAGCCAGAGGTGTCTGGCTGGCGAGGGGCTGGAAAGCCCACCGGGCTTTCCAGCCTCATCCGTGACGCATGGTGAACCATGGTCACTTGCGAGGTCACGGGTGATTGAGACCCGACGCGAGGTTACACGAAAAAAGGCACTCCGATTGGAGTGCCTTTTTTCGTGTAAAACGAAGCGGACGGGGCTCGAACCCGCGACCTCAGCCGTGACAGGGCTGCGCTCTAACCAAACTGAGCTACCGCTCCGTCGGT
>JBGUSR010000044.1:0-105375 GCA_045132635.1 Akkermansia sp.
TGGAGCATCACCGATTTTTATCCAGTTAAGGCCATCAGGGCTATCGGTAATGAACGCATCGATTGGACGAGGTGAACCTCCTCGCTCAATTAAAACAAGTTCACTGAACTTACGTTGTTCCCAAGAAAGCGAAAAGAGCCAAGGAGCGAACCTTGGCTCTTTTCGAGGGA
Source organism: Akkermansia sp. (assembly GCA_045132635.1). Lineage (GTDB taxonomy): Bacteria > Verrucomicrobiota > Verrucomicrobiia > Verrucomicrobiales > Akkermansiaceae > Akkermansia. The sequence goes on from JBGUSR010000044.1 coordinate 171, forward strand.
AACTGAACTTCCGCTTCATGTCAGCGTAAGCCTCTTCATGGTGCTTCTAAATCAAAGCCTCCACGTTTGAGGAAATCCCTGAGCAATTTGTCGAGCAAGATGCTGACTTTAGGCGGCGGCATCTTCTTGCCTGCTATCGCGCTAAAGTACTCAGCGGCTCTCTGCTTATCAGCCGTTTTAATCAGCTTATCAAAACGGCCAAACTCATTGATATTTCCATCCGTAACATGGGAGCTCATCATATTGCGCAGAAGTCCCTCTTCCAGCCCGAATTGAATAGCAAAGCGGTGAATCTGGTCGTCCTGAGCCTTAGCCATGTATTCCGTTACATAGTCGCGGAACGTCTTGCCCTCCTCGGGTGTCACATCACCGCGCAGAATATCGTTGAGGAAGATGTTGGCGTACTTCTGCTCCTCCTGCGTCAGAGAGGCAAAAGTCTTGTGCAACTCCTCCTTGGCTCGTTCCAGCTCTTCCCCGGCCAAGCCGCCTTGGCTGAGAATCTTCTTGAACTTCTCGAATCGGGAGTTCATGTAATCATTGTCAATGGCTCCCGTTTCAATCGGTATGGGGAATCCGGGAATATCATAGGGAACTTCATCGGAGCCGTCGCCCCCACCGCCATCGCCACCAAACAGCTCGTTGTAACGCACCAGCAGCACGTTGTACGTCTGCTCATCCAGTTCAACCTTTACAGTCTGACTCTTATTGGTTTCCGGCTCTGTGAATGAGTATTCAAGCCGCTTCCAACTGAAGCCCTGAATCTGCGCAGCCTCCAGACACTCATTGAGCTCTCGGAAAAGCTTGGCGAACTCCTTGCGCTCGGATGCTTCTTCCGGCAAGTTCATGAAATCACTTATTCCGGCATCCTCAAAGACCGCCTGAATAGCCTGATACAGAGCATTGAGAGCCTCAAGATTCTTGTTCAGCTTTTCCACAAACAAGGCCAGCGGCTTATCACCGGAATACAGCTTAACAGCTTTCTGCACATTCTGCTCCATCGTATGCGGGCGGCGGTAGTAGCGAATCGTACCGAACGGCTTTTGGCCGCCGAACAGGCGATTTGTGCGTGAGAACGCCTGAATGATATTCTCATAGCGCAGCATCTTATCCATGTAGAGCGTGTTAATCCACTTGGAATCAAAGCCTGTCAGCATCTGGTCGACCACGATAAGCAAATCAATCTGTTGCTCGGGTGTGTGCTCAATTCGCTCGTATGGTTTCTTGTGCGCCAGCCTTGCCGCGATATCTTTCTTCATCAAGGCAAAGTTCGGAATCGTGAAATCCTGACCATATCGTTGATTGTAGTCAGTGATAATCTCACTCAGCCCTTTTTCCTTTTCGATACCTGAGCCCTTGTTGTCGATATTCGGGTCGAAGAGAGCCGTTATCTTCAGCCATGGTGCGGCTTCTTTCAAGCGGCGGTAGTACTGAATTGCCTCGGCAATGCTGCCCGTAGCAAAGATGGCATGGAACTTACTGTTGTGGCTCAACGTCACCCAGTTGTCGAAAATATCCTGCACCACAGTCTTCTGGTGCTCATCGCATTCGTATTGACAGTCAGGCAAATAGTCTTCAATCCCTTTGGTGTAGTCACCATTCTCATCTTCCGTACCATGCATGGGCAACCCCATGAATCGCTGGAAAATCTCTGCCTTTTTCGGATCGCTGTATGCCTCGGCAACAGTTGCAGCCTTGGCTTTTTCCAGAGCCACGGCCTCACGCAAGTCTTTATCCTTGTACGTCAGAACCTTGTAAGGGTCAAAGCCCAAGACATTCTTATCACGAATACCATCGGCTATGCTGTAGCGGTGCAACTCATCGCCAAAGACATCGGAAGTCGTGTTGGCTTTTTTCTGATTTTCTTCATGAATCGGTGTCCCAGTAAAGCCGAAGAAAATTGCCTTGGGGAATGTTTCCTTAATGATGCGGAGCATCTCACCAAAGGTCGAGCGATGGCACTCGTCCACAATAAACACGATGCGCTTGGAACTCATCAGGGTGATATCAGCAGCTTTTAAGCCGCCCTCGTCCTCATTCCTGATATTGCTCATCTTCTGAATAGAGGTCACAATGAGCGTATCTGTGGGGTTATTGCTCTTAAGTTTTGTGACAAGCACCCCGGTATTTTCGGTAGCTTGCACATCTTGGTCGTCATCTGCAAATCCCCGGTATTCCTTGAGGCTCTGCGTGCCAAGCTCAATTCTATCCATCAGGAAAATCACCTTATCAGCATCCTTGGACGATGCAATAAGCTGTGCAGACTTAAACGAGGTCATGGTCTTGCCGGAACCCGTAGTGTGCCAGATAAAGCCGCCGCGCTGGTTCTTCTCATCCCACTTGGTCTTGGCCACCTTGTCAGATATGGCATTGGCCGCATAGAACTGGTAGCTACGCATGACTTTGAGCACGCCATCCGAATTATCAGCCACAGTATAGAACCCGATAAGCTGGTGCGCCATCGGTATGGACAACAGCGTGGAATAAATTGTTTTCCAATCGTTTATAGGCTCATTGTTGAAGTCCGCCCAATGGAAGTAATAATCTTGGTTGAACTTGCCCTCCACTCCGGGATTGGCAAAATACAGCGTCTCCTCCGGGTTCATGGCCACAAATATCTGCACAAGGGAGAACAGGCCACTAAAGATACCCTCCGCAGAGTATTTCTCAATCTGCTGGCAAGCTTGGGAGACAGGCACACCACTCCTCTTCAGCTCAATATGGATAACCGGCATGCCGTTAATCAAGAGCATTAAATCACCACGCCGATTGTTGAGCATCTTTGACTTAGCAGAGAATCTGGGCTGCTGCACAATTTGGTAGCGGCTCTGCCCGGCTGCAATCTCCCGGCGGTCGTATATCTTCAAGGACACCTCTTTGCCGTAGTGGTCTTTGTCATCAGGATTGTCTCGCTTGATGGTGACATAGTGGCCATTGATAAAGCTGTTGAGCTTCAAGGGCGTTTTCAGCCCGGTCAGTTGCTCAATAATCTGCTGCATCTCGCCCTCGGTGAGCGGGTAGTCATTCAATTTGTCGATAGTTCTGTTGTTCTCAAACAGTATATTCGCCCAATTTTGAATGAGTTGCTTCTCTGTGTAGTTTTTGAGGACGGTCTTCTCCCAGCCATTCTCAGATAAAATCTTGATGGCGGCTTCCTCAAACTCTGCTTCAGTTTTGAATGCCATGGTTTATATATTTGAGTTGGGTGTTCTATATCAATTGTTCAAGAAAATCGAGCATATCGTCAGCGATTACCACTGAAAATCTGTAATCCATAATGTAATCCTCAGAAAACTTAGGTAACTGGCGATCCTTTTTACAAATATCTATGATGGATTTAAGAACTTTTTTTCCTTTTATCCTATATAGAGGATTTGCCGATTGAAGTTCTTGCCATACAACTTCTGAAATCGGACTGCCTCCTTGTTTATGCAGTTCTGAATTATGAGCTGCTCTTTGAGAAAGAAAGTCCTGTTTAGCTTGATTTTCATTTTTTTCTATCGCTTTATTATATATGTCATTTGCCACTTCTTTTTGAACGCCTGTAACTTCAGAGATTATGCAAGAATCACAGAAGTATGCCTCGATATCCTTGTATTTAGATATTAGAATCTTTATGTTTTCTGCTTCGTAACGCTTCTTCAATTCTAATCTTTCTGCTTCAGTTAACGCATCTCCATCTCTGTATACTACTATTGTATACTTGTTTCCAAGCGCTTCACTAATGTGTTTTGCTTGTTCTGGTAAAGGTAATCCCTTAATACCTATACCCGGCACCAGACTCACCTTGGAATCCACATGTGGTTTCTGGCTTAATATTTTCCTCAGATAGTGAGTCTTATTATCTTCAGTAAAGAGAATAATTTTCTTCCCAAACGCACCCCATCCAAGAGCAATTTCTACAGCACTTCTGTCAGATGCTTGTATTTGCCCATTGTCAAACCAAAATACTTTAGAGGATGATGGAGCACTGCGAACGATGAACGGAGAGTGCGTAGCTAATATCACTTTAAACCCATAGTCTCTAGCGGCGTCATTTAATACTGGTAACAATCTTTCCTGAATAGACGGATGTAGGTGATTATCAGGCTCATCGATTAATAGTAATTTAGGATTAAATAGAAAAATATACGAAAATATTTGTATTAATTGCAAATAGCCAGTGCCTACAAGTTCAATAGGATAAGCAGACCCGTTTATCGATACAATACAATTGATTACCAAATCTTTTCGCTCGTCATACTTGACTTCAATTGATATATTATGAGGCGCTATGACTTGTGAGACAAGTCGCTCTATTTCTCCTAACTTTCCAAGTTGAGATATAATTAATAATATATTCCGCAAAAAGACATTAGAATCGCCAAAAGAACTTGCTCGTTTAACTACTCTCTCAGCACGTTTCTCTTCCTCATTCGGAATACCGGATATACCTGGTATGTATGCCGTAAAATAATCTTTGCGCATTTGAGAATTCACTTCCTGCGGAATATTCCCAAACACGGAAATCCCTTTATTTCGAGCAGCGCGGATGGAACACGATACATCTAGTTCCTGAGAAGACAGAATATTTCGGAAGAATAAGCCAAACGACGATTTGTTTGAGCCTTCCTTGTTGCCCCATTTTTCTCCATGTCCCAATTCATTATAGGAATCTGTTGGAAGATAATCAAGTTCTTCAATCGGAATGACACTCGACCGATCTTTACGAACTGTTGAAGCCTGTCTTAAACAGCAGCATGCGAGGTGTAACCCTTGAATAACGGAAGATTTTCCACTTCCGTTAGCGCCAACGATTACATTAATGTTGGACAAAGGTAAATCTACCCTTTTTATTTTTTTGAAGTCTTGTATCGTAATCTTCTCTAATTCCATAATATGTAATTTGTTACACAAACATCTTTTCCAGACAGGCTTTCTTTATATTTTGAAGCCGTTCCAACTTACACTGATGAAGGGTGATGAGGCGGTCGATTCTGGTTAAGAACTCTGCTATTGTTTCTTGTTCGAGCTTAGAGGGGCACAGTGCAGGCAAAGTAATGAGTTTATTTACAGCCAACCCTGGTTGTGCAGATTGTGCAGAATATTGCCCAAGATTCATCGTGTCTAATAAGTAGAAAAGGAATCTTGTGTTATTGTTATCGTTAGCATGCACAGCAACCGCATGTTCAGTAAAATAAGCCTTTCCGGAAGAAAAATTCATGTTGCCACATAGTGCACCCTGTCTGCCAATCAAGGCATAATTTCCATCATAGTTAAATCGGTCAGCATGCCCTCGCAAGCCATTACCCCCATATACAGGAAAAGCACCATCTACGTAGATATCAGACGCCTTGATAAACTCTCCACTCCTGAATACATCGCACAGCTCCCCAAGCTTACGTTGTTCCCAAGCGGTTGTCTGCCTCCTCCTCAAGAGTGCATTTTCATGCAAAATCTGCATTTTTCGAAGCTTTGATAGCATTCTAAACTTACACTGATGAAGGGTGATGAGGTCGTCGACTAGTTCTAAATAGGCTCCGATTTTCCTTTGTTCTTCTAGCGCTGGGTACTTTACGATGGCGCTGCCTACAAGTTCCTTGTTCAGATTGTTAACGGTACTTCCTGCTGCAAGAGTACTATATTGCTCCAACATCTGCCCCGAGCCTAAGAGGTGGCATAAAAAGGTTAAATCGAATACCTCTTTCGTATTGCGGATTAGAAGCCATCCGTCATGAATGCAGCCAGAAATCCCCATAATATAAGGCCTTCCGAAACTCATAGAGTTAGAAAGTATCAAATCCCCTGGTTGAACAACACGAGTTTTAGAAAGTCCCTCTGGTCGAATTTTTTCTTCTGTTTTGGTAATATATTTTCCCTGTGTTGGAGCATCACCGATTTTTATCCAGTTAAGGCCATCAGGGCTATCGGTAATGAACGCATCGATTGGACGAGGTGAACCTCCTCGCTCAATTAAAACAAGTTCACTGAACTTACGTTGTTCCCAAGCGTCAGTAAATCCGGCGAAGCGAACTTCGGGTACCAGCTCGCCATTTTTCGGAAACATTTTTTCCAGCATCGATTTCTTGATGTTCACGAGCTGGTCATACTTACGCTGATGAAGGGTGATGAGGCAGATAATTTCATCGAACAGTCGACCGATTTGTTGCTGTTCGGCCAAGCATGGATATGCAATGGGCATTTCCATGAAAACCGAATCTTTAATAGAAAAGCGGTCTGAACGAGCTCCAGAATCCCCGTTCAAATACATGTAATCGTGCCAATGGTCACTCTTAAAGAAGTACTCCAGATACGTTTCATCAACGTCATGAGTTCGGAATACTGTGTAAAGCGGCGACATTACGCCCTTGCTATTTAGTTTGTTACGGTTAATTGGCCCAACTGGAGCAGTTGTGGATATTCGAGGGTTATACACAAAGTCATTTTCAGCAACTACATAATAGCCATCCAAGTTATCAGAGTTTGATATATCGTGATCAAAATAGTCCCTTTGACTGATAATACCACTTTCTGCTGAGTTCGTGAAAGTTTCATTAAAACGCTTTTCACTGTTTTTCTCCGTAACCTTGTCGGACAGTTCCCCAAGCTTACGTTGTTCCCAAGCGTCAGTAAATCCGGCGAACCGAATGGAAGGAGTATCGTTATTTTGATTCATATTGCTCTCCTCTCAGCAGTTTTTTCAGTTCATTGATACCTTGCATATCAAACTCGTTGCCAGTCAATTCACCAAGAAGATTGGCAAGAGATGATTCAGTCTCAGAAATCTGGTGGTCAACCTCGGCAAACGTAGTTTCATACTTTTTACTCAGAGCAATGAGCTTGGCGATGAAGTCATTGATAATAGCGGCTGGCAAGCCTGCCATCTTCTCCACCAGCGGAGTTACCCACTTGAGCTTGATAAGCTGCATAGCCTGAGCATCGTCCAGAGCCTCGATAGTCTTCTTGGTCTGGATATGCAAATCCTTTTCAGCCTCTTTCACTTGCTTCTTGAGGGCTTTTTCCTCATTCATCAGCGCCGACACCTTGCGAAGAACGGCCAGAGTCTCCGGCTCAGCATCCTGTACTTTCAGCGTCTTAGTGATTTCCTTGGGAACAAATGCGTCCTTGGCTTCGTTGACAAAATCGCGTTCCTTATCCTCCTCGCTCAACTCTTCGAGCAGAGATTCATACTCAGCAGCAATCTCGGACAGGCGAGCTTCATCTGCCTTGAGTGCTGCAAGGTTAGAAGCGAGCAAGGTCTCCTGAACCAAGGCAAAAGGAATCACATGGCCGACCCAGCCGTCCTGAACCTCCTGGTCTTTGCCATCCTTTTTCTTGAGCACCATATTGGGGTCAACCTGTTTGACAGCGGCAAAGCCCTCCGTCTGGATAATTTCAAGGTCAACGGCAATCTTGCCCCACACATCATCCAAGAGCTGATAGGCAGCGTATTTATCCACCAAGGGGATGCCGCTCAGGCGGGAAAAGATATCATCGCTGAGGCTGGATTCCTCCTTGGAGGGATTCAGCTCCATCATTCTATCGAGCAGTTCAGCAGAAAGGAACGCTTCAAAATCAGCAAACGCGCTGCGATAATTTTCCGTAAATGCCGCTACGTCCGGGTGAGTAAAGACAGCATCCTTGAAATCAGCCACCTTGGCATGGCAATACGCTGCATTATCAGAAGCAAACAAGGAAGCTTTCAGCGTTGGGAACGCCTGCCAGTACTCATGCAAATCTGCCAGCTCAGACTCAGGAATCCCGCCGAACATGGAAGCGTAGATATCCCAGCTCTCTGCCTTTTCTGAAGAATCCACATAGCGCGGAATGTTGAGGTTGTATTCGTTGCGGCGAATCTCATCGCGGCTCACCACACGGGAGAACTTTTCCATATCCGAGCGAGAGGTCACGACATCCACAATTTTTTTAATATCGCATGCCCGCAGCACGTTGTTCTTGCCCACTTTAGCAAAGCCCTTGGAGGCATCCACGATAAGAACATCCGTATTGTCGCGCTTCTGTTTCAACACCATGATGATTGTCGGGATGCCTGTGCCAAAAAAAATGTTAGCAGGGAGGCCGATAATGGCATCAATGTGGTTGTTCTCAATGAGATTCTTACGGATAGTACCCTCTTCACCGCCACGGAACAGCACGCCATGAGGCAGCACGATGGTCATGATACCCTCACTCTTCAGGTGGTACAGATCGTGCAGCAGGAAAGCGTAGTCAGCCTTTCCCTTGGGTGCGAGACCGAAGCGGGCATATCGGGGGTCAGAATCCTTATCAGTCGGATTCCAAGCCTGAGAATACGGCGGGTTGGACACAACAGCATCCACATACAGCGGGGCGTAGGTGTTAATCGGGTCATTCTCATCAAAGAACGGCCAGTCTTCTTCCAGCGTGTCGCCATTGCGGGTAACGATGTTATCCGGGATGATACCACGCATAACCAGATTCATACGAGTCAGGTTGTAGGTATTCTCCTTGAGTTCCTGGGCGAAGTATTTGATGTTGTTATCGCTGCCCATGTAGCGGGCAACACACTTGCCGATATTGATGAGCAATGAACCGGAACCGCTGGTGGGGTCGTAAATCTTTATCTCTGCCCTGTCTTTCAAATGGTCAGCCACAATCTCAGACATCAGCAAGGAAACCTCATGCGGGGTGTAGAACTCGCCCGCTTTCTTACCGGCATTGGCAGCAAAGTTGCTGATAAGGTATTCATAGATGAAGCCAAGCACATCGTAGTCCTGCTTGCCATCCATGGGAATATCCTTGATGAGGTACAGCAGGTCGCGAATGGCTTTCGTACGAGCGCCGGAGGACTCGCCCAGTTTGGACAGCCCGGTTTCCAGCGTGGCGAAAATCTTATCAAATACCTTCTTGTGGGAGGTGTTGATTAAGCGGCTGAAAGCAGAAAGCGCATCGGTCACATTAGCCGCTGTGAAATCATTTCCTTGTGCAATCCATGTGGAGAACAGATTTTCATAGGAGATGAAGTAGCCGATATTGGAGCGTACAAACTCCATCGTTTCGGCATCATCTTCCGTCACATCCGGCAGGAATTCGTCCGTCCAATCGTGTTCTTTCAGGAACTTAACTTGCTTATCAGAAAGAAACTTGTAGAAAATGAAGCCCAGAATATAGTCCTTATATTCGTTAGCTTCGATTTTGGAGCGCATCTTATTCGCTGACTCCCAGATTTTTGACGCGAGCTGCTGCTTGTTCATGAGAAGAAATAGTCAAATAATGATTCTTGGGGTATCGTTGGGCTTTAATATCTCACACAGGTCAGCCTACCATGATACTACTACCGTGTAAAGAAGAAAGGGCGTTGCATACGCACTACATATTAAGGAGACTACAAACACGAAAAATTAAAGCCGAACATAACTTTATTGCCCTCCCTCCCGCCGCTGCTTCTGTTTTCATGCAGTTAACCACTTTGTTCATTGCGACGATGCAAAAGCGATTTTACACACATCGGCGGAGGGGCTTTAATGATTCATGAACGCAAGCTGCAAAATGCGCGTCTTTCAGGCGAAAAAAAGCCGCAAGCCCCAGCTCTCTCATTTTTAATCATTAAGCAAGTCTTTTGCACATAATCGGCAGGAACTTCGGGCAAAAATTGCACATAATCGGCAGGAACTTTGAGTAAAATTTGCACATAATCGGCAAGAAAGGAGCCTTATCCGGTTTCATGTCCTTGGTTCTTTTTTATGCAAATTTAAGATTGAATCTTGAATTTACATAAAAATGATGCTAGTATACGGGCATGGCAAGCAGGAAGATAATCGAGCGAGATGCGAGTGCTAACATACTGGAGGCAGCTGGCATGTATCCAGTTGTGACACTATGTGGGCCGCGACAGTCTGGCAAGACGACTCTGGCGCGTCATTTGTTTCCTGATTACGATTATGTGAGTCTGGAGGATCCGGATTCCCGACTTGCTTTTGAGAGCGACCCGAGGGGATTCCTGCAACAGCACCCTGCCCCTTGCATTTTTGACGAGGTGCAGAATACGCCGAAGCTCGTCAGCTACCTGCAGGGTATTGTGGACCGAGAGAACAGGCCGGGCATGTACATTCTGACCGGCAGCCGCCAGATGGAGCTGCAGGAGACGATAACGCAAAGTCTGGCAGGGCGCTCGGGCATGGTTGATTTGCTGCCGCTGAGCCAGCAGGAGCTGCAGAGGGCCGGAATTTCGCTGAGCCGCGATGAAAAGCTTTTCTACGGCGGGTTGCCGCGCGTACATGCCCAGAAGCTCAAACCGACGCGCGCGTACATGGACTACCTGCGCACCTATGTGGAGCGCGATGTGCGCCAGATTATCAACGTGCGCAATGTTTCGGCCTTCGAGACCTTTATCCGTCTGCTGGCTTCTCGCGTGGGGCAGATTGTCAACTACTCCTCCCTGGCGGGAGACGTTGGTGTAAGCTCCATGACGATTAAGGAGTGGATATCTATGCTGGAGGCCTCGTACATCGTGTTCACGCTGCGACCCTACCACAAAAATTACGGCAAGCGCCTGACGAAGTCACCCAAGATTTACTTCACAGAGACGGGTCTCGTGACCTCGTTGCTGGGCATCAAATCCGCTGAGCAGGTAGGACGCGACCCCCTCATCGGCAATATTTATGAGAACTATATCGTCTCTGAATTTCTGAAAAACCAGCTGAACAAGGGTGAGTCTCCTGATTTATACTTCTTCCGCGATTCCAATGGATTCGAGATTGACCTGATAGTGGAGCAGCAGCGTTGCCCCAGACCCATCGAGATAAAATCTGCCTTTACCTATAACCCTGACATGTGCCGAAACCTCCGTACCTTTGTCTCCATGGTGGACGACAGCAAATCCCCTGCCCTGGTCTATGCTGGTGCGTCCATGGGTACGCTGCAAGGAGTCGACATTTGCAGCGATGAGGGCATTCCCGGGCTGCTGGAGTAAAACAGGCCTTGCATAGTTACAAGCATTTTACTATATGCGGATTAGCTTATCTTTATGTAAATTTAAGATTGAATCTTAAATTTACATAAGACACACTTAAAGCACTGAGATTTTGGTATTTACAATTATGCATGATATTCTCTCACCGCTCCTGCTCGGCTTCAGGGCAAGGATTAAGCAGCCGGGGCATCAGGAAAACGGCGTAGAGGGGGAGATCTACCAGGCAAGTGGAGGATTCGTCTGATGTCGGGAGCTGCGAAAGGCTATAATCATTCATAGAACAGCGTACAGCCACAGGGGGCGTATACTTGCGGCAGTAGTTGAGCAAGCTCTTTGCCCGGGTGTTGGTTTCTGCTTTGACTTCTACGGGCACGATGTTCATATCGCACCTATTTTCCACCATTTATTCTATCTCTCTCATTTTAGACGAATTAGCAAATCTTTTGCACATAATCGGCAGGAACTTTTGGCAAAAATTGCACATAATCGGCAGGAATCCGTCTCCGCATGCATGCTTCGCCGTGACAAGCAATGAAATTACACGGGCAAAGCCCGTGTATGAAATCCGCCCGGTAGGCGTATGAAAGCGCGGCGTCGCCGCGCATGAAATACCACCTGACGGCGGTACGAAAGCGGAGCGTTGCCCGCAGGCTCTGCTTCACCGCTCCAGCTCGGCTTTGATGAAGGGGGCGGCGGGGGATTTGGCGAGGGAGAGCTGGCGGACGGTGCCCTGGGCGGGCTAAAGTTCCATTGTCGGGTAGTTGGTGATATCTAAGGGCAAAGGTGAGAGTTGGTTAATTTCCTGCTCGAGTACCGCCAATTCTGCCATAATGACAGCAAATGAGGGAGCATCAGCCGGAAGCATCTCTCGTTGCATATTCCGATAATCAGCCTCCAATTCTTTAAGGATGTGTCCGGAAGGAATAAGGTGCATAGTGCCGGGCACAGCGTTCGGGTAATCTGCCCAGCCGGCACGGTAGAAATAGTATTTGAACGAAGAAACCTGGTATAGCAGACGAACATCGGCAAACGCACTTTTCTTCAGGTCTGCATTGCGAGCCATCATGATGGTATCGTAATAGTGCCTTGCATAACGAGAAGGCAAAGAGGAATTGCGATTTACCTGAGCATGTAATATGGTAATTTTCTCCCAGAATGCGCGTTCTGCGGTGGTAACGGTCACCTTTGCCTCGGCATTCTTGAAAAGTCCAGGATACAGCTCTGCCATGTACGGACTCACCGTGTGTTCTGCATGCGGATTCCATGCAGCTTTAGGCCCGATTTCCAGAAGAATCTCGGGGCGGATATAAGAGCCGGGGTAATTCTTCGGGTAAGTAATCACTATCACCTCGGGGGCTTCCTGAGATAAGGCGGCAGAACATATATCGCCACAGCATTCCTGAACAACTGGCAAAACTGCTTCTGCAACTTGTCTGGCATTCCATTCATCCAAAGCCTTCATCATCTTTTCCCGCCCTGCCTTACCATAGCGGGTTGACGGATTCCACTCCGTGGAGGTGCTGAATTCATCCCAATTCAGGATGAGGTCTATATCTTCAGAGAAACGCTTGATATATCCATATACCTTAGACAAGCTGGTTCCGCCTTTGAATATGATGGATTCCTTCAAAGTCGATTGAAACAAGCGTTGCAGCATCCAGCACACCCAGAAGTCTTTTTCTATGGCTGCAGGCGCCATATCCAGTTTCGCGGCGGTCTGATTGATGATTTCCAATCGCTCGTTGAGCGAACGCTTTATGAATTTATCCATGATATCAGGCAGGTATAAGCGACCGGAGGAGGCGGCGGAGTTTTTCGGAGAGAAGCGGGAGGGATTTCTGGAGATTCCGGCACAGTGTGGGAGTGAGGATGGAAGAATACAGGGCGCGATACGGCTCCGTATGGGCGTGTTCGCCCAGTTCCTTGACTGCCTGAATGAACATGGCGCATTCGGTATTGCCAAGGCGTGCTTCTCCTGCAGGGATATGCTTGAACTCGAGTGTGCGGCCCTCAATGTCAAAGGTACGGCTGGGACCGTCAGATAAATACAGGTGTCTGGTAGGAACCTGAGTACTCAGGCCAAAGTAATTCAGTGCGGCATTGCCCGATATCTGGATATTCCACTTGTGCTTGCGGGCAAGCGCATGGGCAACCTTCTCCAGGTCCGGTGCGAGAGTCTCCTGCAGGAGGGTGCTGTATCGGGGATAATCGTATATTCCTTTCCATAACGGACGAATGATGCCCTTATTCTTGAGCTGATGGAAGCACCAGGCAATATTCCCCTCCGTGCCTATATCACAGAAGTCGCTATAGGAAAAAACACAGCCCCTCCCCCAACGACGGAGAGTCGCAAGGATTCTCTTCTCCAGAGAAGCGGATGGTTCTTTCTTCTTCATGCCCACAATGTAGCACCAGACAAAAGAAATTGCAAACCTTTTTCTTCTTTTTTATGAAAAAGTTTACTTCTTCCTTAACTTTCTCTATTTATGGTTACTCGATACATTTTTTTCTAATGGTAATTGAGCGTTTTAATTAGATACTACTGCATTTCCGAAATGACAGAATAATACACACCCCCAGGCAGGCTGAAAAAGCATTAGCGAAAAGCAGCGGGCGCACTTGCACTACTACCCAATCCATTGCTCGCCAGGACTAAAGTCCTGCGCTCCGATAAGAAAAAGAGGCCGGGGATTGCTCCCCGGCCGTGTGATTTTCTGGTTTCTGGTACTGGGCTTTACAGCTCGCACTGAGCGAGGGTGTCGCAGCAGCAGCAGAAATTGCGGTCGCCGTAGGTGTTGTCCACACGGGAACAGCCGGGCCAGAACTTGTGCAGCAGCTGGCCGGGGGCCGGGTAGGCAGCCTCGCGGCGGGAGTAGGGGTGCGTCCACTCGTCTGCGGTCACAGCCAGGGCGGTGTGCGGGGCGTTCACCATCACGTTGTCATCGGCGGGCACCTTGCCCTCGGCCACGGCGGTCATTTCGCCGTGAATACCAATCATGGCCTCGATGAAGCGGTCGAGCTCAGCCTTGCTTTCGGACTCAGTGGGCTCTACCATGAGCGTATCGTGCACCGGGAAGCTCATGGTGGGGGCGTGGAAGCCGTAGTCCATGAGGCGCTTGGCCATGTCGTCCACGGAAAGGTGGCTCTTGCCGAGCATGATGGTGGTATCCAGGATGCACTCGTGGGCCACCAGACCACCCTCGCCCGAGTACAGGGTCGGGAAGTAGTTCTCCAGACGCTTGGCGATGTAGTTGGCGTTGAGAATAGCCATCTGGGCGGAGAGCTTGAGACCCTCGTGGCCCATCATGGCCAGCCACATCCAGGTGATGGGGCAGAGAGCGGCGGAACCGTATTCGGCAGAGGAAACGGCTGCGGTCTTCTGCTCCTCGCCGGAGATGCAGTGATCCGGCAGGTAGGGGGTGAGGTGCTCGGCGCAGCAGATGGGGCCCACGCCGGGGCCGCCGCCGCCGTGCGGCATGGCAAAGGACTTGTGCAGGTTCAGGTGGCACACGTCTGCCCCGATGGTGCCGGGGTTGGTGAGACCAATCTGAGCGTTCATATTAGCGCCGTCCATGTAGACCTGACCGCCGTTCTCGTGGATGATGCGGCAGAGGTCGGCCACGCCGCTCTCGTACACACCGTGGGTGGAGGGATAGGTCACCATGAGGGCAGCCAGGTTATCGCGGTACTTCTCAGCCTGGGCCTTGAGATCCTCGGCATCGATATTGCCCTTCTCATCGCACTTCACCGGCACCACTTCAAAGCCGGCCATAGCGGCGGAGGCGGGGTTGGTGCCGTGGGCGGAGTTGGGGATGAGGCACACGTTGCGGTGCCCCTGCCCCTGAGCCACCTGGTAGCGGTGGATGGTGAGCAGACCGGCAAATTCACCGGCAGCGCCACTGTTGGGCTGCAGGGAAACACCGTGGAAACCGGTAACGGTGGCGAGCCACTGCTTGAGCTGCTCGAGCATGGCGCGCATGCCCTGGCACTGGTCTTTCGGAGCGAAGGGATGCAGCGTGGCAACCTCTGGCCAGGTGATGGGCATCATGATAGCGGCGCAGTTGGCCTTCATGGTGCAGGAACCCAGCGGAATCATGGCTTCGTTCAGCGCCAGGTCCTT
The DNA here is from genome assembly GCA_045132635.1 of Akkermansia sp. Lineage (GTDB taxonomy): Bacteria > Verrucomicrobiota > Verrucomicrobiia > Verrucomicrobiales > Akkermansiaceae > Akkermansia. Next base: position 15,218 of record JBGUSR010000044.1, read on the forward strand.
GGCCTCCAGGCGGTGGATGTAGCGCATCATCTCCGTTTCGGAGTGGAAGAGATTGAAGCATTTTTCCTCGCAGAAGGGAGTGGTGCGGTTGAAGGCAGCATCCCAGGTGGGCTCTTCGGGCATGCACTTGCAACAGGGCTTCTCCATGCCCAGGGCTTTGCAGAGAGCCTTCACATCGCAGCAGGTGGTGGTTTCGTCGAAGGAGACGGAAATGGTATCGGCATCCACCAGGCGGATGTTGTAACCGGCCTCCAGGGCGGCAGCCACCATATCGGCAGCCTTGCCGGGGCAGCTTACCTGAACGGTGTCAAAGTAATTGGCCACGGGCAGCGTATAACCAGCCTTGGCGGCAGCAGCGGCAAAGCCGGCAGCCAGCTTGTGGGCGGTGAGAGCCACCTTCTTCAGACCCTCAGGGCCCTGGTACATGGCGTAGAAGGTGCTGAGCAGAGCGGTGAGCACCTGAGCAGTGCAGATGTTGGAGGTAGCCTTTTCGCGGCGGATATGCTGCTCGCGGGTCTGGAGAGCCAGACGGTAGGCCGGTTTGCCGTCCTTATCCACGGAGAGGCCGATGTAGCGGCCGGGCAGCTTGCGCTTCAGCGCATCGGTGCAGGCCATGTACGCAGCGGCGGGACCGCCATAGCCCATGGGGATACCGAAACGCTGGGTGGTACCCACGCACACATCAGCACCGAAGGAACCGGGGTCCTTCAGCACGGTAAGGGCCAGCAGGTCGGCCGCCACCACGCAGAGCACCTTGGCAGCGTGGCACTTGGCAAAGAATTCGCTGTAATCCTCTACGGAACCGGCGTTGTCCGGGTACTGCACGAGCACACCGGCCAGGGTCGGGATGGAGGCGGGGTCAAAGCTCTTCCAGTCGCCCACGATGAGATTCACGCCCGTGGTCTCGCAACGGGTGCGGATAACGTCAATCGTCTGCGGGAAGCAGGTATCGGCCACAAAGAAAGTATCGCTCTTGCGCTTGGAATCAACGCAGAGATGCACAGCCTCGGCAGCGGCGGTGCCTTCATCCAGCATGGAAGCATTGGCCACGGGCAGACCGGTAAGGCCGGCAATCATGGTCTGGTAGTTCATGAGCATCTCCAGACGGCCCTGGGCGATTTCCGGCTGGTAGGGAGTGTAGGCGGTGTACCAACCCGGGTTCTCGTACACATTGCGCTGAATCACAGCGGGCATGTAGGTGCCATAGTAGCCCTGGCCGATAAGGCTGTGCACGGGCTTGTTGGCGGAAAGCACCTGGCGCAGGGCATCGAGAGCCTCCTGCTCTGCCATGGGAGCGGGCAGGTCGAGCGGGGCCTTCAGGCGGATATCTGCCGGCACGATGGTATCGGTCATTTCATCCAGGCTGCTGAAGCCGACTACGTTGAGCATCTCCTGCAGCTCGGCACCGGCGGAACCCAGGTGACGGGGAGCAAAGGGAGTCTGAGCAGTAATCATAGTGATAACGTATGATAATTTTGATTAAAACAGAAAAGGCCGCATTCCCGGGTGGGGAATGCGGCCGGGAGAATCTTTACTTGCAGAACTCCTCGTAAGCGGCGGCGTCCATCAGCTCGTCCAGCTCGGAGGGGTCATCAAGCTTAATCTTGCAAATCCAGCCTTCGCCGATAGCGTCGCTGTTCACGGTGCCGGGCTCAGCATCCAGAGCCTCGTTCACCTCTACCACCTCACCGGAAACGGGGGTGTACACATCGGAAGCTGCCTTCACAGACTCCACAACGGCGATGCTGTCGCCCTTGGAGAAAGTGTCGCCCACGGAGGGGAGGTCAACGTACACCACGTCACCCAGTTCGGACTGGGCGTGGTCGGTGATGCCGAGGGTAACGATGCCGTCAACGATGGGGCTGATCCACTCGTGCTCTTCGGAGTACTTGTATTCTACGGGATTGCTCATAATATGATGATTGGGGGATGGGGGTTACTTTTTCAGGAAAGGTTTCTTGACGATGATGGCGGGAACGGCCTTATTGCGAACAATGATGTTCACCTCGGTGCCGACCTTGCCCAGGGCGGTGGGAACATAGGCCATGCCGATGCCCTTGCCCAGAGAGGGAGACAGAACGCCGCTGCAGAGCTCGCCCAGGGGCGTGCCGTCCGGCAGCTGCACTTCATAACCGTGGCGGGGAGGAGCCCCCTTGCCGGTGTATTCGATAGCCACCAGAGCGGTGGGGCGACCCTCAGCCTTCTGAGCGCGGAGCACCTCAACACCTATGAATTCCTTGGTGAGGTCGCAGCACCAGGAGAGGCCGGCCTCCAGCGGGGTCTTCTCGGGTGAAAGGTCGCTGCCGTTAAGGGAGTAGCACATCTCAAGACGCAGGCTGTCGCGGGCACCGAGGCCGCAGGGCTTGGCACCGCACTCCATCACCTTCTCGAACCACTTCACACCCTTGTCGGCGGGGCAGAAGAACTCATAGCCGTTTTCGCCGGTGTAACCGGTGCGGCACACCACGAGGGCGTCGCCCTCGCACTCGAACATGAGGATACCGTTGCGAACAGGCAGCTCCACACCGGGGCAAAGCTTGGCGAAAACCTCCTCACAAGCAGGACCCTGCACTGCCAGGCCCACGTAGTCGGCGCTCTTGTTCACCAGAGAGATACCCTCGGGCTTGTGGGCAGTGAGCCAGGCGTAGTCCTCGTCAATCATGGAGGCATTCACCACCACGAAGAAATCATCCTTGGCCACCTGGTAAATGATAAGGTCATCAATAACGCCACCCTTTTCGTTGAGCATCATGGAATACTGACCCATGCCATCCACCAGCTTGTTCAGGTTGTTGGTGAACATGGAGTTGAGCCACTCCGTAGCACCTTCCCCGCTCACGAGGAACTGCCCCATGTGGGAGATATCAAACACACCGCAGGTAGTGCGCACGGTGTTGTGCTCATCAATAATACCTGTGTACTGCACAGGCATGTTCCACCCGGCGAAGGGTACCATCTTGGCTCCAAGCTCCACATGCTTATCGCACAGCGGAGTGCTCTTGATTGATTCGGCGTTCATTGCAATGCGCATTCTACTCCCCGGAAATTGACGCGTCAAGCATGTATCTCTGCATGTATGCCCTGCTGGCGCAGAGATGACGCACAAAATAAATTCGAGTTCTATCCAATTGTGGCAATTTCGCCAGATAACGCTTTTTACTTGTCATTAAGGCACGCATATGGTAGAAAATCCGTATCTCTATATGGACACTACGTACTACGTTATCTATGGCATGCTCCTGCTCCTCTCGGTCTTCGGCCTGGTAGTAGGCGTGAGCAACGATGCCTGCAACTTCCTCAACTCTTCCATCGGCAGCCGCGCCGGCACCTATAACGGCGCCGTAGCCGTAGCCGCCGTCGGCGTGCTGCTTGGCGCCTCTTTCTCCAGCGGCATGATGGAAATTGCCCGCAGCGGCGTTTTCATCCCCAGCATGTTCTCCTTCCATGAGGTAATGCTGCTTTTCCTGGCTGTGATGGTGGCAAATGTGATTCTGCTGGACGTCTTCAACACGCTGGGTCTGCCGACCTCCACCACAATGGCCCTCATCTTCGCCTTGCTGGGTTCCTCCCTGGGTATGGCCTACTTCAACATTGGAGACGGCCCCGGCTCCCTGGCAGACTACATCAACACCGACAAGGTACTCTTCATGGTCGCCGGCATTTTCTGCTCCGTGGCCGTGGCCTTCACCGTGGGCACCTTCGTGATGTGGCTGGCCCGCCTGCTTTACACCTTCCACTACCAGCGCATGTACCGTATCATCGGTCCGGTATGGTGCGGTTTTGCCTTCACGGCCATCACCTACTTTGCCGTGTTCAAGGGTCTTAAGACCAGCCCGGTGATGAAGGGACCGTTCATGGATATGGTGGATGCCAATATCGGCCTCGCCATTCTGATTACCTTTGTAGCATGGACCATCATCGCCGCACTCCTGCAGTACGGCTGCAAGGTCAACACCCTGCGTCTCACCGTGCTGGCCGGCACCGGCGCCCTCGCCCTGGCTTTCGCCGGCAATGACCTGGTGAACTTCATCGGCGTGTTCATGGCCTCTCAGACCTCCATGGAACTGGCCGAGGCGCATCTGGCCGCAGGTGGCGACCTGACCACCTTCAAGATGGGCGGCCTGGCCGATGTGCAGCAGCAAGTGAACATGCTCTGGCTGGTAGCTGCCGGCCTGGTCATGGTTACCACCCTGTTCTTCTCCAAGAAGGCCCGCAAGGTAACGGAAACTGAGCTCAAGCTCTCCTCCGCCAGCACGGGCAAGGAACGATTCGGCTCCTGCAGCGCAGCACGCACCATGGTTCGCTACACGCTCAACACTAAGCGATTCTTCGAGCGCGTCACGCCCATGCGCATTCAGAACTTCATCAGCAAGCGATTCGCCCCGCTGGCCCCGGAGGAGGAAACCGGCGCCATTTATGACCTGGTGCGAGGCTCCGTGAACCTGACCGTATCTGCCCTGCTCATCTCCATTGCCACGGAAATGAAGCTGCCGCTCTCCACCACCTACGTGACCTTCATGGTGGCCATGGGCTCCTCCCTGGCAGACCGCGCCTGGGGCCGCGACAGCGCCGTATACCGCATCACCGGCGTACTCACCGTTATCGGCGGCTGGCTTCTCACCGCCCTGGCCGCCAGTCTTGCCGCCTTCATCGTGGCAATCGTCATGGCATACGGTGGTTTCTGGGGTATGGTGACCATGCTGGTCATTGCCGGCGCCCTGCTCATCAAGTCCACCTTCTTCACCAATAGCGCCAAGGAGGAAATCCGACTCATCAACATGCACAGCGATGCCGCCGTCAAGGACTTCGGCAAAGCTGCCAGTGGCCGACTGGGCCGCATGGTCGGCATTTATAACGCCATGGTGAAAGCCCTGCTCAGCGAAGACCGCGACACCCTGAAGAGGCTCCGCAAGAAGACCAGAACCCTGAAGCGCGACCTGGAGGTACTGAGAGAAAACGAGGTGCTGCCCACCCTGCGCACCCTGCCCAAGGAACTGGCAGACCGAGGCCAGCTTGTCTTCCGCATCACTGAAATCTCGCTGAACACATGTGAACGTCTGTTTACCCTCGTCAAGGCCAGTTACAATCATATTGACAACAACCACCAGGGGCTCAGCAAGGAACAGGGCGATGACCTCTTAGCGCTTACCAACAAGATTGGCCGATTCTACCCGGATCTGACCGATATGCTCAAGGCAGGCAATTTTGAGGGCATCAACGCGCTGCTGGAAGACCGCGACCAGCTCAGCGAAGACTTTGCCGATTGCATTACCCGCCACCTGATGCACAACACTGCAGACGAAAGCGGCATGCGCAATGGCATCCTCTACCTCACCCTGCTCAATGAGACGCGAGCCATGATCAGCCATGCCTTCGCCCTCATTGAACGAGTCAAGGAAATCTACGAGGATTAATTCCCCGCCATCCCTTTACCAGCCCCCGTGCGTGCAGAATCAGCACCCACGGGGGCTTTTCTTCACCTTCACCCCTGAACAGCGCAACCCCTGAACAGCGGACAAAAAAAACTTGCCACATGAAGGAAAAATTGGTATCCTGAGACAGATACTATAAGACACATGCTGCATCTGGAACATTTCTTAGGCAAAGGCGCCACGAGGCTGTGCTTCTACCATCCGGAAGACACTGATAAATGCGTAAAAGTGGCCATGCGCGACCGAAACATTCCAGCTTTACAACAAGAGTTGGAAGCTGTCAAGCGCTGTGTCCAGTACATCGGCGATTATCTACCGGAGTATCATCCCGAGCTTATTGACACCAACCTGGGTCCGGGGCTTGTCTGCTCCATCATCAGGGACGATAATGGAGCCCCCTCACAGCCGCTCAGTCAGTATGTTATTGACAAGACCCTGAACAAGGATGCGCTCTCCCAGCTTACCGAATTCAGCCGGATACTGACAAACAACCCCATCCCCATCTACGACTTTAACCCAGACAACTTCCTTATCCAGATAAGGAACGGGAAGCAGATTCTCCGCTTCACAGACCTGAAGACATACAACCGCTTCAAACCATTTACCTACCTGCGCATGGAGCGGTGTTGTCCCGCCATCTCCCTGCGCATTGTCAAACGCCGGCTCAACAAGCTTTTCGCCTGGATAAAGACGCGCATGCAGACGGCAGAGTAGCCTGCAATCCCAGTCGCACACAGCAAAGCCCACAATCTTGACCATGAACGAAATCCACTTACTCTCACTAGCTCCCCTTACTCCCTTTCTCAAGCAGCATTTCCCCATCGTTGAAATCCCATTAGAAGAGCAGCAGAAGGCAGACTATATCCTCAGCGATACATTCACGCCGCACATCGACCATTTCAAAGGGGTACGCATTCTCTACACTGGTGAAAATCACCATATTGACCTGAACAGATTCGATTACTGCCTGACGCATGAATTGCGAGAGACAGACCGTTGCCACCGCTACCCGTACTGGCATTTCCACTGTCTGACAAAGCCGGAATACCGGAGGAAGCTTCTCAACCCCACCCCGGTCTCAACAGAGGAACTGATTGCCCAGAATCGCGATTTCTGCGCCTTTGTGTGCCGCAACCCCAAGGGCAAGGAGCGCAACGCACTGGTACAGGACCTCATGAAGGTGCGCAAGGTCAGCTGCGGCGGCCCCTTCATGAACAATATCGGATACATCCTGCCCAGGCCCTACGAAGTCAAACAGGAGTTCCAGAGCAAGCATTTCTTCAGCATGGCTTATGAGAATGAATCCGCAGTCGGCTACCAGACGGAAAAGATTGTAGATGCCTTCCTCTCCAACAGCATCCCGATTTACTGGGGCAACCCGCGAGTGGCAGAGGAATTCAACTCTGCAGCCTTTGTAAACGCCCATGATTTCCGCACAAGAAAGGCTCTCGTCTCTCACATTCTGGAGCTGGCGGAATCTCCTGCAGATATGGCAGCCATGCTCAGCCAGCCCGTTCTGCAGGATCCGGATGTCTTCAAGAAATCCGACCAGGCTCTGGTAGATTTCTTTGCAAGGATTTTCGAACGCGGAGCCCGCATTCAGAGAACGCCGATGCAGCGCTTCCTGGGTGTAGCATCCCGATACTATGGGCACGGTCTGTTCCGTACCATCCGATACACCATCCGCAAAATGAAGGGCGAATACAAGTAACACACGGGTATTTCCAGAAACTCAGCAAAGTCCGATTCTGGGGGCTACTCAAATCTTTCGGAGCACGGGACTCTATTCCCGAAAACATAACCGATGGGAGGAGGGACCTGAAGCCCCCCCCCGCTCCGACAAAAACGCCCCGCCCAACAAACTCCAATTTGGCGGATAACTTTGGCTTATCAGAAGCACCCACACACCAATTCTCCATAAGAAAAACCCTGGCCTTCATCACGAAGACCAGGGTTTCTTCTTTATCAGCAGATGAAAGTTTTATCAGATAAAGGTGCGGATAACAGCTTTACCGCGAAGGCGGTCAACCCACTGGCGGTAGCGGTGCTCGCTCTTCTTGCGGCGCACAGCATCATCCACCTTCTGCTTAATCTCCGGGGAGCTCAGGGCCGGAGCAGCAGCCAGTTTCTTATTATGCACCTTCACAATAGTGAAACCTGCAGGGTCAAGCAAGGGACCGACCAGCTGGCCGGGCTTGGCAGCAAACACCACGTTGGCAAACTCCACAGCCAGCTCATCCCGGCGCAGAGAAGGCCACTTGCCGCCATCGGCAGCATGAGCATCGCGTGAATACTTACGGGCTGCAGCGGCAAAGGAAATCTTGCCCTTCTCCAGCTCTTCGCGAACACTAACTGCCAGCTTGTAACGCTCCTCTGCCGTCACCATGGGGTCATTCGGATCCATGGCAGGAATGAAAATCTTGCTGTAGGAAATGCTGTCCTTCATGATATCGCGGTACTCGGAGCTTGTCTTCTCGTACTCCTCGGCAATTTCGTCCGGGGTGGGCGGAATGCCGCGTTCATAGCGCATACCACGCATGGCAGACACAGTAATCTCCTTCTTCACGGATTCGCGGTACTCGGTATAGTTCATACCGCTCTTGCGCAGGTTGTCCAGGAACTCACTGCGGTTACCGTTGAACATCACCAGAACGCGTCGATTAATCTCATCCTCCACCTGGTCCTCCTTAATCACGAAGCCCTTGGACTCGAACTCGCACAGCACAAGCTCACGCTCAATCAGGTCATTCAGCACAGACTTCTTGGCTGCCACCAGTTCAGAATTAAAGCGGGGGCCCTGGCGGGGATACAGCATCATCAACTCACGCAGATAAGGAGCCAGGCGGGCACGCACCTCGCTGGAAGTAATCGGGCGGCCATTCACGGTGGCAGCAATGCGGTTCACTACCCCTTCATTGGGGGCTGCCTGCGCCACAGGCCCCGCAAGCAATGCCAGCAGTAGTACAGCAATACGGCGGAAAAGTTTCATATATCGGCAGTATACTGCAAGAAACAGGCACATGCAACATTCTTCTTTGTCAGAGATTCACTTTATGCTCGCATTACCTTGCACACCGTGGTAGAATGCCAGAGTTAAACAATCTCAATCCCACCAGTTATGGCAATCAAACTGTTCATTCCCGGTCCCACTGTTGTATCTGAAGACATCCTCAAGGAGATGTGCCTGCCGATGATTGGCCACCGCTCCAAGAAGGCTTCCGAAATCCAGAAGCGCATTTCCGACAACATGCAGAAGGTGCTCTTCACCGAAAATCGCATCCTGCTTTCCACCTCCTCCGGCTCCGGCCTCATGGAAGGCGCCATCCGCTCCTGCACCGCCAAGCGCGCCGCCGTGTTCTCCATCGGTGCTTTCGGCGACAAGTGGTACAAGATGGCCAAGACAAACGGAATCCCCGCCGATAAGTTTGACAGCGTGATGGGCGAGCCCACCACCGCCGAGATGGTAGACAAGGCCCTCTCCACCGGCAAGTACGACGTGCTCACCGTGACCCACAACGAAACCTCCTCCGGCATCCAGAACCCGGTTGAAGAAATCGCCGAGGTCATGAAGAAGTACCCGGACGTTGTATGGTGCGTGGATGCCGTTTCCTCTGCCGCAGGTTCCAAAATTGAGACCGACAAGCTGGGTATCGATGTACTCATCACCTCCACCCAGAAGGCACTTGCCCTGCCCCCCGGCCTGGCCATCTGCGCCATGAGCCAGAAGGCTTACGACCGCACCGCCGAAGTGGAGAACCGCGGTCTGTACTTCGACCTTCGCACCCTCTGGGACTTCATCGACAAGAAGAACTACCAGTACACCTCCACCCCCTGCCTCTCCCTCATGTATGCCCTGGACAAGCAGCTCCAGCATATCGTGAACGAGGAAGGCATCGAGAACCGCTTTGCCCGCCACGAGGAACTGGCAGCCTACACCCGAGCCTGGGCCGATGAGTACTTCACCGTATACCCGAACCGCAAGTACCTCTCCAAGACCCTCACGGTCATTGATTCCCGTCCCAAGGGCAGCGAGGAGATGATTTCCATTCCCGAGCTGAACGCCTTCCTTGCCCCCCGCAACCTGCAGCTGGGCAACGGCTACGGCGGTCTGAAGGACAAGACCTTCCGCATTGCCCACATGGGCGAGCTCCAGATGGACGACATGAAGGAAATCACCGCTGCAGTGGAGGACTTCCTCAAGTCCAAGTAATATCTCCTTTCCAGCAATCAACCCCGGGCAGGAGACGCGCATGTGTCCCCTGCCCGTTCCTTTCTAACAAGATTTTATGAAAAAACCGCAATTTATCCTCAACTACGATGTCATGTACTACGACACCGACTGCGGCGGCGTGGTGCACAACCTGGCCTACCTGCGCTGGGTCGAGGAATGCCGCACCAAGATGGCCCCGGAGCTCGGCATTGATTTCATCGGGCTCATCCGCGAGAACCGCCACCTGGTGCTCGTGAGCCACGAGGTGCAGTACAAGCGTCCCGCCTTCATGGGCGATAAGATTCAGATTCACGCCTGGATTGAAAAGGTGGAGAAATCCCGCTTCTGGTGCGTGTTTGAAATCCGCCGGGATGACGCCCAGCAGGTCTGCGTGAAGGTACGCCAGTGCCTTGCCCTCGTGCAGATGCCGCAGGGCCGCCCCCAGCGCATCCCCGAAGCCTGGTACAACAGTGCCGCTCCGGCTGAGGATTTAATGGATTAACATCACATGCAGGAGCTCATCACAGATACACGTTTCGGAGGCATCATTGCGGTTCTCCTCTGCGTGACATTGCTTCTATGTGCCCTGCTCTTCCTTTTCAATGACAGGGAAGTACGGTATACCGGAGTTCTGACCGTCGCGATATTCGGTGGTGGGCTCATCGCGTTATGTGTGTTTCTCGAGCTATCCGGCCTTGAGCTGCCCGATTGGCTCATAGGAAGCGGCAGACGCAAACCCCGTGGTACTCTCCTGCTTGTGCTATGGGCATGGTGCAGCTACAAGCTGGCAGACTGGCTCTACTACCGCTACCAGAACAAATAAAAACAGGGACGCTTCTTACCGAAGCGTCCCTATGTGTTTCAGAAAAATAACCTACGCTCAGCGTTTGCTCCAATACTTCAACAAGCAAAAAAGTCTGAATGGCAATAACCTAAGCAATGAAGTGCCGGAATGACGAAACCGTTTCCAATCAAACACAGAACGTCTCAAGCGCTCCAGATATGATACACTCCACCACATGCTCCTCAACTGGCAACCCGATAATTCCTGTTCAAGTTTTTCCTTGGCTTGTTCAAGCAGCTCCGAAGGCCAATTGGTCAGAGTCGGGTTATGGCACGCTCGTTCCAAATCGCGCAACATGCATACTACAGAAGCTGCATGAAATGACTGATATTTTTCCTGATGCCGTTCGAATTGCATAATTCCCGCCACACCAGGCGTCAGTCTGAAATTTGATAAATTGGAACTATGCATGCGATACGCCAAGCCAATATGACGCCATCCCAATACAGGCCCCATCAATGCAGCACAAAATGCCAAGGTCGGATCTTGTTCAAAGCGAAGATTTTCAGTCTCATCCTGACAAAGCGGTCCCCAGGCATCCTTCACAATGCGGCTAAATGCTGCCCCCACACACCGGATTCTGCCAGAATTACTCCCGAAAAGGTTTTCCTTATTTTCAGCAGGCGTTCCGATATACAACTCGTTCGGACTTCGATCGTAACGCATCACACCATACGAAAGCGTATTAAATTCATGTCCCAGCTCGTCAATACACTTCATAGCGAATGAAACCTGAATAACATCCGGATGTTTGTGAACAGCCTCAGCTAACAGACGGCATCTTTCCGGCATCTGCACATCATCTCCATCCACCATCAAAATCCAATCGTGCTTTGCCTTAGCCCAACCTGCATCTGTAGCTCCCGCAACACCAAGATTCTGCTTCAGCTTCACAATTTCAACGTCCCAGCCAGCACCGTATTCCTGCACGGTTTCTTCAATAATACGAACGCTATCATCCGTGGATGCATCATCTACGATAACCAGCTGCATTGGACCTTCATACTTCTGTGCAAATACAGAGAGGATTGCTTCTCTCACATACTCCTGCTGATTGTAGCAGGTCAACACCAAACTCATTCCTAATTTGTCCATCATACATATAACTTCGGAATCAGGTTATCGCATTGGTAATGCTGAAACATTATCTTTGCATCTAAACGCTGGCTGTTAGGCGTGAATAAGCATCTATCATCCTCCATGGTTGACTTTTATGATAATGCTCTAACTCATAAATTTTAATCTTTTACGAATTATTTGCTTGCATCAGCATTACCAATGCGATATACAAGTCCGGGTCAAATAAAGATAAAAGCAGCTTAAGTTTACCCCCCACTGGTACGCCATGAAAATCAAAGCAGCGGTAGTAGATTTCGGGACATCGAGAAAGCACAATTTCCTTATCAAAGGCATTGAAACGTTCTGCGATATCGAAGAAGACAACAGCAAGCCCGACTACATTCTCTACTCATGCTTTGGAGCAGCCCATTTAAAATACAAAACCGCAGTAAAAATTTTTATCTGCGATGAAAATGTATTTCCTGATTTCAATCAATGTGATTATGCTGTCGGCTGTGTACGAATAGAATGTGGGAATAGATATTTATGGTTTCCACCATGCTACAGCACGTACATGAACAGGGAAATACCGGCTTTACCGGAGCTCGACAAGAGCCTCAGCCATCGCAAGTTCTGTTCCTTCATCTATTCACAGTGCGGCATTGGGGCCGGCTCCATTCTACGAAAAGATTTCTGCCAGGCCCTCATGAAATATAAACACGTCGACTGCCCTGGAAAAGTTTTACATAACATGGATGCCCCTGAACTCGCAAAACGTGGAGATGCGGCAAATTGGAACTCCAGCAAACTGAAGTTTCTTTCAAAATACAAATTTAATATTGCGTTTGAAAACAGCTCCATTCCTGGCTATATAACGGAAAAATTAATGGATGCCTATCTTGCTAACACTGTTCCCATTTATTTTGGCAGTGAAGGTGACGTGGCACCTTTTCCAAAAGAGTCCATGATTTGTGCTAATGATTTTCCGGATTTTGAATCACTGATTAACCGGATTAAAGAACTGGACGAAGATGATGATGCCTATATGGCAGTGCTTGCAGCAAATCCTCTGCGCAATGGAATGGAGCTGAACCCGCTCCAGATGCTCAAAGCATTCCTACAACCAGTAATGGAAAAGACCCCTGCCACTTTTGAAAAAGACCCGCTGATGGTTTCTGACGCAACACGGCTGATACGCATAGGTGGGAAAGGCACCCTGTCCATACGTTTCGAAATGTTCCGGATTGCCATTAAAGCGCTATTTGCAAAATATATACAAAAAGACAATAGTAAAAGAAACAAACTAGGTGTTGAGTATTGGCAAAAGAAATACGCTTTAGACGATGCCCGACAATTAGCGCAAAAAAAGCACTAACGAATAAAGCACCTATAAGGAAACATTCCTACTCCACTCGTATCAACGCAGGATTCATTTACTGCAATCCGGATATGGGATATATAAATCACCAGCAAATCCGGAACAGAAAGGGGGCACAGGGAAACATCAATAAACGCTTGCCCCACATGACAGGATCTGCTATAGTGCCGGAGTGATAAAAAAAATCCATTATTGCTGGCTCGGCTCAGAAATACCAGCACACGTTCGGGCGCATGTGCAATCATGGCAGCGGCTGTGCCCGGATTATGATTACTTCGAGTGGAACAACAGCAACGCGTCATATCCGGAACACAGATATTGGCAACAAGCGGCCAGCAGTAAACGATGGGCATTTGCATCCGATGTCGTTCAACTGCGCAAGTTATATGAACATGGAGGTTTTTACCTCGATTGCGATGTCGTAATTCAGAAACCATTGGATAAAATCCCGGCTCCATCAGATCATCTAATAATGGGCTACATGTACGATTGTGCTCTTTCCGGCGGTTTCATGTACTCACCACCAGGGCACCCACTGGTAGCTAAAATGCTTGAATATTACGATGATATCAATCCAGGATTTTTTGCGGTTAACAACACTATTCTGACAGATTGCATCAACAACAATGTGGCAGATTTCCTGCTGAATGGAAAATTCTTTCAATCAGAAGAGCATAAACTCACAATCTTCCCCAAAGAATACTTCTGCCACCCGTCTCTCCTTCCAGGGAAGTCCTTTATCGTAGATTTATTTTCCGGCTCGTGGAAAAGCCCGTCAGGCACCTATAAGCTGGCAGATTACCGTTTTAGTCTGATAAGGGCACTCAGAAGAAAAGTCTCATGTTACCGGGCGTTATTTCGCAGCGAGTATCTCGACATATACAAACAAGCTCGTAAGGGCATCAAAGAACTACGGATGGAACATTGGAGGCAGAAATACGGCATAACAGGAGGTGCCATCAAACTGTGACCTGTTTCATTTCCTCTGTTTCATAAAAAAAATCGCAACCATTTCCCATGGTTGCGATTTTTTCTTGTACAAATATTATCAAATCTGCACCTCTCCGCTGAGAGCTTCGCCGGGGGCGAAGCTGTGAGCCTTGGTCACCACCAGCTTGCTCACATTCTTCAGGGAGGGCACGCCAAGGGCATCTAGCGAATCGACCAGTTTATACAGCTTGCCATCCAGCAGCACCACGGGGGCCACCCCCTTGCATTCGGGGGCCAGCTTCATGGCTCCGGCCTCATCAATCTCCACGGCATCAGAGCGCAGCAGAAGCAGGTCTGAGCAAGTCTTCACCGGGAAGAAGCGGGAGCGCGGCACACAGACGGCGCGGGCACCGGGGAAGCACTGCAGCGCAGCGCCCATGGCCGTCTCCAGCTGGTAGACCTTCTGGCTGGCAGCATCGCGCGGGTCAACCGTCTTGCTGTTGCAGATAACCGGCAAGGGCAGCACGCCGCCATTGGCATCCAGCACTTCCTTCAGGGCATCCAGGCGAATCCAGAGATTATTCGTATTGAAATAGCGGTGTTTTTCGATATTCTGGAACTCAGCCACATCCTCATCCGGGCACTGAGCCACCTCGCGCAGAATCGGCTGACCATCTGCCTTGCGGGTAGCCAGGTGACCGCCCTTCTTATCGGCCTCCGTGCGGCGGGTCACCTCCATCACAAAGGGGGCACCGCTCTCCGCAAACCAGCGCAGGAAACGGGTATCCAGCTGGGCGCCCAAATTATCGGAATTAGAAACAAAGGCATACTTCACACCAGCTGCCAGCAGCTTATCCAGCCAGCCGCTGCCCACCAGGGCAGGATAAATATCACCATGGCCGGGCGGGCACCACTCCAGCTCCGGGTTGGCAGGGTATTCCACCGGCTCCAGCGTCTCCTGCACCAGTTTGGGTACGCGGTTCTGCAGCATCTCCACCTTGGCCGCATCTGCAAAATCAGCATACTGAGCCAGGTGCGCCATCGTGTCCTCGCTGGTGGAGAAGGAGTTCATGAGCAACAGGTTCACCGGGTACTGAGCACGCTCACGCAGGCTCTGCACCTGGCGCACGATGGTATCCAGGAAGGTCACGCCGGGTTTGATTTCCAGCAGGCTCTTGGCTTTCTGCAGCCCCATGCCAGTACCCAGACCGCCATTCAGCTTCACCAGCACCGCCTGAGCCAGCAGAGCAGCATCAGCCTCCGGCGTAGCTGCCACCAGTTCCTCCCAATCCGCCACATCACGTGCGGGTTCAATCTCGCCCTCAGGAATCATCATGGACTGATTCGAGGTCAGCACGCTCACACTATGGCGAAAGGCATCAATGGCAGCGCGGGAAAGGCGCACGCCCTGCATTTTACTCTCAATGGAACAAAAATTCATATAACAAGCGCAGTATACCGCCGGAACGCTTGTTTTTCAACCCCGAATAAGGCAGGATGACCGAAAAAGCGTACTTGCCAGTGAAGCCAATGTCTGCTAGCATAGCAGAAATGAAGCAACTCCGGCTTATCCTTCTGCTCCTCATCTGCCTGGCAACGGTCAGCTGCAGCATGTTTGCGTCCCGGCAGCAGGAACTGAATGCCGAGCTCATGCGCGCCATCAAAGCCGCCAATGCGGATGCCCTGGATGAAACCTTGAGCAGAGGCGCCAACCCCGACGCCAGTACAGGCAACAAGGGAACCGCCCTGGGCACCCTGATACAGCAATACAAACGCAGCCACCAGGAGCGCCGGGTCCGCATAGAGAAATGCACCAAGGTTCTGCTGGAGTACAACGCCGACCCGGAAATGCTGCACCACGGATTCACCCCGCTGCAGATTGCCACGGGCCAAGGCAGCGATGTCATCGTTGTGGAACTTCTCCGCTGCAAGGCCAATCCTTCCCGCGAAACAGCCGCCGGGCTGGCCCCCATCTGGCAGGCGGTGTACACCAACAACTACCGCATTGGCATGGAATTACTGCGAGCCGGGGCAAACCCGAATGCGACTGATGCCAAAGGAAGGACTCCGCTGGAATACCTGCGCTCATGCGGGTACCAACGCACCCGGCTCATGATTATGCTCCGGCACTATGGCGGGCATTAAACCGGCTCACCCGCATAGACAATGCGACCGCCCTCGGCACCGGAGCCAGGCCCCAGCTCCACCAGGTAATCAGCCCGGGAGAGCACGCCCTGATTATGCTCAATGCAGAGAATCGTGTGTCCAGCGGCACGAAGCCGGAAGATAGCCCGCAGCAGCATCTCCAATTCTGCAAAATGCAGGCCCGTACTGGGCTCATCCAGCACCAGCAGCAACTGTTCGCCCGGACGGCTGCCGCGTTTCGGCGCCGCCTTGGATAGATAGGTTGCCAGTTTCACGCGCTGTGACTCACCCCCGGAAAGCGTGGTTACCGACCTGTCCAGCGGCAGATATCCCAGCCCGAGCTCCTGCATGGCCTTCAGAATAGCGGCAGCCTGCGGCACCGCTGCAAAGAATTCCACCGCTTCATCCACCGTCTGCGCCAGAGCCTGGGCAATAGACTTGCCACGCCAAGTGACCTCCAGCGTCTCCCGGTTATAGCGGGCACCGTGGCAGGCATCGCACTCCGTATACAAATCAGCCAGGAAGTTCATATCCACCTGCAGGCGGCCCGTGCCACCGCAGCGCTCGCAGCGGCCGCCGCGGGTATTCAGCGAGAATCGAGCAGCCGTATACCCACGCTGGCGGGAAAGCGGCAGCGCGGCGTACAGCGGCCGCAGCACATCAAGCAGACCGGTAGCCGTGGCAGGCGTAGAACGCGGAGAACTGCCAAGCGGGCTCTGGTCCACCAGCACGGCGCGGGTGATGGGTTCAGCCCCCTCTACCCTGCCCGCTTTCAGTGCAGGCAGCAGGCATTCATGCACCAGCGTGCTCTTGCCCGAGCCCCCAGGACCGGACAAACAGGTGAACGCCCCCAGCGGGAAGCGGAACTCCACATCCTGCAGGTTACGGGCCGCAGCATGCCTCAGGGTCAGCCACTTGCAGGCGGCAAGAGAGCGCAGCTCCACCGCAGGCAGCACGCGCCGCATGCTCAGCCACGCACCAGTGGGTGAATCCTCATTCTCCAGAAAATCCTGATACGTACCCTCTGCCAGCACGGCGCCGCCATCCGGGCCGCTGCCGGGGCCCATCTCCACAAGCCAGTCACAGGCCTGCAGCAGCTGGGGGTCATGCTCCACCACCAGAATGGTGTTCCCCTTATCGCGCAGGCGATGCAGCGCAGCAATCAGGCGCTCCGTCTCCTTCGGGTGCAGGCCGATGGTGGGTTCATCCAGAATATACAACACGCCGGAAAGGCCGCCGCCAATCTGCCCGGCCAGGCGGGCACGCTGCAGCTCGCCACCGGAAAGTGTGTTCGCGGCACGCGAGAGGGCCAGATACCCCAGTCCCAGCTCCAGCAGGCAATCAAGGCGCTGCAGGAGACTCCCCATGGCAGACTGCAAAGCATCCCGGAAAGCTGCGGGGATTTCCAGATTTTCCAGCAGCCGCCGGTTCTCCTGTACCGGCAGTTCACAGAACTGCCCCAGGCTCAGCTCACGGCCACCAAAATTCAACGTAACAGCCAGAGCTGTAGGATTCAGGCGCATTCCCTTGCACGCCGGGCATACAGACAGCTCGCCCTTGGCAGATTCCACCGAGCCAAGGCCATTGCACTCCGCGCAGGCACCATGCGGAGAGAAATGAGAGAACAAACCAGGCGTCAGATCCGGCAGGGAGAAGCCCGTCTCGGCATTGCGATAGCGCGTGTGGTAGCACTGCAGCTCCGGCTCCGCCCCGCGGGGCTGCACCAGGGCGCGCACCTCATCCGGCCACAAACGCAGTGCAGCCTGCACGGAGTCCGCCACGCGGGAATCCACACCCTCTCGAATCACGATGCGGTCCACCACCAGCTCACAATCCTGCCCGGCGGCAGGCGGGCGATTCTCCAGCTCATCCAGCTCCAGAATCTCTCCATTCACCCGCACGCGGAGGTAACCCAGCTTCCGCAGCATCAGAATATCACTCTCCGGGTTCTGCCCGAAGGCCGGGGAAAGCGGCGCAAGCAACGTAAGACGCGTATTTTCAGGCAACGCGCAGAGGGACGATGTAATTTCCTCCGGGCTCAGGCGGGTGAGACGGGCACCGGTCACCGGGTCATGTGGTACACCGATAGCCGCATACAGGATGCGAAGATAATCCAGGGCCTCCGTCAGCGAGCCCAGCACCGAGCGGGATTGCCCGCCAGGCAGGTGCTGCTCCAGGCAGAGGGCAGGAGGAAGCCCCTCAATACTTTCCACATGAGGCTTTTCCGGGCGGGCCAGCAAGCGGCGGGCACCGGCAGAAAGGCACTCCAGAAAGCGGCGGCGGGATTCCGCAAACAAAGTATCATACGCCAGCGTGCTCTTGCCGGAACCGCTGGGGCCCATCAGCGCAATGAGCTTACCCGCCGGCAGAGTCAGGTTGATATGCCGCAGTGTGTTCTGACTGGCTCCGGTGATGCGGATATCCATGGCCCCGAAAATAACATCTATCAGAAATATCCCTGGTCATCAAAACGACCACCGGGAGCCACCACCACATCTGCAGCCTTGCACACGCCTTCGTATGCACCGCCCCGGTGCACATGCAGCTTGCCCTTGCACTGCAAGCGGCCCTTCAAGGAGCCATACAGAGCCACTTCCTCTGCCACAGCGCCCACAGTCAGCTCAATTTCCACGCCTTTATCCACCACCAGCTTACCGGCACTGATGGAACCATCCACCACGGTGGATGCATTGAAAGACAGCGTACCGGAGCAGCGGAACGAACCCGATACACGGCCATTCACCTCCATATCACGGCACACAACATTGAGATGCGACAGCACGGTACCGGAAGGCACCCGCACATTGCCCAGTGTGCGCACCGTCAGGCGACGGGACCCCGGGCGAATCTCCACATCTGCCATATTGAGGTGCGTATGGCAGTGGATGCAGCTGGCAGAGAGCGCGGCAGAAGGTACCTGGCAGCTCTGGCCACACTCGTAGCACACCACCTCTCGCATAGGCACCTGCACCCTGCTCTCGTCAGAACGAAACGAGGTGAGCGCGACTCGGCGGTCGCGCTCACCTGCGGGTAACAAGCCGGAAACAGTAGAAACAATCAGCGGTTCTGTTCTGAAATCCGGCATGATAGGAGATTATCTGGCTCAGCCCAGGAGGTTGGCCTCATCCGTGCTCTTGGCAGCACGAGCGGGAGCCTTCTTGGGAGCAGCTGTTGCCGTGGCAGGCACCACTGCGGGGGTGCCTACGCGGCACATACCCACAAACACAGCGCCTTCCTCGATGGAAATCTTAGCGGCGGTCACATCGCCCACTACCTCAGCCGTTGCGGCAAGAACCACGCGATCGGTCACCACAATATCGCCCACCACCTTGCCGTGAATAACGGC
The DNA here is from genome assembly GCA_045132635.1 of Akkermansia sp. Classification (GTDB taxonomy): domain Bacteria; phylum Verrucomicrobiota; class Verrucomicrobiia; order Verrucomicrobiales; family Akkermansiaceae; genus Akkermansia. The sequence continues at coordinate 34,562 of JBGUSR010000044.1, forward strand.
GCTCTGGGTGCGCACAGCCACCTTGTTCTTCTCACCAGCCTGAATGCTGGCGTTGGCGCCTACGGTCAGCACGCCGTCGGAGGTAATTTCACCTTCCACGGAGCCGTCCACCAGCAGGTCATCGGTGAAACGAAGCGTACCCACCACGGATACGTCATAGTTCAGCACGTTACGAGTGGTGGTGGCAGGAGCACCGGAGGCGGCTCCCATATCGAAGGGGGAGGAAACAGTTTCCTCGCCACCAAAGAAACCGCCTTCAGCAGGGGCTGCGGCAGGCTGAGACACAGGAGTACCCCACTCTGCGGGCACATCATTCTCTGCAAAGGAGGTATTGCCAGGGGCGGGAGGGGTGGGTTTTTGAGGGTACCTAAACATATCTTTAGCTTTCTAAAAGGGTTACAGAAAATCACACGCACCAGTCCTGGTGCTTCTTATATGGTACCTTTTTACGCAGCCCTTGTCGATATGAAATTTTGTCAGATAGGCTTTTTTTCGCACATTTTTTTGGGGGAGCGTCCGGCAGCTTACGCCTCGGCAGAATAAATGGAGGCAATCCCCATGCAAAGAGGATGGCTGGCAGGCATGGAATACCCGCAACGCTCCATCAACTGGCAGAACTGAGCACCACGGGGGAAAGCCTCTATGCTCTCCCCCAGGTAATCATAGGCATCCGCATTTCCCGTGACCCAACCGGCTATACGCGGCAGCACATGGTGCAGATACAGCCGATAGGGCGCCGCGAAGATATTCTCCGGCATACTGAAATCCAGCACAAGCAGGTGGCCGCCCGGGCGCAGCACGCGGCGGAACTCCCGCAGGGCCTTCTCATAATCGGCCATATTACGCAGCCCGAAAGCTACCGTGGCGGCATCATACGAGGCATCCGGCAGAGGCAGATTCATGGCATCTGCCTCCAGCACGTTGGTTAACCCGCGGCGCACGGCCACATCAAGCATCGGGCGGCAGAAATCGGTGCCCAGCACCTCAATTTCCGGCAACGCCCGCTTGATAGCCAGTGCCAGGTCACCCGTGCCGGTGGCAATATCCAGCAGATTCCGGGGTTTCCACTCTGCCACCATCTGCACCACGCGGGCGCGCCACATGATATCCGTACCCAGGGACAGGATATGATTCGCCGTCACATATCGCTCGGCTATAGACGAGAACGCCGCGTGGACGTATGCTGGATCAGGCATAGCTTACTTGATATGAGCCAGCAGAGCATCGCCGAAAGCAGTGGTGCTCACAGCCGTGCTGCCGGGAATCATCTCCGCCAGGTCGGCGGTCACCGTCTTGTCAGAAATAGCGCCTTCAATGGCAGACACGATGAGGTCTGCAGCCTCGGTCCAGCCCATGTAGCGCAGCATCATCTCCGCAGAAAGCAGGAAGGAACAGGGGTTCACCTTATCCAGACCAGCCAGCTTGGGAGCCGTGCCGTGCGTAGCCTCGAACACAGCGTGACCGGTGCGGTAGTTGATATTGGCACCGGGGGCAATGCCGATACCGCCCACCTGAGCAGCCAGCGCATCAGAGCAGTAGTCGCCGTTCAGGTTCAGCGTGGCCACCACGGAATGCTCCTGCGGGTGAATGAGGATTTCCTGCAGGAAGGCGTCGCAGATGCAGTCCTTGATGATGATGCCGTTGGGCAGCTTGCACCAGGGGCCATCGCCGATGGGCTCTGCACCGAACTCGCGGCGGGCCAGATCATAACCCCAGTCGCGGAAGTCGCCCTCGGTGAACTTCATGATGTTACCCTTATGAACCAGAGTCACATAGGGACGATTCGTCTCAATGGCGTACTGAATGGCAGAGCGCACCAGGCGCTCCGTACCCTCCTTGGACACCGGCTTGATGCCAAAACCGGAAGTCTGCGGGAAACGCACCTTGTTGGCGCGCTGCGGGAATTCCTGGGAAAGCCAGTCAAAGAACTTCTCTGCCTCGGGGGTGCCGCACTCAAACTCAATGCCGGCGTAGATATCTTCCGTATTCTCACGGAAAATCACCATATCCACCTTCTCCGGTGCCTTCACCGGAGTTTCAATGCCCTGGAAGTAGCGCACCGGACGCACGCAGCAATACAGGTCAAGCCCTTGGCGCAAAGCCACATTCAGCGAACGGATACCCTTGCCCACAGGCGTGGTCAGCGGCCCCTTGATACCCACCAGAAGCGTACGGAATGCCTCCATGGTCTCATTCGGCAGCCAAGTACCCACGGTATCAAAAGCCTTCTGCCCCGCCAGCACTTCCTTCCATACCAGGCCGCGCTTACCGGCATAGGCCTTTTCCACGGCGGCATCAATCACGCGCTTGGCAGCACGCCAGATATCCGGGCCGGAGCCATCGCCGATAATATGGGGAATAATGGGAAAATCGGGCACATTGAGACCCTGCCCGGTCATGGTAATAGGAGTACCTTCGCTCATGTCAGTTCCGTTGTGTGTTATTTGAAAGCTTATTCTTCAGCAGAAGCCTCTGCAGCAGGCTGGTCATCCGCCTTCACGCCATCGCTGTTAGCCATGGCGCAGAAGGCAAAAACAGCGCCCAGCAACAGGGGCGGAAGGATATAAAAGAGAATACCATCGTGCTCCCCGCGGGAAGCAGTCGTGCGCACTTTTACAGAGGGATGATTGATGCTTGCCATAGCGTATATGCGGGTATTGTATCAGATTCTACCTGAATTGCAACCACAAAGAACACAACAATTCAGCACAGAATACAAAATACCCCTGCTGCCAATCATTGCCCCTTTTGCGTCTTCTCAGCCTGTTCCAGAAGGCCCACGGCGGTCTGGTTGCCGGCTTCTGCAGCATTCACCAGCCAGCCCATCATCAGCTCATCATTGCGGGGAACGCCCTTCCCTGTGGCGTAGCAGGTGCTGAGCATGAGGCAGGCATCTCCATTGCCCTGCATGGCGGCATAGCGCAGGTAGCGGATACCCTCGGCCACGTTTGCATCCTTCGCGGTGCCATTCAGGTGCATGCGAGCCAGAATCAACTGAGCAGGAATGGAATCATCATCCGCCATGCGCTCCAGCCAATGCAGCGCCCCGCTCATATTGCCCGCCCGGGCCTCCATCTGCACCAGAGTCTGGCAGGCATCATCGTTGCCGGCATCCACCGCCGCGGCATACCACTGCCGCGCTTTCTGCATGGACCGCGGCACGCCGAGACCTCGCTCATAGCAGAGCCCCATAGCCGCCATGGCTCGCGGCTGCCTTTTCTCCGCAGCGCGGGAGAACCACTTGAACGCCAGCCTGGAGGAATGGATAGCCCCCTTCTGTCCGGTCAGAAAGCGTCGGCCATACTCATACTGCGCTTCCGGGTCACCATTCACCGCAGCCTTACGCAGCTGGTAGATATTGTGACACCCGGTCAGCAGCAACAAGCCGCACGCTATGGCAAGAAAACGCATCAACGGAAGTAGTTCTGTTGTTTTTCACTGATGGGCATGCCCAGTCGCTGCATCACCTCCAACATATCCTCCCACACGGAGCGGCGGGCAGAAAGAGCCTCGTTACGCAGCAGATAACTGGGATGATACGTCACCCTCACCGGAACGCCCTGGCACTCAAACCACTGTCCCCGCAGCGCACTCACCCCCTGCTGAGCCCCCAGAAGCCCCTTGGCAGAGCTGCCGCCCAGGCACACAATGCAGGCGGGCTGAATAGCCCGGATTTCCGCCATGATGAGCGGCTGACACGCCGCCAGTTCCTCCGGGGAGGGTGCACGGTTTGATGTACCCTGATTCTCGCCCAAGGACGGGCGGAACTTGCATACATTGGAAATATACACATCGCTGCGCTGCAGGCCCATAGCACCCAGAATACGGGTAAGCAACTGCCCGGCAGGCCCCACAAAAGGCTCACCCTGCCGCTCTTCCTCATACCCCGGAGCCTCCCCCACCAGCATGAGCCGGGCATGCGGATTACCCACGGCAAAAACCATCTTCTCGCGCAGCGTACCCAGGCGGCGGGCCGGTTTCCAGTCTGCGGCTTTCTGGCGCAGAAAATCGAGTTTTTCCTCCACGCTCATCTCCGGCTGCTCTGCGCGCGACGCCGGGGAGGATTCCGCTACCGGCACAGGCGGCGCAGGCTGCGCACCCTTCCTGGCATCCAGCATCCACTGACGCAGAATACCGCGCGCCTCGTCATCCACCGCCAGACGCTCCTGCCCGCTCTCCACCATATGGGTGAGAGTCTCTACCGCAAGCTGCCTGAGAGTGGTCATGCTCGCATTTTAACATAATACCGCCATTTAGCAAGAAAAAGCGGGTGTTGCACAGGCAAATTGCTCGACATCGAGCTCCATTACGATACAATATTCCTGCCCATACCATATGAAAATACAATACGCATCAGACCTGCATCTCGAATTCAGAAGCAACATCGAATTCATTCTGGACAACCCTCTCAAAGTCGCTGGTGATATCCTCCTGTTAGCCGGCGATATTACCTACATGAACTCCGAGGCTCATGCCCGGCATCCGTTCTGGGATTGGGCGGCAGAGAACTACCAGGAAGTCCTGCTCTGCCCCGGCAACCATGAGTTTTATAAGGGGTATGATATCGCCACGCTGACCGATGGATACTGCGAATTCATCCGGCCCAATGTACGGAGGCTTTATAACACCGTAGTCACCCTGGGTGATACCGATATCATCCTTTCCACTCTCTGGGCACATATCGACGCGAGGGACGAAATCATCTGCGCCGAGCGTGTGGCCGATTTCGCACGCATCGGTTACAAGGGAGACAGCCTGATGCCCGCTGATTTCAACCGCGAACACAAACGCTGCGTGCAGTTTCTGCAGCAGGCCCTCGCTGCCAGCAAAGCCCGTCACAAGGTAGTGGCAACACACCACCTGCCGAGCCCCCTGCTCCTGGACCCGCAGTTCAACGGAAGCAGCCTGAACGGCGCTTATGTCTCTGATATGACCAGTTTTGTGGCAGAATGCGGCGCCGATTTCTGGGTATACGGCCACTCGCACCGCAATATCAACAGAACCATTGGAGCCACCCAATGCCTGAGCAACCAGCTGGGCTATGTACACGTGGGCGAGGGATACGATTTCAACCCCGGCGCCGTCATTGATACGGAAGCCTGAATACTGACCGCCATTTCCCTTGCGGAAGGGGGGCAACCTGTGCTACATTAGGCACATAATGGCCAAGCTCTGTATTCTGGACGGCATGGCGCTGATTTACCGCGCCTTCTATGCCTTTATCAACAACCCCATGCGCAACTCCACGGGACTGAACACTTCTGCCATGTTCGGCTTCATCAACACCGTGGTGCATCTCCTTGACAAAGAAAAGCCCACGCACGTGGTGGCCTGTCTGGACCCCAGCGGCCCCACCTTCCGCCACGAGCGTTTCCCGGAATACAAGGCCAACCGCCAGGCCATGCCCCAGGAACTGCGCGATTCCATTCCCTGGATTGTGGACATTCTGGCCGCCATGCGCATCAAGACCCTGCGCATGCCCGGGTACGAGGCGGATGACCTTATCGGCACCATCACGCGCATGAGCGATGAGGCGGGAGACATGCAGTCCTACATGGTTTCCAAGGATAAGGACCTGGGGCAGCTGCTTTCGCCCACCTGTTCCTTCTGGCGTCCCGGTAAAAAGGGCAGCGAGTTCGAGACGGTAGGCGTGGAGGAATTCCTGGAGGAATGGGGCATCGAGAACCCGCGCCAGATTATTGATATTCTGGCGCTCATGGGCGATGCCTCCGATAATATTCCCGGCGTGCCGGGCGTGGGTGCCGTGTCCGCTAAGAAACTCATCACCCAGTTCGGCAGCATTGAGAATATGCTGGCCCGCAGCGCCGAAATCAAGGGAAAGATGCGCGAGAAGATTGAGCAGAATGCCGATGCTGCCCGCCTTTCCTACGAGCTGGTCACCATTCGCCGCGATGTGCCCGTGGATATCAAGCTGGAGGACTGCCGAGTTCAGGAGTTTGACACCAGGGCGCTGGGCGATATCCTCAAAAAGCTGGAATTCAAGGAACTGGCAAGGAAGCTCTGCGGCTCCCAGCCGAGCGATGCCGACATGGGCGAGCTCTTTGCTGCAGCAGCTGCTCCGGCAGAGCAGGCAGAGGGCGACATGCAGCTCGATTTGTTCACCCTGCCCCAGCTGGCAGATATCACCACCACCCCGCACCAATACCACCTGGTAAACACCCCCGAAGCCCGCGCCGCACTGGCTACCCGCCTGGAACAGGCCGATCGCTGGGCGTTCGACACCGAAACCACCGGACTCGACCCGCTCACTGACAAGCTACTGGGCTTTTCCGTGGCCATCACCGAGCACGAGGGCTACTACATTCCCGCCGCAGAGGATGGCTGGCTGGAATGCTTCCGCGCCGCCTTTGCCGGCAGCGCAGAGAAAGTGGGCCTAAATGCCAAGTTCGATATTCAGGTGCTGCACCAGGCCGGTCTGGTGGTGAATGGCCCGTTCTTTGATTGCATGCTGGCACACTGCGCACTGTATCCGGAACTGCGCCATGGCATGGATGAAATGGCCGAAGCCCTGCTGCAGTACAAGACCATTCATCTGGAAGACATTGCCGGCAAGGGCAAGGAAATGAACACCGCCGCCGTACCCGTGGAGACCATGGCCGAATACGCTGCGGAAGATGCGGATGTAACCCTGCGCCTCTACCATGCGCTGCAGCCGCAGCTGGTGGAAGCCGGGCAGGACGAACTGATGCGCAGCATTGAGTTCCCGCTCGTGCCCGTACTCGCCGGCATCGAAGAGGAAGGCATGCGCGTAGAGCCCGACCTGCTGCAGAAGAGCGCCGATGAACTCGGCGAGCAGATTGAGGCCATCCGCGCCCGCATCGATGAACAGGTAGGCCGCCCCATCAACCTGAACTCCCCCAAGCAGCTCGGCGAACTGCTCTTCGATGAGATGAAGCTGCTCGCCAAGCCAAAGAAGACCAAGACCGGCCAGTACGTGACCGATGAAGAAACGCTCCGCAAGCTGGTACCCGTTTCCCCGCTGGTGGCAGATATTCTGGAATACCGCGAAATGAGCAAGCTGAAAGGCACCTATCTGGATGCCCTACCCCGCTACATCTCCCCGAAGGATGGCCGCATTCACTCCACCTTGCTGCAGATGGTGACCGCCACGGGCCGACTGGCCTCCCAGAACCCGAACCTGCAGAACATCCCCGTGCGCTCGGATGCCGGCAAACTTATCCGCCGTGCCTTTGTGGCACGCGATGCGCAGCACAGCATCCTCTCGGCGGACTACTCGCAGGTGGAGCTGCGACTCATGGCCGCCCTCTCCGGCGACCCGGGCATGATTGCCGCCTTCACCTCCGGCCGCGATATCCACGCCGAGACCGCCGCCCGCATCTATGGCGTGCCGCACGAGGAAGTGACCGCCGATATGCGCCGCAAGGCCAAGACAGTGAACTTCGGCATCATCTACGGCATCTCAGCCTTCGGTCTCTCGCAGCGTCTGGACTGCCCTCGCGGCGAGGCTGCCGCCCTCATCGAGAGCTACTTCACCCAGTTCCCCGGCGTGAAGGAATGCATGGATAAACTGGTAACTGAGGCCCGCGATCGCGGCTATGCCGAAACCCTCTGCGGACGCCGCCGCAAACTGCCGGATCTGAACAGCGCCAACTTCAACCTGCGCGCCGCCGCCGAACGCACCGCCATCAACACCCCCATTCAGGGCACCGCAGCAGATATGATTAAAATCGCCATGGTGCGTGTGGCCGAGCTGCTGCAAGGCAAACGCAGCAGCCTCATCATGCAGATTCACGACGAACTCCTCATCGACCTGCACCAGGACGAGCACGACCTCATCCCCCGGATAACCGAAGCCATGCGCAGCGCCCTGCCCCTGCCGCACGGCGTACCGCTGGAAGTAGAAGCCAACACCGCCCCCAACTGGCTGGAAGCGCACTGATACAAACATGGAAACAAGGATGATGAAGCTTATGAAGAGACTCATGTGGAGCATGGGTATCATCTTTGCTATCATCATGACACTGGCGGTCGGGCGTGCTTTCTACTGTTCCTTCCTGGAGGACGGCGCCCCCCCTCCCGCGCCGGACTATCTGGAGAAAGCCAGAGTCTGTGTGCACCGGGCAGAAAGTGAAGAAAACCCGTTCACAAAGCAGAAACTCTGGATGGATGCACTCTGGACCCTCTACTCGGTCGACGAGGAGCAGCGTCCGGCAGCCCTGGAACTGGCAAAGAACATGATTCCCGACATGCAGGAATTCATCAGCAGGAACCAATTGCCGAAAATCCAGCCGGAGTCCAGGCTGAGCTTCATGCTGAGTCACGCGGGAGAGGACCTCAGCTGCCTGGACGCTCACATCCGCAGCGGAGTGTATGATTTCTCTGCCCAATCCAGCCGGGACAACCGCCATGCACTGGCATGCCTGCTGCGGGATATCCTGGGCATCCTCAATAAGGAACGCTACGGAGCCAGAGTGGAACAGCTCAAACCCATCGTCCTTACCCTGCTGCAGCAGGGTGTTCGTACCAACTGGCCGGATATCATTCTGGAACACGAGCTGATTGAGTACGACCCGGAGGTGGATGACCCTGTGCTCACCGCCGTGCGCACCCGCGATGCCGAATTCCTCCGTGCCGTGCTGGCCTGCGGACTGCCCGCCCGCGGCACCCACGGCGACAACAAACCAGAAAAGGAAGCCGAGTGGCAGAACTCCCCCGACCTCGTCGAAATCCTCCGTTCCCACGCAGAATAACATGAAAAAAATCTGGAAAGCCCTGCGCTTGCTGGCGAAAATAATAAGCGTGCTGCTAGTAATAGCCGCCATCCTCATCCTCTGGTTCTTCAGCAAGTTCTTCTGCGGCCCGCAGGAATACGATGTCTGGCAGGAGAATGCCATTGCCGCTATTCAGCAGGCAGACGCGGCAACAGACCCGGTCACGCAGCTGGAGCATCTGCACCATGCGGTAGACACCTACCTGCATTGCACTGATATGGACAGGGCTGCAGCCACACAGGAAGCCCTGAAGCTGCTGCCCCGCATGCAGGAAATCCAGCAGAAACACCAGCTGCCGCCGCAGTGCACCGCCCATTACCTCTACCTCAGCACTAACTCCAGGGAAGAAGTGGAACAGCTCGGCATTTTCATCAGAAGCGGCTTATACGATTTCTCTGGCAAAACGCTGGAATCCAGGAAAGACGCCGCCTACCGGCTCTGCAATCTGCTCGAGGACATCAACGCGAAGCGCCACGGCGAAACAGTGGACGCGATGAAGCCCCTGGTCATTTACCTGCTGCAGCAGGGAGTCCGCACCACCTGGGCAGATGCCCCGGAAGCAGATATCGACACGGTGCTGAGCGCCGTCTACACCCGCGATGCCGCCTTCCTCCGCGCTGTGCTGGATTGCGGACTGCCCGCCCGGGGCATCAACAACGATGGTAAGCCCGAAGCCGAAGCCCGCTGGCAAAACTCTCCCGACCTCGTCGAAATTCTTCAATCCCATTAATCACTAATCATTATTCACTCATGACTACACTTGTAGGACTTGGTTACGATATTCACCGCTTCTCCGAGACAGAGCGTCCGCTCTGGCTGGGCGGTGTACAGGTGCACCCCACCAAGGGGCTTGCCGGTCACAGCGATGCCGATGTACTCTGCCACGCGCTGGCAGATGCCATTCTGGGCGCTATCGGTGAGCCGGACATCGGCTACTGGTTCCCCCCGGGCGATGACAGCTGCAAGAACATCTGCTCCCTCCGCATCGTGGAGAAGGCAGTCGAACTGCTGCAGACCCAGGGTGGCCGCGTGGTGAACGTGGACTGCGCCCTCATCGCCGAAGCGCCGAAAATCATGCCCTTTGTGCAGCAGATGAAGGAGACCCTGGCTCCCATTCTCGGCGTGGCACCCCGTCGCGTGGGCGTGAAAGCCACCACTAATGAAAAACTGGGCGCACTGGGCCGCCGCGAAGGCATGGCCGCCTTCGCCACTGTAGCCGTCCAGGTCCCCGACGAAGCCTGATTACTATGAACTCAGAAATTGATTTACTGGCCTTTATTGCGGTAGAAAACCTGCGTGGCGCCGGGCTCACCGTGACCACAGCAGAGAGCTGCACCGGCGGCATGATTGCCACCGCCATCACCGAGGTACCGGGAGCTTCCCAGGTGTTCCGCTACGGCTGGGTCACCTACTGCAACGAAGCCAAGGAACGCCTGCTCAATGTGCCCACCGAGCTCATCGACGAGCACAGCGTGGTGAGCGAGCCTGTGGTAGCAGCCATGGCCACCGCCGCCATGCGGCAGAGTGGTGCGGATATCGCCGTGGCAGTCTCCGGCAACGCCGGTCCCACCGCCGCAGAGGGTGAGCCCGCCGTGGGCACTGTCTGCATTGCCCTGGCCCGCCGCGGAGCTGCCCGCCCGGTGCATACCGAAACCGTGTACCTGCCCGGCATGAACCGCCGCCAGCTCCGCGAGCGCGTCACCGCCAAGGTGCTGCAGCTCATCGCCGGAGCAGCCAGCTGATTGCCCCCCTCAATCCACCCGTTAACAGCGGGTGGATTTTTTACTTGAAACGGATTCAGGGCGTCATGGGGAACTCCTCATTTTGTACGCTGACGAACCAGCACGCGATGGGTATCATTCGCAATCTTATGCAATTTACCCTTTATGTACAGCATGGTACTCCCCTTATAGAAATATACCTCCCTATTCGGAGAACAGCGCTCAAAGGGTTGATGATGCAGACCACTTCTTCCAGGGCCATAATGAACGGAACTATTACGTTCAAACTCCACGACCCAACCGCTGGCAGGCGCCACAAATGTTCCGGTGGGCATCTTGCACCATGAACGCAAGGAGGACTCTTCATCTAACTCTTCCAAATACTGCTGTACGGCAGCTGCATCATCTAACTTGCCAGTTGCTCCCATCTTTTTCATACGCTCAGTCAGCGTATTTTTAAGCTTTGAACGGGACTTTGTCATGGCTTTACGCATCCCTGTCCAGAATTTCCCTTCCATTTCAGTCACAACATCGGCCACCTTCTTACCGCAAGGTGCCCCCGCCTGAAAATGAGAACATTTGCTGCCGTCCTTCAGGGAAAAGCGACCTATTTGCTTGGCACTCTCATAAAACCAGCACTCCTCATTGTTAACAATAATATAATCACGACCAGCAAAGGTTACAGGTAAAGACTTCCCCTTTGAATCTTCCATTTGACCAGCATAAAATGAATAAATACCCCCTTGTGTATCATTCCATTGATTTTTCTTGAAAAAATCAGGAAGTTCACAACCTACCTCGGAACCGTCTCGCAATTTCTCACCGGTTGCCACAGCCTCAGCGTAATCCTGCAATGCCTTGGCAGATGAATAATCCCCCCGGTCTTGCATCTCAGCGCAACGTTTCCGGATAGAATGCATAAACTCGGCTTTACGCTTCGCATACACTTTATCATACTGCTTGTTGTACGATTCCACAACACCACGCACACACTCTGGCGGCGCGGGAACGTCACTAGCGTAGCCCAGCATCATCGAAAAAACAAAAGTCAATAAAAAAGGAACCTTGTGCATAAAGAGAAGTCTATCACAAGAACAAAAAAACACAATGTTTTTTTCCTCAACAGATTACAAAAAAAATATACATTTCCCCTGGAACCGGAACACCCAGTTCCGGGGAAGTTTTTATATTCAGAGCAGGCCCGCTGCAGCGGGTGACATATCAAAATCCTCATCCTGATAGAAGGTACCGACAAAAAAACGCCGCCAGCTGAGAAGATGCTGAAAGTTTGATTCTGGCACTTCTAAAACTCCGCAAATTGTAATCTCCGGCGGGCGGCTGTTTTTGTCAGAGCGGGAGACTTCCCCCCCCCTAACGGTTATGTTTTCGGGAGAGCCCGTGCTCCGAAAGCTTTGAGTCCACAACAACAGAAATTATTCAAAATCATTTAATTTCGCCTTATCTCGAGCGAATACTACAATCCTTCGGCCTATTCGCGACAGCGAGCTTATGCATTAGCCCTGCTATTAAATCCAGCATACATCATGCGCAATGCTGTGGCCAGCCCTCCAGAAAAACGGCGTTAATAAATCAATCTACAGCAAAATCCATGAGGCATACCGCAATGGAAAATCCCTGATTACGCTTTTGAGCTTGCAAAAGCGTGAGTAAACAGCTAAAATGGCTCTCGTACGAACTGTACGTAATTTTTTCTTCTAAAATTATGAAACCTACACTTCTTGTTCTCGCAGCAGGTATGGGCAGCCGTTACGGTGGCCTTAAGCAGCTTGACCCCATGGGCCCCAATGGTGAAGTTATTCTCGACTACTCCGTGTACGACGCCATCCGCGCCGGCTTCGGCAAGGTTGTCTTCATTATCCGCAAGGATTTCGAAGAGGCTTTCAAGAGCCAGGTGGGTGCCCGTTTTGCCGGCAAGATCGAAGTGGACTACGCATTCCAGGCTCTCGATGACCTTCCCGAGGGTTACAGCGTTCCCGAGGGCCGCGTGAAGCCCTGGGGTACCGCTCACGCTCTGCTTGCCGCCCGCAACGTGGTGAACGAACCCTTTGGCGTGGTGAACGCTGACGACTTCTACGGCGCAGACGCCTTCCAGAAGGCTGCCGAGTTCCTGACCGCTACTCCCGCTGCTGATGGCAAGGAGCACTACGGCATGATTGGTTACCCCCTGAAGAACACCCTGAGCGACCACGGCGATGTGAACCGCGGTATCTGCGGTATCCAGAACGGCTACCTCGACAGCGTGGAGGAGTACACCAAGATTAAGACTGAAGAGGACGGCGTATGCCGCGGCGACAGCCTGAGCGGCGAGCGCAAGCCCGTGGACCCCGAGGAGCTCGTTTCCATGAACTTCTGGGTATTCCCCGCCAGCTTCATCGGCCAGATTCAGGACCACTTCAACCGCTTCCTGGCTGCTCACGGCAGCGAGCTGAAGAGCGAGTGCTACATCCCCACCGTAGTGGACGAACTCATCCACAACGGCAAGGCTGATTGCAGCGTCATCAAGACCACGGCCAACTGGCTCGGCGTGACCTACCCCAGCGACAAGCCCGCTGTGGTGGAAAGCATCGCCAAGCTCGTTGAGGAAGGTGTATACCCCGCTAAACTCGGTTAATTTTATGTTCGACCTTCAGAAAATTGCCAGTCTGTTCGACATCCGTGCAGACTACGTGTTCGGCGAGCCCTACGGCTCCGGCCACATCAATGACACCTTCCGCATCGAGGTGGAGCAGGCCGGTCTGCGCCTCCGCTACATCCTGCAGCGAGTGAACAGCAACGTGTTCCGTCAGCCCATCGGCCTGATGGAGAACGTGAAGCGCGTGACGGATGAAGCCCTGCGCGTACTGCTGGAGGAAGGTTGCAAGGAAGCCTACCGCCGCACTCTGACCATCATCCCCGCCAAGGACGGCAAGCCCTACGCTCAGGACGAGGAGGGTAACGTATGGCGCGTGTACCCCTTCATCGAGCGTGCCCGCACCTACGACATGATTGAGAACCCCGGCCAGTGTGTCGAGGTGGCCCGCGCTTTCGGTAACTTCCAGAAGCTGGGCGCCAATCTTCCCGGTGCTCCCCTGTTCGAGACCATTCCTGATTTCCACAACACCACCAAGCGCTTCCAGAACTTCCAGAAGGCTATCGCCGCTGACCCCCTGGGCCGCGCCAAGGACGTGCAGAAGGAAATCGACTGGTACCTCTCCCGCGAGGCTGATTGCCACAAGGTGGTAAACTACCTTGCCAGCGGTGAGCTGCCCCTGCGTGTCACCCACAACGACACCAAGCTCAACAACGTGATGCTGGACGACGTGACCGGCGAGGGTATCTGCGTTATCGACCTGGATACCACCATGCCCGGTTCTGCTCTGTATGACTTCGGTGATATGATCCGCACCTCTACCTCTCCCGCTGCTGAGGATGAGAAGGATCTCTCCCTCGTCACCATGCGCATGGAGTACTTCGAGGCTCTGGCCAAGGGCTACTGCGAGGCTGCTACCTTCCTCACCCCGCTTGAGAAGGAACTGCTTCCGTTCTCTGGTAAGCTCCTCACCATGGAATGCGGCATGCGCTTCCTGACCGACTACCTCGAGGGCGATACCTACTTCAAGATTAAGCGCCCCGAGCACAACCTCGACCGCACCCGCACCCAGATGGCTCTCGTGGAATCCATTGAGGCCCAGATGGATGAGATGATGAAGGTTGTGGCTAAGTACTAATCCTTGCGATAACTTCGTATCAAGCCCTGCCTGCGCCAACAATGCCGGGCAGGGCTTTTTCTTTGCTTATGATTGAGACTATTGATTTGCCTGCGAACCTGACTCTGGGCGGAGTGTGGCAGGACAAAGAGACCCAGCGGCTGTACTTTCGCCTGGGGGATATGCTGCTGGCCGCTCGCGTGGGCAGTATACCGCAGGGCAAGGCAGCGCTTTATCTCGTGGATTCCCTGCCGGAGGACGCCACTGCGCTGGATCTGCCGGCAGGGTATGATGGCGCAGAAGTGCGCCGCATACTCGTATGCTGTCCGGCGGGGGATGATGAGGAAGAGCTGGTGCTGGCTCTCGACCTGGGGCGTGACCGCTACCTCTCCTTTGTGCTGGAGGGCGAATGTGCTACGGAGGCCCGGCGTATGCATCCCGCTGCATCCTGTGGAGAGGTTGAGGGTGAAATCAGACATGCCGCCCGTTTCCCGGAGCGGGTGGAACTTCCGGCCGAGGTGGTGAAACGCACGCGGCTCTGCCTGCGCCTGTTCGGCTTTGGTGCAGCCATGTTGCTTTCATCCGCAGTGTGTGGGTTCCTGTTGAATGAGAGCTGTGTGGTTGGCGGCATGCTGGTTCTGACATTCCTGCTGTGTGGCGCGGGCTTTGTCCTGATGAAGCGCCCGGCTGTCTGCCCCTGGTGCGGGGAAAAGTCTCTCTTTCTGGGAGAATACAACCGGATGACTATAGATTAAAATCTTATGAATATTCCCCTTCGATATCTTGCCTTGGCTTTAATGGGTGCTTTTCTTCTGGGCTCTGCGGAGGCTGCTCCGGCCAAGAAGAAAAAGAGGAGTTCTGTGTTTCCAGATACGACCCTGGCAGAAAGCCAGTTGCCCGATGTTGAGGCAGCTGCCGAGGCGGGAGACACTGAGGCTCTCCACAAGCTGGGGCACTACTACATGCAGCAGGCTCAGGATGCCAAGGGGCGGGAGTATTTACTGAAAGCAGCCGAAGCTGGCAGTGCTGAGGCTCGCGCCTGGTATGCTCAGGCTGTCTACCAGCAGCACAATTGTTCCGAAACTGGCAAGAAACTGGCGTTGGAACAGGCAAAACTTGCCGCAGAGGCAGGTAGCCCGCTGGGGTTGTATTTCTGCGCCCAGTTCGGAGCTGATGACCAGGCATACGCGCTGGAATGTATGGAGAAAGCAGCCAGGAAGGGCTTTGCTCCTGCTATGCGCTTGCTTGCAAGGAAACTGCAGCAGAAATTGGTGGGGGCTCCCGAGAAGGAGCGCAAGAAATTCCTTAACTGGTTTGATAAAGCCATTAAAGCGGGGGATATAACCGCTGTTCACTTCGGAACAGGAAAGAGCGGCTATATTTTTGAACGCTTTCCCTTCGCTAAGACGAACAGCATGCTTCGCAAATCGATAGAGCTTGCGAAGAAACGCCAGTTGTGCTGGTATGATACCTGCCTGGATTTTGATTTTGCCATGCGCGGCTTTGGTCATGGCGGCGCCAGGTATTATCTGGTGATTCTCGGGTACAACGCGCTGGAGCATGCCGCCAGCAAGGAAAAGAATAAAATGGATATCTGCACGAAAAACCGCAGGGAACTCTATTCTTACCTGGAAAAACAGGCAGAGAAGGGAGACCCTGCTGCCTGTCATGCCATTATCAGCCTGATTCAGATGCCGCATCTATTCTGGATTTGCCGCCCTGATGCTTCTTTCTCTAATTCTGATGTAAACTACTGGAAAGACAAGGCTGAGGAGCTTAAGAAAACAGCTGCGCCGCTTTATCGCAGGTTGCACTACCCCTCTCTCTGATGCCGGGCTTACTGTAAAAATCGTTGCAGACAAAATAAGCGCTTGCCAGAAGCGGAAGAATCGCTATAATATGCGCTCACTCAAAATCGAGCGTATGAGTAATAACTTAGCTGAAAGAGCTCTTCAATACCATGAGCAGCCGCGTCCCGGTAAGCTGGAAGTGCTGCCCTGCAAGTCCTGTTTTTCTATTGATGACCTGACCTTGGCATACTCCCCCGGCGTGGCCGTGCCCTGCATGGAGATTGCCAATGATACCTCTGTGACGGGTCGTTACACCAACCGCGGTAACCTGGTTGGTGTTATCAGTAACGGTACCGCCGTGCTGGGTCTGGGCAACATCGGTGCCCACGCCTCCAAGCCGGTGATGGAGGGTAAAGGCCTCCTCTTCAAGATATACGCTGACGTGGACGTTTTCGACATCGAGCTTGATATCAAGAAACCCGAAACGCTCATCGAGGTAATCAAGACCATGGAACCCACCTTTGGCGCCATCAATCTGGAGGACATCAAGGCCCCCGAGTGCTTCGTGGTGGAGCAGCGCCTGCGCGAGGAGATGAACATCCCCGTGTTCCATGATGACCAGCACGGCACGGCCGTTATCTCCGGCGCCGCCCTGCTGAATGCCGCTCACCTCACCGGCCGCCTGCTGCAGGATATGCGTTGCGTGGTCTGCGGTGCCGGTGCTGCCGGTATCGCCTGCGCCAAGTTCTACATGGCTCTCGGTATCCGCCGTGAGAATATCTTCATGTTCGACTCCAAGGGCCTCATTCACACCGGCCGTCTGGACCTGCATCCCACCAAGGCCATGTTTGCCCAGAGTGAGGACTGCACGCTGGAGGTTGCCCTGCAGGGTGCCGATATCTTCCTCGGCCTCTCCAAGAAGGGTCTCCTCAAGCCCGAGATGGTGAAGAGCATGGCTCCCAACCCCATCATCTTTGCCTGCGCCAACCCCGACCCCGAAATCACCTACGAGGAAGCCAAGGCAGCCCGTCCGGACTGCATTATGGGTTCCGGCCGCAGCGACTGGCCCAACCAGGTGAACAACGTGAGCTGCTTCCCTTACATGTTCCGCGCAGCTCTCGATATGGAGGCTACCAGCATCAGCGAGGCCATGAAGATTGCCGCCGCCCGCGCCTTGGCAGACCTTGCCCGCCAGCCCGTGCCCGCAGAGGTGGTTGCCGCCAACGGTGGCGTGGAACTCGAGTTCGGTCGCGATTACGTGATTCCGAAGCCCTTTGACCCCCGCATGATTGAGTACCTCTGCCCCGCCATTGCTGAGGCAGCCGTGCTTTCCGGCGTGGCTCGTCGCCCGCTGCCGGAGCGCGAGGCTTACACCGCCGAGCTCAAGGCCCGCGTGGCCAAGGTGCACGAACGCACCCACGCCCTGGTGGAGAGCTACAAGGCCTAATCCACAAGAAAAATCATCATTACCGGAGCGCAGGAGACACCCTGCGCTCCGTTTTTTTGGCAGCTGGTGTCAGCAGCAGCGAATATGCTTGACCTCTCAGGGAATAATGACTAGACTGTACAGCGATATCAATCGGTCGATGCCTGCAAAATCTCTTGCAGAAAATTGATAGAAAGATAGCCAATCACACGTATAATAGAATATATGAAACTGAATCGAGTATTGACGCTGGCGTTCCTGGCCCTCTTCGCTGCAAGCGGGCTGCAGGCTCAGTCGCTTTCCCCGGACACTAAGACTCATTGGGATAAGGGCACCCTTGTGGTGGAATCTCCCGCTCGTCCGGAAGGTCAGCAGCACGTTATCGGCCTGACCGCTCCCAAGATGAAGACGGTGCGTGTGGCTTTCGTGGGCCTTGGTATGCGTGGCCCGGGCGCTGTTGCCCGCTTCACCTACATCCCCGGTGTGGAAATTGTGGCTCTGTGCGACTACGAGGCCAAGCGTGCCGAGAAGTGCCAGAAGTACCTGCGCGAGGCTGGTATGGCCCCCGCCGCCATCTACTCCGGCGCCAAGGGTTATGAAGAACTTTGCAAGCGCGACGACATCGACCTCGTGTACGTTGCCACCGACTGGGATCACCACTTCCCCGTGGCCAAGTGCGCCCTGGAGAACGGCAAGCACACCGCCATCGAGGTACCCAGCGCCATGAACCTTCAGCAGTGCTGGGAGCTCATCAACCTTTCCGAGCAGAACCGCAAGCACTGCATGATTCTGGAGAACTGCTGCTACGACTGGTTCGAACTCGATGCCCTCAACATGGCCCAGAAGGGTGTGTTCGGCGAAGTGCTCTACGCCAAGGGCGCTTACATCCACAACCTCGACCCGTTCTGGGATTCCTACTGGAGCAACCCCGCCAATGACCCCCAGAAGCTGGGCTGGCGCATGAAGTACAACATGGAGAACCGTGGCGACGTGTACGCCACCCACGGTCTCGGCCCTGTGGCTCAGGTGATGAACATTCACCGTGGTGACCGCTTCAAGACCCTCGTGGCCATGGACACCAAGTCCGTGCACGGTAAGGAATATGTGGAGAAGAAGACCGGCAAGCCCTGCCCCGAATACCGCAATGGTGACCACACCACGACGCTGATGCGCACGGAGAACGGTAAGGTGGTGGAGATTCAGCACAACGTGATGAACCCCCAGCCCTACAACCGCCTGTTCCAGCTCACCGGCACCCGCGGTTTCGCCAACAAGTACCCCATCGAGGGCTTTGTGCTGGAGAGCGGCCACATGGCTGAGACCGACGGCGCCCCCGACCTGGAGGACCTTGACTCCCACTCCTTCATGAGCGAGGAGAACATGAAGAAGCTTCGCAAGACCTATCGTCACCCCATCATCAAGAAGTATGGTGAGATGGCTGAGAAGGTGGGCGGCCACGGCGGCATGGACTTCTTCATGGACGTGCGCATGGTATACTGCCTGCAGAACGGTCTGCCCCTCGACATGGACGTATACGACCTTGCCGAATGGTGCTGCCTTGCTGAGCTGGGCTCCCTGTCCATGGACAACAACAACTGCGCCGTAACCTTCCCCGACTTCACTCGTGGCCACTGGAACGACGTGAAGGGCTACACCCACGCCTGGGCTACCGCTGAGGAGGAAGCTGCTACCGACGCTGCCGCTGCCGCTTACACCGAGGCTCAGAAGCTGGCTGTGAAGAAGCTCAACCTGTGGGGTCTGTACGACGCCGCCAAGGCTGGCGATGCCGCTGCTGCCAAGGCTTATGAGGCTGCTGCTGCTCAGCTCGACGCTGAGGTTGTGACGGCTGAGAAGGCCACCGCCGCTGCCAAGGCTGCCGCCGAGAAGGCCTACGCTGACACCTACTCTGCTGTAGAGGCTGCTCAGAAGTAAGCCACTCCATCCGGATACTCCGATTTCATTCATCCCCGGTGCCGGGCTTCGGCACCGGGGATTGTCTTATTGCCTCAGAGCAGGCCCGCTGCAGCCAGCGCGCCGACTATGGCACCGGCAATCAGCTTAGCCCAGCTCTCCTTCACCCCCCAACCGGTCAGAAGACCAGTCAGCCAGCTGTGTTGTTCCTTATTCGTATTCATAGGGAAACTACATGCGAGCCCGCCGGGCGCCCAGCCGCAGCTGCACCGGGTACACCATGCCGTGCGACAAGGCCTCCGCAAACATACGGGCGGCATCTGCCGAATGGGAGCTGGCATCGTGCACCGGCGTTTCACGATACGTGCCGCTGGCCCCGGCAGGCGCGGTGCGGTACATCTCCAGGCAGCGCAGGCCGGAGGGCTCCTTCTCCCCGCGTGGATTCACACGCTGCTGCATGGTATCGCGGTGAAACCAGCTGTGCGTCAGAATACCACGCAGGGAATTGATACCGCGCCAGATATCCGGCGTGCGCGGCACCACTCGCACGGCGCATATACCCTCCTTGGCCAGACTTTCCACGTAGGAATGCCCGTGCGGGTCGCGGTGGGCGGCATCATGCGGCAGGAAATGCGCAGCGATATGCCCGTAGCTCATTTCCCACTCCCGAATTTTGCCCGCAAAGTGCTCCAGCGGCAGCTGATTGGCGGCATAGTGGTTCAGCCAGTAGACATTGCCCCCGTAATTCTGCACCAGCCAGATGGAAGTGTGGTCGCTCAGCCCGAGGTCCCAGGCGGTATACAGCGGCTCCTGCGGATTGTATTCAAAACTGGCGCCGATGCGGCCATTCTCGCGCAACCGGGCAATCTGGGCGCCATAGATAGCGCCGTCATTGCCCGTGGCAAAGGCCTCATCCGGGGTGGAAGGGTACTCCTGCCGCATGGCTGCGCCCATGGTGCGCTCCATGCGGGTATACCAGAGTTTCTGCGCATGGCTCAGCTGCACCCCGCACTCCTGCTCCAGCTTTTCGAAATACGCAGCCTGCGCATCTGACCACCCGCTGTGCCCCGGCAGAGCATAATCCGGATTATCGAACCAGCTCATGAAGAAGAAGCGGAAATCCAGCTGCGACAACTCCTCCTTGGCGCAGTTCTCCATGGCCTGGGAGGTGAGTTCATAGTTCACCCCGTAGCGCCCGCCCTCGTGCGTGCTCTCCAGGATGATGGTTCCCTCCACCGGCACGGTGTTGATGGCCCCGGTTCGGATTTCGCGTGCCCGCCACGGCGCGTGCACCGAGACATGCGCCAGCTCACTCACATGCAGCAGCTGCAGCGTGCCGCCACGCAGCGTGGTACCCAGGCGCACGTCACTTCCATTGGTGAAAGCCAGGCGTCCACGGGCATCTGCCGCCGGATGCAGGCTCCCCTTCCTCAGCGCGCCGGTCTGCTGCTTGATAAGAAAGCCCAGATAAGCCAATGACTTATCACGCTCATCCGCATGCGGAGGCACGTAATCCAGATGCGCCCAGGCAAAACGGATTTTCTCCAGCTTCTGCTCCGCATCCGGCAGGGTCTTATCGATGATACCGGCATGAAAATTCGGAGTGAACAGGCAGTTATCCAGCATGAGCATGGCCACATAGGTGGAAATACCCAGCTGGCGCGCCTTGAGCACCGCATTGCGGTACCACAGGTTATGGTGCAGGCGCAGCTGTGCCGCATTCGGCGCAAAGCGCTGCATGCGCCCGTTTTTGTTTTCAATCCAGTACAGGTTATTCAGTCGCCAGAGCGGGTCTGCCAGGCGGCTGCGGTAGGCAGGGTCAATAGTATTCAGCATCTTCAGGGCTCAGGTCAAGTTTACGATCTTCTTCAGGGCGCGGCAGCTCCTCCTCCATATATCGGTTCGGCTCCGGGGACACAATGCGGTGCAAGGCAGTCTGCAGCAAGCCCTTATCCTCGCGGCTGTTTCTGAGTTTGTCGCAGAACTTCACCAGCTGCCCCACGGCAGCCTCCCGCGCCATGCCGAACTCTGCCAGCAGCATCAGGCGGCCTAACTCTGCAGCCAGAGCCTCGCCACGCGTGAGCTGGGTGGGGTCCTTCTTTTCCAGATAATAGGAAAGGCGGCCATCCTGAAACACCTGCATGAACAGCTCCAGATTATTGATATTACCTTCATCCGCATTCTCCCAGGCCTCCGGGCTGGTGGTGCGGCGTTCCAGCAAATCACCCAGATGAGTGCTCAGCTGGTTTCTGCGCCAGCGGTGGTTTGTCTGGAAATCGTACATGCGCTCCAGGTCACTCTGGAACAAGTTCAGCGGAGTCAGAGATTCCATCATCTCCGCATCCTGGCGGGCCATGCGATTCGGCAGCAGCGGCACGCCATCCGCCGTGTGCATCACATACGGCTTGCGCTGGTACGGATTAGCGGCATTCGGCTCGCCCGGCATCAGGCGCACCAGGTGCTCCGGCAGGCGCGGTGTGCGATACACCGTTACATGCTGCAGCCGGCTCATGTCCATATCCCCTGCACCGATACCACCCAGAGGCACACCGCAGACATTCAGCTGGCCATTTGCCCCGTAGGTACGGCCCAGATTATCCACGCGCTGGTAGAAATCCAGGAAACTCTTCAGTCCCACCTCCGGCTGCCAGCGCTCATCCACGCCATTCGGGCGCTTGCCATCCGCGCCGCCATATCGCTCCTGCTGCCACCAAATGCCGTCCTTATCCGTGTAAGGCGCGGCGGTCACATTGCGGCGCAGCTCCGTAAGCAACTGCAGCGCCGGAAGCACCCGGCTGTCCGCGCGCCACTCCGGCGGCAGCTCGGCAGTCGGCTCCACGGTGAATCCCTTTTTCACCAGCATCGGCTTCATGAGGCGGGTGTTCTCGGACTTGATGTACGAGCGCTCCAGCAGGTCCTGCTCCGCAATGGGGTTCAGCACCATACGCTGCACGGCACCGCCATTCCGCCGGTCGGAGGAATAGGCACGCAGCCCCGGGTATTCACGCAGCACCTCGCTGAGCTCCTGCAGCTTCTGCTCCGGCGTCATCTCCCCGCAGTACTCGCGGATTTCCTCAGCAAGCTGGCTGCGTTCCTCCGGGGTGAGAAGGTTCCAGCCCCGGGCCGGGTCATCCAGCAGGTTCCAGAAGGTCTGCCCGCTGGAGCGGAAGGCCGAAGCCCCGCCCACGGCATAGCACCAGCCCTGCTCATAGCGGCGGGCCTCATTCGGCTGGTAGGCATCGCGCAGCATCTCTGCCAGCTTCACCCCCTGCCCTGATTCCTGTCTGGCGCGGATTTCCATCACCCGGGGAATCAGGCTCTGCACCTCCTCTGCCGCCGCGCGATTCTGCGCCCGGACAGCACCACGGAGGCGAGGGCTGAGCTCCGGCATGCCGAAATTGCCAAAAGCGCACGAATAACACCACTCCCGCACAGAGGCCGGCAATTGGGCATTCGGCAAATCCGCCAGCATGAACATGATATTATAATCCGCCATGCGGCGCGCCAGGTCTGCATTCATGGCCGCGGTATCACCCGCCTTCATGCGGTCCGGGTGCATCCGGAGCAGCGCGCGGCGACCCTTTCTGTCCTTATGCCAGATGTAGAGCGGCTTCGTACGCCCTTTATCCAGAATGTAATCATACTTATCCTGCTCCAGCTCACCGGCTTCCAGCAGCGCCTCGCCCACGGCCTCCGGCGTAACCCAGCCGGAGGAAAGCATGCGGTTCCAATACACAAAGAAGCGCAGTTTCGCCAGCGAGAGGGGAGACTCCACGCGCCGGTGACTCGCAAGGAAGGAATCCTTGCCATCCCCCGCATCCTTGAGATTCGGTAACCACTGGATCCCCTTCTGCCGATTCCATTTTGCCCGGTCTTCCGCATACTCAAGCCCCATGGAATACATGGTGGAATCACCCATCCACAGCGAACGCAGCTCATCCGTAGCCACGCGTCCCAGGTGGTCGAACCCCGTGAACTTCCCCGGCGACAGCGCATACATGAGCCCCGTGTAGAAGGCCCGGTTGCCGTTTGATGCATACCGATACGCCCGCTCGATATTCTTCTGCAGCTCGCCTCGCCCCATGTGCAGGAAACTTGTCTCCACATTGCCTACCAGGGAATTAACCGCAAAACCATAGGAGGGGAACCAGGGCGTGTACTGACCATCCGGCCGCTTCACGCGCCAGAGCTGCTTGCCATTGCCATCCGGGCTGGACTCCAGTGAGTACCCACTCAGCTGCAGATAGCGGTTGCACAGCTCCTGATTCTTCCGGAACCGGCGCTGGTTATCAATCGCATTGCTATCCTTCACCTTCAGCAGTGGGGGTGCCCAGGTATCCGCATCCAGCTGCCCCTCGAACTCCCGGGCCAGTATATGAGATGCAGCCTGCTCCGGGCTATACCCCATGCTCAGCAGTTCCTGAAAATCCCGCGTATGCGGAAGCATCTCCAGAATCGCCTCAGCGCAGGCTCGCACACCCACTATCAGGCGGTAGGCATCCATCAGCTGCGGCGGCTTCTTCTTGTCCGGCTTCAGTACCCTCGCCAGAGCCTTCTCATACATCTGCTGAAAATCCGCGCGCTCGGCTTTCCTCAACCAGATTGGCGAGTGCGTCGATGTACGCCGGCGGTTTTCATACCGCCCCTGCTGCCACTCGGATAACGCATTAAAGCTTGCTTCTCTGTCACCAGTAATCATGGCAGTTACCACCGACTGGCAGATTTTGCTCAGCATCACCCGGCGCTTCTTCTCATTATGCGACAAAGCCTGTTCCGGGCTCTTATAGGAATAAGTGAGACTGCCCAGCGATTCATTATTGGCCAGGAACAGATACGAGAGCTTCTGCATCTCAAAAAACAAATCGCGCCGCACCAGTTCAGCCACCTCCGCCTGGTGCGGATTATAATATCCATCCACCCGGAACTCCGGCGGCAGCACGCTCAGCGGGTTCCGAGTCATCTCCAGGTAAACGGAGGCGATACGCTTTTTTTCCTCCGGGCTCATCTCCAGCTCCCCCTGCGCGCGCTGAACCCAGGAATCCCACATGCGGATATACTCCACACTGCTCTTTCTGTTGAGGAGAGAGGTATTCTTCTCGCCCATGGACTCGGCTATCTTCTGGAGCGTCTCCGGATTGGAGTAATCACGACCGGCAAGCTCCTGTGGCTTCAGCGTTGAGGGCAGACGCAAGAAACTGCGCACTACCTGTTCGTCATTAAAGGGGGCATGCTTATCCGTATTCAGAAGCCGCAGGGAGCGCATGCAGTCCTGCAGGAAATCGGCGCCACCCCAGCGCTTGCTGTGGGTAAGCGCCTCGCGCAGCAAGGCCGTGCCCGTATTCGAATCCGGGGCATCCAGAATGCGCTGGTAAGTGGCATCATCCACGCCCCATTCCTCCAGCAGCTTCCGGTTATCCAGCACCATATCCGGCGAGCGGAAGTGATGCAGCGCCGCACGCCCGGCGGCAATGAGAATGAAGGGCAGATTCATGGCAGCTTCGCGCATATTGGTCTCAATATCCACCAGATTGTCACCGTAGGCAGCCCAGTCGATATTCGAGGCCACATTATCCACACGGGCAGCCAGCTCCTGCATGCCGAGTTCGCTGGCATGCGCAGCCTTACCAGCCAGCAGCAGCTTGGCATTCTCTGCCGTGAGCACTCCCAGCGTCTTCAGCGCCGCCAGCGAATAGCCGCCCACCCCTGCATTCTCTGCCTTGACGAAGTTTGCGATGCTCCGGTTAAGCATCTGCGCGCCGATGCGGCTCATTCCCATGTAGATACCGGCCTGCAGAGCACCGCCCACAATGCCGGCGGCAGTCTGCAGCTCCTGGCGTCCTTCCGGGCTCCGGCGGCGTGCCTCTGCCACGGCGCCACCGGCCCCCGCCAGAGTCAAGGCACCAAAACCTGCCCCACCCATGAACGCCAGCGCTGCACCAGGCACCGCCCCCGCGGCATCCACCGCCAGCTCTTCCCAGAAAGCGCTATCCTCATCCAGCTTGATGGGAAACACCTCACCCTGCGCCACGCGGCGCAATTCATCCAGAGACTGCAGGCGTTTATCCAGCGCCGCAGCACCACCGCGCAGCGTATCGCTATCCAGAGTCTCGCCCGCGGCATGGGTGAGCGAAGTGGCAACATGCCCCACCCCCTGCAGCAAGGAATGGCGAATATCTGCCGAGCCGCGGCGCATAGCGTGCAGCATGGCACTGCCCAGATTCCGGGGGCCCTCCTCCAGCTGGCGGGTAGATTCCAGCGAGCGGGCAATCTCATACACCTTGGCGCGTTCCTCCGGGGCCATATCCGCCAGCGCATCCACCGCCTGAAGAAGCCCGGGAGCACCCGCCACCATGTCCGGCAGGGGAAAAGCCTCACTTTCAGAAGCCTTGAGGAACGACCAGCCCTGCGACAAGGCCTCCGCCAGCGGCATATACTCCTCGCGCACCTGGGAAGCAGCCGCACGTGCATCCTGATACACGCGGCGCTCTTCTGCAGATTCGGGAGGCACTGTTTCCTCCCCCTTCAAGGCAGAAGAATAGGCAGAGGAATACACGCGGCGCACCTGTTCGCGGGCAGGTGCTTCCATCTGCCGCAAAGACAAGGCCGAATACACCTCCTGTTCATCATCCAGCACCCCCATTTCCTCTGCCATGTTGCGACGCAATTCCGGCCAGTTGGCACGCACCTGCTCGCGGCTCATCTTCTGGTGGTCCACCACCCAGGAGCGATTGATATGAGAGGCCAGGCGGTAATCGCGCACCTCGGCAGGCTCCGTTTCATTATCAGCGCCGACCTTCTGCCGAAGCACCAGCGGCACCTGCTCCAGATTCCCAGTCAGCAGCGAGCTCCAGTAGCGGCCCTTTTCCTGCTCCTTGCCCGTATCCTGCACCGGCTGGGGCTGGAGTGTCTCCAGCGGCAGCGGCTCCTTTTCTGCAATCATCGTATCGTTTTCCATATCTGTTTTTATTGTTCATCAAAGCAAAGCCAGGCATCGGCATTCTTCCCCAGGTTTTCCAGCCATGAGTTCGCCGCATCTGACGACTCCGTGGTCATGCGAAGAAGCGCCTCCTCCTGCAGACGCCCCAGGTACAGCATAGATTCCGCATCTCCCGGGCAGCCGAAACGCCCCTCCCGGTACCAGTTCCACAAAGTCCGGCTCATGGCCGTGCGCTGGTGCGGCGGCAACGCCCCGGTGCTCTGCACGCGCTGAAGCAGCAGGCGCCGCTGCTCCAGCGGGATGGGAGCCAGCGCAATATCCACCACCAGGTGCTCATCATCCCCCGATTCGCGCTCATCAATACGGCGCAACCAGTTGCAGGTATCGGCCACGCTCAGGGAGGCAATCTCCGTTCCCCGGTTGCGCATCTGCTCCGCCGGCAACACGCCCACTGCAGCAGCGCGCTCCAGCTGAGCAGTATCCGGCTCACGCCCCTGCTCCACATCCACCGCCAGCTGCCGGGCCAGATTGCGGTACAAATGATGCCGGGCATTTTCCATATCTCCCTCCAGACGCTGCAAAAGCGCTTCATCATCCGGCTTCCGGGAATCAGCGGATTGCCAAGCCTGCAGGGCAGCATAGGGCTCCTGCTGCAACTGCTGCTGCCAGGCAACCTGCAGGCTCCTGTTTCTCACAGAATTCAACTCGCGTGGCATTTCCGACTCCGGCACAAAAATCTCGCGTCCCTGCTCTATCCAGCGGCACGCGCTCTCCTCGTCCCCCTGCCGCACGGCGGAATCCACCTGTTCCTGCCACTGGTCGCGAGCATGCCGGATTCTCTGCAATTCCATACGCCGGCGCCCTTCCAGCGAATAACGCTGCCCAAGCGTCTCGCTCATCTGCCTGGCCTGCTCACGCTCCTCGCCGCTGAACTGGGACAGGACCTGCTGCACACGGGGCTGAAAACTCTGCTCCCAGCTGTAATCCCAATCCCGGACCGGCAGCTCCAGCAGCTCCTCCGTAGTCTCCTCCCCAATCTCGCGCAGCATGGCGGCAGCATCTGCCCTCTGACCAGCTTTTGCCACCCTGGCAATGGCCGGCACCAGCTCCACCAGACCGTACCCCGCTTCCTGCACGCCCTGGCCCAGTGCCCGCCCCGTTCTCCCCCAGTCATTCAGTGAATTGAGCGGCAGATGCACTGTCTGGCGGGGGTAAGCCAGCAGGCCCCACTCTTTCATTCGTATTGCCATACTGCGGAGCATGGCACGATGGCGTGCAAGCGTCAATTAAGCCCGGCAGGTCGGTACAGGCTTCCAGCTGCAAGAGTGTTCCCCCTATGGTAACAGTTGCATATCATCATCAAACACGAGGCGAAACGGCTGGCAGGTCTCTATCTCCAGCTGCTCCACCTCGGCAGGTGACAAGCCGCGCAAATGCATCACCAGAGCCCGCAGACTGTTCCCATGAGCCACCACCAGCAGAGCCCCCGTGGCGTACAGGCGAGGCCGCAGCTCCTCCTCCCAGCAGGACCGCACGCGGCGGTGTGTATCCACCAGAGATTCGGTAAGCGGCAAGGATCCTGCAGGCAGCCCGGCGTACCGCGGATCTGCGGCCTGCCGCTCTGCCTCAGCCGGAGCCATGGGCGGCGGCGGGCAGTCATAGGCCCTCCGCCAGCGCCACACCAGGTCCTCCCCCATTTCCTGCTCCATCTCCCGCTTGTTGCAGCCCTGAAGCACGCCGTAATGCTTTTCATTGAGCCGCCAATCCTTATGCAGCGGCACCCAGGCGCAGTCCAGCCCGGCCAACACGATATTGAGGGTATGAATGGCCCGCATCAGCACAGAAGAACAGGCAGCCCCGCAGCGAAACCCGCTTTCCTTCAAGCGCTGCCCGGCCAGCTCCGCCTCCCGGCGCCCGCGCACAGACAAAGGCACATCCACCCACCCGGTAAAGCGGTTCTCTGCGTTCCATTGTGATTCCCCATGTCTCAGCAATACCAGTTCCTTCATGCAGAAAAAGACATTCCCCCGCATTGAATGATTGCAAAACGGGCAGAATATGCTAGCATGAAGGCAACCATGACCCGGACACGCCTTCTTCTGCTCCTGATTCTCCTCACCCTGCTTGCCTGCGCTGCCCTGCTGCTGCCAGAGTGGTTCAAAGACCCGCGCCAACTGGTTCAGGGTGAATGGCAGGAGGTCAACAAGCTCGGTCTGGTCGAGGTGACCGACTGCACCGCCCGCTGGCAGGGCAGCAACTACAAAGGCACCTACCAGTACACCTGGCTGCAGGACGAAAATGAGCCCTACTCCATCGAGGTCTCCCGAAATGAGGAAAAATGGCTCGTCAGCCTCACGTTCGAGGACGATGACCACGCCGTGGTCGATTTCCATATCATCGATAAACTGCCGGCTCAGGCACAGGAACTCATCCGCCAGAAAAACCGGGCCCGGAACAGACCGGAAAATGAGCTGCAACTGAGATTCCGCCGGATGAAAGCCAAAAAGTGAACATAATTCCCGGCCCGGCGAAGATTATCCTTGAAATACACTGCCCTTTGCGTTAAAACTAGCACAGGGCAATTTTTTATTTCCCTGCCATTTCTCATAAACAAAACACATACTACGAATATGGAAACCACATTCAAAATTCACGGTCTCTGCGCTGCTACGCACACCCCGATGAACGCCGATGGCTCCTGCAACCCCAATGCAGTGGACGCTCAGGCCAAGTTCCTGGCCAGCCAGGGCATCAAGTCCGTTTTCATCACTGGTTCCACCGGTGAATCCGCTCACATGCAGCTTACCGAACGCAAGGAAAACATGGCAGCCTGGGGCGAAGCCGGCAAGAAGTACGGCATCGACGTCATCGTACACACCGGTGGCAACTGCGTATACGACGGCCGCGAGCTTGCCGCCTACGCTGCAGAATGTGGTGCTACCGGTACCGCCAGCAACTCCCCCTGCTACTTCAAGCCGGGCAGCATCGACCTGCTCGTGGACAGCCTTGCCGTGGCCGCTTCCGGCGCCCCCGAGCTGCCCTTCTACTTCTACGACATTCCCGTGCTTACCCACGTGGGCTTCAACCCCTGCAAGATGATTGAGGCCTGCGCCAAGAAGATTCCGAACTTCGTGGGTGTGAAGTTCACCAACCCCGACCTGGCTCTGTACATGGACGCCCTGAACTACGACGGCGGCAAGTACGACATCCCCTGGGGTGTGGACGAATGGTTCCTCGGCGCTTATGCCACTGGTGCCAAGGGC
The DNA here is from genome assembly GCA_045132635.1 of Akkermansia sp. Classification (GTDB taxonomy): domain Bacteria; phylum Verrucomicrobiota; class Verrucomicrobiia; order Verrucomicrobiales; family Akkermansiaceae; genus Akkermansia. The sequence goes on from JBGUSR010000044.1 coordinate 64,070, forward strand.
GGTGTAGGTTCCTCCTTCAACTATGCTCCCAAGCTGTATGATGACATCATGAAGGCCGTGGACGCCGGCGACCTGGCTGAAGCCCGCCGCCTCCAGCAGCTCTCCGTCACCATGATCAACATCATCGCCGGCAAGGGCTACATGGGCTGCTGCAAGTACCTCATGAGCGAATGGACCGGCGTTGACTTCGGACCGGCCCGCCTCCCCATGGGCAAGCAGGACAAGGCCACCCTCGACGCGCTCAAGAGCGAGCTCAAGGCCATCGGCTTCTACGATTGGGCTATCTACAAGTAAAGCTTCAAACATCTGCCTCATCATGGACACCAAAGCACTTGGCGAGTTCTACAAAGACAAGCTGCTCAATGAGGTAGAGCCGTTCTGGTTTCCCCGTTCACTGGACACAGTGAACGGGGGTCTCTACCATTGCTGCGCGGCTGACGGCACACTGGTAGACACCGACAAGAACGTATGGGCCCAGGGCCGCATGGCCTGGATGCTCCTCACCTGCTACAACAGCATCGAAAAGCGCCCGGAATGGATGCAGTATGCCGAAAGCGCCCTCAAGTTCCTTGAGGAAAAATGCGTGGACCCGGCAGATGGCCGCATGTATTTCCACATGACGGCCGACGGCACCCCCATCCGCAAGCGCCGCTACGCCTACAGCGAATGCTTCGCGGCCATTGCCTGGGCTGCCCACTACGGCGCCACCGGCGAGGCTAAGAGCGCAGAGCGCGCCCGCCACTGGTTCGACATCTACGCCGATATCAACTTCACCCCCGGCAAGATGGCACCCAAGAGCACCGGCAACCGCCCCGGCGAAAACCTGGGCTGCCGCATGATTATGATTGTCACCGCTCAGGAACTTCGCCGCTACCTCGGCGATACTGACGGCTTCTACACCGGCTGGATTGACCGCTGCATCGATGACCTGCAGCGCCTCTTCCTGCACGAGGACATCAAGGCCGTGCTCGAAAACGTGGCCCCCGATGGCTCCGTCATCGACCACTTCGATGAGCGCGTGCTCAATCCCGGCCACGATATTGAAGGCGGCTGGTTCGTGCTCGAGGAAGCCCGCTACCGCGGTGGCGACAAAAAGCTCATCGAAATCGGCTGCAAGATGATTGACTGGGCGCTGGAACGCGGCTGGGACAAAAAGTACGGCGGCCTGCTCTACTACACCGACGTATACAACAAGCCGATTCAGGAATACTGGCACAACATGAAGTTCTGGTGGCCGCACGATGAGGCCCTTATCGGCACCTGCCTTGCCTATGTGATGACGGGTGACGAGAAGTACGCCGAATGGCACCAGCGCATTCATGACTGGTCCTTCGAGCACCTGCAGGATAAGGAACACGGCGAGTGGTTCGGCTACTGCAACCAGGACGGCACCACCACCAACGGCCTCAAGGGCTCCATGTGGAAGTCCTTCTTCCACCACCCGCGTGCCCTGTGGTGCTGCGCCCATTATTTCGGTGCCATCCCCGCACCGCTTACACAAGCTTAAATTACACATAACAAAACATGATTATCGGTATTCTCAACTCCGGCGGCGACTGCCCCGGTATCAATGCGGTGATTGAAGGCTACGTTTCTGCAGCCTATCGCCGTGGTTGGCGAGTTATCGGTTTCCATGACGGTTTTGAAGGTCTCCTGCCCATCGCAGGGGGCCGCCGTTATGAAACACTGACCCCCAGCAAGGCTCATAAAATCCGCGCCTATGGCGGTACCATCCTCGGCACCACCAGCACCGGCAACTTCAAGGTAGTCACCAACAAGGTGGGCCGCCGCCAGGTGGACCGCGAGGTGATGGCCAAGGCCAAGAAGACCATCAACGCCCTTGGTCTGGAGGCTCTTGCCGTTATCGGCGGCAGCGGCTCCGCCCGCACGGCCAAGCTCCTTTCCGAAGAAGGCCTGCCTGTGATTTCCATTCCCAAGACCATCAACAACGACCTCTGCTCCGACTCCGACTACACCTTCGGTTTCCACAGCGCCGTTACCGTGGTGACGGAATCCATCGACCGCATCCGCACCACTGCCAATGCTCACCAGCGCATGATGGTGATTGAGGTGATGGGCGATATGTCCGGCTGGATTGCCCTGTACGGCGGCATTGCCGCTGCAGCAGACGTGGTGCTGATTCCCGAAATCGAGTACGATCTCGACAAGGTTATTGAGTGCGTCAAGGCCCGCAAGGCCACCGGCCAGCGCGAAATCATCGTGGTGGTGGCAGAAGGTTCCCGCCTGAATGGCCAGTTGGTCACCGTGCACAACAAGGACAATGGCGATGAACGCCTGGGCGGCATCGGCAACAAGCTCTCCCACATTCTGCAGGACCGCACCGGTATCGAAACCCGCTACTGCGTGCTGGGTCACACCCAGCGTGGTGGTTCTCCCTGTGCCTTCGACCGCATCCTCGGCGTCCGTTTCGGCGTAGAGGCCGTGAAGCTCATCGAGAAGAAGGACTTCGGTAAGACCGTGGTGCTCAATGGTCTCAACATCGACAACGTGCCGATTGAAGAAGCCGTGGCTCACCACCGTTTCGTAAGCCCGGACAGCCAGATTATCAGCACAGCCCGCGACCTCGGCATCATCTTCGGTGACCGCACACCGGAAGAAATGCACAGCGACCGCATTAAGGCTGCCACTCCGGCAGAAAAGCCGGCTCGCAAGTGCTGCAAGTCCAAGAAATGAATAAAGCCCTCACATATCTCTGTACGTTAGGGGCCGTTGTATGCGGGTTCTTCACCTCCTGCACCTACCAGCGCATTATCACCCCGGAACAGACCACCCCCAGCTATGTGACGCTGGAGGTCAATTCCGGCCGTGTGCTCTATTCATCCAACTCCAACCTGAAACGCCCCATCGGCATGCTGACCAACCTGGCCACAGCCGTGGTGGTGATGGACTGGGTGCGCGCACACGAGGTTGATATGAACCGGTTGATTACCGTGCCGGCACAGGCTGTGATGTGGCAGCGCACGAACCTGCTCCGGCTGCGAGCCGGCGACAGCATCTCCGTGCGCGATGCCCTCTATTCCGCACTGATGTGGGATGACAGCGCCTGTGCCTCCACCCTGGCACACGCCTGCGGCAGTGTGCTGAGCAGCAGAAACCCGGAAGGCGCCTTCATCGCCCAGATGAATAATCTCGCCCGCCGGCTGGGCATGACCTCCACCGTGTTCAAGGGCACGAACGGAGCCGTCATCACCCAGTCCTCTGCTCGCGATATGGCTCTGCTGGGTATGTATGCCATCAATGATACCAACCTGCTGGCCATCACCGCCCAGACAGGCTGCATCGTCACCGTGCACTCCCCCTACGGCAACCGCCGCCAGACCATTCGCAACAACAACAAGTTGCTCAGCGGTTCCGGCCATGTGGACGGTCTCAAGGTGGGCCAGTCACGCAGCGCAGGCAGCTGCCTCATGGTAACTGCCCGCCGTGCTTCGGTAAAGCGAGTGAACCCCGCCACCGGCAAAGAGGCCACATTCCCGCAGCGTTTGCTCATTGTCATGCTCGGCATGCCCTCCTCCAACTCCCGCTACCAGGAAGCAGCCCGTTTCCTGCGCGATGGCTGGAACGCCTGGGATGCCTGGCTGCCCTCTAACGATTATCAGGATAGAACCAAATTCATTATACTTCCCAATTAAACATCATGAACGTAGGTATTCTTAACGCCGGCGGCGACTGCCCCGGTCTCAACGCCGTGATTGAAGGTGCCGTGGCGGCTGCTTCCGCCCGTGGCTGGACGGTTTACGGCTTCTATGATGGCTTCGAGGGCCTGCTCTCCACGCCCGATAACGAGCGCTGGCGCATCCTCACGCCCGAAAACTGCCTCAACATCCGCTCCACCGGCGGCACCATTCTCGGCACGGTGAACAAGGGCAACTTCACCGTAAAGAGCGGTGTGGGTGGCCGCATGCAGATTGCCGAGGAAGTTCTGGAACGCAGCAAGGCCACTGTGGACCGCCTTGGTCTCTCCGCCCTCATCGTGGTGGGTGGCGACGGCTCCCAGACCATTGGTCAGGAGCTCCGCCAGATTGGCCTGCCCATCGTGGGCGTGCCCAAGACCATTGACAACGACCTGGGTGCCACCGACTACACCTTCGGCTTCTGGACAGCTGTTTCCGTGGTAAGCAAGCAGCTCGACCGCCTGCGCACCACCGCTTTCTCCCACCAGCGCATGATGGTGGTGGAAGTGATGGGCCGCCACGCCGGCTGGATTGCCCTGTACGGCGGTATCTCCGGCGGGGCAGACGTGATTCTCATCCCGGAGATTCCCTTCACCCTGGAGGACGTGGTTCGCAAGGTAGAGCTCACCAAGGCTCTTGGCCAGCGTGAAATCATCGTGGTAGTGAGCGAAGGCGCCACCATTGGCGGCAAGCTCCTTACGCTGGATGAAGAAACGAAAGGCGAGGTTCGCCTGGGCGGTATCGCCGCTTTCCTTTCCACCAAGCTGGAAACCATCACCGGTATCGAAACCCGCTACTGCGTGCTGGGCCACACCCAGCGCGGCGGTTCCCCGATTCCCTTCGACCGCGTGCTCGGCGTACGCTGCGGTGCCAAGGCTATCGACCTCATCGAGCAGGGCAAGTTCGGCGAAACGGTGGCTCTGCACCGCACCGACATGGTGTCCATGCCCATCGAGGAGGCCGTGCGCACCCTGCACCTGGTGGACAGCAAGAGCCAGCTCATCGAAGCCGCCCGTGAAATCGGCATCTCCTTCGGTGATGCGGACGACATCAAGTAAGCCGCTTATCCATTCCATTCCGAATGCCGCAGAGCCCGTCTCTGCGGCATTTTTTTTGCTTCTTAATGCTTGCTTTTTATATATTATGACCCTATAATGCCCTACCCCAATCTTATGAAGACACATACCGATATCCACACCGGTCTCACCTCTGCCCAGGTAGAGGAAAGCCGCAAGACCCATGGCAGCAACGAAATGACCCCGCCCAGCCGCGACCCGTGGTGGGTGGAGCTGGCCCGCAAGTTTGCCGACCCGCTCATCGTCATCCTCATTGCCGCTGCGGTCATTTCCTTCATTCCCGTGCTTCTTTCCCCCGGCGAGCACAGCCCCATCGAAAGCATCGGCATCATGTGCGCCGTGCTCCTGGCCACCACGGTGGGCTTTGTGAACGAATACCGCGCCAACAAGGAGTTCGATATCCTTAACAAGGTGAATGATGTGACCCCCGTGCGCGTGCTGCGCGACGGCAAGCACACCATGGTGCCCAAGAATGAGCTGGTGGTGGGCGATATCGTCACCCTGGAAACAGGTGTTGAAGTTCCCGCCGACGGCGTGGTGCTCGAGGCCTCTTCCCTGCGCGTCAACCAGTCCTCCCTCACCGGTGAGTCCGAACCCGTGCTCAAGGTTCCCTCCGAGGGCGAAGAAACCCTGCCCGGCGCCTACCCGCGCAACGTGGTGCTGCGCAGCACCCTCGTGACCGATGGCCACGGCATCATCTGCGTCACCAAGGTGGGCGACCACACCGAAATCGGCAAGGTGGCCGAAGCCGCCACCAAGGAGACCGGAGCCAAGTCTCCGCTGAACCTGCAGCTGGAAAGCCTTTCCCAGGCCATCAACGTAGTGGGCACCTCCATCGCCCTGCTCCTCTTCGTGTCCCTGGTGGCGCATGATGCCCTGCTGGGCAAGTTTGTGCTGACCTGCCCGCAGTGGTACTTCTTTGGCGTGCTCATTGCCGGCATTGCTGCCGCCACACTCAAAATCTGGTACCCCGTGCTGCGTGACCTGCTGGGCTACGCCAAGGTGCGCATCCCCTCCCCCGCATGGGTGAAGGAAGAAGGCTTCCGCCCCTGGCTCAAATGCATCATCACCGGCGCCGTGCTCTTCGGCCTGGGACTGGGAGCCCTCATCGGCTGCGATATTCTTTCCACCGAACCGGCCACCTGGATGCCCCAGGCTGCGGCAGATAAGATTCTGACCTACTTCATGATTGCCATCACGCTCATCGTGGTATCTGTGCCGGAAGGCCTGCCCATGAGTGTGACGCTCAGCCTGGCCTACAGCATGCGCAAGATGGCCAAGCAGAATAACCTGGTGCGCGAGATGGACGCCTGCGAAACCATCGGTGCTGCCACCGTGGTCTGCTCCGACAAGACCGGCACCCTCACCATGAACCTCATGACCGTGCGGGAGGCAAACTTCCCCGGCGTGAACGAACAGGGCACCGCCGCCCCCATCTTCCCGCTGCTCACAGAGGCCGTGGCCGCCAACTCCACCGCCGACCTCGATGAAGCCGGCAAGGTGCTCGGCAACGTGACCGAGGGCGCCATGCTCATGTTCCTGAACGACAAGGGCGTATCCTATGCCGATGCCCGCAGCAAGTTCAGCACCATTGCCCAGCTGCCCTTCCACACGCAGAACAAGTTCATGGCCACCTGCGGTAAATCCGCCGTACTTGGCAAGGATGTCATTTTCATGAAGGGTGCCCCCGAGGTGGTGCTCTCCAAGTGCTCCACCGCCTATGCCGGTGAACTTACCGATGCCGCCCGCGAGGAGGTGCTCACCATCATCCGCACCGCCCAGCGCAAGGCTATGCGTGTGCTCGGCCTGGCCTACAAGGAAGGCTCTGCCGATACCGCCGAGGGCGTGAAGGATGCCTGCACCGGCCTCACCTGGCTCGGCTGCTTCGTCATTCAGGACCCCGTGCGCCCGGATGTTCCTGCCGCCGTGGCTTCCTGCCACCAGGCTGGCGTGGGCATCAAGATTGTGACCGGCGATAACTTCGAGACCGCCTGCCAGATTGGCCGCGAAATCGGCCTGCTACCGGAGGGCGAACTGCCCCAGGGTGCCGTGCTCACCGGCGACCAGTTCGGCCAGCTTACCGACCAGCAGCTGCTGGACGGCGTGAACGACCTCCGCGTGCTTTCCCGCGCCAAGCCCATGGACAAGCTGCGCCTGGTAAACGCCCTGCAGGAAAAGGGCCACGTGGTCGCCGTGACCGGCGATGGTACGAATGACGCCCCCGCCCTGAACCACGCCGATGTGGGCCTTTCCATGGGCATCACCGGCACCTCCGTGGCCAAGGAAGCCTCCGATATCATCCTGCTGGATGACTCCTTCGCCTCCATCATCCGCGCCATCAAGTGGGGCCGCTCCCTCTACCGCAACATCCAGAAGTTCATCGTCTTCCAGCTCACGGTGAACGTGGCCGCCTGCGGTATTGCCGCCATGGGTCCCTTCATCGGCTGCGAACTGCCCCTCACCGTCACGCAGATGCTCTGGGTGAACCTCATCATGGACACCTTCGCCGCACTGGCTCTGGCCTCTGAGCCGCCTAGCGACGACGTGATGGAGAAGAAGCCGCGCAACAAGTTTGCCTTCATCATCACCCCCACCATGTGGCGCTGGATTCTCTGCCTCGGCATTGGCTTCATCATCGCCCTGGTAAGCTATGTGAAGTGCATGCCCTCCCAGGAGCTTGAGCCGGAAGCCTTCCGCCACTCCGTCACCCTGCTCTTCACCGGCTTCGTGATGCTGCAGTTCTGGAACCTGTTCAACGCCCGCGTCTACGGCACCAACAACAGCTTCGTGAACGGCATCTTTGCCAACCGCAGCTTCCTCTTCATTCTGGCCATCATCCTCTTCGGCCAGGTGCTGGCCACCCAGTTCGGTGGTGAAATCTTCCGCACCGTGCCCCTCAGCCTTTGCGAATGGCTCACCATCGCCGCTGTCACCTGCCCCGTCCTCATCATCGGCGAAATCGTCCGCTTCATCGGCCGCTGCCGCGAGAAATAAGAGATTCAGCCGGTAATTTTCACTCCCCGCTCTCACCGCAGAGCGGGGAGTTTTTTCTTTCCAGCTCACCGCCAATGTGCTAGAATCCACCGCATCAATGAAGACGCGCATTACATGGTTTGAAGGTGTGGCCCTGCTGGTGGAAAAGAAATTTCCCATCGGCCACGGGCCGTGGATGATTGCCTACCTGGTTGCCATTATTGCGCTGCTGCCCAGTGTGCTGAATCTGGGAATTGGCACAGGCATGGCAGCCTGTGGCTATGCAACGCAAGGCTTATTTGCCTCGGCGCCCTTCTCTACAGGAACCACCCTGCTCATCAACCTGTTCTGCACAGCCCTGGGCTGGTTCCTGAGCAGCTGGCTGGTGCTGGTGTGGCGCCTGTTTCAGTGCCACCGCAAGGAAGTGCCCTACACCTCTCCCTGCTATCTCTGGATTTCCGGCGCCGTGCTGCTGGCCTACCAGGTGCTGGCCGTGGTGGCCGTATTCCTGGCGCGCAGCACCACCTTCGGCTCACTCATTCCGGTACTGCTCATCCTCGCACTGCACTACGTGCACAAGACTATCTGTCGTCTCTGATTTCGCGCAGAATATCGGCAGCGGTTCTGCCTCTGTTATCGCGTATGCTGGCATCTGCCCCGGCTTCCAGCAGGGCGGCATAGAGGAGCGGAGCCTCAATGCCATCTATACCGGCTGCAAGATGAAGCGGGGTACGGCCATCCTCCGGGATGCGAGCATTCACATCTGCCCCGCGGCTGATAAGGTAGCGAACTACCCGCACCCCCTTTTCCTCATGCCCGGGAAAGCCTCCCATATAGCAACAGATAGCTTGATGCAGCGGGGTAAGGCTTATGGTTGTACCTTCATAATAGGGAGTTTTGTAGGCGCGGTTAATATCCGGAATCTCATCCAATACAGAACCAATACACACGATGTCCCCCGACGCAAGAGCACTGCGCAACTCCGACCTGCCGCAGCACTGAGTCAGCAGAGGAAGCAGAAGACAAAGGGCGAAAACTCCACGAAGCATGTGCACATATTATAAATTTAGCGGAGTCGGATGTCAAAGTCTATCTATACAAATTTTGTGGTAGGTTGAACCTGCACGCGGTAAAATAGCCGCGAGTACGGAGCTGGAATGAGTGGGTAGCTACCACTCATTCCTGGGTTGAGGACGCCCGGAAATCGGATAGAAAGGAAACCTTTCGAGCTAAAAAAAGCATCACCAGATAAGCCACTGAATAGAAAGATTCAAGAACTGCGCCAGCTTAATAATCTACGAACGCTGATAACAAAGAAGCTCAAAGATTTCAAGGTTACAACAGCTGCATATACAGAAGAGAGCAGCTTATCTGTAATTCCTTGTTGAGCGAGCTATATGCTTTTTATCTTGGACAATCCGGCATAGGACCAGTAATTGCATACAATCTGATATGTGAATTACCTGAACTTGGACATCTGAGCGCCAAGAAGATAGCATCTTTAGTGGGTGTTGCACCGTTTGATTACGAAAGTGGAGAAAAAAAAAGGGGCACCTAGCATACGATTTGGCCGCAAGAGGATACGCAATTTATTATACATGGGTATGTTGCAAGGCATCCGGAAAGATGAGGCCATGAAAACAAAATACGACAGATTAAGGGAGAAGGGTAAACCTTTTAAAATTGCAATAGTTGCAGATTTTTCAAATTCACAATTGACTCTCTAAAAACCCGCTATGCCCCCTCCCGTGCGCTGCACGGAGCTTTCATACTCCCTGTCGGGCATATGAAAGCGAGTCTGCACCTTGCATGGCAGGAGAAAGAGCATACCGGCAGGTTCTGCCGCGCCGCTGCGGGGTATTGAAATGCAGCTGTAGAGTGCAGTCCCGGTCAGCAAGGGCACGCATCATGGCAGGCGGAACATCGAGGGAGTAAAAGCCGTAGGAACCGGTATATTTGCCAAGTCGGACCATGCCACCGGCACCGGCCGGAATGGCGGCCAGCAGTTCCTCCCTGGTGTACAGGAGGGCGTGACTCTTCGTCCATACATGGGGCTGCAGCCCCTGGGTGGTCAGGTGGCGGCGGAGGCTGCCCGGCAGCCCGCTCTGCGTTTCTCCCGGCGTGCTGGAGGCGAGAACGTAGTAGCTTTCGCCTCCATAGCGAATCCGGTCATTGCCTCCGGGCATGAAGGTGATACTCAGCCACACGCACGCACGGGCCAAAGCACGCAGCAGCTCCGGCGGCACGCTGAGGGTGAAATCCGCAATCTGGATATCGGCCATAATGCCCACATCGATGGTCGCGGAGGTGCAATCCCGCAGCAACACCTTGCGGTTTTCCTCCAGAAAGCGCTGCCATTCCGAAAAGGGGATGCCTTCCTCCCCGCCTAGCTGGTGCCTGTACGAGGGGGAGATGAACCCTCCCCGCTCCCGTTCCTCCAGCCAGTTCCCCCGGCGCATCGGAGAATCCTCCCGCAAGGCGTAGCAGCTGAAATAGCTGGATGATTCCAGATACATAAGCGTGTGGGGCTTATTATACCAATACATTTCGCGCAGTCAAGAAACGATTCCCGGAACGAAAATAATTGAAGGAGATTGGAAGTTGTAGGGGCGCAAATCAATCGGGGCACGGGACGCTAGTCCCGATATCACTGATGGTTAGGAACTAAAATTCCTCCACTCCGGCAAAAGCAGCGGCTCGCCAAATCATCACTGGCGATAGAGTGTCAGCGGAAACAAAAAGATGCCTTTCCTCAATAAAAAGACCAGCCGCAGGCGTCTATAGTAAAAAATCACCATTTCTGCATTTTTTGCTGCGGCTTCGTCCGCGGAATATGCTAGTATAAACGGAAAGAGATAAAAACATGGCGTTAATGAAGAGCTGCCTGGCCTTGGGCGGAATAGTGCTGCTGCTGATTTCAGGATGCTTCTGGCTGCTGTCATCCTGCGAGGCAGAGTACATAGCGGACGCCCCGGTTGAATATGCTGCCCTGAACCAGGGGGCGCAGGAAATACTTCCACCTTTCGCAGAGAATATCTACTCGGCTGTTTATGCTGACTGGCAGGTCGGCGAATGGTGCTTTTGTTTTGAAATCAAGGCGGCCAACGAAGATGCGCTGAAAGATTGGTGCAAGAAGACGAGCGCGGGAAGAAGCCCCAGACAAGCCAGCGACCGCCCATTTCATCTGACCACACCGGCCTGGTGGGCGTTCTCCCCCGACGCTTCACTACTATGCGCTGTAGCGGGAGACCTGGAACACCCCCTCGGATTTTCCGCCTGGTACGATGCAACCCGAAATAAGGTCTGGTTCATGTACAACCGGTAACGACAATACTCCCGCAAACCATTTTTAATCTGCTATGGCCACGCCCCTGTTACGTAACCTCCTTGCCACCACAGCCATCTGCCTTGCGGCGGTGGGGTTGAATAGCTGCCAGAAAACAATGCAGGTTGATTCTACAACTTTCAGCTCCATGAAAATGGAGAACTACACATAAAAAAGATCACCTGCGACTCGAGACTAAGGGTTGATTATTCTCGGTCTATGACGGCTCAGGAAACTCAGTCAGGCAATTGAAACTTGAACAGAAGCCAAACCACGAAATCCGCCACCTTTGTGGCGGTCTAAATCCGGGATCCACGGTCTGAATTGCCCGGCATACGCCGGGCAGTGTGACTCAGAGACCTGATTGAGCGCGCCATTTCGGCTGCATCGCGCCGGATATTCTCAGCAGTGCTCGTTATAGCGACTCTTCTTATCCCCCCTGGCACCAGCATCATTTGAGATTACGGAAATGAGTCCTGGCGACCAGCAGTTGGGCAAAGCCCAGCAAATCAAAAGCCGCATCTGTGCGCAGATACTTCGGATGCGGGCCGCGGGGACTCAGACGATAACGGTCGAGGGCGTCGGCATCCTTGAAAATCTGATAAAGCAGCAGAACCCACTCTGCCTGCTCCGCGAAAAGGGCGGCAATGGCCTCCTTGCCGAATGTGTCGTCGAGATCGTGGTAGCGCATCAGGCACGCAGACTCGGGGTGGTAGCTGAGCCCCCCGTGTTCGCTGCAGAAGGACTCATAAAAATCTGCCGCCCGACCGCCGTGGCCGCGGTCAGTACCATCATCCTCACGCCGCGTATCATGGAAAATAGAAGCGTGTCCCAACACCTCAAGTGCGTAAGCATCCCCGGGCAGCAATCTATGCCCCATCAGCAGCGCATAGAGCAGAACTCGCTCGCTATGAGCGGTCGAGTGAATGACGCTATCCGGCATATTGAACGGAACATGCTCATACATATAATCCGCCCACAATCGGTATGTTTCACCCACGGCATCCGGCAGCTGCCGCACAAATTCACGAGGAACTATTTTCCGCTTCATCATACCCTTAACATACCACATTCCAACAGGAGAGCAAGCTCAATTTAGGCGTGAGGAGACCGGCCCTCCTATCAAAATTCGGAATAACGAAATCCAGCCCCTTGCGGGGCTGGACGAAATCCGCTTCGCGGACGAAACCGTGGCTGCGCCGCAACGAAATCTGCCACCAGGGGCGGCAGACTCAGGGCTCAACCCAGCGTCCGTGGGCATTGGTAAGGACAGGTGCTGCTGAAAGATATCAAAACATCCGCAGCCATTCTCTGGACTGCGGATGTTTTGATTGAGTTTCGTTCAGCTCAGTAGCTCGCGCACTCTATCCAGCCCTTTCATATCAGGATGAGCCTCCATGTACTCCCGTAGTTTCTGTATCAACTCCGCGGAGGGGCGCCAATCCGGTTTTACCTGAAGAAAGCGTTCCACATGCTGCACCACATGGCGCAGCATATTGTTACTCTTGAGGATATTCTCTATCTGCGGGAGGAAGACCAGATTCCCGGGATGCCCCTTTAATGCAACCTCCAGACTCTTGGGGATAATGTGGTCCACATCGAGGCGGAAGGTTTCCTTAATCGCCCCCGTGATGGCATCCTTGATATGGCCTACGGGATTCAGGCCCTTCTCCATACGGGCAATATTCTCGGGCGTGAGCCAGCCATTCTGCTTCAGGTAGCGGAAATTGCTGGTCAGAGTATCAGCTATCAGGCGACCTTCAGCCCCCATATCCGCAAATTCCTTGCGCAGGAAGGTCTTCACACTCATACCGCTCTGCTCAATCCTGGGAAGCTGAGAAAGCGTCTTGAGCATGCTCTCCTTCATCGGGTTATGCGCAACGGTCCTGGCCTTGGCGGCTATCCGCTCAGGGGAGAACACCAGGCGGGGAGAAGCATAGCGCGTCCGCAGCGCACTGGCGGCCTTCCCCGGGTTCAAGGCGGCCTTGGCAAGGCCCCGTCTTACCTGGGTTGTTGCCACTCTGGCACCACCCTTCAATGCAGCAGCCCCACCCTGAGCCCCCGGAATAAACATCATCGCCACAAACAGCGCATCCACCCCGAGAGTCACCCAGTCTCCCACTGTAACCTCCACTCCGTACTGATACTTGCGGACAATCTCCGTACCTGAGCCCAGAAGCGGAACCCATGAGATATAACCGGAGCGCCACTCCTTGGTGACAAGCCTTGAAAGCTCATGCGTCACCGAATTCTTTTCATTGAATACGGTTTCCATCTCTCCAGCGGCATTCAGTTCAAAGCGCTTATGCTCCGTGTCGGTTATGGCATAATCACGCTCCGTCACTTCGACCTCGCCACCCAGAACCTTCTCCGAGGCAGACAATTCCGACTCCTTGCGCTCATGATACTGGGACACCTCCTGCCTGGCCTCCTCCTTTGCAAGCGTTTTCTCGGTCAGCCCCTCACCTGAGAGAGTCACCTCCTGCTGATAGGTTTCCGTCCTTTTACGAACCCGCGTCAGCTCCTCATTCACCTTCTTCTGGTTCACATCCTCAGCGACGCTGACAGTCTCCGTCACCGTAATCTGACGTTCTTTGACATGAGGTTCCAGGCGGGTCCTCCGCAGCTCTGGGCCAAACACCCCCAGGTCCAACATATCGACTACATCCAGCAAGGCAAGGGCTATCTGCTGACCACTGGGCATGCGGCCTTCCTTGATGGTATCAATCACCTGAATGAGATTGACAAAAGAGCTGATATCCTTCTCAAGCGTCCGGAACTTGAGAGTGGTCACCTTCTCACTGCTCGAACCGTCCGGCTCCGCCTTTGTCGTCACCTGAACATCATCCACCGACCACACTTCCTCATCGGGCAGATGCTTCTCCAGCAGCGATGAGCTACCTTCCGGCCTTGCAGCGACACCATCTTTCTTATCAGACGCCACAGCCTCAGCCCCCTTTATCTTATCCGCCAGGGTCATCAGCTGCTCAGGATTCGCCCCGGCCGACTTCAGTAAGCCGAACAGCACCATCTGCGGCAGACTGGTATCTGAAAACCGCTCGAAATTCAGCGCTACATCCACCACGTTTTTTGCCTGGCTGGCCACAGCCAGCATCTGCCCGGCTGCAGCAACAGTTGTTCCCATCATCATTGTGCCACCTCCTCTACTTCCATTGTATCCAGAAATGATTGCGTGACAGCAGTCCATATCTCGGACTCCTCAGCATAGGCAGCCGACAGCGCCTGCGCTGTGTAATACAGGCAATTTTCCACAAAAGCAGCCGTCTGCAAAGCCTCCGGCAGCAGCAAATCCATCATCTGCTGCCACAACAGCCCCACCGCAACCGCAGACTCATCACTGGAATCGGCAAACAGCACACGCTGGGCAGCTGCCATATTCTCCAGCCAGCCGGCAGGCAGCACAGCCTGACGCAGGGCGTAGAAATACAGCTGTGACTCATCCCCGCCCTTGCCGAAAACCAGTTCGGCGGCAGCATCGCGCAGCACCGGAAGCGCCGCCAGCGGGGGGAACGCAACCGCACCCTCCTCCAGCCCCGCCAGCTGATACCGGCAATGGCTGCTGAGCATTTGTTCAAGCTGCTCACAGGCAACATCCGAGCGCAAGCTCAGTCCCTTTGTGCAAAGGTCCAGCAGCTGGGCATACCCAGTGCAGAGCGCCGGAATTTCCTGGCCTCTCGCAATTTCCAGATAGGCACAGGCATCTACAAGCCACTGGGCGGCATCCTGAGTCTGTCTGCCACTCAATACCCAGGCTATGGGCAGGCGCAGGCAGTTTGCCTGGCGCAGCAGGACTTCATCCGGCTCTATATCCTCCGGATAAAATAAATAACATTTCTGATTCATCATCATTTCTCCTTTATTTTAACATGTAAAGCATTGGCCAGATTGCCAAAATACATGGTGGCCTCACCGGCATCATGGCGGGCAAGGTCTTCAATCTGTTCCTTGTTCAAATTCATCGTAGCGCCCACAGATTCGCGGTCATCCTTGGCCAGCAATCGGTGCGCAATCTTCACCTCGGTATTCTTCATCACTTCCGGTGTCAGCTTGGAAGGTATCTGGTCCACAATAATCATCCCCTGCCCATAAGCACGCACCTCTGCCAGCATATCACTGAAAATTTCCACCGCCTTGCTGCGCGGACTTGCCTGCAGCTCACCCTTCCCCTCAGCCTTGGCCAGCAGGCGATGAGCCTCCTCGAGCACCACAATATGGCGCAGGGTATTCTTCGGCACACAGCCCTTCTGGTATTCAACCTGGCGGTGCTCGTAAATACGCCCCAACAGCAGAGCCATGATAAAGGATTTCTCATCATTATCAGAGAAGGCCTCCAGCTCAAAAAGCACATTCCGCTCCAGCAAATCAGCAAAATTCTGCTTCTCGCAACGATTCAGCAGCTGCCCTTTCAAGGAGCAGCAGAGCGAGCTCAGACGCGCACGCAAAGCTCCGCGGAGACTGATGCGGTAATCCGATTTATCATCGCCAAAGAAATCATCCAGTACGGGATCCACCAGTTTCACCATATCGCCGATAACCGGCATGTATTCTTCCCGAATTTTCCAGGATTCCCCTTCCCGGAAACAATTGGCCATTTTCCGCTCCAATTTGCGGTTCTCACCCGTTTCCAGGTTCCATCCCCTGGCTTCGTACACCTTGCAC
Organism: Akkermansia sp.; assembly: GCA_045132635.1. Classification (GTDB taxonomy): domain Bacteria; phylum Verrucomicrobiota; class Verrucomicrobiia; order Verrucomicrobiales; family Akkermansiaceae; genus Akkermansia. Next base: position 79,819 of record JBGUSR010000044.1, read on the forward strand.
AGCAAAGCCTCCAGAATGAACGGCATACTGGAGTAGGAACCCAGCAACGCATTGAATGCCGCCTTCAGGAAATCCAGATGAGAGAATAACGCCACCCCTTCCGGGAAGGAGAATGGGTTGAGCGTGAAATCACACCCAGGACGCCCTAAAGAGAACCGCACAAGCCCGATTTCCTTCACAGCCTCCAGCGCGCGGTATTCCGTCTTGACCGGCTCCAGCACCATGAAGTTCACCGGCTTCTCCTCATGCAACGCCACCTCATGCAGCAGGCGGCGCATGGTGGTGGATTTACCGGAGCCGGTGACACCGCACACAAAACAATGCTTGTTCAACTGGTCATAGCCCAAGCGAACAGTCGATATCATATCATTCACATCCGCCTTGCGATTCACGGTGCGGTCTATCAGGCCACCCAGTTCAATAGTGGGTTCTCCCGCCCTGGGTCTGGGTGAGCTGCGGGCATACTCCACCAGCTGCTGCACGGTGATACCTGGCAAATCCCAGTGCGGAAAATCTGCCAGATGTGCCAGCTCATTATGAGTCAGGCAGGTATACAGATTACTGTATGCCGAGCCAAAGAGATGCACAGGCTCATTATCAGCGGTAAAATTAAGTTCCAGCAGCTGAAGCTGGCTGCGCTGATACCCTGCCCCCTTTGTCAGCGGAATACAGCGCATCGGATCACAGCTACTGTCATCCCCACTCCAGATAGAAATTCCTGCGTATGCAGCGCGCTGCAGGGTAGTACGCTGGTTTGCATGGAAAAAGACACAGGTCTTCCACATGCCCTGCCCCTCGGCATTGACCAGGCGCTTATGCAACTTGCCCAGCTGTTCTGCCAGGGCCGTGAGTTCCATATTGGAAATCTCACGGTTCAGGCCGACGGACTGAGTCTCATTCACATTCAGCGTTTTTGTGCTGCCGTGGCTGGTGGAACGGGACGTGCCTTCCGTTTCCTGGCTGCTACCGCCCCTGCTCTTAGTATGAGATTCATTGGTACCAGACTGCCTGCTCGTGCTGAACTCCGCCTGTCGTCCACCGAGAAGCCATGTTCCTGCGGTTCTACCCAGTCGTTTCAGCACGTTCCCATCTTTTGCTGCGCGGCTGGTGCTTTCTCCCGTTGAGCTCCCCTGGGTAGATGAATCAGACCAGTTTTCTCCGCGGCTGATACTGCTGCTGCTGCCCTGGGTTACCGTCATATTGACAGACATTGAAGAGCCCTGACTCTTACCCTCGGTGATATTGGTGTGGTACTTCGCCAAAGGCTTGACGACGTTGTACAATTCTGCCACATTGCCGCGATATTCTCTCAGCTCGTCCACTGAAAGTGGCTCGCAGAGAACAGAAAGAGCAAAATCCTCGCCGGCCAGGGAATCCACAATACGCTCAATCCCGGTTCGAGCCTTCTCCTCCTCCTGATACTGGTCACGCTTCTCCCACGCCACATGGCAACTCGGAATACCGGTGACCAGGCAATACTCTGAGAAATTGCCAAGAGCCCCGATCAGCTCCTGGTTCTCCTTGTTCGACATCTCCTTGCATATCTGGCAACCAGGCATAATACCCAGCAGGCTGTGGGTCAATTCCCGGGTTTTTGTGTATTCATCCGGTATGATGCCAATGTACAATTTGATGGTGCCCTCGCTGCTGTCGCCTTTGATAATATACCAGAAGCGCGTATTCATAGCATGCAATACGCCATAGAATACGCCCAGAGCCTTGCGAATATCACGCCGGTCACGAAAAGCAATCGAATCTATCTGCAGGAAAACAATCCGTTTCCACACATCCGGACTTATGGCACTCTCCTCCTCAGAGCATACCATAACCTCCTGCATATTATAAACCGGGCGGTTGAACACCTGCCCCAGCTCATCTGTATTAAGTATCACATTATCAGCTAACTCATTCATATCTCCACGTATCGTAAGGATAGCCAAATAGCAGTTTTCTGTATCGCAGGCTCAGCCATGCCTCTGCCTCTGCCCGGAGCAACGCGCTGGTAAACCAGCCCGTCAGCCGGAGTTCTGCCTCCGGGGCATACGGAAGAAGATGACACAAGCGATTAACATACGGAGCCATTCTCAAATCCTGCGGACGTATCTGCAGCGGGCAATTTTCCCCAGGAAGCTGGATGACCTGATTTTTGACCAGCATGTGCTTTATACGCGACTCATTTTCGGGGCTCGCAATATCCGCATTACCAAGAGCATGCAGGCAGGCCTTCACGCCCCACCGGGGAAGCTCCAGCCGGTGCAGCGTATGATCTTCCCCACAGATATGCAGCACCAGGGCATCCCATGTCAAATCAGCATGCAGAGATACTCCATCCATGCAGGGAGTTCGCGGCTCATACCGGGGTGTTCCGGCGCAGCGTATGGGCGCATGCCCCTCCGATTTACGCGCACCTACCAGAATCCACCGGGCATCCTCCGGCGTGTTGTTGGCATACCCCCGCTGCCCCCGGCGATAGTGATTTTCCTGATACGGCAGCAGATGCTCCAGAGTTACCCAATCCGCCAGCTCTCCAGCGTGCCCATGCACAGTATAGCAACCATCCAGAAACGACACACAGACACGGGGATACGAGCATTCCGCCGGTTCATCGGTTGCCCCGGGAGCCCCTGGCTTATGAAGCAGATTTGCTATCGTCACCTGACGGGAATCGGTTACTTCGTCCCAATCCTCCGGTTCGCCCCAGAAAATTTCATCATACCGCTGGCTATCAAACGCAGTGTCTGCTGCTTTTAAAGCATCCAGACAAAATCCGTAACGTTCCCGCAGTTTTCTGCTCAGTTCTATGAGTGTCCTGTAGTCCATTGCCAGGCTTAGCAATTGTCGTTCAGATAGTCAATTAACTTCGCCAGAGGGGAGGACTCTCCCACGCGACTGCGAACAGGCTCATATTTCTCAACAGGAAACCGCAAATCGGATTTAATTTCACATAACTCCTTAACAAGTTGAGAAAACTTACCGTTCATTTCCTCTATCTTCGCACTCAGAGCACGCTGATGATTATCGAGGGTACTCAGCCGACCATTAGCAGAATGCAAAAGCTGTACCGAGGTCGTGTTCCATGGCCATTTCGCGCCTATAATGCCGAAATTGTTAGACGCTCTGATAGCTGCACTCTCGTGTGAAATCAACGTATTATGATTCCGCAAATCCTGAACACATGCATCCTGCAAGGCAGGCAGGTTATCACAAAGATTCTGCAACCGTTGCTCAACACGCTCAATATCTTTCTTTACATATTCGTTGGCGCAAGCAAGGAATCCTAAGGTATCTCTCGGTGGCATCCACTCCTCACAAGTATCGTGTAATACGGACTCCAGGCGCTCGCGCACCCCCTGCCAGCGGGTCTTCACATCCTCCAGTTTCTGCCCCACATGTTCATCACTCAGGGCATCCAGTCGTTTCCTCAGCTCTTCATGAGCATGATGAATATCCCTCATGAAGAGCTGAAAATTCTCCGCAGTTGCCAGCGCCGGTGGCAACTCAGAAAACGCCTGAGCCATCCGGATTTCCTCCTCACGCAAGGCGCGAGCCTCAGCCAGCAAGGCATCATAAGTCTCCTTATGCTCCGCGAACAAGGCTATATTCTCAGCACAATCGCCCATACAGCTCAGAGCTTGTCAGTCACCATTCTCAATGCCTGCTGCCAGGACTCACGCCAATACTTATCCGTCATCCGCAGCGTTTCGCTATCATCCTCCAACGCTGCTGCAAGCTCCGGCAGGATTTTCTTACCGTACTCCTCCAGCTCCTTACGAAGAGAGAAACGCTTATCCAGCAACCAGCTGCAGAGTTCTCTGTTTTCCTTGGTAGCGTGTTCAACAATGTCGGTGCATCCATTTCGAGCTGCATACCACATCTCCGCATAGATATGAGACAAACTGGCAGATTTATTCTCACCCACCTCCAGCTTCACCTGCTCCGCAGTAAGTGCCTTATTCCACACGGGAACACACTTGCTGCCAAAGGTTGCTAGCTCCGCCTGCAACTTGAAGAGCTGACTAAGCTTCCACTCCGTCATCTCCCTGTCGTCCGTCCCGTAACCTTCATTCGTATTCATATGTTTTGTGATGCATTCACTCGCGATTTCAGTGTAACATTTTGCTAAAATAAAGCAAGTAATTTCTGCATGGTATCGGCCCCGAGAATTCAAAATCCAGCCCCTTGCGGGGCTGGACGAAATCCGCTTCGCGGACGAAATCGTGGCGGTGCCACGACGATATCTGCCGCTGAGGCGGCAGGCTCAGGGCTCAACCCAGCGTCCGTGATCCTTGATGAGCTGCACCAGGTGCTGCACGGCTTCTTCCTGCGGAATATTCATCACCACAGGGTTATGACCTACGTAGAGATTAATCTTGTTCGGGGCACCGCCTACGTAGCCGAAGTCGGCATCGCTCATTTCGCCGGGGCCATTCACAATGCAACCCATGATGGCAATCTTCACGCCCTTCAGGTGGCCGGTAGCCTCGCGAATGCGGGCGGCAGCTTCCTGAATGTTGTAGTGCGTGCGGCCGCAGGACGGGCAGGAAACGTACTCGGTCTTACTCAGGCGCACACCAGCGGCCTGCAGAATATTGAAGCCCAGGCGGGCGGCCTTGTCGGGGTCAGTCTCACGACGCACCAGCACGGCATTGCCGATGCCGTCGCACAGGAGCGCACCGGCATTCACACCACCGGCCATGGGGGCAGAAAGGCTGTCCAGCCCATTGCAGAGTGTGTCCTTCAGCAGAATGCTGTGGCGGGTCGGAATCACAGCCGCCAGCAGGCGGAAGGCCTGCACCACGGGCATATCGATGCCATCCTTCACCGTCACCAGCGTGGCGGGAGCATCGGCCAGTTCCGCCGCCGCAGCGGCATCGCGCGGGTCAATTTCCACAGGAGCGCAGGCCTCATAGGAAATTTCCGGCATGAAATCCTTCATCACCGCCGGGTCCAGCGCCTTGCAGGCAGCCTCCGGCAGCACCACGCGCACCGGCTCATTCCAGCCCAGCGTCACGCCGCCGCGGGTAATCACATCGGCCTTGCGCTTGTTGAATTCAAAGGGATTGAAGGCATCCGGGGCCTGAATCTCCAGCGGAGCCGCGGCAGAAACCACGCCCGGCTGGTAGGGGGCAGCCAACTCGAAACCGGGCTCAATCTCATACACCGGATCCTCGGTAAGAGACACGCGCAGCGTGTCACCAATACCATCCGCCAGCAGAGAGCCCACACCCGTGGCGCTCTTGATGCGGGCATCCTCGCCCTCGCCAGCCTCGGTCACGCCCAGGTGGATGGGATAATTCCAATCCAGTCCCTCCTCTGCCAGGCGCTTCACCAGCAGGCGGTATGCCTGAATCATCACCTTCACGTTGGAGGACTTCATGGAAAACACCAGCTGGTGGTAATCCAGCTCGCGGGCAATACGGGCAAACTCCAGCGCGCTTTCCACCATGCCATCCGGCGTGTCGCCGTAGCGGTTCAGAATGCGGTCAGAGAGGGAGCCATGGTTAGCACCCAGACGCATGGCGCGGCCGTGTTCCTTGCAGAACAGCACCAGCGGCGTAAAGGCCTTGCGAATCTTCTCAATCTCCTCCTCGTACTCATAATCCGTGTAGTCACGCTCCACGAACTTCTTCTTGTCCACGAAGTTACCGGGATTCACACGGATTTTCTCCACCCACTTGGCGGCCTCCATGGCAGCATCGGGCTTAAAATGAATATCGGCCACCAGCGGCACATTACACCCGGCGGCACGCAGTTCGCGGGCAATATTCTCCAGGTTGGCGGCATACACCTTGGTCTGCGCCGTCAGGCGGATGATTTCACAACCGGCCTCAGCCAGCGCAAGCGATTCGCGCACGCAGCCGGCGGTGTCCAGCGTATCGCTGGTCAGCATGGACTGAATACGGATGGGATTGGTGCCACCAATCCCTACATTCCCCACCATCACCTCGCGGGTCAGGCGGCGCGTATACTGGTACAGACTCGGGCAATGCAAGGTGCTCATGACTTAACTTTACTCCCAATGTCAGTTTTTTTCAAGTCTGAACCCGCTATTTAACCAACAAAGGCAGATTTATACACATATGCCCGCTTCACATTCGCTTTTAGGTTGACATTTACGCCAAGAAGATTTAACTTATCCTAAAGAAACCCGGAAATCTTTCACCCATGATTAAGTCTGCACGTTACCATCTCTTCCTGCCGCTTCTCGGTGGCATACTCAGTTCGTGTGTGTACTACACCCCCACCGTGCCGGATATGCCCTACCAGGGCACGGCTGGTCGTACCACGTATCCCGATACTTGGGTGACAACGCAGCCCACCGGCATCCAGCAGGCTCCCATTCCTGAGCCGGTTGCCACGCAGCCGATTTCCAACCCGAATGCGCCGCTGGATTTGACCAAGCCCATCACCCCCGGCACACAGAGTTATACACCCGCGCCCATTCCCACGCCCAAGGCCACGGCAGCCCCTGCAGCGCGGCCCAAGGCTACGGAACCGGTGCTCACCCCCGTGGTGACCAAGCCGGCGGCCGCAGCCAAGTCCACCAACACGGCTAACCAGGCTGTTGACCTGAGCCAGATTACCAACACCGGCCCCATTCCCGTGGCCACCCGCGTGCCCGGCGACCCCACCCGCGTGTACAACCCGCTGAACCCCAGCAAGACCATCCGCGTGGTGGATAAGGACGGCAAACCCTACCCCAGCGGCAAGAAGCTGAAGGTGCGCGGCACCAACTTCATGTTCTACGTGCCGTAACGCATGAGCGCCCTGCCCTTCCAGTCTGTCTGCATTCTGGGCCCCGGACTGCTCGGCGGCTCCATTGCCATGGCTGTGCACCAGCACATGCCCGGCTGCAAGCTACGCATCTGGGCGCGCCGCCAGCAGCCGCTCGACTTTGTGCGCGAAAAAGGCATCACTGAGCATGTGTTCACCGATGCCCGCGAGGCAGCCAGGGGGGCAGAACTCATCATTTTGGCCACCCCCATCGGCGCCTTTGAGGAGCTTTCCCGCTACATTCTTTCCTCGGTCTCCAAGGAGGCCATCATCACCGACATCGGGTCCGTGAAAGCCTACGTACACCGCACCACCGGCACCATGCTCACCAACCGGGGGCGTTGCTTCATCGGCTCTCACCCCATGGCCGGCGCAGAGAAACAGGGCATCGAGCATGCCTATGCCGACCTCATCAAGGGAGCCACCGTGGCCCTCACCAACCCGCATGGTGCCCCTGCTGCCAAGGTGCAGCAGCTGGCTGCCTTCTGGCAGGCACTGGGTACCAGCACCTATGAAATGGACCCGGTGAACCACGACCGCACCGTGGCCCGCATCTCCCACTGCCCGCATATTCTGGCCGCCCTCTGCGCCCGCGGTGCCACACTAGGTCAGGAACCCATGGAAGACCTCCAGCGCCTGGCCGCCACCGGCTTCCGCGATACCACGCGTGTCTGCTCCGGCGGCGCCAACATGTGGGCAGATATCCTCTGGGAAAACGATGTAGCCGTACGCGCCGCCCTGCACGACTGCGTGAACGACCTGCACCACCTCATTGACCTCCTCGAAACGCAGGATAAGGAAGGCGTACGCCAATGGCTCATCGCTGCCAAAACCGCCCGCGAAACAGTGAGACAAGAGGAGAATTGACGATCAAGAAAGCCAGAATTGGTCAATTTGGCATTTCTAACAACTCCGCAAATTGGAGTTTGTGAAAGTACAAATGACGAAGTGGGAAGTACGAAGTTTTGAAGTCAGGCGGGCGTAAACCCGCGGAATTTTGAGCCCGGAGGGCGGCAGCTGGTAGCCCAGGGTGCAGCCGCGTTAGCGGCGGAACCCTGGGTTGGCTAAGTAAATAAACCGAACCCCGAACGAAGTGAGCGGGTGGCAGAAATCGCGGCTAATATACTAAGCCATAGCCTTCCGTCTCCGGGTTGCCCCCCTACGCCGTGACAGGCTGCCACCCACTCCGCTACGCTCCGGGGTTCTGATTCTTATTTATTCGTTACCCAGCGTTCCGCCGCTGCGCGGCTACACGCTGGGCTACTGGCTGACACCCGCTGACGCGGGTTCTAAATTCCGCTCGCCGCCGCTCGCCTATGGCTCGCCAAATCGCAAATTGACTGGCCGCTTCGCTTTATTAGAAGCCCCCTTATTGACGATTCAGGCCATCCGGCGGGCGAAGCCCGCAATAATCAATCGTCAATCCGAATAGTATTGCCTGCGGTGCGGATTCATGTTGCGGCGGTGGTCTTCGCGGTCCTCGCGGTTGCGGAGGAGGTGCTTTTTCTCTCGCTTATTCACGCGCTCCAGGGTCATCTGGCGCTTTTCATTGCGTCGCTCCAGTTCGGCAATTTCGGCATCCAGGTTCAGGAAATGCTCGTAGCGTTCCTGGGTGAGGGTACCGCTCTCCAGCGCGGCGCGAATGGCACAGCCGGCATCCTTGCGGTGGGAGCAGTCGGCAAAGCGGCACTGGCTCTCCAGCTCGGTCAGGTCGGCAAACTGGGCTCGGAGCGTGGCGGCATCCGTCCACATGTGAATCTCGCGCATGCCGGGGTTATCAATCAACACACCGCCGCCAGCCAGAATCACCAGCTCACGGGCCACGGTAGTGTGGCGCCCCTTGCCCGTCACTTCGTTCACATGGCCGGTTTCCAGCCATTCATCGCCCAGCAGACTGTTCACAAAGGTGCTCTTACCCACGCCGGATGACCCCACCACGGTGATGGTGCGCCCCTTGGGCACGCGACGCAGATACTGCGGGTAGCCCTTGCGCCAGCGGGCTACGATGGGGTAAACCTCGCTGCAGCCCAGCGCGCGGATTTCCTCCACCGCGCGCTGCATGTCCGCCTCGGGGGCGGTATCCGCCTTGTTCACCAGCACCACGGGAGTGGCACCGCTCTTGCGGATGAGGGTCAGGTAGCGCTCGATGCGGCGCGGGTTGTAATCGCTCTCCGCATCGGTAATAACCACCACCATATCCACATTCGCGCCGATGACCTGCTCCGCGCAGCTGCGGCCGGGCGCCTTGCGGGAGAAGCGGTTGCGGCGCGGCAGCATGGCGCGGATAACAGGCAGATCCTTGCCCTGCCCCGGGTCCACGGCCACCCAGTCGCCCACGGTAGGCAGGTCGGCATCGGAAACCGCATCGTGCCACACCTTGCCGCAGAGCACCACCTCGTGGTCGCCCTTGCCCTTGGCAATCACGGTAAAATTAATCTTCGTCTCGCGGATGATGCGGGCGGGATACCACTCCGGGTGCCCCAGTGCCTCCAGCGCCTCCGCATAATCCGGGCCCCAGCCCAGCATTTCCATGGTCACTTTCATGGGCGGCGAATCAGCGTTGCGTGTTCAATGATATGCAGGGCAATATGCTCCTTCGTATCCTTCTCCAGATACTCCACGTGGTCGGCATACACCAGAGCCACCTCATTCTCGCGCGAATCAAAGCCGATATCATGGCGGCTCACATCATTGGCCACAATAAAATCGCACTTCTTGCGGCGCAGCTTGTCCTGCGCGTATTCCTCCACATTCTGAGTCTCGGCGGCAAAGCCCACCAGCGTTCCGGTGAAACCGAACACATCGCGCATGCTGCCCAGAATATCCGGCGTTTTCTCCAGCTCAATGACCATGCGGTCACCACTCTTCTTGATTTTCTGCTCCTGCACCGCCACCGGGCGGTAATCTGCCACCGCCGCGCACAAAATCGCCGCATCGGCATACTTCACCATATCACGCACGGCATCATACATCTGCTGGGCACTCTCCACGGGAATGAAATCCACCCCTGCGGGCACATCCAGCGTGGTGGGGCCGGAAATGAGGATGACCTCATGCCCCTCATGGCGCGCCGCCCCGGCCAGCGCATAACCCATGCGGCCGGATGAACGGTTGGTGAGATAACGCACAGGATCCAGCGCTTCGCGCGTAGGCCCGGCTGTGATAAGAAACTTCATGTCGCCGCCCATTCTACCACATACCCCGCCCCTTGACAATCCCCCAAAGATAGGTAATTTCAGGCAAATGGAGATTTGTCGAGGGCAAAAATCCATCGAAGTACGGGACTTTCCTGTGAGGGCGTAGCAAGCGCAGACGCGAAGCCCCAAGTCCCGTACCTCGAATAGGAGCGGAGCCGCCATAAATCCATCAAAAACGCTTGCACTCCTAAGCTTTCTCGGTTAATATCAAGCGCATGAGCAAGGGGCGCAAAATCTACACCGTGTGCTATCTGATTTTTCTGAGTATTCTGTTATTCCTGCAATTTTTCCCGATTCCGATGCCGGAGAAAACACCCGTGGAGAGCTGGAATATTTTCCACCGCTGGCTGGGGGAAGCTCCTGCCCAGCTGGAGAAAACCACCTTCTCCACCGGAGGCAAGGATGCCACATATTACGGCTTCACCTTCCCCGGCTCCGCCGATAAAGAAAAGGAGCTGGCGGAATTCCTCGACCTTCAGGAATCTGCCGAGCCTCTCCCCGAGGACTGGCATGTGACTACGCAGCCAGGGACTGCGATATTCCGCCAGCAGCCACCCCGCCTCTGCCTGCTGGCAGCAAATAGCGAGTGGGGGTACGTCATCGAAGGCATCACCCTCACCCGCCTGGCCGATGACCGCACCTTATTCGCATTCAACGTACTCTGGGAAGAAGATGAGTTCAATTGCGTCCGCAACTACTACCGCCCACGCTTCGAGAAAAAGGGCGAAGAGACTTCGTTTCTGATTGGAGTATTCAGCCTGATGATGCTCCTCTGCGATTTCCTCCTCGCCCCGCTTGGCCTGCTGCTGCTCTTCCCCCGCTTTAATCTGAGCCGCAGGCGGCACTACGCCCTCTGGTACTCGGCTGTTCTCATTCTCCCCATTATCCTGGTTTTCTGGATATACCCGACCTGGTACAACGGTCCCTCGCTGTTTATCGCCATGATGAGCACCCTGCTTATAGGTATTCCCTTGCTGCTGCTTGGAGCATGGGTATGCTCCCACATCGCAAAGCGTTACCTCGCAGGCACTTAGCCCCATAACGCTTGAACATCAGAACATTTTCTGCTATCATTTCTCCATGAGCCGAGCCCGCTGCATCTACACCATCTGCTATGTGCTGATGATTCTCGCTCTTGTAGCATTCTTCATATGGAAGCCACATCCCAAAACCACGCCGCAGGAGCAGTGGCAGCAGTTTCACCCCTGGTTCGGCCCCGTACCACACCGACTGCTGGCTGAGGAATGGAACCTCGGGACGGATGACCACCAAGGTGTCATCTTCACCTTCTACGCCACGGAGGAATGGCGTTCAAAAACCACCCGTGCCTTCGGACTGGAAAACAAAGACCGCAATACTGCCCCACTGCCCGAGCACTGGGAGAAGCAACTCCACCCATTCCTGCCCAGGCTGACCGCCTGGCCGAAACTCATGATAACACACGATTATTCCAGCGGCTATGACGTACGGGATATGACCCTGGCGCAGCTGAGCGATGGACGCACCCTGCTGGCCTTCCTCTACAAATGGGACAACGAGTTCGGCAAACGCGACCTGGTTCTGCCCTCCTACGAGAAACAACCAGAGCCCCCCACGCAGCTCTGGCTCACCGGGCTCTACATTGTGCTGAGCAGCCTCTTCCTCCTGCTGGTGCCGCTGGGCTTCCTGCTGCTCTTCCCGGGTTTCGACCTGACCCGCAAGCGACACATGGCCTACTGGTTCCTGACAGCCGCACTCTTCCCCCTCATCCTGCTCATCTCAACCTGCACCTACATGGGCGGGTTGGCTGCCATACCAGCTGCCATTTTCTGGAGCATCATCCTGGTGCCGTGGCAACTGGCCGGAGCAGGCATGCTGCTGCCCATTGTCATGATGATTGCCTTCCGCAAAGACACCCCCATCAAATAACCCCAGCCACCATGGACACTGTTGTCATCATCATTGCAGCCACCATACTCAGCCTGATTGGCTCCATCATCGCGCTGCTCAACTGGTGCAGCATTATTGATTATTTTCTGACATGCCGCTGCAATCCCCGACGCGCTAACCGAGGTCCCAACTGCATTCCCATCATCGGCGGTATGCTGCTCACATGCGCCATGGTCATCCTCGTCCGGGGATTCCCCCACATCTTTTCGCCGAAAATCCTCTGGCTGGGCATCGTCCTCGATTACGGCACCCTGCCCGCCATCATCATCACCCCGATGCAGGATTTACTGCTCAAGCGCATCATCAGAAAGAAAAGCACACCGAAACCAAGGGGGCCTTATTGCAGAAAGGTTCAGCTTCCCTTCCCCCTGCTGCTGGAAACCGAAACGGAGCTCCGGCTCATCTGCTCCGCCGCCGACCTGCCGCCACGCGATGCTGATTTCCTGCAGGATGCCCCCGGCAGCATTCTGCACGGCGAGTCCGATTCCCAGAAAATCACCCAGGTGCTCTCGCCCCGCCAGCCGGGCTGGTGGAATCGACTCCGCCACAGAAACGATGTCGACTTCTGGCAGATTGAGGTAGAATACACCACCCCACGCCCCGGCAAGCCCGACAAGCTCCGCAAATTGCTCGCGAGCTATATCCGCGAGGATGATGACATCTGGACACAATTCCACGATGCGCCCGACCTGCAGCGTCTGCTGAAATCATGCACCAGCTTCCGTGAAATCCTCGCGCTGGGCTGTCTGGCCGGCTGGTGGGAAATCCCGACCAACAACGTCTTTAACCTCCCCCTGCTCAACGAGGATAGCATCACCGAGGCCGACATCCGTCAGGCCGCCAAAGGCATACGCTTCCAGCCTCCCGCCGCCTGACGCCTCACCCCTCAATACTCCTCCCCGCCAGCGTCCATCTTCCGCTGGGTGATGCTGCAGGAGCGGGGTTTGCCGCCGCGTTTGCGGGCGCGCTTCAGTTCCAGCTGGCGCGGAGTGGGTGCGCCGTTGAGGCGGTGGTCCAGTTCCTCGCACAGAGTACGCCTCGCCAGGTAGCGGTTTATCTCTCGCTCACGCTCGCAATGACAGCGTATCACGATGCCGCTGGGCACATGGGTCAGATACACGCAGTTGTTCGTCTTATTGACTTTCTGGCCGCCCTTGCCGCTACCGCGTACAAATTTCTCCTCCAGGTCATTCCTATGCACACCCAGGCGCTGCATCATATCCTGGAGTTTCTGTAATTTTTCCGGTGATACGGGCATATCGTTCATGGTAACGTGATTTCCGGATAATGCAAGCAGGAATCATCTCATGTGCCACACTATGACATTGACACCATGAGGGGACATTGTTAGATTGTACCATTATCGCAATGAAACGCTCTATTCTTCTCTCTATGCTACTGGGATGCACTCTGCCTGCACTGGGGCAGAATAACACCACCAGCATCGACATCACCGCAGGTACCCAAGGTGCCGGCATCAGCCTCGGGTACAAGATTAACCCCAGCGTACGTCTGCGCCTTCGCGGTGCCATGCTGAGTTATTCTGCCACTGAAAACTGGAGCGATTCCGATGCCCGGCTGAAACTTTACGGCAACAACGTGGGACTTCTGGTCGATATCTTCCCCGGCGAGGGAAATTTCTACATCTCCGCCGGCCTTAATTTCAGCGAGAACAAGATGCGCTGCAAGGCACGCATGTATCGTGAACCAGGCATGGCAACCAATGCGACCATAGGCGGAGTCGAATACTCCATGACCGAAGGAAACGAGGCGGAAATTCACGGCAAGTACAGCTGGAACCACGCCCAGCCCTACATCGGCATCGGCTACCAGGATTCCCTGCTGGGCAGCTCCACCTTCTACTACAGCCTCGACCTCGGCATCAACTTCATGGGCAACGGCAAACTGACGGTAGGCAGCTCCGGCAACCTGAACTACCGGGACACCACCACCGATCAGATGAAGCCGGTCACCAATTCCGTGCTGGAGGAATCCATCCGCAAGGAAGGACGCGATTTCTTCAAGATTGCGGACGACCTCTGCGTGTACCCCGTGCTGCAGCTAGGCATCGGCGCACGATTCTGATGCCGGGCATCACTCCTCTTCCTCAGGGCAGTCTTCGGACTGCCCTTCTTCATACTCCGGCGAGAGGTGAAGATAAACCTCCAGGTCTTCCTCCCAATCGATGCTCAGAATCTGCGCATCGGCATAGTAGGCGCAATAGATGATGTACCCGGGATATTCCTGCGGGGGCAGTAGCTCCTCCACATACATCTGCAGTTGCTCACCTCGCTCCACCGCCTCCTCGTAGGGATCGGGCTGAAGCATGCTCAGGGATACCAGCGACACGAGCGGCAACACCAGAACCAGGAGCAACGCCAGAAGCGGACGCCTGCTCACCTTGCGCGGCCGGGGCAGATACGGCGAAGGCTCGAGAGTTGAATCCGCCAGCACGAAGGTGTGTATCCGGGTACGGTAAACAATGCCGTGGCGCAGCTGCACAGCCGACTCAATCTGCCCGACGGGCAGCACAGCCCAGGCCCCGTTGTCAGCCTGCACCAGCACGGCATCCCGGCTCACATGCACATACCCCGGCGAGGGAGTCTTCCACATCGCCCGAGCACACAGCCCGGGATTCGCTACCATGACGATGAGCACAACAGCGACGACAAGCAAGGGCAGCAGCAGAGCATACAGCTCCCATACCCAGATTAAGCCACATCCCAGGCCAATCGAAAAGACACCCACGTATCCCGCCACCATTCTGCCGGGTATGGCCGCCCCCATAATGAAGTTCACATACTCCCGCCACTGTGCCGGAGATGCCATCACCCGGGACGGGGTTTCGGAAAGAAGCCCGGCAGGCGGGGCTATGAAAGGGGCCTGTTTTTTCCCGGCGTGAGCCCTCACACAAGCCAGCATTTCCTCTGCCTGTTCCCGCCGCAGAGACTCCGTGGGCAGCAGGTGAAACAGCCCATTCGTCTGCTGCACCATCAGCATATCATGGTGCAGCCAGGCGCGCCTGACAAGCTTCCACGGCACAAAACAATTCATCCCGGTGCTCTCTCCCTCCACCAGAATTCCTGCCTCCGTCAGGGTCACAAACTGGGTTCCCAGCATCTCAAAACGGCGCTCATGGCGGCGAATCAGCACCCGGTTCTGGCAGGTCACCAGCACGAGTGTCACCAGAAAAGCCGCCGCTAAAATATCCCAATCCAGCGGAATCAGCAGCCAGAGCAGAGCATAAATAATCAGCATAACGAGCCCCTGACGCACCACTACGTACCCCAGAAACCACCCATTGCTCTTCCGTTCCGGTCTGGCTAATCGATATACCATGCCGCCATTTTAGCACCATAAAGGCGGAAAACAAGATAATTTTCCCCACCGTGAAAACGCTATTCTGCAAAGTGGTGCATAAACACCCATTTAAGGCCGGTTTCACCCAGTTTCCACCTCCTCATCCCCCGAAAAAAAACACACCAAAACAGCCCAATCAGGCCTGTTTTTATCCCGTTTTACCCTATTTTCAAGGTAGCATGATACCGCTTCCTTTCGCCATTTTCCAGACTCTTATTCAATACTTAAGAAGCGGAGTACACCCTGAATTCTGCCATTATTCCCGAATATCACCATCCTCCTTTCCCGACCTCGCTTCACACAACCTGAGTCCAACCACAGAGCACGATTTCATCAAATTTCAGAGCATTTTGCCTATTTCTCATATATTTTATTACACCGTCTACCTGCGTTAAACACTATTATTATCTTCACTCATTATAGATATCTTTTTCCTGTCGTTTTTCGACGTTTTGTCGTATATGCTTACACCCCATTTTTACAACTTGCTATCTCTTCTTGCTGTGTTGCTTTTAGCGTTACTTTCCTGTTTTTCTAAACAAAATTTCAAAACTCATCAAAAACACACGTTCTATATCTGTGTTACTCAATACTTTTCTTATTCCGTCTGCAGTTTTTAATTTGTATATAAATGCTATTTTTTTATGATTTTTCTGTGCAAAACAGCCATGTCGCACCACAAAGGTGCATAAACACCCAAAAGAAGCTATACAGCTCAAAATCTCCTGAATAAAGCCAAAATTGTGCTGCCATAGGCACAGGGCATGAGCTCCACGCCCGCCATTTTGGCCTTTTTTGGCCCATTTTTCTTCATTTTCCGTTCTTTTTCTAGGTTTTACAATTTTTTAGAAAAATAAGGCAAAATTCACATTTCCGGACTTTTTGGCAGAAAATTGCTCTAAACCAATATAATTGGCAAAAAATCGTTTACCGTAATTCTCAGCATGCCAGTTTCAGGCAACAATCAGCCCCGGCCAGGAAAACCTGACCGGGGTCTCTCGCATTCGGCATAGAGACTCACATATGCGAACGGAAGAGTTCAGCCTGGTCCTGCAGGAGGGCGAAAGAGTGGCGCACCATGGCGCGAGTCTCGTTCAGCAGATTCAGGTACAAGATGCCATTGCGCATGTCCACCACATCCTCCTCAGCGCGGATAAGATGCTCGCGGATGCACTGGGCAAACTCCTGCTTCAAATCACCGGACTGCGCCATCATGGCTTCGATACCGGCGCCACCGTCGCTCTGCAGTCTGAGCGAAAGCCCGGGGAAGCAGGCCGAGATACGGTCACTCATGGAAAGGAGGTCACGCCCCTGCTCTGCCGTCAACCCCACGTGGTTATTGTCGATATGCTTGTAGGCAGCCTTCACCACCGTCAGCAGACATTCGGCTACGTGCAGACTGTTCTCATGCAGGCGCAGGGCCAACTGCCCCCGGTCGTACAGGCGGGCAGGCAAAGTCTGCAGGCAGGGGAGAATCTGGTCCTCCTGCACCGCCTCCAGCGTGCGGTTCAGCTCACGGGCTTTCTTGCGCAGGCGCTTCAGCGCGCTGTAATCCTCCGCAAGCAGGGCTTTCACCGTCGCGCGGTAAATACCGTAGGCGCGGCCCAGACGGTCCACAGAGGCCTCTCCAAGCTCACGCATCACGGCAGGAGAATCCAGATTAAGCTCCGGCAGAGATTCGGCATTCTTGCGGCGGTGCAGATAGGCAGACTTCACCAGGATTCCGCCGGCCACCAGCAGCATGAACCCTACACCCCACATACCGCCGAACATCATCACAGAAGCCGTGATACTGGCAGCCAGGAAAGCAAGCAGCCCTGTGGTAAACCAGCCGCCGATAACCACCATCACACCCGTGATGCGATACACCGCACTATCGCGCCCCCAGGCGCGGTCTGCCAGGGAGGAACCCATGGCCACCATGAAGGTCACATAGGTGGTGGAAAGCGGCAGCTTCAGCGAGGTAGCCAGGGAGATAAGCAGCGCAGAAACCGTCAGGTTCACCGAGGCGCGCACCATATCAAAAGCCGTGCCGTCGTCCTCGCTCAGCTCCAGCGGCTGGAAACGCTTGCCCACGAAGCGGGCCACAGGCTCCGGCGTAATGCGCGAAATGAAGCGCGAGGCATTCAGTGCCCAGCGCACCGCAGCACGAGCCGGCAGACAGGAACCGAAACGCTCCTTACTCACACCGCTGCTGCGCGCCAGCTTCACCTCAGTCTCCGTCACCGTACGGGCCTTCTTAGAGAAGATGAGCGCCAGCACCATCACGCCACCGGCGGCCAGCAGATAGCCCAGATTCGCCTGCACCGGCTCCGCCAGGGAACCCATGCGGAGGCCCTCCAGAGAGCCGCCAGCGGCCACGTGAGCGCTCGCAATGTGGTACGAGGATTCAGCAGCCATAAACACGCCGATGAAGTTCACGAGGTCATTACCCGCAAAGGCCAGAGCCAGCGCGCAGGTACCTGCCAGCACCGTGATACGCAGCGTATTCACGCGCAGCACATACTGCAGGATAAAGGACACCACGAACCACACACCCAGCGTACCCAGCACCACGATACCGATATGACTGTTCAGCCAGGCCAGCATCTCCGGTGTCACCACCGAGCTGTGCTTCAGCCCCTTGAACACGGCGAAATAACTGATAGCCGTGAGCGAAGCCGCGCACCACAGAGAACCGATATACTTATACGCCCGCTGGTAGCGGAAGCTGAACAGAAGGCGGGAGAACCACATCACCACGCAACCGCAGGTAAAGGCCACGGCCACCGAGCAGAAAATACCGGAGATAATGGTGAGCGACTTGGAGCTGTTAATATACGCGCCCAGGCTTTGCGCCACATCTGCCCCACCCTCATACATGGTGAACAGCGCCACGGCCACGGCCGCGCCCAGCAACTCGAACACCAGCGACACCGTGGTCGAGGTCGGCAGACCAAAGGTGTTGAACAGATCCAGCAGAATCACATCTGTCAGCATCACAGCCAGGAACAGAATCATCACACCATGGAAGGAAAACTGCGCCGGCACAAACACGCCGCTGCGGGCAATCTCCATCATCCCGCCGGAAAGCGACGCGCCCAGCACAATACCCACCGCTGCCACCGCCAGCACCACACCACGGCGCGCCGCGTTGCAGCCTACAGCAGAGTTCAGGAAGTTGGCCGCATCGTTCGACACGCCCACCACCAGGTCAAACACCGCCAGCAAGAGCAGTATGCCCAATATCGCGATATACATTTCATTCATACGCCCCCCACTCTACCACACACAACCCCGCCCCCGCACGCTTTCTAATGTGAACTCTCCGCCACATACCATGTGACGAATTCGTCACATTACACACGCATCAAATCAGCCTCCAGAGCATAAGGAAACATAGTATTTACAATTTCGCATTTGCTTCATATGAATCAGAAACCGTTTGACTTGTTCTCCCATATTCGTTAAGATGTGGCGCGTATGTTAAGAATCAACTCTTTTCTCTCATCTCTGATGTTAGGCCTTATCTCGCTTGTCGGACTTTGCAGCTGCTGCGACTCATCGGATACGGAGCAGCCGACGGAAATCCACACCGTCGCAGATCTGGCGGGTAAGCGGGTCTCCTACCTGACCGGCAGTATGTTCCCCGATGTACTGAAGCCCATCCAACCGGCTATTACCGAATACAAGCCGAATGACTACATCCGAGTCATTGTCCAGTCACTGCGCGAGGGCAAGGTTGACGCAGTGCTGGAAGACGAACCCATTGCCCAGCTCTGGGCGGCTTATTATCCGGAGGAGCTCTATGTTGCCTTCACCTATGCGGAAGACAACTACTCCTTTGCCACACGCAAGGGAGACCCGCTGAATGCCCGCATCAGCGCTGTCATTCAGCAGCTGGAGCAGAGCGGAGAACTGGAAAAATTCAAGAACAAATGGTGCATGTCCATTGACCAGAACCGCCACATCACCGAATGGACGCACAAGGAGGACTACGACGGCAGCGCCGGCACCATCCGCTATGCCACCGATTTCTCCCAGATTCCCATGGCCTACGAGGCCTATAACGAGCGCATGGGCATGGACATCGAAACCATCAACCGCATTGCCTACGAGCTGAACATGCAGATCGAATACCTGAATGTTCCCTTCGCCAACCTGCTGGACACCCTCCAGAAGGGCGAGGCTGACCTGGTAGGCGGCTGTATGTCCATCACCCCCGAGCGCCAGCAGAAGGTCGATTTCGTATACCCCTACTACAAGGGAGGCATGGCCGTTCTCGCCCGCTACGCCAAGAAAAAGACTCCGCAGCAGGCAGAATAACGCACTCTATCCCCTGTTTTCTCCCCGCCCCGGTTCTTCCCTCAGAACCGGGGCTTCTTCATGTCTTCACCTCCACAGCCCCTGCCCGTCGGACTAGCTCAATCGTCAAATTTCTCTGAATTACGCGTTGGCATAATCAGGAACAGGCCGACAAACCGGACTTTGGCGAGCTATTTCATCGGAGCACGGGACTTTAGTCCCGATTCTAAGCGTCATGGTTTTCGGGACTAAAGTCCCGTGCCTCGAGAGCAACAAAGTCCGATTTGTCAGATTAGTATGCAGAATGGCATCGGCAAATCTGGAACAGGCCCACATTCTAGTTACACTTCACCCCACCTGCCGCAACGGCAGGTGGGGTGATACTTATGAGTTATCTATGAAGCAGATAAGGCTTTACTCCTGCGGAGCGTCGGCTTCATCGGTGGTGGTGGATTCGGCATCCTCGGATTCAGGAGCATCGTCCTCATCGTCATCATCGGGGATAACGAGGGTGATCTCCTGGATGCATTCCTTGCCATCGAGGGTGATAAGCTTCACACCCTGGGCAGCGCGACCGGTCTCGCGGATGGTGTTCACCTTCATGCGGACGGACTGGCCGCCGGAGGTCATAATCATGAGCTCATCGGCATCGGTCACGGTGGTGGCGGACACCACGCGACCGGTCTTATCCGTGCAGTTCATGGTCTTGATACCGATACCACCGCGGGTCTGCGGGCGGTACTCATCGAACACCGTGCGCTTGCCGAGACCGTTCTCGGACACCACGAGGAGGTGAGCCTCATTCTGCACCACGGCCAGGGCCACCACATAGTCGCCCTCGCGCAGCTTGATACCGCGCACACCGATGGTGTTACGGCCCTGCGTACGCATATCCTCTTCCTTGAAGCGGATGCTCATGCCATCGTGCGTGACGAGCACCACCTCATCGTTGCCGGAGGTAAGGGCGGCGTTCACCAGGGAATTGCCTTCCTCCAGGTTGATGGCGATGATACCGGCCTTGCGGTAGTTCACGAAGTCGTTGAGGGCGGTCTTCTTCACCGTGCCGTCCTTGGTGGCGAACACGACGTTGCCGGAATCCTCTGCGAAGGTGATATCCTTACCGTCCTCGCTCACGCGGCGCTCGAGGCGCAGGATGGCAGCGATGCGTTCATCGGCCTGCATATCCAGCAGGTTCTTGATGGAGCGGCCCTGGGCACTGCGGGCGGCCTCGTCAATCTCGTACACACGCTCCACGTACACACGGCCGGTGTTCGTGAAGAACATGATGTAGTCGTGATTCTGGGCAGCGAAGAGGTGCTCCACGAAGTCGTTGGCATCCTTCTTGCTCTTGGTTGTGGCAGCCTTGATACCCTTACCGCCGCGAGCCTGCAGGCGGTACTCATCGGAGTTCGTGCGCTTGATGTAGCCGCTGTGGGAGATGGTCACAATCATGGAATCATTGGGGATGAGGTCCTCAATGGCCATGTCGCCCTCGAAGGGAATGATGTGAGTCATACGCGGGGTGGCATATTTCTCCTTGATGGCGCGCAGCTCATCCTTCACGATACCGAGCACGCGGCTCTCATTGGCCAGAATGTCCAGATAGTCCTCGATAAGCTCGAGCAGCTTCTTGTACTCGTCGGAAATCTTGTCGTTTTCCAGAGCAGTGAGCTGGTAGAGACGGAGTTCGAGGATGGCGTTCACCTGGCGCTCCGTGAAGATGTACTTGTCACCCTGCACAGAGGGCTGGCTGTGGATGAGGATGCCAAGCCCCTTGGCCAGCTCCACGGGGAAGCTGAACTGCATCAGTCGGTTGCGGGCGTCCTCACGGTTCTTCGAGTCGCGGATGATGCGGATGAACTCATCCATGTTCGCCAGGGCGATGAGGTAGGCCTCCAACACCTCGGCGCGGTCCTCAGCCTTGCGGAGCAGGAACTTCGTGCGGCGCACCACAACCTCGCGGCGGTGCTCCACGTAGAAGTTGATGGCATCCTTCATGGTGAGCACCTTCGGGCGCCCCTCATGAATGGCCAGCATGTTCACAGAGAAAGAAGTCTCCATGCTGGTGAGCTTATACAGCTGGTTGATGACCACCTGCGGGCGGGCATCGCGCTTCAGCTCGATTTCGATGTAGTCCGTCAGGTCGCGCATGCCGGCAATATCGGTGATAATCTTATCACGAACCAGCTCGGCGATACGCTCCTGCAGCACAGCGCGGTTCACACCGTAGGGAACATCGGAAATATGAATGAACTCGCGGCCATTCTCATTGGTGACTACTTCCATCTTACCGCGCATGCGGACGCTGCCGCGGCCGGTGCGGAAGTAGCTGTCGATACCCTTGTACCCCAGCACATAGCCACCGGTGGGGAAGTCCGGGCCCTTGATGTAGGCGCGCAGAGCCTCGGCGGTGATGAGGGGATTATCGATATAGGCGCAGATACCATCCACCACTTCGCCCAGATTGTGCGGGGCCATGTTGGTGGCCATACCCACAGCAATACCCGTGCCGCCGTTCACCAGCAGGTTCGGGAAAGCGGAGGGGAACACCACAGGTTCCGTGAGGCGGTTGTCGTAGTTCGGCTGGAAATCCACCGTATCCTTGTCCAGGTCGTCCATGAGGGCCACACCCAGGTGGCTCAGCTTGGCTTCGGTGTATCGCATGGCTGCGGGCGGGTCACCTTCCGGCGTACCGAAGTTACCCTGCCCCTGCACGAGCACATCGCGCATATTCCAGGGCTGAGCCATGGTCACCAGCGTACCGTAGGCGGACTGGTCACCGTGCGGGTGGTAGTTACCGATGGTGTCACCCACGATTTTACCACACTTGATTGTGCCCTTGCTGGGCACCAGCCCGAGCTCATGCATGGCATAAAGCACACGGCGCTGGGAAGGTTTGAGACCGTCGCGGGCGTCCGGCAGGGCGCGGGAGATAATCACCGACATGGAGTAATCCAGGAAGCTGCGGGATACCTCCTCAGCCACGTCGACGGGACGAATTCTTGTTTCGCTCATAATCAGAATGAAAAGTCAGGGGTTACACGTCGAGGTTGCGGACGTTGAGGGCGTTGTCCTCAATGAAGCGGCGGCGGGGTTCCACCAGGTCGCCCATGAGGATGGTGAACATCTTGTCAGCCTGCACAGCGTTGTCATCATCCAGGCGCACGCGGAGCAGCTCGCGCTTCTCCGGGTCCATGGTAGTGGCGTACAGGTCCTTGGCGTCCATTTCACCAAGACCCTTGAATCGGGTGATGGTTACGCTGCGGCCGCCGATTTCCAGCACCTTGGCCAGGATATCACCCACGAAGTTGATGGGAGTCACCGTGTTGCGGGAGTTCTCCACCAGTTCGAATACCGGGGCATCATCGCACAGCAGGTGGTCAGCATCAATTCCAAGCTCCTCCAGGCGGGTGAGCACGCGGGAAATGGCCTTGGCCTCGTGCAGCTCATGCAGCAGAGCGCGGCGGCTGGGGCCTTCGCGCACCGGCAGCGGATTGGCGGCAAGCTCCTCCTCACTGGGTTCGCCGAAGAGGAAGAGGTCGCGGTTCTCCTCGGAGAAAGCGCTCAGGCTGTCCATATCGGCAAAGTACTGCACCTCTTCATCATTACCGCAGCGCACCTTCACCAGGTACTGCGGGAATGCACCGCTCTCGGAGCGGTGGCGCAGCAGGTCCTTGAAGTCGCCACCATGCTGGGCCACGCTGCCCTCGTACTTCTGCAGGTTGATGAGGGTCTCCAGGATGGCCATGAGGGAATCGGCATCGAACTCCTTACTCTTATCGGGTGTGCGCAGGGTCACATCGCCCGCGCCCAGGGAAATGAGCTTGCGGTTCAGGGATACCTCATCCTGCACATACTGCTCCACCTTGCGGTGAATCACGCGGTACAGCGGCGGCTGGGCAATGTAGAGATACCCGGCGCGCACCAGCTGCGGCATATGGCGGCAGAACAGGGTGAGCAGCAGCGTGCAGATGTGGGAACCGTCCACGTCGGCATCAGCCATCAGGATAATCTTGTGGTAGCGCACCTTGTTCAAATCAAAGGAACCTTCACCCTCGCCATCGCCGATGCCGGCACCAATGGCGGTGATGATGTTCTGAATCGTCTCGCTGCCCAGAGCCTTATCCAGGCGGGCCTTCTCCACATTGAGAATCTTACCGCGCAGCGGCAGAATAGCCTGCGTGCGGCGGTCGCGGCCCATCTTGGCGGAGCCACCTGCGGAGTCACCCTCCACAATGAACAGCTCGCTGAGCTTCGGGTCGCGGCAGGAGCAGTCGGCCAGCTTACCAGGCAGACCACCGCCCACGGTCATCGCGCTCTTGCGCACGCTTTCGCGGGCCTTGCGGGCGGCCTCGCGGGCGCGGGAAGCGATAAGGCAGCGGTCGATGATGGTCTTGGCCACCTGGGGATTCTCCTCGAAGTATTCCTTGAGCTCCTCATACACCACGCTGCTCACCACACCTTCGATTTCGGTGTTCACGAGCTTATCCTTCGTCTGGGAGGAGAAGCGCGGATTGGGCATCTTCACCGAGATAACGGCCACCAGACCTTCGCGCACGTCGTCGCCGTTCAGGCTGGGATCCTTATCCTTGAGCAGGTTGTTCGTCTTGGCGTAGTTGTTGATGGCGCGGGTCAGCGAGCTGCGGAAACCGGAAAGGTGAGTACCGCCGTCAGCATTGAAAATGGAGTTGGCGTAGCACTGAATCTGGTAGCGGTCGCTGTCGTTGTACTGCATCACCACGTCCACAATCACATCGTCCTCCATGGTCTTGCCGTCGTACTCCACCTCAATGTGGCGCACGCCGCTCATGGCAATAGGCTCGGCCGTGATCAGCGTCTTGTTCTCGCCCAGCTGCTTCACGAACTCGCGGATACCGTCGGCATAGTAGAACGTCTCGCTACGCTCCTGGCCGGTGCGCTCGTCCACCAGTTCGATGACAAGGCCGGGGTTCAGGAAGGCGAGCTCGCGCAGACGGCGGGCCAGCAGGTCAAACTTGAATTCCGTGGTATCGGTGAAGATGGTCGGGTCGGGCAGGAAGGTGATAGCCGTGCCGGTCTGGCCTTCCGGGCAGGAGCCCACCACGTGCAGCTTCTCGGTGGTGCGACCACGCTCGAAGGTAATCACATGGCGCTTGCCATCGCGGCGCACCTCAGCCTTGAAGAAATCGGAAAGGGCGTTCACGCACTTGGCACCCACACCGTGCAGACCGCCGGAGTACTTGTAGGCACCCTGGCCGAACTTACCACCGGCGTGCAGGTTGGTGAGCACCAGCTCCACGGCAGGAATGCCGAACTTCGGGTGCATATCCACCGGAATACCACGGCCGTTGTCAATCACGGAAATGGTACCGCCCTCGTGAATCTGGATGATGATCTTGCTGCAGTATCCGGCCAGATGCTCGTCAATCGAGTTATCCAGCACTTCGAACACACAGTGATGCAAACCACGTTCATCCGGGTCACCAATGTACATACCCGGACGCTTACGCACGGCTTCAAGACCCTCCAGCTTGTCAATCTGGGCGGCGCCGTACTCCTGCTGTGCCCCGGTAGAAAGCTTCTCAGCATCCTCCGGGGGCGTTACGTTATCACTCATAAGTGCCGGCCATTATACGCGCGTACGCGCGCGCCTCAATATTATAGTGCGTCATTTTCTTAAATTTTGCGTCACACGGCATCTATAAGGCGCGCAGCCCTCATTCTGGGCTTCTGCCCTATCCTCACCCACCAACGCATTACAAGCCTATTCTGCGGCATTTTCTGCAAAATTTACCACTTCTGGCATCCGGGCATCATGTATGCAAAATTGATCGGTAAATTGGAGTCTGTCGAACAGCAGGCTCGCGTCAGCGAGCGGAACATTGAGCCCGTGAGGGCGCCAGCTGGTAGCCCAGGGTGCAGCCGCGTCAGCGGCGGAACCCTGGGTTGACTAAGCAAACAAAACGAACCCCGAACGAAGTGAGCGGGTGGCAGAAATCGCGGCTAATATATTAAGCCATAGCCTTCCGTCTCC